>JAKQEQ010000020.1 GCA_029556545.1 Candidatus Hydrogenedentota bacterium
CGTGGTCGGCAACGGCTCGACCTGGGACCTGAACAACTCGCTGGCCATGTTCCTCGGCTACCTTGGCAGCGGAAATCAGGTGATCATCACCAACAACGGCCATGTGGACGCCAGTGCCGGGACCTTCTACATCGGTTACAGCGGAGGGTCGGACAACCGCGTAACGATCGCCGACGGCGGAAAGCTCGACGCCGCCTATATCCCGTTCGGCCAAGCCGGCGCCACCAGCAACAATCTCGTCCTCGTCTCCGGCGCGGGGTCACTCCTGCAGACGCCCAATATGGCGATCTCCGTCAATTCCGGCGCGCGAGGAAATCGCCTCGTGGTCACCAACGGCGGAATGGCGCGCATTGATTTGCTTACGGTGGGAGGCAACGGATCGCACAACCAGGCTGACATCCTCGCGGGCGGCGTCCTGATCGCGACCAACTCGGTAGTCCTTGGCTACAGCGCTGCGTCCGCGTCCAACCTCATCACGGTGTCTGGCGGATCGCTGGCGGTCACCAATTCCTCCGCAAACGCGAAACTCGTGGTGGGCGCCACTGGACAAGGGGCGTTGACCCTCAACGGCGGAAGCCTCGTCGTGGACCAATTCCTCGCGACCAACGGCGCCAACTCGGTCGTCAACTTCCACGCCGGCGATCTGGTCACGCGATCCACGACGATCCGCAACGCCGCCGCATTCACCGTGGGCGACGGCGTCCAGGCCGCTACGCTCAAGCTGAACGGAGGCGCCCATCTCTTTGCCAACGGATTATCCGTCGCCAGCAACGCCACATTAACCGGCACGGGGGCCATCACCGCCGCCGTCACGGTCGCCAATGGCGGCACGCTCGCGCCGGGCACGAGTCCGGGCACGCTCACCATCCACAGCAACCTGACCCTGAACAACTTCTCGGTGCTCAACTTCGAGCTAGGCCCGCACGACCTCAACGGCATCGGCGTGGTCGGCAGCGGCTCGAACGATCTGATCGTGGTCAACGGCGATCTGACCCTCGACGGCATCCTGAATGTCACCGCCCTGCCGGGCTGGGATTTCATCGGCAATACGCCAACCAACGTGTATCGCCTCTTCAACTATACGGGTACCCTCATCGACAATACGCTGACTCTCGGCCTGATGCCTGACGGCGTCGAAGACGCCTACTTTGACACCTCGGTGTTCGGAGAGGTCAATCTGATCGTGGTCATCCCCGAACCGTCCAGCTTTGCGCTTCTCGCCCTTGTCGGCCTCGGATGGTTCCTCCGTCGAAAGACATGAAACGGCGCGCGCCCAATGTCCTCGCCTTCACCCTTATCGAGCTTTTGGTCGTCATCGCGATCATCGCCATCTTGGCGGCGATGCTCCTGCCGTCTCTCGCGAGCACGCGGGAGCGCGCCCGCGCGACCGCCTGTCTCAATAATCTCAAGCAGATCGGCCTGGCGTTCCGCATGTATTCGGACGAATGGAACGGCGATCTCCCCAAGACTCAATACTGGTCGGCCGCGCCCAACGACCCGGTGACCGCCGGCTGGATGCCCACTGTGCTTCCCCATCTCGCCAACAACCGAGAGGTGTTCAAATGCCCCTCAGGCAAGCACGTTAACGGTCCGGGCGGCACGTTCGTCGATTATTGCGCGAATATTGCCTTGTTGGGCGCCTACGCGGGAAACTGGAGCCGGGAAAACCAATTTGCGCGGCAGGGCGAAACGAGCCTCGTCATGGACGGCTACGCCGAGACGCGCCCTCCCCAAACCAACTTCGGACTCCTCTACGACGAATTCCGTCATGGAGGCGGGCTCAATGTCGTGTACCTCGACGGACACGCCGCCTGGCGGCGCGCGCCGGTGCCCTTCCCGAGCGCCGACGTCTTTTGGGACGGAGATTAATTATGAAAACCAACCCTCACCTCTCAAAACGCACTCTTGCCGGCGCGGGACTCGCGGCGGTTTTGCTTGCGGCCGCGCCGCTGTCCGCGCAAGAGCCGGCCAACCTGCTGGCCAACGGCGGGTTCGAGGAATCTGTGGCCGTTGCGATCAGCATGGCGAACGCGCATTATCGGCCGCTGATCGAACGCAACGTCGAGATCCCGAGCGGCGACGCGGCAGCGATGCCCGCGGAGGTCTCCATCAATCCTGCGGATGGATGGACGAATGAGGCCTGCAAATTCGAATACGTCGAGGGCAAAACGGGCGCGGAGGTTCATACCGGCAAGCGCGCCGTGCGGATCGAATCGCCGAAAACCCAATCCGCCATCGTCATCGGCAAGAACCTCTCCGTCGTGGAAGGCGTTGGTCTGGACGAGCGCGCGATCCAGGTCGGCAAGCCGCACAAGTTTTCGCTCTACGCCAAAGGCACGGGCACGGTGATGGTTCGCTGTTATATGTACGACGCCAAATTGGCCAATCTGTACGATTATTCCCGTTGCCAGGAGGTCAAGCCCCAGCAATTTGCCGTATCTGATGAAGATCGCTGGCAAAAGCTTGAGGGAACCCTCCAGATCAAATGTCCCGAGGTGAACCACATTGTTTTCGTGATCGGCGTCCAAGGAAGTGTCTCGCTCGACGACGTGGTTCTCCTGCCGCAATAACCCGGCCGCGTCATCGCCAGTGAAGCCGCTCATTGAGCAACGCCTTCGTCTTGCCCGCGACGGATTCATGCGGCAGGCGTTGAGCCGTGTCCGGGACGGCATCCGCCCGCACTTCGACAACGCCCTCGCGCCGGTCCCCAAGATTGCCCCGTCGCAATGGGATTGCGGCGACACGACTTCGCGCGCGTTGATCGCCTGGCTGCGCGTCCGCCAGATGCTCGGCGATCCGGCCGTGGACCCCGAGGTGGAATCCGGCCTCTGGCAATATCTCCAAACGTTCATCCATCCCGAAACGGGCCTGGTCTATTGCCCCGACCATAGCGATCCGAAAACGAGCGGGTACTACTATCACCTATGGGATCAGGGAATGTTTTTTCAATATCTCGTCCTGCGCCTGCAACACCTCTCCGCCGAACGGGAGCAAACGCTCGCCCGCATCCGCCGGCTGCAGAAGGGCCTGTTCCGGATCGCGCGACATTCCGTGCTCCACGATCGCCAAGGCATCCCCGGCCTTGTCCCCGATTTCGCCACGGCGATCTGGTGGGAGACCGATTGCTACTGGAACGATTCCCCCAAGCTGCCCGCGCGCGATTTTGGGAAAATGCATTGGACGGGCTTTACGCTCACCGGCGCGCTGGCGCTCTACGCGCAGGCGAGGCTCCTGGAGATCACCCGCGATCCCCAGGACCGCCAACTCGCCCAGGAACTCGCCCACGGGTATCTGTGTGGCTTCGAGCAATCGCGCGGCAGCCGCTCGCCGATGTTCGACGATGCGGGACGCTTCCAGGGACATTTCCACAGCGCGGTCACCGGCCTCGTCGGGCTGGTGACCTTTGCCCGGGATCTCTTGGCGCATGGCGACGCCGCGCTCGGCGAGAAATACATCGATCTGGCGATCCGCGCCTACCGCTGGATCTTCGATGCGTCCACGAACCCCAGCCCGGCCTGTTCATGCGGATATTTTCCCGAGACCGCGATGTTCGGCCCGCGCAACGGGATCAGCGGCATGAACGAGGTCTGCGGCACTGCCGACATGCTCGAACTGGCCGCCGCGCTTGCCGGCTGCCACTCCCTGCGCCTCCAATGGCGCGCGCTCGCCGACCTCTGGGACGACATCGAACGCTTCACCGTCAACGACCTGTTTCATACGCAATTCACGAAGCCCGAGCGGCTGCCGGGCGACGCGGCCACGTTGAACCGCCTGCGCGGCGCGTGGATCTCAAGCCGCAGTTTTCCGAGCGACCTCGGCTTGTATCGCACGGGAGGCGAACCTCCTCAGTTGCCGGTGGCGGGATGCTGTGGCTACTCGGGAATCCGCGCGTTGTACACCGCCTGGACGGAAGCCGTGACTACGGAGGGCGACGTCACGGAAGTTCGCATCGTCACCGAACATGAAGACGCCAACGTCGTCATCACGCCCCGCGCGACGGGCGGGCTACGATATCGGGCCAAGCGCGATCATCAACTCCGGGTGCGCGCGCCCCGCGCGGTCGCGCCCGACGGGTGGATCACGCGGACGCCGCGCGCCGGCGAAGCGGACGAGATCGCCTGGGACAAACCGCGCTGGTCCACGCGCGAAAAATGCGGCTCGTTCAATATCGGCGGCGCCTGGCCCGCCCTCGCGGAAAACGAGACGCCGACCTACGCGTTGACGTACGAAGGCAACCATCTCGTCCGCATCGATCCCTCAGGCCTGAAGTATCCGTTCCTAGAAGGATTGTGACATGAACCCACATTTCCCAGATGGACTTGAGAATAACTGAGCCTTCGGGTATTACAAAAGCATAAACTCCAGAGGAGAAATGCCACAACCCAAGGACGAAAATGAGCCCAAACCACGAAAAACCAATGGGTGAAAGTTACAAACGGG
>JAKQEQ010000022.1 GCA_029556545.1 Candidatus Hydrogenedentota bacterium
CGTTCACCGCCGAGATGTGGTCGAAATGGGCGTGCGTCAACACCACGGCGGCTGGCGTCAGCCCGTTACGCCGCAGGGTTCCCAGCAGCGCCCCGCCCTCCGCGCCGGGGTCCACCACCCACGCTTGGTCCGGCGCCTGCCAGAGCAACACGCTGTTGGCCGCGTACGGCCCGACCGGAATCACCTCGATATGCATCGCGCTCCCGTTCTCGCTCACTGCCCCGCGCGGCGCACGCACCGGAAACCGCCGAACACGCTCTTCTCGCCATTGCCGCTGTTCTCGCTGCGGTAGCCGCAACGCACGCCGCCGCCATCCGCATCCCAGCTTCCGCCTCGAAACGTACGGCTGGCGCCCTTCGGTGCCCAACACCACTCCCAGACGTTGCCCGCCACGTCGTAAAGGCCATAGCCGTTGGGCTCAAAGGATGCGACCGGGCTGGTGAAGGGCATCGCAGCCTTGGCGTACTCCGGATGGTGGCCGCGCGTCGCGCTCACATCGTTGGTGTCGCCCGCATGGCTGTAATAATTGGCCTGCTTCTGGCTAATGGTGTCGCCCCACGGATAGCGTTTGCCGACCCGCCCGCCGCGCGCCGCGTACTCCCACTCGACATGGGTCGGCAACCGGTAACCGGAGGCCGAGAACGAACAGTCGGGCGCGCCGCCGGACCGCCGGCAGACCACGCCGCCCACATGGTAACAGGGCCCGAGGCCCTCTTTCTCGCTGCGCGCGTTACACCATTTGACACAGTCCACCCAGTTGACGCCCTGCACCGGATGATCGTCCGCCTTGCCGGAACCCACGCCGGACAGATCCTCATAGCCATTGGTCAAGGCCCAATCGCGCACGTCGCGCCACAAGGCCCACGTCACTTCGGTGGCATCCATGTGAAAAGGCTCCTCCACCGTCAGCGAATAGTCGCCGAAATCAAGATCTTTTCCCGCGTTGACCCCGGCCGGGATCCGTACGGACACAGGACGCTCCACGCTCCCGGCAGCCAGCCCGTTCCACGCCAGCGCCAACATCGTCACACACATCACACCGCGCATCTTGTTCCCCGTTTCCTTATTGGCGTGCCGCGACAGATGAGTCCGCCAGAACGCGGCATTGCAGGTTCTATTATGTGGCGGGAGGCCAGGACAGTCAACCCTCAGGGCCGACGCATCTAATTTTTTTTGAGATGGCAGGCGGGGCCGGCGTCCGACCGGAGAAGTTTCATCAGGTAGTTGCAGTCCCACGAGGCGTTTCTCTGCTTCCCCTTGATCCCTCTCTTTTTGGTTTTCTCGTTGTTGAGCATGTTCATTGCGATCCGCCGCAGAATGGCGAGGTTCTCGGCCGCGTTCTTGGTTCTGGCCCGGCACTGGTCCTCGTTGAACTGGACGTCCAGCCTCCAGTGGAGCTGGTTTTCGACGTTCCAGTGTGCGCGGCATGTTTCGAGGGCCTTGCGTGCGTCGACGGGCAGGGAAGAGATGAAGAATCGTCTTTCGGCCGTCGCGACGCCTTTGATTTCGCGGACGGAGTCGACCATGAACACGCTTTTGAGGCCCTTCCATTTGCCCAGGTCTTCGAACCAGCCGAGCCTTCCGCTCTGGCGGCAGACCCGCGTTTCGATGCGTCCGTGCCCCTTCTCGACGGTCTCGAAGCGGTCCAGTCCCTGCGGGTTGCGCGAGGCCTCGTCCTCCAGGAAAGCTTTGACCTCGTCGTGCAGCGTCCCCTGGTTCCCCTTCAGCGAGATGACGTAGTCGGCTCCGGCGTCGACGATCTTGGCCGCCGTCGCGCGCTGGCAGCCCATGGCGTCGAGCGTGACGATGCAGCCTTTGAGCAGCAGCGCGTCGAGCAGCCCGGGGACGGCCGTGATCTCGTTGCTTTTGTCGTCCACCTTGACCTGGCCCAGCGCGAGGCCGTTTGCGGACGACCACGCATTGACAATGAAGGGGACGCCCGTCTTTCCCGCCGCGCGCCGCAGGGCCTTGCCGTCCAGCGAGACGATGTCGCCGAAATTGTGCAGCCGCGTCCGGTCGACGCGAGGGTCGGTGATCGCCAGGAGGCATTCGGTCAGACTCGCCGGAGCGGAGGCCGCGGCACCGTCGGAAATGTGTGTTGCGTTCATATATAGGATACTATATACTATTGCCCATGAGAACGCCAGAACGGATTTTACGGGATATCGCGGCCATCCCCGCCATGGCCAGGGGGACGCTCTGCGCCATGAGGAAGGCCGCGTCCGGGAAAACCTACTACAACCACCAGACGTGGTCAGGGGGGCGCAACGTCGTCAGATACGTGCCGCCGGGAAAGGTCCGGCCGCTCCGGCAGGCCATCGCCGGATACCGGAAGTTCCTCAAACTGGCCGACGAATACGCCGAATCGGTCGCCAAACGGA
>JAKQEQ010000069.1 GCA_029556545.1 Candidatus Hydrogenedentota bacterium
GATGCTCGAAGTGCGCCAGCGGCAGTACGTCGGCATGGTCGAAATCGAGATCGAGTTGCTTAATGAGGAGTTCACCAAGAGCGCCCGCCTACTGAAACAATTGGAGGAACTGGCTCGGGTCATTGAGGGTCAGACCCTCGAGACGGATTATGTCTCCCTGTTGGCCATCGAGACGGAGCAGACCGTCGTCCGCGAGATGCAGTTACGCCTCTACGAACTAATCCTCGAGCGAAACCGCGTGAAACAATCCCTGGGCGCGAGCCACCCGCAGGTGCAGAGCCTGAACGGCCAGGTGGCGGGCGCCTCGGCCGATCTGCGAACGGCCATCGCGAACATCCGCCAGGCCACCACCATGAAGCAAGAGGCCACGCGGGCGCGCCTGAATGAATTGAACGCGGTGAAGAAGGAGTTCGACGCCAAACAGCGCGAGATCGATATCCTCGCGGCGAATTACGAACTGTACGCGCAGCGGTACGAGGAATCGATCATCAGCGAGGAACTCGCGGAGAAGAACGTATCGAGCATCCGCGACATGTCAAAGGCGACCCTGCCTTCGAACCCGGTGCGACCGAACCGGCTGTTGAACCTTATCGTCGCGATCATCGGCGGGTTCATCATCGCCTTGGGCCTCGCGTTCTTCTTCGAGTATCTCGACCATGGCCTCAAGACGCCGGAAGACGTCGAGCACTACGTGAAGGTTACGCCGCTCGCCAGTTTCTTCAATCCGCCCGGGCAGCCGCTTGACGGGCGCGAAGCGGAACGGCTGTCGATCATGCTCGATACGATCACGAGCAAGGCCGGCGAGAGCCAGCTTTACGAGGTGACCAGCGCCGTGTCCCACGAAGGCGCGCCGCAAGTGGCCGCGGCGCTGGCGCATGCCTTCGCGAGCGACGCCGATAACCGCACGCTCCTGGTGGATTTCGCGGGTGATATTGCCGAAGCGCGACGCGCGCCTCATGGGGTCGTGGATATTCTGCTCGGACAGGTCTCCGTCGAAAGTGCGCTGGACTCCGAGGAGACCCTTGTCGTCCTCGGGCGCGGATCGCATGGCGAGTACCCCGCGCACCTGTGGGGTTCCGAGCGCATGAAGCAGGTGGTCGAGGCGCTGCGTGGCCGCTTCAAATACATCGTCTTCCATGCCGGACCGGTGTTGCAGGCCCACGACGCGGTCAAGCTGGCCCGCTACGCCGACGGCGTCCTGCTCGCCATCAAGGCGGACGCCACGCGCCGGGAAGTGGTGGGGCGCGCCGTGCAAATGCTCAAGGACGGCAACGCCACGGTGCTCGGGGCGGTGCTGACGGAACGGACACAGACCATTCCAAGAGCCGTCTATCGCCGTTTCCTGCGGGCGTAGACAACGAGTTGTTGAAATATTGGGACGCGGCGTCGTGCGGCGCCGCGTCTTCGGCAAGGAACGAGGGAGCCACCGGTGTGCGGCGCGGCCTTGCCTGGTCAGGCACGATCCCGCGCACGGAGGCTTCACGTATCGGGAACCGAAGGCGCGGTCAAATTCGTGAGGAGTGCAGGTATGAACGGGATTGCGCGCTGTCTGCTGTCGGGCATATTGGTGGCGTTGGCCGCCTTGCCCGCTTTTCCCGCGGTGTGGTACGTGGATGTCGATCGCGCACCGAGTGGCGACGGCACGTCCTGGGAGCAGGCCTTCGCCACCGTGCGTGACGGCGTCAACGCCGCGGCGGCGGACGGCGGCGGCGAAGTTTGGGTCGCCGCCGGCGTCTACAACGAGGTCGAGACCGGCGGCCAGTCGTTGATCATGGCGGCGGGCGTCGATCTATTCGGCGGCTTCAACGGTTCGGAAGTCGCACGCGAACAACGTGATCCGTCGAACAATAGCACTATTCTCGAAGGCACCGCCCTGTCTTCCGGCGAAAACACGCCGGTGGCGTCCGTGGTGCTCGGCGCGAACAACGCGCGCCTTGACGGCTTCACCATTCGCTATGGCCGGGCCCAGACGGGTGCGGGCATGTTCAATTTCTCCGCGTCGCCGCTCGTGGCCAATTGCGTCTTCGAGCATAACCGCGCTATAGCGGTGTCCGGCACACAAGGCGTCGGCGGCGCGATGTTCAACTATTGGTTTTCATCGCCAACGATCACGAATTGCGTCTTCCGCGACAACGTGGCCGACGTGGATGGCGGCGGCCTGTGCAATCTGAAGGAAAGCGAATCCATCGTCACGGACTGCGCGTTTCTGAACAACACCGGCGGGATGCACGGCGGCGCCATCAACGTCAACAAGTCCAACGCCGTCTTCCGTAATTGCCTCATTCTCGGCAACACGGCCGAGCGCGGCGGCGCCGTCTACAATATCGGCCGCTTGCCCAGCCAGCCGCCCGGCGATCAGACCACCATTTCAGACCCGTATTTCATCAATTGCCTCATTGTCGAGAACAGCGCCTTGTACGAGGGCGCGGCCATCTTTACGTTCGAGGCCCTTGGCCGCTATATCCACTGCACTATCGCGAACAACCAGATCGTGAACAGCACCGGGCAGGAAGGGGCCGTCGCCAACCTCGATGAAGCGCAACCGTTATTCGTGAATTCCATCATTTGGAACGGAACGCCCGTCGAGATTCGGGATTTCCCGTTTCTCGACTTTCCCGTCGAGGAAGGTGGCCCCTTCTACGCCAGCACGGCGACCGCCGTTGCCTGCGACATTCTTGGTGGCTGGCCGGGAGGCAACCTCAACGCACCGCCCCGCTTCATCGGCGGCGGCAACTACCAGCTCCGCGCGGACTCGCCGTGTATAGATGCGGGTATCAACGCAAGTCTGCCGGAATACGGCAATGTCCTGGATGACCTCCTCGGGGTGCCGCGCGGGTTTGATGGAGACGGCCTCGGCGCCGTCACGTCGGACGGTTCGGATTACGACATAGGCGCATACGAATTTGCCGATGGCGCAGAAGGCGAGGGCGAAGGCGAGGGCGAAGGGGAATACGACCTCGCGGATGTCTGTCCCGAGAACTCCCTCTACGGCCAGCCCGTTGACGGCCCTGAAGGCTCTTGGGCCGCCCATATCAGCAATCTCGGCTCGTACGCGCCCGAGGATGCAGGCGATCCCGGCGTGGGCTACGTCGCGTTCGACGATTTCCAGGGCGTTTCGGCCGCCATTCAGTATGTCCGGTGGTGGGGCTTCTATCTGATGCCCGACGGCGACGCATGCGCGCCCACACAGGCCGCGTTTGTGATTCGGTTCTACGACCAGGACGGCGCGTACGTGGATGGGTTCCTCGTCGAGCCGTGGCTGGCGGACACCGGTGTCGTGTACGGCGCGGCGGAGCTTCCGCTGTATCGCTTCCTCGCCGAGATCGATACGCCGATTACGCTGGATCAGGGCTGGATATCCATCCAGGCCGTGGGCGACGTGGCGTGCTGGTTCCACTGGGCATCGTCGCCACTGGGCAACGGCGTCGCCGCCCAGTTCTATAACGACGCACCCGGCGAGATTGCGACGGACCTGAGCTTCTGCCTCCTGAGTGACGCGGGCGAAGGTGAGGGTGAAGGCGAGGGCGAGGGTGAAGGCGAGGGCGAGGGTGAGGGTGAGGGTGAGGGTGAGGGTGAAGGTGAGGGTGAGGGTGAAGGTGAAGGTGAGGGTGAAGGTGAGGGTGAAGGCGAAGGTTGCGAAGACCCGTGGCACAGCGCCGACCAGGATCAAGACAACGTGATCCAGCTCACCGAGCTGTTGCGCGTGATCCAGTTCTACAATTCCGGCGGCTTCCACTGCGCCGACGATCCGGGAAGCACGGAAGACGGCTACGTCCCGGGCGCGGGCGACAACACAGACTGCTGCCCCCACGACAGCGACTATGCGCCCGCGGGACCGGATTGGAGCATCGGGTTGACCGAATTGCTCCGCATGATCCAGTTCTACAACAGTGGCGGCTTTCACTACTGCCCGGACGACGGCACCGAAGACGGCTTCTGTCCCGGGCAGCCCGCCTGACACGCGAGTAATCGTTACCCGGGAGCGGGGGCGGCTTGCCCCCGTTCCCGGGTATTGTTTTGCCGACTTGACGCCCCTCCAGACCTATGGCATGGTTTTCCATAGGAAGGCGACGCTTATCGTTGACGACACGGTCATGCGCGCGATCAAGCGCGAACACGGCATCAAAACAATGGGTGCTGTTCCGCTATTACCGCTGGATTGCCGGATCTTTGGCGGAGTCGCGGTCGAATCGTGCCGCATGTCGCGGATAGCGCGGACGACATGTTAGCGCGCTTCAGCGCGCTCCTGTTTGCACCCTGCTTTAGCAGGGGTGTCGGGCGCTTCAGCGCCGCTTCCGTGCTCGCGCCGACGGCGCGCCTACGGCAAGCTGAGATGGAACTCGTGCCCGTCCCCGGGGCGCACGAGATACGGTAACCCGTCGCGCCAGCGCAGCCGCATCTTTGACAAGTACCACGTCGCGCCGTTGTCGTCGTTCCCCTGGAAGAACAGATACTGCGCGCCGTCATCGTCGGTGAAGACGCCCGGGTGGCCCGATTCGCTGTGGTTCCACGACTCGGGCAGCCCGTTCGGCAGCAGCGGCTGATCCGAGACCCGCTTCCACGACAGCCCGTCGTCGCTCACGGCCACACCTATCTGCTGCGGGTTGTTGTTGTAGCCGCCGGCATAGAACATGTAGAAGCGCCCATCCCGCTTGAGGACGGCCGGGGCCTCGACGCAAGCCGTCTCCCACGGCAATTCCGGGGCCAGGATGGCCGCGTCGCACCGCTGCGTCCAACTCTCCCGCACGAAACCCGCCGCCGTCGGCGCGGTCGCGACCACCAGCATCTGCCGCTTCATATCCGGGTCGCGCGTGGCACAGTAGAGAAGGGCCGTCTCGCCGTCGAGGAACACCTCCGCGTCGATGGCGCGCCCCGCGTTCCAGTCGCCCATCGGGCGAAAGATCGGATTCGTCGGATTCCGTTCAAAACGGACCCCGTCTTCCGAAACCGCGTGGCAAATGGCGTCCAGACGCCCCTGGCCGTAAGTCTGATAGAAGAGATGCACCCGCCCTTCATGCACCAGCGCCGCCGGCGCCGCCAGACCGCGCCGATCATACCGCGCGTCGGGCCGCACCTCGCCCACCTTCGTCCAGGCGACCAGGTCCCGGCTCTCCGCGATCCCCACCGCGAAACGCCGGTCCGCCAGCCGGGTCGAGTAATAGAGGAGATAGCGCCCCCCGAACTTTACGACGTCCGGGTCCTTCGCGAAGGCCCCGCCATAGTCCCGGTCCGTGAAATCCATCTCGGGCCGCGCCGCCGCCTGTCCTTCCGGCGCCGCTACGTCCGCCCCGTCCGCCGCCATCAGACAGACGGCCACGATACAACAAGACAAACCGTAACGACGCATAACCCTGTTCACGGCCTTGGCCTCACACGATTTCCGACCCATCAGTATACGGACCCGGACACATCTATGCCAAGAGATGCCCCAGCGGGCAGGTAATGAAGAGCCAGAACCAGCCGGGGTACCTGCGGGTTACGGCTTCTTATTGATGCGCGCGCCGATGTCAGGTTGATTTGTCGCCTCGGAAACAGGTAGAATCTCTCTGCGCTGTGGGCATTCGTCCACCCCCGAGCGGGGGCGTAGTTCAGTTGGTTTAGAACGCCGGCCTGTCACGCCGGAGGTCGCGGGTTCAAGTCCCGTCGCTCCCGCCATACTTTCACCCCTCATAATACCCCTGCAAACATTGGTTTCTCCTTGAAAACCGGGGTTTTTCGCGCCATAGGACAGCATAGAGCCGCTGTTATGGTTTCCTGATACGCTTTCGCCATGCCGCGCCCCTTTTTGACATGAAAAGCCGCCGCCGCGTGCAACAATCCGTGCAACATCGGGCCGGGCAGTCTTGCGGTCCAGGTCGGGCAGTCTTTCCACCGCGCCCGCCGTGTCGAGCATGGCCGGGTCCAGGTAGTGTTTCGCCGTCAAGGTCGGCGAATGATGCCTCATGAGCACTTGCGCCGTCGCCAGGGGAACGCCGCCGCCCGCGAGCAGGGAGCAGTACGTCATGCGCAGCGCGTGCAAGTCCGCCACACGTCCGCGTGCGTCATGCTTCGCGATATTCGCCGCCGCCAAGTCCCGGTCGAAAACCTTCACGCTTGACGGCGCATTCAGAAACAGCGCCTTGTCCATGTCGAGCCGCGCCGGAATAGGGCCGCCACGCCGCCTAGAATCCGCTCTGCTCCACGATAGGCGTTCCCCTAGGTACTCGATAAGGTCCGCCGCCAGACCGCCGCGTAGGGGCAGCGTAGCGCCTTTTCGGTTCTTCTCCGCTTCCGCCCGTAGTTGGATGCGCGGTTTCGGCCCGTCAAGGTCGAGATCGCCTATGCGCAGGGTCCGCGCCTCATTGAACCGCAAGCCGGTAAACGCCATGACCCGGTAGAACAGCGCACGCTCCCGCCCGAGTCGCCGTTTGTCTTCGAGCACTTCCGGGCGCACGTCCGCCGCCGGTTGCCCTTTGCGCGGGCCTCGCGTAATGCGTTGCACTTCCAGCACGGGCCGGGTTTCCGCCGCCTCGAAAAGCCGCTCCAATTCCTGCTCCGTCAGCGCCCGCCGCACGTGTCGCCGATCAAGTTCTTCCTTCGCCGCGTGCGTTTCTACAAGCGGGTTCGTAAGCAGCCGCCCCGTCTTAACGCACCATCGGGAGAAACTCACCATCGCCGCGCGGTAGACGTTGCGCCGCCGCGCCGAAAGTCCCGCCCGCGCCAGGTCGCCAAGCCATACCTCGAAGCGGGAACGGTTCAAGTCGCGCAAGAGCCGGAAATTGCAGCCGTCGAGTACGCGCCCCAAGTCGGCCCGGCGCTCCTTGATATGCCGCGCCGTCAGGTCGCGCCGGGTCATGTCGTCGAGGTAGGCGTCCACGTGTTCCACAAGAGGCACGCGCGCATGGTCCGCCGCTTCCGCCTCGCGTTCCGTGAGCAGTCCCGCCCGTTGCTGGGCCGCGCGCGCAAGCCATGCGGAGTAGACGCGCATCGCCTCGCCTCGGTCTTTGCACCCCGTGTTCTTTTCGCACAAGATACCCGCCCCGTCGCGGAATCGCCCGGAGTAGGTCGCGCTTTTTTCAAGAACGCGGTCGCCGTTCTTCGATACCCGCCCCTCGTGCTTGCGCCCGTCCGCGCCCGTCCAGCGCACCCACGCCTTACCCTTGCGCGTGAATCGCTCCGCGCCCTCGGGCATAGGCCTCGATATGCTTTTCTTGAATACGCTCATGCCCTCTTACCTCTCCTTCGAGTCTGCTTGCACTCGATGCCGAAGTACTCCGCGAGCGTGTCAGCCTTGTCGAGCCGCAGTGTGCTCTTGCCCTTCACGAAAGCCATGATGCATTGCCGTGGAACGCCGGTATCCCGCTCGATGCCAAGGTACGTCGGCGCATCGAGGATCGCTTGCCGGAGTAGGTCGCTCATGGAACCCTTCGAGATATGCCGTTGTTTCGCCATGTCCATATTCCTACATTATTTCCGCGCCGTTGTCAAGTGCCTTAGACGACATTGATGTCGGATTCATCGTCGTCGTCATCCGGGTCGAGGGCATCGACCGGGGCCGGGGCCTTCACGCCGCGCGCCCGTGGGGTCAGCCCAAGTTCACGCTCGATGCGGAGCATTGCGCCGGACAACGAGACGAAATCTCGCGTGCTCATGTTGGGGTCGTCATCCAGCATCGCCCGCGCCGCACAATATCGCCCGAAAAGGGGAAGGGCAAGGGCATCCACCACGCCGCGCTCGACAAGTCGAGGTAGCGCCTCCTTCCATATGCGCCTGGCGGTCGCGTTCAAGTGTTTCGGCGGATCGGGCACGTGGTCCAGGGCCACCGCGCCGCCGCCAGGGGTCGCCGCACTCTGGCGTAGCCGCTGATAGCGTTGCGCCCTCGACAGTTGAGAGATCGGTTTCATTTTCGGTCCGCATTTCATGGTTGTGTCTCCTATGGTTTCCCGCGTTGTTGTCGGGTCCGCGTTAGACGATCTTGAGATGCGATTCGTCGTCATCCGGGTCGATGGGGTCGGTCGGCTTGACGCCACGGGCAAGCGGCATCATTCCGAATTGCCGGGCAAGCGGTTGAATCACTCGGGTCAGCGCCACACGTTCTTGGGCAGTGCCCGCCCGCTCGAAGTCCGCGAGCAGGGAGCACAGGATCGCCAGGGCCGGGCCGTCTATCGGCGTCAAAGTGTTCGTCAGTTGCAGGGCGATGCGTTCCCAGTGGCCTTGGGCCGCCGCGTCAAGCGTGGCCGGGCACTCGGGCATACCCCGCTTTAGTTGCGCGCCCTCGCCTTGCCGCTCTCGAACGTACCGTTGCGCCCTCGACAATTCGGAAAATGGTTTGTGTTTCGGTCCAGATCGCATGATTCTATCTCCCTATGGGTTGTATCCCGCCGCCTTAGCGAGATATTTTTCGTCTTGAATCCGTGCGTGCGATTAGCCAATCGGTAGTCGCGCAATCGCTCTGTGAAAACGCACCCCATATCCCCCTCGGGTCGTGTTCCGGTATGACTTCGCCGTCGTTCGTGCGATAGCGGGCATCCAGGGCCGTGTGAATTGTGCGAGTTGGGCCGGGGCCGGGGTTCGGGCCGAAACCGCCCGAGTTCGGGCCGCTTACAGTAGATGCGCCTATTCCGAGAGAAAAAGAACCAAACCAAGCCGCGCGCATCCACGCCGCCAGCAATGGTATATTAAGATCACCGCAGTGAGTGCGGTAGGTCACAAGGGCAAGAGACGCAAGCATCCCCGCAGTGAGTGCGGTAGGTCGCCTGATACCCCCCGCAGTGAGTGCGGGGATACTTTCCGCTACCCCCCGCAGTGAGTGCGGTAGGTTTTTTTCGTGTAGCCTACCGTGCCTCATGTCGCATCTTCTCCCGGAATTCGCGCCGCCGCTTCTTGCTACGGTTGATCCGCTGCTTGCGCATCGCGTCGAATTTATCGAGGGATCGCCGCTCTTCCGGCGTCGGCGTGTAGGACTCCCATCGTGCGGATGGTCGGTATCGGGTCGCCCCACCGGGCGTATCCGGTTGATCCTCGCCTCGGACCTCGAAGAAACCGACGCGGAGCCATTGCCGCCAGCAAGCGCGAAAACCATTCTCGGATACCTGCACACTCGTCGCGTTCCAAGTGAACGAAAACGCCTCGCCTTTTTTCTCCCATGCAGTAGCGTGAAAATATGCAGCGAAGACCTCCGGGAGCAGGGCTTGCGCGGTCTTCGTTAGGACTCGATAGGCGTCGCTCTTGAGTAGGTCGCGAGAGATCGGATAAGTCAGGTCGCCGGGCCGGTGCAGGAAAACATTGAACGGTGATAGCGTCCGCCGCTGCTTTCGGAATCTGTCTTTTCCCATGCTCACCTCCCTTACCCGACGCGGGCGCAGCCGGTGAGCAAGCCGCAGCCCGCGCCGGGCATGGGGTTACCCCCAAAGTGGTTAACTTCGCGCCACCGCCCGCGCCTTGCCGCATCCACAGCGCATCACCGCGTCGATGTCGCTACGCCGCCAGCGCCGCGAGCCGCCAAGCGCAACAGGCCGGGGCAATTGCCCGCTGTCGGCGAAGCGCCAGACGGTTCTCTCGCTTAGCCGCAAGGTCTGCGCAACCTCCTTGACGGTCATCAATTGATCAGCGTTTTCCATTGCCTTCGTTCGCATCGTGCGAGCCTCCTTGGTTGTCGCTGGTGTTGATGCTACACTATTTTGCAGGGAATGTCAAGTCTTCCCCTGTTGTGAAATGCTATCTATATACTGTTAGTATACAGTCAACAGGCAGAATGCCGCCTGTTTACGGGGGTATTGTTGCTTGAAAGCATGCAGAAAACAGGCGCGACAGCCTATGCCGCCGCGCCCTCGTGGTCGCCGTCGTGGACGTTACGGCCGCCTATACCGCCGCCGCCTCAAAGCGCGAAAGCCCTTGAAAATAAAGGGCGATTGCGAAATGGCGGCGCAAGTCGGGAAATTTTCCATGAGAAGATCGCGCGAAGGTATACACGCGGAGCCGACCGCCTCATTTCCGCCCGGAAGTACCTTTTCATTTCCGGGTTCGCTCGACCGCCTCACGGATGCTTGCCGCTGATCGCAAAAAGTATAAGTCACTTCCCGCCGCGGCGCTCTTCGCCCGCAGGTCGAGCAAGTCGGCCACGTCAAGCAATTCCGCCCGCGTGCCCTCGTAGACTACGAGATCGTCTGGGTCTACACCGTCGAGGAAGTCGAGGAAGTCATCGAAATGGTAGGGCCGCCCCGCTTTCCCTTGGCAATGCTCTGCGAATAGGTGAATGATGAAATAATCCCAAGGTGGTTGCACCTCCTCGGGCAAGTCCGTCGCGTTGCCGTCCACGAGCCGGAGCAGGTCGGTGGCCGGTATGCCATGCGGATATTTGCCCTGAAAGTACCGCTGGGTCGCGCCCGAGTCGATGCCCGGATACGCGGTCGCCAGGGCACGGGCCGCCAGTGATGCGCCGATATTCGCGCCGGGGTTTCGCGTGAACATGTCTCGATAATGGTCCACGTCTCGAAGTTGCTGTGTCCCTTGGTTCATGTCCTCTCTCCTTGTGCCGTTCACCCTCGGCCCTATGCCGTGGGTTGTTGCCTGTGCTCGATACGTGGCCGTCCACAGTGCGCCAGGAACGCCGACCGGGGCCGGATGGTGTCTTACCCTTGCCGGGTCGCCGTTCGCGCCGGGAAGCGCACGCCCGTGCGCAAGAATCAGCATAGCGAGGCTTTCACAAGCACCTTGCCGGGGTCCGCCGCGCGTTTCGGTCGCCTACCCGCCCGGTAGGGCCATAACGGGCAGTCCGTGATCGCGCATCGCGTCACCTCCGCCGGTTGCCCGCCGCAGCAGTCGATGCACTTCGCGCGCATGGCCTTCATGGGCCGCAAGGCCGGGTCGATGGTGAAATCCCATCCAGTCAACGTGTCGCGCA
Organism: Candidatus Hydrogenedentota bacterium; assembly: GCA_029556545.1. GTDB lineage: Bacteria > Hydrogenedentota > Hydrogenedentia > Hydrogenedentales > JAGMZX01 > JAGMZX01. The sequence goes on from JAKQEQ010000069.1 coordinate 10,883, forward strand.
CCTTGCCGGGGTTCCTCAATAGCAGTTGCCGAATCTTCTTCATGCCGTAGCATCCTTCGGGTTATCGCCCACGAGTAGCCGCACCAGGGTCGCCCGCTGTTCGGGGTCGAGGTTGCGGATCGCCGCCGCCAAGCCTTCGAGAGGGTCGAGGTCCGCACCAGTCGCCGGGGCCGGATCGGGGGCCTCGGAGTGCAACATTTCGGCGTCGGGCGTGCAACAATCCGTGCAACGCGGGGTTTCGGAAATGTGTAAGTCCTTGTTCCCCGCGCACTTATCGACAGGGGGCTTCCCGCCTGTCACGCCGGAGGTCGCGGGTTCAAGTCCCGTCGCTCCCGCCATTGAAAGCACTGCGCGGCAATGGGTTACGAAGATTTCCCTTGCCGCGCTTTCTTCATTCCCCCACGCGCAAATCCCCTTCCTCGTTCTCGTCCTCTTCCCCGTTCTCGTTCTCGTGCTCGTTCTCGTACTCGTTCTCTTCCTCTTCCTCTTCCTCTTCCTCGTACTCGCCCTCCTACTCGCCCTCCTACTCGCCCCAATTCGTGTAATTCGTGTGATTCGTGGTCATATACGCTCCGTGGTCATCTGTGCTCCGGCCATCCACGGTTGGCCCCGGGGCCGGTCCATCCGCGGTTGCGCCGCGCGCCGCCTGTCCGAGACCACGCGGCCCGATCTCCCTCGACGACCTCACGCGGTCACACTTCCTCAACGACCTTCACCCCAAGCAAGTTGCCCAGGTGCCGGATCGCGCGGGTGTGGTCGCCGTAGTAGGCCACCCGGTGCAAGGATGCATAATAGTCTTTCGCGCTCGCGCCCAGCGCGCCGCCGCCCCAATTGTCCAGCAGCCTTTCCCCATCGCTTACCTCGACGACGATCTCGGTCCGGCAACCGCGCTCTTTGCCCTCGGGAACCTCGGGAACCTCGATGATGGTCCCCGTAAACAGCAGCAGTGTGTCCAGGTGCACCAGCTTGGTGATGGTGACTTTCTGCCCGATGCGATATCGGACCTCCGTCACGGCCCCGCCGCGGACCTCCGCGTGACGACGCAGCAGGTAGGGCGACCTCGGACTCTCGGGCCCTTCCATGCGCAACGGCGCCGAGCAGTGCGAGAGGTGAAACGCGTTCCTCGATGTATCCACGCCCGCCGCATTCCCCAGGAAACCGGCCCGGTTCAGCGCGTGCCGAAAGATCAGCATGGTCAGCAGGCAATCCATGTCGCCGTCGCAGGCGGCGGGGATTCCCCGGTCGTTCAGGCGCGAAAAGCCCAGGCACGGAAAACCGCGATTAAGCCAGCCCATGCACGTCCCGACGCACAGTCCATCAACCCGGTTCTCGGCGATCAGTTGATCCAACGTCAGACTTGCCCTGGCGGCTTTGAGCACGTCCTCCCGGGTCGGTTCGACGACACTCGCCGCCTCGTCGATCCACGTCTGCGCCTCGCGATCCGCCGCGGTTCCGTCCACCGCCGCCATAATCTCATCATAACGCCCGTCCGCAATCTGTACGAGTTCGACCCCCAACCGATCCTTCACCGTCTCCGGCGCATAGGACTCAGGCGTCCCCTTGAACGGCGGAGAAACAAGCACGCGGCTCCGTCGCAGCAACGGCGCCACCCGCAGCAGCGCCGCCGCGCGCTCCAGATCGTCGTAGTCGGTGCTGTTGAACAGCGTGATCCGGCGCCCCTCCTCGCGCCACGGCTTCACCAGGCACCAGTCGTGCCCGCCGACGACCGGCAGATGAAACAAGGCCGCCGGGCGACCCTGTTCGAAGACCGTCGGTAGGACTTTCGTCGGGCCGAAGATATGCGCGCTGATGGCCAACACGGGCGCGTCGGGACCCGCCTCGTCAAGCAGGCGCGCGGTCTGCTCGGCATTACTCGCCTGGCCGACAACGAACTCCACGTTGCCAAGGTTCTTCTCCGCTTCGGCCAGCCGCTCCCGCGCCGCCGCGATCGCCCCTTCCGACAGGCACCAACTACGGTCTCCCGGCTCGCCAGCGATGATCGCGCAGATGCGAACCTTTGCATCAACAGCGGACGCGGCGGGCGATGCCGCCGCCCCGACCGTCAAATGGCCCGTGGCCAACGCTATCCCGCCCATCGCGCTTGCCCCAAGGAACTCTCGACGCGTGCAGTGTGTACACATGATCCGTACCTCGCTTTCTGTCACCGAACCGATCGGACAAGGCGCGGCTACCCATCCGCGCCGGAATGCGATTCGTCATGCACCCGCTTGTCACTCTGACGTTCCCCGCGTGCAACTCCCCGTTACCCTCGCCACCAGGTACTCCACTACCTAGAAAGCACGCTGACGGACAGAAGCTGTGGATGCTACTCCCCGATTCCCGCAATGACCATCAGCGATCACCATTGGACCACGATCCGCGGCGGGACTTCAACCGGCACGATAGGTCCTTTCCTTATCGGGCGCCCTGGAGTGGGATAGCGTGCGGCTTCCCACAAGCAAAAAAGCTCTTGTGTGTTTGGGACCTTTGTGCCATACTGACCCCAACGGCGCCATGGGGGACGGCAGGGCCGCCGAAAGAGGGAGGAGGACGCCAAGGAGGTACTCGTATGCAACCCGCATGGTTAAGGCCCCTCGTGCTTCTTGTCGCGGCAGCGTCATTCCTTTCCTGCAAGCCCAACAAGTTCACCTACGAAATCTCCTCGGAGGTCATACCGCCGATCCTGATATTGCCCACGGCCGACGGAGGCTCGACCGTCGTCGAGGCGTATCAAGACGAAAAGGGAGTCCGCACGGACTTTGTGGCGGACGAGGTGGTCATCTCGCCCGAGAACCAGGCCGAGCTGGACCAGTTTCTGAGTGACTACGGCGGAACCATCATAGATGACAACTCCGTGCCCGAACCGCCGGCATTACTCAAGGCACAGGTGAGGGTGCCCAAGGACGGCTTCCAGGCGACCAGCTACACCGTGCGGGTCACGAAATTCCCGGACCTCGCCAATTTTGAAGCGGACGCATCGCGAAGAGGAATGAAAGGCAAGTATCTCTTTTCCTCCGAAGACGGGGTCAAGTTGATGGCCCTCACGTCCCGCGCAAGAGCGCGCGGGTTGAGGGTGCATCCCAATTTCGTCTGCCTCGGGAATGATATGCTCCATGCCACGGAAGAGCAGCCTTCGACCGGCGGCGGCTATGACAACGCAATGGCGTACTTCGCTTTTCACGGGAAGGATGAAATGGGTTCGAGCCGCTCTTCCATCTATAAGGCCTGGCAATTCATGGAAGCCGCCGATTACACGTTCCCGCAAGGACACGGCCTCGCCATTCTCGACGGCGGGTTCTGGCTGAACGCCACAGGCGGGCCGATGCAGAGTCCGTCGGGTATCGGAACGGACCTGCCTCCGTACATCGTACAATACGACTTTCACGAGGACGACTACATCGCCGACGGCGGGAATCCGAGCAATTGCACCGGGGGCGGCGCATGTCCATGGCACGGCAACAACACCGCCAGCGTTGCGGCCGGCTTCGTCGATAATCGCGCGGCCATCGCCGGTTCGGGCGGGCAAGTGTCGCAGCCCTACTTGTTCAAGCTCAGGCTCACCACCGACCAGCAGGACCGCGCGCTGCGAACCGCCATGGCCTGGGGTGCTGAAGTGATCAACATGAGCTTTGGCGGCCCCTGCAACGACGATTGCATGGAGTACTATGAGGAAGTCAGCGATCTCTACAGTCATTTCCAGGAAGCGTTCGATGCGCGAATCATCATTGTCGCCGCGGCCGGCAACGATGCCGTCGATGTCGATGCCTACAATTACATCCCCTGCCGCATCGGCGGCGTGATTTGCGTCGGCGCGCTCGAAAGCTACAAGTACAACGCCATCAGCTACTCGAACTACGGCGTCAGCGTCGATATCTGGGCCGACACGAACATCCCCGCCATGCCGAACGGCGCGTCGCCAAACGCTTTACCGACTGCCGGCGGCACAAGCGCTTCCAGCCCCCTCGTCGCCGGCGTCGTCATGATGATGAAGACCATCGATCCCACGCTGAACTCGAACCAGATACTGGCAATCCTCCAGAACACCGCGTACAAGATCGGCCCCCAGCTGTCGCCGGACCCCAAAGTCCAGCCCACCGGCTACATGGACGCCTATCGCGCCGTCCTCGCCACCGCCAACAACCGAATCTTTGAGGACGCTTTCGAGCCCAACAACACAGAGGGGCAGGCGAAGCCCCTGAGTCCGGGCTACTATAAAGAACTCACCCTGAACCCCGGCCAGTGGGACTACTACGCGTTCACCCTGAACGAATACGCCGCGTTAGGCTTCGACCTCGAATACATGAAGCCGATGGGTTCCATCACCTTCAACTTGCTCGCCGACGCACCCGGCGTCGTCCTGAGCGGCGTTGCGGCGAGCGCACATGGAAAAGGCTACCAGTACAACGCGACGCTTGCCCCGCCCGGCAACTACAAGCTCCTCTTGAGCGCATATAGCCCGCAATACTATTACATGAACTTCACCAAGAGCGAAACCGGATTGTCTCCCGACGAGTTTGAAGCCAATAACACGTTTCCCGCCGCAACAAGCCTCCTGCAGACCCCCGGTTCCTGGGACCTGACGCTCCACCAGAAGAATACGGGCGACGTGGATTATTTCCTTGTCGAGATTCCCGTGTTCAGCGCCATTTCCGGCAGAGCGATCAGTATCCTGGACGCGGATGCGCCGCTGAGGGTGGACGTGCTTGATCCCAATACGCAGGCCGTGATCAACGCCTACACCGGAACGGAAGTGAAAATGGCCTTTGGCGGCGACGAAGCCGGCAAGAGATATGTCGTCAAAGTCTACAACGCGTACACCCGTTACGTCCTCGAAATCCGGACGAAGGCCCCCGATCATCAGTGGGTCTACCTCCTCCCCCATGAACTCTTCTGGTGGGACGATCCCCTTGCCCCGATCATGAGAAACATCCTCCGCGACGTCGAGGAATGGGTCGCCTTCACCGCCCCCGTAAGGGGCGCCGATCAAGTCACCCTCCTTGCGCGCGGCCTTGGCATATATCTCTACGACGCGGATATCGCGCCGCTTCAGACCGGCGCGCCCCTCTATGGCGGCGAGAATCTCGGCGCTATCGACGACCTGAAGGTCGGAGAGCGTCTCGATACTTCAATGCTAATCCCAGGGCAGACCTACCTGCTGCAGATCTATCGGACCCCCGAAGCACAAGATACGGAGGTGCCGGACGTCACCCCCGTCGGCGCCAACATCCCCTACACGCTGCAAAGCGCCTTTGCGCAATAGCGGCGCGAACCAGAACAATCGCATTAAGAAGTACGAGCATTCCGCTTCAATGTGAATAATTACTCGGGGAGATATGCGAATTCGAGGTGTGGGTGTCTTGCCCTTGATCCGCGTCGCGCGCTGGAGTTCCCGCATCTCGCGGCCGAAGGCCCATGACATAGTAGCCCAGGGCAACGCCCTGGGAAAATGTGCGCGCCTCAATGTGAAGCCCTGCAAGGGCGTAACAGCCAAAGAGTCCTATATGCGGGGCGCCCTCTGCCCGCGTGGAATCTTGCCGTCGTGTTTCGCCCTTTCAGGGCTTCTCTTTATATCAGCCATCCCTCTTCCCAGGGCGTTGCCCTGGGCTGTCTTGTCCGGCCCTTTCAGGGCCGCGCTCATCGCCAAATTGCGCAAACCGCGCGGTTCCCGTAGTCGGGATTATGTGCGAATTCTAATGCGATTGCCCTGGGCGCGAACATTGACCTTGCCGTAATTCCCGCGAAACCTGTTTCTGCGAAAGCGGGAGCCCCCCAACGTCATTCCCGCGTAACCCGTTCCCGCGACAGCGGGAAGGAATCCAACACCCCTCCGTCATTCCCGCGCAAGCGGGAACCCAGCACGCCCCGGACAAACGCGACACGTCCGGGAAGCGGACCAACGTGAGTAGCCATAGGTGACAACCTACGGATACGAGCACACCCAAGCAAACGACCCTGAAAGGGTCGAACCATAGACGCACAAGCTCGCCAGTGACGATCAACTATCACGTTTGGCCCCTTACGAGCCCGCGACAAGGAATATCGCAACGAACGGCGAGGCGTTCGGCTTGGTGATGCAGGTTATCGAAGTCCCCCCCGAGCGCGCTCCGTCCCGCGCCTCCGAGTTGACCATCGGGCGCGATGAGGGCAAAATGGCGCCAGGTTAAGTCGAAGCTGGATGGCATCTCATGGCGGTGCAATGCGATCTGTGCCCGAAGCAGTGCGTCATCGCGCCGGGGCAAAGCGGCGAGTGCCGGGTTCGCGTGAACGTGGACGACCGGCTCGTCGCGGTCACCTACGGTTACCCGTGCGCGGTGCACGTGGACCCGATCGAGAAGAAGCCCCTGTACCATTTTCTTCCGGGCACGCCGATTTTCAGCATCGCGACCGCGGGCTGCAATCTCCACTGCAAGAACTGCCAGAACTGGGAGATTTCCCAGGCCAACCCGGAAGACACGCGGGCGTATCACCTGCCGCCGGCGGACCTGCTTCGCGCGGCGCGCGAATACGAATGCGTGTCCATCGCCTACACGTACACCGATCCGAACGTCTACTACGAATACACGCTGGACTCCTGTGTCCTCGCGCACGAGGCCGGACTCAAGAACGTGCTGGTCACGGCGGGCTACATCAACCCGGAGCCCATGGACCGGCTGTACCGCCACGTGGACGCGGCAAACATCGACCTCAAGGGCATGACCGAGGAGTTCTACCGCGACGTCTGCGGCGCGACGCTCGCGCCCGTGCTCGACACGCTCGTGCGCGCGAAGGCGCTCGGCGTCTGGGTCGAGGTGACGAACCTGGTCATCCCCACGCTAAACGACAGCAACGAGGCCCTCATCGCCTTGTGCCGCTGGGTAGTCGAGAACATGGGCCGCGATACGCCCCTCCACTTCTCGCGCTTCCACCCGCAGCACCAGATGCGCCACCTGCCGCCGACCCCCGCGGACACCTTGGACCGCGCCCGGGCCATCGCCTTGACCGAGGGTCTCGATTATGTTTACATCGGGAATATCCAGCGACCCGACGGCGCGACCACGCATTGTCCGGCGTGTGATGCGGTCGTGGTCGAGCGGGTCGGCTACCAGGTCGCGCGGAACCGCCTGCGCGACGGCGCATGCCCGGAGTGCGCCGCGCGGGTACACGGAGTCTGGCAATGAAACGACGGGGTTTCCTGGCGCTATCGGCCCATGCGGCGCTGCTCGCTCTCGCACCGCTCGGTTGGGCCGCCCGTCGCGTCTTGCCGGACCGCGTCGTGGTCGCGCTGCGCGGCCTGCCCTATCCGGGAAGAGTATCGCCCTGGAACAGTAAACAGCGGCCCGGGCCGGGGCCTTGGGCCGGCTAAGAAAGCACAACGCCGGGGGAACGCGTCATGAAACGTGGACACAGCATCGGCCTCTATCTCACCGCTTTCCTTGTGCTTGGATTGCTTGTCGCGCTGTATGTAACCTTTCCCGTCAAGCCGACGCCGGAATCGCGGCCCGCGCCGCCGGAAAGGCCCAAGAACGTCTTCCATTCGCCCCTGGCCGGCCAGTGGTACACCGCCGACGCCGCGGCGCTGACCAAGGAGATCGCGGGGTACCTTGACGAAGCCGAAACCGCGCCGCTCGACAATGTCATCGCCCTGATCCAGCCGCACGCGGGCTATCAGTACTCGGGCCGGGTGGCCGCGCACGGCGTGAAGGCCGTCGCGGGCAAACCATTCCGGCGCGTGATCGTCCTGGGACCCAGCCACCGCTTGCCCATGGAAAACACGGCCAGCGTTCCCGACGCCACGCATTACGCCACGCCGCTCGGGGAAACGCCGCTCGACCTCGAATTCATCGACGCCCTGAAACGGCATCCCTGCTTCCAGACCCACCCCTACGCCGACGACGAAGAGCACAGCGTCCAGATTCAACTCCCGCTCTTGCAGCAGGCCCTCGGCGATTTCCGCCTCGTGCCCATCGTCGTGGGCGATCTCGACGCCGACACGGCCCACGCCATGGCCGACGTGCTCCGGGGCCTGATCGATGACCGCACCCTGATCGTCGCCAGCAGCGACTTCACCCACTACGGCCCCCGCTACGGCTATGTCCCCTTCCAGCAGAACGTACCCGACGAACTTGAGAAGCTCGACATGGCCGCCTACGAACAGATCGAGAAGAAGGACCTGGACGGTTTCATCGCGTATCTCCGCCGGACCGGCGCGACGGTCTGCGGGCGCGCGCCCATCAGCATCCTCCTGGCCCTGCTGCCGCCCGCAGCCGAAGCCCGCATGCTGCGCTACGACACCTCGGGCAGGATCACCGGCGACTTCGCGAATTCGGTCAGCTATTTCAGCATCGCCTTCACGGGAACATGGGGAAAAGGCGAGGCCGTTGCGCCCGCGGCCGCGGCAAGCGCGTTGACGGACGCGGACCAGCACTTGCTCCTCGCGCTCGCGCGCAAGACCATCGCATACGCCCTCGCGCACCGAAGAGTACCCGAAATCGACGAACTCGGCCTCGAAATCACGCCCAACCTCCGGCAGGTCCGCGGCGCATTCGTCACCCTCAATGAAAACGAGGCATTGCGCGGCTGCATCGGCGATATCTTCCCGGCGCGCCCGCTCTATAAGGCGGTCCTCGCGAACGCCATCAACGCCGCCTTCAACGACCGCCGCTTCACGCCGCTCCAGCCCGACGAACTCGACAAACTCCATATCGAAATCTCCGCGCTCACGCCGCCCGCGCCCGTCGCGTCTCCCGAAGACATCGTGATCGGACGCGACGGCGTCGTGCTCTCGAAAGACGGCCACAGCGCCGTGTTTCTGCCGCAAGTGGCCCCGGAACAAGGCTGGGACCGCGAAACGATGCTGAACCATCTGGCGTTGAAAGCGAGTCTCCCCGAGGACGCCTGGCGCGAGGGCGCGACGTTCCAGGTGTTCCAGGCCGACGTGTTCAAGGAGGCCCAGTGAGACGCTTCCGCGGGCCCCTCGTCTTCGCGCTCGGATTCTTCGCGCTCGCGGCGCAGACGCTCCTCTTCCGCGACTTCCTCACCGCCTTCGAGGGCAACGAACTCGCCATTGCCGCCTTCTTCGCGTCCTGGTTCCTCTGGATCGCGGCGGGCGCGCTGATCGCCCGCTGCCTCCCGCGTCTGACCCGCGTATTCGCGCCCTTGACGCTCCTGTACATCCCCGCCTTTATTGCGGAACATTACCTGATTCTCGCGGCGCGCGGTCTTGCCGGCGTGGCCACCTACGACCTCTTCCCCTTCGCGCGCATGTTCGCCTTTTCCACGCTGACCAACGCCCCCGTCAGCTTTCTCACCGGACTCTTCTTCACGACCGCATGCGCCTGGTGGAAGACCGCCCAAGACGCCCCCGATGCGCCTCTCCCCCGCGCTCAATTGCCCGTCGCGCGGGTCTATGCCTTCGAGACCCTCGGCGCCGCCGGGGGCGGCCTCATGATAACCGTCCTGCCGCTGCTCGAAGTCAGCCCCCACGCGCTGTTTCTCATCACGGCGGCGGTGCTTGTAACGGGCGTGGGCTTCGCCGCGCAGTCATGGGCGGCGCGAACACTGCCGATCCTCGCCTGCCTGGCCGCCTTGGCCGCGGGCGCGGGCAACGCCTGGACCGCCCGCGACGCGCGATGGAGCTGGTCGCGCCTCCTGCCGCCGGAGTCCTATCGCGGGCGCTTCATGACCGCGCAAGCCGAGTACCTGTACGGCGAGCGCGAGGGGCAATTCGTGGTGCTGTCCGGCGGCGGGACCGTCGAGAATCTCCCCGGCGCGGAACAGGGCGCGGAAATCGTCGCCTTGACCCTGGCGCAGCGCCCGGACGCCGAACACATCCTCGTTCTGGGCACGGGCGCGCTCTCCACGTGCCTGCAATTCCTGCACGTCCCACAAACGGCCTCGGTCACGTGGCTCGCGCCGGACCCGGACTACCCGGCGCGCCTGCGCGGCATCGTGCCCGCGCCCTATCGAGAGGCCATCGAGAAGATTCGCAGTCCGCGCGCGGACGCACGACGCTTTCTCAAGGAAACGACGGATCAATTCGATCTGATCGTGCTGCAACTGCCCGACGCCGCGACACTCGCCGCCAACCGCTTTCACACGCGCGAATTCCTCTCGCTCGTGAAGCGGACCCTGCGCGCCGACGGTGTCGCCGCCGTGCAGTTCCCCGGCGCGAGCAACGTGCTCGGCTCCGAATTGGCCCTGCTGGGCGCGTCGGTCATGACCACCCTCGAACAAGTCTTCCCGCGCGTCGCCCTCAAACCCGGCGAGTCGAGTTGGCTTCTCGGCGGCGATCGCGCGGAACTCAGCGAATCGCCCGCGGTGCTGCGCGACCGTTTCGCGACCATTCCCGGCGCGGCGGCGGTGTTTCCGCCCGACGCCCTGCTGGCCCTGTACCCCCCCGACCGCATCGCCTTTCAATGCGCGGCCTATCGCGGCGCGGCGGAGGCCGTGCCGGACGCGCTCCTGGCCAACACTGACGCGCAGCCGAAAGCGCTCGTGTACGCGCTCTTGCTGGCGTTGCGCCAGGCGGGCTTTGCCACCTCGGTCAATATCGTGCGCGCCCTCTTCCTGCGCGGCGCGATGCTGATCGCATGCGCTATCGCGATCTACGCGATCTTGCGCCGCCTGTATGCGCGAAGCAGGCGGCGTTCGGGATCGACCGACCTGTTCGACAACGGTTTCCTCCTCTTCACCGCCGGGTGGCTCGGCATGGCCCTGAGCGTCGTGCTCCTCTTCGCATTTCAGGCGGCTTTCGGGTCGCTCTACCTCCACATCGGTCTCTTGTCCGCCCTCTTCATGCTTGGCGCGTTCGCGGGCAGCACCGCCGGCGACCGCGTACTCGCCCGCCGCGAGCAAGAACCGGCGTTGCTCGCGCCCGCGGCGCTGCTCCTGCACCTGCTCCTGCTGGGCGTCGTGGCGTGGACCGCACGCCGCGGCAACATGGCGGCGTTCGTCGCCTGTTTCGCGGGCGCGGGCGTGTTCACCGGGTTCTATTTCCCCCTCGCGTCATTCCGCATGCGCCAACACGGCGTCTCCGAGGCGGCCGCGGGCGCGCGCCTCGAAGCGCTGGACCACGTGGGCGCGGCGGGCGGCGCATTGGTCACGGGCCTGGTCTTGTTGCCGTTATTCGGCGCCGCAACGACCCTCGGGCTGCTGGCGCTCCTGCTGGCTGCCAATATCGTGCTGCTTGGCCGTCCCGCCGCCCCATCAACGCCCGCCGACGCCTTCGACCGATGGCGACGTCCCGTTGGATACGTCCTCTTCGGCGCGAGCCTGTTCGCCATGATCGCATCCAACGTCATCGCCGCCGCGTTGCCCGACGATGCCCGGCAAGCCTTCGAAAACGCCGCGCGCGCGCTGCTCCAGACGCCTGAGTTGATGGCCGAGGAAGCGACGCTGCCCGACGGCAGGACAATTACCCGTTACCGCGCGCCCGAACAGCCCTCCCCTGAAACGCCGTCCGTGTCCGTCTTCAACAGCGCCGATCTCGCCCCGGACGTCATGGGCTTCGCGGGGCCCGTCTCGCTGGCCCTCGCAATCGATCCCGACGGCGCGCTCCATGCCGTTCGCGTCGTGGCGTCGCGCGAGACGCCCGCCTATCTCGCCATGATCGCGCCTTGGCTGGATCGGCTGCCCGGCATAAGCCCTTTCGATCCCGCCTCCTTCGCGGACATCGACGCCGTCAGCGGCGCGACCATCACATCGCAGGCCGTCCTCCGCACCATCGAGGCGTCCGCCCGCGAAATCGCGCCCCTGTACCGCGTCGGGTCAATCGCGACCACGCCGGCGTTTACGACCCCTTGGTTCGACGCCGACTTCTGCTGGCTGCTCGCCTTCACCGGCGCCGCGTTGATCATGCGCTTCTATCCGGGCCGGTGGCGCAGGCGCATCTTCCTGCTCGCCGTCGTGGCCGCGCTCGGCCTCCACCTCAACCTTCAATACTCCGCGCATCACGTGATATCCGCGCTCGCGGGATCATTCCCGCAGCCGCGCCTCACCGGGGCCTTCTTCATCGTCGCGTTGGTCCCGCTTTGCACCCTGCTCTGGGGCAACGTTTACTGTGGCTACCTGTGTCCCTTCGGCGCGACGCAGGAATTGATCGGCGATCTGCGCCCGAAACGCCTCCGCACCGACCCCGACAAGCGCATAGGACGCTGGGGGCGCATGGTCAAGTACCTGCTGCTCTTTCTGCTCGTGCTGCGGTTCGCGCCGACCCGTGACTTCACACACATCGACGCCGACCCGCTCACCACGTTCTTCAGCGTCCTGCGCGACCGCTGGACCCTGCTCTTCGGCGGCGTCCTGATCGCCCTGTCGTTCCCGTACCGGCGATTCTGGTGCCGCAACCTGTGCCCGGCCGGAGCGTTCCTCGCCCTGCTGAATCGGCCCCGAATCCTGCGCAGGCTCAGTCCGCCCACGCACCCCGCCCGCTGCGACCTCGGCGTGCGCAACGCGGAAGAACTGGATTGTATCCGTTGCGACAGGTGCGCCCATGAAAACAAATGACGCCGTCTATATCGCGGCGGTCTGCATCGTCGCGCTGGTCTTCATGGCACTCGTCTGGCGGCCCGCCGGACCCGCCGAAGGACAAGCCGCCCCCACCGGCCTCGGCGCGCCGGGCGTACCGCGCGCCGTCGACTCCGATCTGATCCTCCGGCTCATCCGCGAACACCGCCTGTCCGACCGCGAAGCCGAGTTCTACCGCGTCCTCGTCGCCCCCGACTCCCCGGGTGTACCGTAGCGGCGGCGCGCAAGCAAAAACAGGGCTTGACATATATATTGCGATGCAATATAATCTGGTATGGAAGCACACAATGATTGTGAACTTCGCGGACAGCTTCACGCGGCGGCTCTTTGACGGTGAATACGTCAGGGGCTTTCCGTCCAACTTATGTCCGGTGGCATGGCGAAAGCTCGATATGGTAAATCGGGCACACACGTTGGAAGATCTGCGGCTGCCGCCGGGGAACCGCTTGGAGGCGTTAAAAGGCGACCTTCGCGGTTTCCACAGCATTCGTATCAACGACCAGTGGCGCATCGTGTTCCACTGGCGCAACGGCAACGCGGAAGCGGTCCGCGTCACCGATTATCACTGAGAAGGGACCAAGACATGTTGCCCACGAAGCGCGTGACGACCCATCCGGGGGAAGTGCTGCAGGAAGAGTTCCTGTCGCCGATGGCGATATCTCAATCGGCCTTAGCGCGACATCTTGGCGTGCCCCCCTACACCATCAACGAAATCGTCCACGCCAAGCGCGCCGTGTCGCCGCGCATGGCCGTCATGCTCTCGCGGGCGCTCGGCACATCCCCCGAATTCTGGATGGGCCTCCAAGCCGATTACGATCTGACGGCCGTGTTACGGACCCGCGAAGGAAAACGCGCGCAAACCATCCCGCCCATAGCGCGGGCCGGTTGAAGCCCTGAAAGGCATAGGCGGGGTCACCCTCTCGCGCCCCTGGGCGAAACTCGGCGCACCGCTAACTTCCCGTGTCGTCGTCTTCCCGCACGTACCAATCTTCGTGCAGCGACCACTTGCTGCAATGCAAGCACACGGTCCACCGCCACGCGTGGCCGCACCCCGGGCAAACACCGTGCGTGTCGAAGGTGTTCCATTCCGTGTCACAAACCCCGAAGAACCCTTCCGGCGCGGGACATGCCGCACAGAACCAGCGGCTCGACGCGCGCGGACGCCAGTCGCACTCTGGACAGCGAATGCGGCCCCCTCGTTTCTTCGCGGGCGCTTCGACCGCACCGGGACGCGCCGTCTGGCCGGCGTCCGTCTTCTGGAACAGCGAGAACACGACGCCGAGCAAGAAGGATCGTGTGAGTAAAGGTCTTTTCATTTCCCGCCATCCAAAATAAGCCTGTTCCCTAACGCAACTCCCACGCGGCAACGGAGACCCCGGGGAAGGTAACGGCTTGTCGTATGCCGACGGAAACCGGTTCCAGTTCAGCCGCCCCTTCCGCGCGTATGGGTTCGATGACGACGTTGGGGCCGGTCAGGCCGAAGTCATTCGAATTGATTTCGATTTCGGCGGTGACGGGCGCATCCGAGACGTTCGCGAAGATCAATACCGCCCGCCCTTCCCGCGGAAGTCGCCACGCGCCGGTGAGCACCGCGGCGGTCGTCACCCACCATTCGCCGGACCACTGCCAGTCGGCCTTAACGCTCGGCACGTCGCCGATCAGCCGCGGCGGACGCGCCATTTCGCCCGCGTGAAAGTACCGGCGGATCGCATGGCGCAGCCGAACGGCGCTGCGGAAGAACTCCGCGTTCGGCAGCGCGCGCAGCGCCGAAGGGCCGATCCATCCGATCTGTTCGCCATACACAAGCTGCTGGCCCGCCTTCATGCGCATCGCGAGATCGACGGTGTCGCCGCCGCGGTATGCACGCCCGAACATCTGGACCGCCCCGCCGTACACGGCGGGGAACGCGGGTACCTGCCCGTCGTATTGCCAGTGCCAGGTCAGATAACCGTCAAACTGGTGGATGAACGGCTCCCCGTTGCATTCTGTCGTCAACATACGGTCCGCCCGCATCTCGCCGCGGATCGATTCGAGCATCCGCCAATACCCCTCGTTCCACCACGCGCCGCCGCCCAACGGGTGCCCGTGCGAGGCGTCCATGCACAGCGCGGGCGCGGCCGCGGCAACCTGGTCGATATAGACGCCCTTCACCCCCATCTCGTTCTGCAAGCGCAGCACAATATCATTTACCGTTTTCTGCCACAGTGCGGTAGACGGGCACATCACGCCCAGCCGCACCGGCGCGCCGTCGGACTCCTTGCTGCCGTAGGTCTCGATGAAAGGCTCGCCGTTCTCGTCCTTCGTCACCGCGGGCCGCGCGACGCTGCTGAATTCGGCGTCCTCGCCGCCCTTGTCGCGCGTGTCCCACAGGCGGCCATTGATATAGGGCATCACGTAGACATTGTGTTCCTGCAAGTCGCGCACGGCCTCGGCGAAGCCGTCCTTCGCCGGGAAGTAATGCGGATAGTCGTTGTCGAACGGGATTTGATGCCAACTGTACCAGTGGAAGCCGACCGGAACGCCAAGCCATTGCGCGAAGTCCTTGACCTCCTCCACCACGTCCCCCGGCCCGCCGCCCGTCATCGCCCACGCCGACAACTCGCGCATCCACGCCGTCGTGTCCGGACGGCCGTCCAGCCCCAACCGCGGCCACCAACGCGCCTCGCTCTTCACCCACGCGCGGTAAACCGTGGCCGCGTCGAACCAGTCGCCCCGGAACAGGCGCCAGACCGCGACGCCGGGCAGACGATACGCGACGGCCTTGCCGCGGTCCGGCGCGTGATGCTCGAAGGCAAGCCGCACGCTCCGCGAATCGGCGTCGCAATCCAGCAGCAGTTCCTTGACCGACCCCATCGGGTCATGATGCCCGAAATACAGGCCGCACCCCGGACTCGCCCCGGCGTTGTACGCCGCGAAGAACTGCATGCTCGTCCACCCGCTCGGGTACCGGCCGCTGAACGAGAACCCGCGCGTCCACGGGTCGACTTGAACCTCCCCCGGACCGCGCGGAAACAGCACCGCCGTATGCTCGCCGAGCGCGCCGACCGCCGCCTGCGGAAACGCGACGTCCCAAACCGTCCAACCATCGCCCGGCGCGACCTCGATGCTCCAATGGATCGCATGTTCCGATGCGACGGCCCGCGCCGTCACGCGCACGGAAAGCCCCCCGAGACGTTCCTCCTTCGGAGCCTTCCACGTAAGAATGAGTTCGCTATCGCCGGATTCCGACGTCACCTCCGACCAGCCCGCCTCCGCGTCCACCGTGACGGATTCGCCCGCCCCGTTCCTCAATGTCACCGAAAACAGCGGCAAACGCCGGCCCGACAGCATGTCCCTCCCCGTGATCGTATCCCGCAGCCCTACGACCCGCGCCCCTTCCGGCATGACCTCGACGTCCATGCGCAGTTCCCCCGAAACGAGGACGTCACCATGCCCGACGCCGGAAATCGCCACCAAGACCGACACAATTACGACGCACACGTTCTTGAACATACCGTGTCCCTCCTCCTCCAAACTTATAGTCCAGTCCGCCACCGAATGCAAGGACCTCCTGCTCCCCTCGTTCTCGTTCTCGTGCTTGTGCTCGTAATCGTAATCGATCCCCGCTCTTGGCGCGCAGCGCCGCCTCCGCCTGCCCGGGCACACCGGCTCCGCAGGGGGCGACGCTCGCGAACCGCGGTCGAAAACGCGCTGCATTGCCGCGCCGGGTTGAATTTGGTGTCAGTATATGGTACCATAGAGGCGACGTATGACCTCAAGCCAACACCGCACATTGAAGGCCGTTTTCGAGTCGCCGACACGGGCCGACATCCGATGGGCGGATGTCGAAAGCCTCTTCAAGGCACTGGGCGCGGATATCATCGAGCGGCGCGGTTCGCGCGTGTGCATCGTGCTCAACGGCGTGCCGTCCGTGTTTCACCGGCCGCACCCGGAACGGATCGCCGGAAAGAAAATGGTCGAGTCCGTGCGGGCGATGCTGAAAGCAATGGGAATCGAACCATGATGACATACAAAGGCTATTCGGCGGCGGTCGAATTCGACGATAGCGTAGGCGCGTTCCACGGGCGCGTGCTCGGGATACGCGGCGCCGTCACCTTCGAGGCCACCTCCGTGGCGGGCCTGCGAAAGGAATTCCGCCGCTCCGTGGACGAGTATATCGCCTTCTGTAAGGAACAAGGTATCAAGCCGGAGAAGCCCTACTCCGGCGAACTGCGTATCCGGCTCGATCCTGACCTTCACCGGAAGCTCGCCATCGCTGCGGAAGTCGCGGGAAAGAGTCTGAACGCCTACATCAATCACCGACTGCACGAATCCCTTCGGACGGGCAAGAAACTCATGTCCCGGTAGCCGATCCCCGCCGGATGAACGCCCCGAGCGATCAACATCGAACGGCTCCGTTGTGGCCGGTCTCCCGCTTGCCCGCAGAAGTGCCTCTGTTGTGGCCGGTCTCCTGCGTGCCCGCCTGAGGCGGGACCGAGCTACCCCGCCGACCGAAGGTCTCCCCTCTGTTGTTGCGGCACACGCCACTCCCACGCAAAACCTGGCAACTCGCTGCAAGACGGCTTCCGCGCCCCCCTCTCTCAACAAAACGCCCCTATTCCACGGACTTCCGAGCGAAAAAAGACTGGAGCGGGACACGAGGCTCGAACTCGCGACATCCAGCTTGGGAAGCTGGCGCTCTACCGACTGAGCTAGTCCCGCTCCGGTGATAAGCGGTATGGTACTTGGTCCCTGGGGCGTTGTCAATAGGCCCGCGCGGCGGATTCGCGCGCGGCGTCCCGAAGGTGGGTCGCGCGCTTGAAAACGCGCGCCGCCTCCGCGTCGATCCCGAGCAGTTGCAGGATTTCCTTGGGCTTGGCGAGCCGGCCGCGCGCCGCCGCGGTCGTGAAATGAATCACTACGCGCCCCGGCTCGCCGGGCGCGGCCCGCAGCGAGGCGATCGCGTCGCGGATATCCACGGACGCAACGGTCGCGCCGCCGCGCCGTTTCTCCGCCTTGCCGCGCCGCGCCACCGGCAGGGACTCCCGCGCCAGCAGCCGCTCGACGCGCGCGGCAATTTCGTCGATACCGCCCGCGACGCTAATCTCGTAGTCGAACCCGGTCACGAGGCTCATGAGCGACGGACCGTGTACGGGCAGTTCCTCCGCGTCGTGGACGTGGAAGCCCGGCGGCAGCGTCGCGCGAAGGCGTTCGATCAACGCGCCCGGCCCGACGCACTCGCGCAGCACCGCGTCCATGTAGTCGCCTTCCGACTCCTCGCCCACGGGCGCGGCGGTCGAGAACGTCACACGCGGCTGCTGGTGGAATCCCTGCGAATAGGCCAGCGGCGCCTTCGCCCGCCGCAGCGCCCGCACCCAGGCGTCCTTAACCTCGAGGTGGCTCAAGAGCCGCGCCTCCCTTACTCTGCCGATCCGAAACCGGATGCGTTGCGCCGGTTCGGCCTGCACTTCCCGCCCATGATTAGATGGAGCCTGGACCGCGTGGGGGACTGGCACAAGCGAGTCTTCGAGACGTGCCTGTCCCCGATCCTCGCCCCCCCAAGCCACCTCTTCTTCCCGGTGGCCCTGTTCCTGGTTCTTGAGCATGTGCCTGCACAGCTCGCGCTCGCGATAGATCACCCCGCACAGGTGGCACTTCCCCGCGCGGCAATCCTGCGCGTACTTGAGTTCCAGCGCGGCGCGCCAGTCCTTCTGGAACCACGACTTCGGTATGAGCACGTCGATATGGTCCCACGGCAGCCGCTCGTCCGGGTCCCGCTCCCGCAACTGGCCGCGCCAATCGAACCCGGTCTCCTCGATGGCCCGCCGCCAGTGCTCGATATTCAAGTGCTCGTCCCACGTTTCGAGGCGCGCGCCATGCCGCCACGCCGCCTCGATCAGGTCCGCCGCCCGTCGGTCCGCGCGCGTGATCAGCCCCTCGATGAACGAGGCTTCCGGCGCGTGGCGTCCGAATTTGATGTTTGGATGTTTGCGTAGTTTTTCGAGTAGAAGCGCTTGTTTGTGTCTTGTTTCGTCGATATCGATCTGCCGAGACCACTGGAACGGTGTACACGGCTTCGGCACAAACGTCGATACCCCCGTCCGCACGACCGCGCCGCGCCGGACGGCCCGGCCCACGTGCAGCGTGCGGATGCACAGGTCCGCGATGGCCTCGACGTCCTCATCGCGCTCGGTGGGCAGCCCGATCATGAAGTAGGTCTTCACGTGGGTCCAGCCGCGCCGGAACGCCTCGGCGGCCATATCGAGCAGTTCCTCGTCCGGGATGAACTTGTTGATGACCGCGCGCAGCCGCGGCGTGGCGGCCTCCGGCGCGAAGGTGAGCCCGCTGCGCCTTACGCCCGACACCATGTCGGCCATCTCGACGGCGAACGAATCGAGCCGCAGCGACGGCAACGCCACCGACACGTTGTCCTTGTGCGCCCGATCCGCGGCCTGCTTCACCAGCGTGCGTGGCCGCGAGAAGTCGCACGTGGACAACGAGACGAGCGTGACGTGTTCGAGGCCGGTGTTGTCGAGGGTCTCGGCCATGATCCGGTCCACCTCGGGCAGGGTGCGCTCGCGGACGGGCCGCGTCACCATGCCCGCCTGACAGAACCGGCAGCCTTGCGTGCAGCCGCGGAGCACTTCGAGCCCGACGCCGTCATGAACGAGCGACGCATACGGCACGATGTACCGCGTCGGAAACTTCGCCGCGTTCAGGTCGCGCGCGATGCGCTTCACGATCTTCGGCCCGTCCTCGCGCGGCACGATGCGCCCGTCATCGAGCGTCTCCATGGGATACAGCGCCGGCACGTAGAACCCGGGCAACTGCGCGAGCGCTTCGAGTTTCTCGGCGCGCGGCGCGCGCTTCAGCGGGCGCAACGTCTCGACGAGGTCGACCACCGCGTCCTCGCCGTCGCCCACGACGAAGAAGTCCAGGAACGGCGCCAGCGGCTCCGGGTTGAACACCGTCGGCCCGCCCGCGAACAGGAGCGGCGCGTCCTCGGGCCGGTCCGCGCTCCGCACCGGCAGCCCCGCGAGGTCAATCGCATTGAGAATGTTCGTGTACGTCAGTTCCGATTGCAGCGTGAAGCCGATGAGGTCCGCCGCCGTCAGCGGGTCCTTCGACTCCTGCATAAACAGCGGCAACCCGCGCGCGCGCAGCGCCGCCTCCATGTCCGGCGCGGGCGAATAGCCCCGCTCGCACCATACGTAATCGAGATCATTCAGGATCGCGTACAGGATATGCAACCCGAGATTCCCGAGCCCGAGCTCATACAAGTCCGGGAAAAACAGACACACCCGCAGGTCCACGTCCGCCGCGCGCTTATGCACCGCGTTCCACTCCGTGCCGAGATACCGCGACGGCCTCTCGACCCGAGGCAGGATATCGTCTATCAATCTCGCGCTAAGGCTCATTGCATGCCCTCTTCGTGTTCCATCATACAGAACACGCGGGCACGCGGCGAAATTCGGAGGGTGGCGACCGTTCAGTTAGTCTTGCTTGATCTTGAGTTCCTTTGTACTTAGACCAACTTCCCAGTAATCAATCGGGAAGCCCGCTTTCCGACTTAGAAACTGAAGAAAACCCCTTGAGTCGTCAGTCTCTGGAGCAGGGGAGCAAATAACGCATCGGGGAAGGCTCGTGCTCTCCGCAAAGTCTCTGTATACATATTCGAGTAGCTGTCCGACGCCTTCCCTGATCGCTTGCACTGCATTTGCGCAAGTCTTTACCTCGATGTATGCGTGGAATTCAGGATGCGTCACCATCACATCGACACAAGACCTCTCGAGAAAGACATGTTGACCAAATTCTCCTTCCAGCAGTTGGAAGAGGTGATTCTGGAGACGACGATGAGTAGGGTCATAGCATATCGAGGCCGTCCCTGCACGATGGACACGCTCCACGGGAAGCGGTTTCTGTCGTCCCGATGGCAATCTTCGAAAGGCCTCTATATCCGCTGATTCCACCTTGTACAGCATGTATCTCGTTCGTTTCCAAACCCTGTCCTCTTCGTCCGCCAGACGGCCGGAGACATGGCATTCAGCATCCTCCGGTCGAAAGCGGATGTTGAAGATGCCCGTATTGTAGTCGGAATGTCCAGTCGTGATGCGGCTCGGATTTCCACCGATTGCACACACATCGTGGCGCATTTGCTGCAACCAACCCCTCCGCTCATATTCCTCTACCACCCTCTGGCGATCTTCCTCCGTAAGTAACTCGCACTCACGAATCTCCCCGACGTAGTACCGCTGCCGGTCAGGGGAAATCGCATAAAGTAGAAGGTCTATGACTTGCCCTGACTCAATCTGTCGGGTCCGGTTGAGGGCTTCCACAAAACCGTAATGATAACCGTCCAGTTGACGCGAGTAATCGAATAGCCACTCCTCATGTCCGAAGCCCGTCTTACCCACATAGGCATCATTGCCTTCTAATTGACGCGCCTCGCCCGTTGGTCGCCGCCAACCTTGTGAATTCCAGCAAAGCCGTGCGAGATAGGACGCCATGGCCTGGATACCTCCTGTTTATACTCACTGAGTACTCGGGCCTCACCTCGTAACACCGCGGTGCCATGCCGATGCCCCACGTCACGAATACCCTGCACCACAGCCTTGCGTTTGCTTACGCGGCGAGAAGCATCGATGCGCCGCATCAAAGGATCAAAGAACCAAAGAATCAAATGACCTACATCATCTTCGCGAACGCGAACGCACCGCGAACACCCGGCCGTTGCCCGAGTAGTCCCGGTCGGCCCAGTCCTCGCCGCCGTTGCGGAAGCCGAAGCGCCACGCCGACGACGAATCGCGCGATTCCGCCCATACCCACCAGCCCGTGGTATTAAACACGGGGTCCATGTTCCGCCTGCCCACACCCGGCTGATACAGTCCGCGCAACTCCTCCCGGTTAGGCATGCGCCAGCCGCCGCCCGCCATCTTGCATGAGGCGACCCACTGTTCAGCCTCCTCGTAAGTGGTATCCCGGTCCGGCCCGACCAGCCATTCGAGGCCGGTCTGGGCATCGAAAATCACGCCCTCCGCGGAAACGGTGAAGCGTGTTTTCTTATCCGCTGCCAGCGGCTTTTCCTCCAATGCCAACTGCTCTCCGTTGCCCGGCGCTACGGTCTGCGCCTGCTCCGAACGCGAACGCACCGCGAATACCCGGTGGTAGCGCAAGCCGTTCCGGTAGTCCCAGTCTTCGTTGCCGTTGTTGAAGAGGAAGTACCACGCCGACGACGGATCGCGCGATTCCGCCCATACCCACCATCCCTCGGTCGTGAATGCAGGGTCCATGTTCCGCCTGCCCACACCCGGCTGATACAGTCCGCGCAACTCCTTCCGGTTAGGCATGCGCCAGCCGCCGCCCGCCACCTTGCATGAGGCAACCCACTGTTCAGCCTGGTTGTAATCGGTATCCTGGTCCGGCCCGACCAGCCATTCAAGGTCGGTCTGGGAATCAGCTATAACGCCCTCCGCGGAAACGGTGAAGCGTGTCTTCTTATCCGCTGCCAGCGGCCTTTCCTCCAATGCCAACTGCTCTCCGTTGCCCGGCACTACGGTCTGCGCCTGCTTCGGACGCGAACGCACCGCGAACACCCGGTTGTCGCTCGAGTCGTCCCGGTTGATCCAGTACTCGTCACCGTTGTGGAAGCGGAAGTCACTCGCCGACGACGAATCGCACGGTTCCGCCCATACCCACCAGCCCCCGGTCTTGAACACAGGGTCCATGTTCCGCATGCCCGCACCCGGCTGATATAACCCACGCAATTCCTGCAGGTTAGGCATGCGCCAGCCGCCGCCCCCCACCTTGCATGAGGCAACCCACTGTTCAGCCTGGTCGTAATCGGTGTCCTGGTCCGGCCCGACCAGCCATTCAAGGCCGGTCTCGGAATCGAAAATCACGCCCTCTGCGGAAACGGTGAAGCGTGTCCTGCCGGGCGCGACGGCCATCGGCGGGGCTTCCACGCCGGGCGGGGGCGGGCCGGGTTTCGTGGCACCTGGAACCGGCGCGGGCTTCTCGAAGCCGAGCATGAGAGGGTTCGGCTGGGGCTTGAGGCTTTCGCGGAGGGCGGCGGCCATGGCGCGGCCATCGAGATAGCGATCGACGGGCCGCTTGCTCAGGGCCTTGAGGATGACGCGGCTGAGCGCCTCCGGGACGTTGACGTTGAGTTCGTGAGGCGGCGCGGGGTTCGCATTGATGACATGATACATGACCGTGGTCAGGACCTCGCCCGTGAAAGGCTTCTCCCGCGTGAGCAGTTCGTACAGCATGACGGCGACGGAGAAGAGGTCGGATCGCCCATCGACCTCCTGTCCCATGCACTGTTCGGGACTCATGTAAAACGGCGTGCCGATGAGGGCGCCCTCCTGCGTCAGCGTCGAGTCGGACATGTGGGCGATCCCGAAATCCGCCACCTTAATCGGTCCGCCCGGCGGCGTCATGATATTGGCCGGCTTGATGTCGCGATGAATGACACCCCGGTCATGCGCGCTGGCTAGGGCCTCGCAGATGGCCGCGCCCATCTCGGCGACGGTCTCGGGGTCTACGTGGCGCTTTTCCTCGATGACTTTGCGCAGATCGCCCCCTTCGAGAAACTCCATGACAATGTAACCGATGCCATTCGCTTCGTCAGCGTCGTGGATGATGATAATGTTGGGATGGTTCAGCGCGCCTGCGGCGCGGGCCTCGCGCAGAAACCGCTTCATCATTTCATCAGCGTTCGGGGATGACTCGATCTTGTCACGGCGGACGGTCTTGATCGCGACGCGGCGCTCGATGTTCGGGTCGAGTCCCTCATAGACGACGCCCATCTCGCCTCTGCCAAGTTCGCGCACGATCCGGTAGCGCCCCAGGTGGTCCGGCATGTTCGTGGCGGTCACGCGCGTGGTTTTCTCCCCTTGATTACGATCACGGATCATGTTAGCACACCTGCGCAAGTAAGGAACTATGTCAGAATGTCATACGCCCGCAGCATCAAGTGATCCCCACCTCTTGGACACGCTCTTGGGGACGTTACTTGGTGATATCCACCCGTTACACCCATCCATTCGCCTTTTGTGACAGAAACGGACGCTCAGAACCCGGAGGTGTCGACCACTCCCTTCCGTTCTCTGTTCATCCAACCCAAACTATCATGCTTGGCTTCTCCTGTCAACGGCCCGCGCCGGGTATGTCCCCGCCTCTGGGCTTCAGCAACTATCCGGAACCCGTTTCCCGCAACGACTCGACCGACTCCGAAACGCGCTCTTGCCGTACGGGCGTCGACGCTTTGCGGACCTCAGATTTGCGTTCGACCGTCATCATTCTGAACGCTCCTACGGTGCTTAGCGTGCCACCTCACGGCATCGGAGAGCATCGAGGCGACGCTGTGAATCTCCGTCGTCATTCGGCAAGTCAGTCCTGCCGCCTCTTGTGACCGCGCGGCGCGACTCCTGTAGGCACGGGAGGTCTGACCATGCGCTCTGGATGTTTCTTCGCGGCTTCGCGCAAATGACGAAAGAGCTTTCCCACGTCGTTGCCAACGTCGCGCGCCAATCGGTCTTTCATTCGGTAGACTTCTCGTAGAATCGGATCGGGCTTCATTCCTTAATCTCCCAGTAGCTCTTCCGGCGTACACACTTGTGGAGTAAACAATCCTCGCCTGTCATTCAGCGTCCTCAGGCGGCGGAGCGCAAATGCGTTTGCAAGGTGTTTGAGATTCCACGTACAGAGGAACTGCATCCGGTAGACGCTGGCAAAAGCCAGGTGCGCCGCGTCACCGGACCTATCTGATGGCACAATTCGCTCTCGAGCGTATAGTTCGGTCAAGCGTTCCACCGCCGATGTCGCCTCCAGGACCGGGAACTGCGCGAGAAATTCATAGCGTCTGCCTGCTGCTTGGCTATCCCCTCGATTGGCCTCTTCCAGCACCACATCCGAAACAAACATCACGAAATGCCCGCGAGCGCGTCGCCACCAAGCGCGGGTTATCTCTTGTCTCGCAAGAGAAACGACATCCCGCGATGGCGTTGCCAACAAATAGCTTGGGATTGTTGTTTCCAGGTATAGCGTCGGTTTTTCCATTACAAGTCCATGATCGCCTTGAGGTGGGCACATTTTCAAGTCAGCCATTCACACAGTCATGCGCAGCCGCTGCCGCCTGCCTGCACCTCTTCATTCGTGAAATTCGTGTCATTCGTGCTCGATGCCCTGTTATGGCCGGCTCCCTTCCGGCAAAAGCGACGCGGGTTTGACCCGCAAGTAAGCGTCGGTTATGCTCCGCTGGTTCGAGACAGGGACGGAATGAAGGGACTGCCCGACCATCCGGCGAGTCCTCTTCTCCCAAACGATGATGATGAAGAAGGACGCCGCCGTAGGCCGTACTCTTCGCTCCCGGTTTCTGTCCGACGATTAGGGAGGACTTCAAGACACGCCATGGTAACCCGCGCGACAACGAAGTGGACGGCTTTCGCGGCGCTGGTGGCGCTTTCCGCGCTCTTTCTGATGCCGTTCGTGTGGATGGTGTCGACTTCGCTCAAGCACGAGGCCCGCATCTTCTCGGGGCGGTGGATGCCCGAGACCGACGTGCGCGACGCCGAGGACCGCCCCATCGTGCGGTATCGCGGCGCGGACGCGGCCCTGCTCGGCGTCGCGGAAGATGGCCGCTACCGCGTGCTCGTCGGCAACACGGAGGCGCTGGCGTTCCAGGACGAAGTCGAGATGCGGCTCCGGCCCGGATTTCACTGGCGCAACTACACGCGCGCGTTCGAGATGATGCGCTTCACCCGCAACCTCCGCAATACGCTCTTCGTGTGCTTCACCACCGTCCTGGGGACCGTGCTGTCTTCGTCGTTGGCGGCCTATGGTCTGTCGCGCATCCCGTGGCGGGGCCGCGAATTCGTCTTCTGGCTTGTGCTCGCCACGATGATGGTCCCTTACCAGGTGACGCTTATCCCGCTTTTCGCGGTTTACGCCAAACTCGGCTGGATAGGCACGTTCAAGCCGCTTATCCTGCCGTATTTCTTCGGCGTGCCCTTCTATATCTTCCTCTTGCGCCAGTTCTTCAAGGGCATCCCCGAGGACCTCAGCGCCGCCGCGCGCATCGACGGCTGCACCGAGTTCGGCATATACGCGCGCATCATTCTGCCGCTGGCCAAGCCCGCCCTTGCCACGACGGCGCTCTTCATGTTCCTCTGGCAATGGGGCGACTTCCTGAGCCCGCTCGTCTACCTCCAGGACGACCGCCAATACACCCTCGCCGTGGCGCTCCAGCAGTTCCAGAGCCAGCACGAGAGCGCCTGGGGCCCGCTCATGGCCATGTCCACCGTCATCACCCTGCCCGTGATCGCCCTGTTCTTCTTCACGCAACGGACCTTCATCCAGGGCATCACGCTGACCGGCCTCAAGGGATAGGACGCGGCGCATAGGAGGTGGGGCGTCCCGCCCCACACTACCGGGGGCAGGATGCCCCCGCTCCTCTGCGCGAGGCGCGCGGGGCGTTTATGCGATAATGCCCGGGGCGTGTCTTGGGTCGTATTCTGGATCACGATTCTGGAGAAAAACGCCGTGACGCGACGCCGGAAACCGGGTATTTTCTGTTTCGAGGGCGACTGGTCGCCCGACCTGCGCACGCGCACCTCGGTGCGCCGCCTGCTCGAGTTCCTCAGCCAGGAGGAGCGTATCGATTTCATCTATCGCGACATCGGAACCCCCGAGGAACTGACGTACTACGTCAACCGGTGGCGATTACGTTCCTATGCGGCCTTCAACATCGGCTACTTCGCTTTTCACGGCGAACCCGACGCCATATTCATCGGGAAGAACCGTTTGAACTTGGTGGATATCGGCGAAATGCTGAACGGCGCATGCGCGGGAAAGGTCGTGTATTTCGGCAGTTGCTCGACGCTGGGCGCGTCGCCGAACGACGTGCGGCGCTTCAAGAGGATGACCAAGGCGAAGTGCGTGTGCGGTTACACGAAGGACGTCGAGTGGCTGCAATCGGCCTCCTTCGAACTGCTGCTGTTCGACGCGCTTACGTACTACCAGCGCATCGACGCCGTCGAAAACTACCTGCGGCGTTTCGAGGCCCTGAAACGCCAACTCGGGTTCAAGATGTACCGCTGACAAGCCCGCTGTGCTACCATCCGCACCTTACAACAACCACGAGGGCAATATCCGATGAATACGGCGATCTTCTTCGCGTTGATCCTGGGCGCGGCGGGCGCGGCCGACGACCCGCACGCATTGACCGTCCAACCCACGGCCTTCTACGTCGCGCCCGACGGCAGCGACCATAACCCCGGCACACAGGAAGCGCCGTTCGCGACGCTCCACCGCGCGCGCGACGCGGTGCGCCATTGGGTCTACCAGGGGCTCGAAGCGGGCATCATGGTGTATATCCGCGGCGGCATGTATTGGCTGGATGCGCCGGTCGCCTTCGGGCCGCAGGACTCCGGGACAGACGCGCACCGCATCGCCTATCGCGCGTATGAGGATGAGACGCCCGTGTTCAGCGGCGGACGCCGCATCACCGGATGGGAAAAAGGCGCGGATGGGCGCTGGACGGTGACGCTGCCGGATGTCGCGTCGGGAACCTGGTATTTCCGGCAGTTGTTCCGCGGTGACGCGCGCCTGCCGCGCGGTCGCTTCCCGAACGGGGACGCGCTGCTGCGGGTAACGACGGTAAACCCGGAAGTCACCGAAATCACGCTGGGCGACGCGCCGCCGGTCGCTGATCTCGCGGGGCGCGACGCGGAACTGGTCGTGTATCAGAACTGGTCAATCACGCGGGCGCGGATCGTGTCGAGCGCGGGGCCGACGCTCCGAACCAGTCATCCCGCGGGCTGGATCGGGCACGGCGACGCCACCACCACAAGCCCCGGCAAGCCCTGCTACCTCGAAAATGCCCTCGAATTCGTCGATGCGCCGGGCGAATGGCATCTCGATCGGCGCACCGGCGTACTGACGTATTACGCGGCGGAAGGCGAAGACCCGAACGCGACCGATATGATCGCGCCCCGGCTCGAGCGCCTGCTCATTGTCCGCGGCGCACCGGACGCGCCGGTGCGCAATCTGTATTTCGCCGGCCTGACCTTCGCTCACGCGGAGTGGCCCTTGCCCGAGTTCGGCTACGTCGGCATCCAGGCGGGGCATCACGGCACGACGATGGACGCGCCGACCTTCGTGCTGCCCGGCGCGCTCGAATTCAGCCACGCGACGGGCTGCGGCCTGAAACGGTGCTGCGTCGCGCACGTGGGCGCGTGCGGCGTGGTTTTCGGCGCGGGCTGCCGCGACAACATCGTCGCGCACTGCATCCTCGAAGACATAGGCGGCAACGGCGTCATGGTGGGTTGGCGCGGCGACGAATTGCCCCGGCGCAAGGGACTCCTCGGCGACTACTCGCTCTCCGCGGATTGGACCGATCCGCGCTTCGTGCCGCGCAATAACGCGGTGACGGACTGCACGCTGCGGCGTTGCGGCGCGGTGAACCACGGGTGCGTCGGTATTTTCGACGCCTTCAGCGACGGCACGCGCATCGCGCACAATCTCGTGACGGATATGCCGTACACCGGTATCTCGATCGGCTTCCGCTGGGACGAATCCGAAACCAGCCAGCGCAATTGCCTCGTCGAATACAACAAGGTCCACGACGTGATGAAGATGCTGGCGGACGGCGGCGCAATCTACACGCTCGGGTTCCAGCCGGGCACGGTCCTGCGCGGGAACCTGTTGTACGACGTACACCGCAGCGCATTCGCCCACGGCGGCGCGCCGAACAACGGCATCTTCTTCGACCAGGGAAGCAAGGGTTACTTGGTGGAACAGAACATCATTTACGGCACGTCCGGTGAATCCGTCCGCTACAATCAGACGGGGCCCGACAACCTCAACCTGCGCGAGAATGTCTTCGGGGTAACGCCCGAGAACCGCGCCTTCCCCCACGAGGCGGCGCGCAAGGCGGGGCCGCGCGACGAATGACGGGACGGCGCGTGTCGAAAGGCGGGCGAAGCGCGCCGCCGTTCCTGCCCATACTGGCGTTGCTCGTGTGCGCAACGGCGCTGTCCGCCGTTTCGCGGGAAGAAGACGCCGTGGATTTCCATGAGGTGGTCTCGGCGCCCGAGTTCGCCGCGCGGCGCGCGGCGTATGTCTCCCATATCGCCGAAAGCGAAGGCGGCGGCACGTTTGCGCAACTCGTGCGCATGGCCGCGGGCCGCGCGCCTGACTGGCGGCCCATCGAACGCAGCCTCGATAAGATCGACCATCGTCACGACTGCGCGGACTTCGATCTGCACGGGCTGCTTCGGCTCTTGTACCAGTTTTCCGGAAGTCCCGGGCTTTCCTCTGAACAGTGGGACCGCATCCGCCGCACGGTCCTCGGGTTCAAGTACTGGCCCGACGAACCGGGCGTGGATTCGATGTGCACGTGGTCGGAAAATCACCACATCCTCTTCGCCTCGGCGGGGTACCTCGCGGGGCAGCGGTATCCCGACGCCGTATTCACAAACTCGGGCAAGACGGGCCGCGACCAGATGGCGGTCATGCGGCCCCGCGTCATGCGCTGGCTCGAATTGCGCTTCCGCACCGGCTTCAGCGAGTGGCTCTCGAATGTCTACTACGACGAGGACCTCGTCGCGCTCCTGAATCTCGTGGATTTCTGTGATGACGAAGAGATAGCGACGCGCGCCGCGATGGTGCTGGACCTTCTGTGCGCCGACATCGCGTTGAATAGTTTTCGCGGCGTCTTCGGCGGCACGCATGGCCGCACCTACGAGAACGAACGTAAGTACGCCCGCCACGAAAACACCACCGCGACACAATACCTCTTGTTTGGGCGCGGCGCGGCGCACGCCGGCGGCATCAGCGCGCCGTGCCTCGCGTTGAGCGAGCGCTACCGGCCGCCGCGCGTCCTCTTCGAGATAGCGAACGACCTGCACGCCCGCGACACGGAAATCCGCCAGCGCATGGGCATCCGCGTCCGCGACGCCGCGCGCTGGGGACTCGGCTTCAAAAGTGTCGAGGACGGCATGACGTGGCTGAGTCTCGAAGCCTACGCGCACCCGCTGACGATAAATCTGTTCGTTGACATGCTCGATGCGTTCAATTGGTGGGAGAACGCCTTTTTTGAAGATGCGAAAGCCTTTCGGAGACTGCTTGGTTTCTGCCGTAACTGGCGTGTCCTCCCGCTGGTGGCCCTCTTCTTCCGACACGATGTCTGTCGCAACACGCGTGAAGAGGTCAACATATACACCTACCGCACGCCCGACTATATGCTCAGCACCGCGCAGGACTATCGCAAGGGCTATGGCGGCGATCAGCAGCACATCTGGCAAGCGACGCTCGGCCCCGACGCCGTCTGCTTCACGTCGCATCCGGCGCGCCGCCATGGCCGCTCGCCAAATTATTGGACGGGCTACGGCACGCTGCCGCGCGCGGCGCAGATCGAGAACGTCGTCATCGAAATCTACAACGTCGCGCGCAAGCCGAGCTTGTATGTCGCCAACGAGCTCTTCTTCACCCATGCGTGGTTGCCCCGCGACCGCTTCGAAGAATGCATCGAGCGCGACGGCTGGGTCTTCGCGCGGCGCGGCGACGGCTACCTCGCCTTCTACTCGCAGCATCCCTATCGCTGGCAGACCGAGCGCGGCGACGATCAGGACCGCGAAATGATCGTGGACAGCCCGCGGAACGTCTTCATCTGCGAGATGGGCCGCCGCGCGACGGACGGCGAGTTCACGGAATTTGTCCGCCGCATCCTGGATGCGCCGGTCGTCATCGACGGCCTGCGCGTCACGTATCAGTCGCCGTCGCAGGGACACATTGCGTGGGATTGGACCGGCCCGCTGCTGCATAACGGCGCGCCAGTGGAATTGCGCGAATACCCGCGCTACGATAGCCCCTATGGACGCGTCGCGTTCCCGAATGACGCCGCCGTGTTTCGCTGCAACGGCCACTGGCTCGAACTCGAGTGGGCTGCCGCGCGGCGCGAAGCAAGCGCGTTTCTGGAACCCTAATGGACGGAATGGACCCGGCGAGAGGTCAAACCCATAGGAGCAACACGCCATGCTGACGCTTGCGTGCTTCTTGCTTGCCGCACAGCCGGAGGCGGCTTTGGACATGGTGGACCGGCACGTCATGGTTTACTACGAGCCGGGCCGCTTCGGCGGCTGGCCCGCGAACCACGGCATCTGGATTTGGGGCAACGAAATCCTGGTCGGCTTCTCGCGCGGGTATTACAAAGACCTCGGCCCGCATCGCCACCACATCGACCGCGAGAAGCCCGAGGAATTCTGCCTCGCGCGAAGCGTCGACGGCGGCGAAACGTGGGCCATCGAGCACCCGAACGACAAGGGGCATCTGCTGCCGCAAGGCAAGGCGCTCCACGGCGTCGAATTGCCCGGCGTCGCGATCAAGCCCGCGATACCCTGCCCCGGCGATGTCGATTTCACGCACCCCGACTTCGCCATGACGCTGCGCATGTCGGACATCAACGCCGGGCCCGCGCGCTTCTATTACTCCTATGATCGCGGGCACACCTGGGAGGGACCCTTCGCGTTTCCGAACTTCGACACGCCGGGCGTCGCCGCCCGCACGGACTATATCGTGGACGGCCCCCACGCTTGCACCGTCTTTCTCACCGCCGCCAAGCGCAACGGCACGGAGGGGCGTCCTTTTTGCGCGCGCACGACCGACGGCGCGAAGACGTGGGAATTCGTCTCCTGGATAGCGCCCGAGCATCTGGGCTTTGCGATCATGCCCGCCACCGTGCGGCTCTCCGACACGGACCTGATCACCGTCGTCCGCCGCCGCGAATGGTATAAGCGCTGGCTCAACGCCTATGTCTCCCGCGACAACGGCGCAACGTGGGAACCCCTGAACGACCCCGTCGAGACCCTCGGCGAAGGAAACCCGCCCAGCCTTATCAAACTGCGCGACGGACGCCTCTGCCTCAATTACGGCTATCGCGCCGCGCCGTTCAGCATTTGCGCGAAATTGAGCGATGACGGCGGCCGGACCTGGAGCGACCCGATAGTCCTGCGCGACGACGGCGCGAACCGCGACATCGGCTACTGCCGCGCCGTACAGCGACCCGACGGCAAGGTCGTCACCCTCTACTACTTCAATGACCTCAAAACGGGGCCCGAGCGCTACATCGCCGCCACCATCTGGCAGCCGCCGCCGCACGAAACCACTTCGGAATAGGGCGGGCTATCACCACAGAGGCACGGAGAACACGGAGGCAACTCAGAGATACAGTTTGCAGTTCAGGCTTCAGCCTGCGGCAAGCAGCGTGAGACCAACCACACCGTCCTATACTCCCTCTCCCCGAGAAAGAGGGTTGGGGTGAGGGTTCCAACGGGAGATCGGCCACAACAGCGTTGGCGCGATAACGCCGACCGATATCTGTATGTTATGATCAATTCGGCAAAGACGCGTGCGGCGGCGAGAGTGGTTTCCCGTACTCTACAACACATGCCGCGCGTGTGGAGACTTACACATGGAATATAAGGGCAAAGTACAAGGGAATACCATAGTTTTGGATCACCCCACCGACATGCCTGACGGCGCGGTCGTCCGCGTCATCGTCTGCGAAAGCGAACCCAATATCGCGCCAAATTCACAAGCATTGTCCGATCTCCTGCTCCAATTCGCGGGGAAAGGGAGCGGTCTCCCCGATGATATGTCGGAGAACCACGACCATTATCTCTACGGAACACCGAAGCAATGAACGCCGTGTTCGCGGATGTTTCTTACCGACATTCTGGAGACCGGCCACAACATAAGTTGCGCTAGCCGCGCGGGAACAGCGGGTTCATCCCCTGCGCCAAGGTTGCCAGCCGCTGCGTTTCTTCCTCGGTAATCGGCGCCAGATCGTCGCGCAGCGCGAGCGCATCGCGGTAAAGTTTCTCGTCGCCCGGCGGCAGCACGCTGACAATAGCCTGACTCAAGGCCCAGCGCAGCGCGAGCGACGCCTCCTCGGGCGATTCAATGGGTTCGTACCATCGCTTGCCCTGCCGCTTTTCCGGGGGCGTGCCTTCGGGCCATTTCTGGCGCGCGAGCGCCTTCAACGCGATACAGGGAACGCCCTTTTCCCGCGCTTTCGCCAGGACCGATGCGCCGAAGTCCGCCTTCAGCCACGGCGCATAGCTGACCGGGTAATAGAAGAAATCGAAGTCATGACGGTCCATTGCCACAAGCGCGGCTTCGTTCGAGTGCGCGGAAAACCCTAGCAGTCGTATCTGCCCCGCCTTCTTCCGCTCGAGCAGGAATTCCATCGCGCCACCCGCCGCGAATGCCGGGTCCACGTCCTTTTCCACATGCTGAATGCCGTGCACGAGATACATGTCGAAGTAGTCCGTTCCCAGAATCGCGCAGGACCGCTCGAACTCGCGCCGCGCCCCTTCTTGCGTGCGTTCGCGGGTTTTCGTGGAAAGGACGATGTGGGCGCGGTGCGGCTTGAGGGCCGGCGCAAGCATCTCTTCCGAGTTGCCGTAGGAGGCCGCCGTGTCAAAGTAGTTCACGCCCGCGTCCAGTGAATCCCGCACGACGCGCGCCACGGCCTCCGGCGTGTTGTCCCGCGCGACAATCCCGCTGAACCCGATCACGGAAAGTTGCAGCCCGCTCTTGCCCAGCGGACGTTTCGGCAATGCGGTTTGCGCGACGACCTCGTGCCCGCCCGCGTCGCCTGACCACGCGCCGCGCGA
Organism: Candidatus Hydrogenedentota bacterium; assembly: GCA_029556545.1. Taxonomy (GTDB): domain Bacteria; phylum Hydrogenedentota; class Hydrogenedentia; order Hydrogenedentales; family JAGMZX01; genus JAGMZX01. Next base: position 44,044 of record JAKQEQ010000069.1, read on the forward strand.
AGCCACGAGCGCCGCCGTAGCCGCTACCTTCCCCATGAATTCGCGTCGTTTCATCGCTGGCATCTCCCGCGCCGGATCATCGACATTGTCGGTCCGCGATGGTTTCGGTTGATCACGACCATGCATCGACACGTTCTATTATGACATATTGAGTCCCGAAACGCGGGGTCTTGCAGAGCGAGGGACTGCATCATGGCGATTACATGGAAATGGATGGATGCGCTTTGGATCGGCGCGGTAGTGCTGCAAGCGGCGTCGCACGCAGCGGATGACATCGCCTCCCGGTCGTTGTTGCCGGTCTATATCGGCACGTACACCAGCGGCGCGAGCGAAGGCATCTACCTCCTGCGCCTGCACACGGTGGAAGGCCGACTCGACAGCATCGGGCTCGTCGCGAGGATCGAGAATCCGTCGTTCCTGGCGCCACATCCGACGCGGCCATTGCTTTACGCCGTCGGCGAAACCGGGGACGGCGGCACGGTCAGCGCCTTCGCCATCGACCGCGACAGCGGCCGCCTCGAATTGCTGAACCGGGAGTCGTCGGTCGGCGCAGGGCCGTGCCATGTCGTCGTGGACCGCGCCGGAAGGCACGCGATCGTGGCCAACTACGGCGGCGGCAGCGTCGCCGTGCTGCCCATAGACGCGCAGGGCCGCCTCGGGCCCGCGTGCGCCTTCATCCAGCACGAGGGATCGAGCGTTCACCCGCAACGCCAGCAGGGTCCCCACGCCCATTCCGTGACGCTCGACGCCGCCGGACGCTTCGTATTCGCCGCGGACCTTGGCCTCGACAAGATAATGGTCTACCGCTATGACGATGCGCGCGGGACAATCGAATCCAACGACCCGCCTTTCGCGGCAATCGCGCCCGGCGCGGGACCCCGTCACTTCGCGTTCCACCCAACCGGTCGCTTCGCATATGTAGTCAACGAATTGGACAACACCGTGACGGCGTTCGCCTACGACGCCGCAAGCGGACGCCTCGATACGCTGCATTCGGTCACGACACTGCCGGACGACTTCAAGGACGCAAACACCACCGCCGAGATTCGCGTGCATCCCTCGGGCCGCTTGGTCTATTGCTCGAATCGCGGCCACGACAGCATCGCGGCGTTCGCCGTCGACCTCGAAACCGGACGCCTCGCGCCGCTGGGGCGGACCGCCACTCAGGGCCGCACCCCGAGAAACTTCAACATCGACCCCTCGGGGCGCTTCCTGATCGCGGCCAACCAGGCCACCGACACCGTCGTGATCTTCCGCATCGATCCCGACACCGGCGGCCTCTCCCTCGCGGGCACACCGGTGTCCGTGCCCACGCCGGTTTGTGTGGCCTTCCCCTGAGTGCGTCTGGCACTCGCGATAAATACGATGCCGCGGACACAGCAGTTCTGGTCGCAACAAACGACGTCCAATCCCATTCATGCGCGGCGATACCCCGATAACTCTGCCTCCTCGCGCGGCGGCGCTGCTCATCCTTGCGCTGAGTTGCGTCGCGGGCGCGCCGTCGCGGGCGCGAGTACCACGACGCCATTACCGAGGCCATGGCGTCCGTTGGTCCCTCGATCACCGTCACGACCGTTACGGCGTGTATCGGTTTCTTCGCGCTGGGTCGCTCGACCTTCCTCCCGTTGCGGTACTTCGGGAACCTCTCCGGCATCGCCATGGTCGTGGCGCTGGCGGCGGACCTCTTGCTCGTCCCCGCCGCGCTTGCCCTGCGCCGGACCGCGCGACCGCCCGGCTGAGTACGTTTGAGATTTCAGATCGACGGCTGGAACCTGCAAGTTGAAGCGTACGCGCCTTTTTATTAACACTCTTACTTCACACTTGCGGAAAGCAGTATCAGGAAGGAACAATATGCGTTTGTCGGTGCTATTGTGTTTGGCGGCATGCCTGACTTCATTGATCGCGGACGCGGCCGGTCTCGAAGATTACCGGGATCGGATCAACGCCCTGCGCCTGAGTTATGACGCGGAGGGCGCGGAAAAGCTGCTCCCCGAAGTCGTCCGTTTCGCGGCGGATCACCCCGACGCCGAGGCGCGGGAACTCGTGGCGCGGCTCGGGCTCTTGGTCGCCGAATTGCTCCGGTACGAGCACGAGAAGGGGGATTTCAAGACCAGCGAGAAACGCGCCCTCGGCGATCGGATTGACGAGGCCGCCCGCGTCGCCCATGAAGCCCTCGACCAGCTCCCCGAGACGTCGGAGCACCTTCGCATGCGTGCGGACCTCTGGGCGACCATGATCCGCACCAATTATCAGGGTAAGCGGTTCAGCAGGCACATGGATAATGCCGCCGCAGCGGCTCTAGCCAAAGGGCCGGACAACCCCCACGCCTATGTGACCGCGAGCAAGCGCCTCGTGTTCGCGGAGCGCAAGCACGGCGGCGATATCGACAAGGGAATGGCCATGCTCGACAAGGCGCTCGCGCTCGACCCGGCCTGCGAATCGGCGCTGGTTATTCGCGGTCTTGCCCACGAGGAAAAGGGCGACCTCGACAAGGCCCGGGAAGACTGGCGGCGTGTCCTCGAAATCAATCCCGCGTGCCGTCCCGCCCAGGAACACCTCGACCGGCTCAACACACGGGACAAGTAGCCCGGGCCGCCTCGCGGCGCTCGCCGATCAATGTCCCCTCGAGCCAGTGGCCCGCGTAGCCGGTGACGCGCACCGCGACAAGGTCGCCGATCTCGAGGTGCTCACCCCGGACGCTGATCGCGCGATAGCCGTCGGTGCGGCCGTTCATCACGTGCCGCTTGCGCGGGTGCGCCCCGTCGATGAGCACCTCTTGCGTCGCGCCGACGAGCGCCCGCTGGCTCTCTTCGTTGATGCGTTCCTGCAGCGCGATAACGCGCGCAAGGCGTTCCTCCTTCGCCTCCCGGGGCACGTCGTCCGGGAGGTCCGCGACAGGCGTGCCGGGGCGCGGGGAATACTTGAACGGATAGACCTGGCTGAACCGCGCCTGTTCGAGGCAATACAGGGTGCGCTCGAAATCCGCCTCCGTTTCGGTCGGAAAGCCGACGATGAGGTCCGTGGTAACCTCAACGCCCGGCGCGACCGACCGCAGATACCGCACCTTTGCGAGGTACTCGTCCAGCGTATGATTCCGCCGCATGATCTCGAGGATGCGGTCCGAACCGGCCTGGAAGGGAAGATGGAGATGCTTGCAGATGCGCTTGCGCGACGCCATCAGGTCCGACAAGGCTTTGTTCCAGTCCTTCGGATGCGGCGCGGTGAAACGGATGCGTTCGAGGCCGTCGACCTGTGAGAGGTCGTCGAGCAACTGGTGGAAGCGGTAGTCGCGCGAAGCCTGATACGAATTGACGTTCTGCCCGAGCAGCCAGATTTCCTTAGCGCCGCGCGCCACCAGGCTCCGCGCCTCGCGCAAGATATTCTCCGCCTCGCGGCTCACCTCGCGGCCCCGCGTGTGCGGCACGATGCAGAACGCGCACATGTTGTTGCAGCCCTTCGTGATGGCGACGTACGCCTTCACGCCGTCCACGTGGCCGCGCTCGACCCACTCCTCCGGGATGAAGTTCTGTATCTTCCGCTCGCGCGGCAGCCACTGGGTCGCGCAGACGCGCTCGCCGCGCTTGACCGCCGCGATCATCTCCGGCAGCCGGAACAGGTTGTCCGGGCCGAACACGAGGTCCAGCGTCTTCTCGCGTTCGAGAAGCCGCTCGCCCTCCTGCTGCGCCACGCAACCCGCCACACCGATGATCAGGTCTGGGCGCGCCGCCTTCCGCCGCCGCAGCGCCCCGAGCAGGCTGTAGACCTTATTCTCGGGGTTATGCCGCACCGAACACGTGTTCATGAGGACCAGCGACGCGTCCTCAGGCGAGTCCGCGATGTCGTAACCGATTTCGCGCAGGAGGTCCATCATGCGGAAGCTGTCATGCTCGTTCATCTGACAGCCGAAGGTCTTAATATAGGCTTTTTCCGGCATCGCGTCGGTTCCACGGCGGGACTGATTCGGGAGTGCGCCAAGCGAGCGCTGTCTCACGGAAACCGGGGCGTCTCGTCCCGGCCTTCTCACGCGATCAGTATACCATCCCTCCACGCGGCCCGGCAAAGGGCGGCGCGACAGCGCCTCCCCTTCCTACGAGGCCCGCCCTCGCACACGCACCTCAATCACTATCACAACGTCCCCTTTGCTCTCTTCGTCCGAGTCGATCGGTTCCACGTATTTCCTTACGCGGATGCGCCGTTGACCGTTGTGTACGCGCGTCCGCCGGCCGCGCGCCCCCCCTCTCCCGCCCGCCTCACGCGCCCCGCGCCTTGGCCGAATGCGGCGCAACCGGCCCGGCGCCCTCACTTCGCCGTCGTCGGTTTCGCGGTCCGTCGCGGCGGCGGCCACGTCCCGGGCCTGTTGTTCGAGTTCTTGAAGCAATGTTTCCGCTTCCATAAGCCGCTGTTCAGGCGCGGCGGTCTCGTCCACGACCCGAATCGCCAACCCGCGATCGACCGTGGGCAGCGGCGGCGAGGCCATGTCTTCCTCGCGCGAGATCTCGTCGATGAGACTATCGAGCGACTTCAGCGTTTGCGATGCATCCCCCAGTTCTTCCTCGCCGAAAAGCGCCGCGGTCCGTTCCACCGGCCTCGCTTCACGTTCGATGACTTCGTCGCCGTCGGCGAGCGTTCCGAACGCCGTGCTCCACGCGTTATCCCAAGGTGGCGGCGACTCCGCCGGAGTTTCGGACGCCTCCGCGGTTCGCGCCGTGGACGACACTTCTCGCGTCAGGTCCGCAATCAATTCGCGCAGCGCATCCGCGGACCGCGACCGCGCGGAAGACGGCGCGGCGGTCGGCGGCATCGTCCCCTCGGAGAAGGCGGTCCGGTCCTTGGCGGGGCGTGTCAGCCCGGTCATCTGAATGAATTCAAGGTCTGTTGCGGAGTGCCGGCCAGGTATACCGCTGAGACACCGGCTATCCGTCAACCGCTCGTGCAGCGCGAGATCGATCGCGTCGATCCGTTCCTGGACGGCGCTGCTCTCCCAGCGCTCGCGCGCGGCCCGCGTTGTCCGGTTCATGGCCATCTCAGCGCGGCCCTTGTCGCGACCGGGCGCCGCGCAGCAGGAGTTGCGTGGCCCGCTGATCGCGCGACCAGCGGTCCCATTGCGCGTCATCGCCCGCATCGTTCGCGGGTTCGAAAGACTTCGCGGCCGGGGCGCGCCCCTTGAACTCTTCCATCACGGCCGCGGCGACCCGCGCCCGCTTATCCGGATTGGGAACGGTCGTCTTCTCGATAGTGTGCAAGATTAGGTCGGGGTTCACGCGGCGCGCGTTGAGCTGCGCGGCAAGGAGCAGCGCGTTGCGACACAGCGTGACGATAAGCCGGGGGTTCCCTTCGGCGTAGGCGTGAATTGCCCGCAGCGCCGCTTCGTCGAACTCCGGCCCCGCGCCGGGCCGCGCGCCCGCGCATTCGAGCCGATACTCGATGAACCGCCGCATCTCCTCGAAATGGATGGGCTGGAGGGTGTAGCTCATGTCGATCCGCTGCTCGAAGTTGGGCGCCGCGCGCAATACCCGCACCCACTCGATCTGGGCGAACAGGACCAGGTTGAGCAGTTTGTGTTGCTGGGTCTCGATATTCTGGATCAGGCGCAGCAATTCGATCTGCCCGCGCTTGTTCAGGTTCTGGCTGTCGTCGATAATGAGCGTGTTGATCTGGTCCCGGTGCGCCAGGAGATACTGGTACAGCGCATCCATGCCGGCGCCTATCGAGGGCGTCTCGCTCCGCAGACCGAACTGCGTCACAATCGCGTCCAACAGCGCGAGACTCGTCCACGAGGGAATGGGCGAACCGACCACCGCCGTGTTGTAGCGCCGGGGATCGGCTCGCATCCCGACAAGCAGCTTGCGCAACAGGGTCGTCTTGCCGGTTCCATATCCCCCCAGGACCACCGCGATGCCCTGACGGGAGTCAATGCTGTTCCAGAGGCGGAAAAGACACTCCTTGTGCTCCCGCGTCGCATAGAAATAGGCCGGATCCGCCGTCGGCGCGAAGGGCTGCTCGCGCAGACCGAATGGTGTCAGATATGTCTGGGACTCGTCCATGCACTGGAGCCGCGCCGCCATCAAACCCGCCGCGAGGTCTGCGCGCCGCTGTTTCGCCGGGAAGATCAGCCGACGGCCTCTTGTTTTCTCTCGGCAATTCTCATTCTAGTCGAGTTCTTCATTTCTGTCAACAGATTAGCGGCGTTCCGCGCCGTTGCATGGAGGTAGGGACGGTATGGACAACCCCATCGGCTATGCGCTTTTGCTGCCGGTTCTTGGTTTCCCGTTTCCTTGCATGGTATAACTTCACCGAGTTTCAGCCTGCGTTTGACTGGAGCATGGACCACATGGCGCAAGAACAACTGGTTGCCCTGACCGGCCCTGAAGCGGGGAAGGCCTTCCCAATCAACGGTGCCCTGACCATCGGGAGAAATCCGGACAGTTCGGTGCAACTCGAGGACCTTCAGGTCTCGCGCCGCCACGCCAAGATCGAGCAGACCGACCGCGGAACCATCCTCCGAGACCTCGGCAGCGGCAACGGGACCTACGTCGGCAACCGTCGCATCCTCGAATATCGGCTGTCCCATGGGGACGTCATCCGGATTGGCGAACAGGAATTCCGCTATGAAGGCGCCGTGACGCGGGACGCCGCGGAGCCCAAGGTGGACAGCGGCGTGCGCTTCGAGACAGGCGGCAACAAGCAGGTGTCGGCGAGCAGCGCGGACCATCTCTTCGAGACCTTCTTCCAGGCGCCGCGCGAGGCGCCCAGTCAGGAGCAACTGCGGGAAGCGCAGCAGCGGCTTCAGGCGGTATACGCCGCAAACCAGGTGATTACGAGCGAGCGCGACCTGCACCGCGTTTTCGCAGTTATCATGGACCAGATTTTCGGCCTGGTTCCCGCCCACAACGGCGTGATCCTCCTGCGCGACAAGGACAGCGGCGAACTGGTGACGGAATACGTCAAGACCGGCCGCGCCGCCGCTGAAGTCGTCATAAGTTCATCCATCGTCCAGCGGGCCGCGGAGCGGGGCGAGGCGGTTATCACCCGCGACGCGGCGGACGATTCCCGCTTTGAGGCCGGCATGAGCATCATCGCCCAGAACATCTCGTCCGCCATGTGCGCGCCCCTGCGGCACCAGGACGAGACGCTCGGGGTGATCTACGTCGATACCCGCGGCACGACCAACGCCTTCGTCCAGAGTGACCTGCAACTGCTCGTCGCCCTGGCGGGCCCGGCGGCCAGCGCCATCAAGAACGCCCAGTACGTCCACATGCTGGAGAAGGCTTACGCGGACACCCTCGTCGTCCTCGCCGACACCATCGAGATGCGGGACAAATACACCGTGGGCCACACGTGGCGCGTCACCAATTTCGCCATGGCCATTGCGCGGGAAATCGGGTGGAGCGAAGAGAAAATCCGAGAATGCGAAATGGGCGGCGTGCTGCACGATATCGGCAAGATCGCTATCGAGGACGCCATCCTCGGGAAGCCGGGCCGCCTTACCGAAGAGGAATTCGCAAAGATCAAGGTGCATCCCGAGCGCGGCGCGCGGCTGTTGCAGGACGTCGAGCGCCTGCACCCGCTGATCCCGTATTGCCTGTACCATCATGAGCGCTATGACGGGCACGGCTACCCTTACGGACTATCCGGCGAGGAGATTCCCATCGAGGGACGCGTAGTCGCCGTGGCCGATACGTTCGACGCGCTCACGAGCAACCGCCCTTACCGCAAGGGGCTTGACCCCGATTTCGCGCTTGGCGAGATCGAGAAGGGGCGGAGCACGCAGTTCGATCCCGAGGTAGTGGATGCCTTTGTCCGCGCCTATCGCGCCGGCGGCATCAACCGTGTGTTGCAGGACTTCCTGAAAAAGGACGAGAAGAGCATCGTCTGTCCCTTCTGTAGCACTTATATCCAGGTACCGGACGGCACGCAGGCGGGCGACAAGTTCGACTGTGGCGTCTGCCATCGGCGTATCGGGTTGCGAGAACAGAACGGCGCGTACTTCGGCGAACTCATGCCCCAGAGCAGCGCGATGATGCAGCCCCACCTCAACGCGTAAGGACGCGCATGCTCGTGGATTCCTCGGCTGGCCGTATGCGCCACGTACGTGGCACGGGCATCTTGCCCGTGATGACAGACCAAGGGCGGTGACGCCCGTGCCACCCTTTATCGCACCGTCACGCGCCATTCGCAACGATAATAGCCGGCTCTTGTCCCGCCTTGCGGCATGCGGGCCACGCACTCGACTTTATAGACGCCGGGCTGATCGAAACGGTGACTGTATCGCGTCCCTGTACCGACGGACGCCCCGCCCAGCCGCCATTCGTAGTCCCCGTAGCCGGTCGGTCCCTCGCACGTGAGGGTGGTCCCCACGGCAACCGTCGTCTCCTGCGCCGGATAAGTCCGCACCGTTGACGCACCGCTCCACGGAATCGCAGGGGTACCCTGCCCGCGGCGCGCCTCCAGGCGCACCCGTAATTCCCCGGGCTGATCCAGGACGTGACGCAAGCGGCTCTCGCCGATGCCTTCGAGCACCTCGCGGTCGTTGACGCGCCACGAATACCAGGTATCCGATCTCAACTCGGCGAAATCCAGATCCAGCACCTGGCCTTCATAATAATATGGCGGCAGCGCCTTCGATACCACGGTATAGCCGCCGCTCGACGTGCCCGGAGGCAACCCCGCCATCTCGTGTTCGAGGGTGACGATCACGCGCGCGCGCCGCTCCTCCTTGCCGACGCGAAACACCAGGTCGTAGGTCCCGCGCTCCGTGTTGCCGGGTCGGGCGCGCAGCACGACCTGCCCCGGTTCCCCGGCCGATTTCAGTATCTCGAACATCCAGCCGTAGCCGCCGGCAATCTCCGCCTTGATCTCCGACGCGGGAACGGGAACGCTGCTCCGGGTCACGCTAAATCGGACCTCGCCGACCGTGGAAGGAAAAATCACCTCGACTGGGCTCACATGTAAGGCGCCTAGGGGCGGCGCCGGCTCGATACGCACGACTTCCGCGGCCCCTGCGCCGAGGCAGGCGGCCAGCGCGCAACACCACAGAACCGTGATCCCGCTGCGATGCCCTCGATTTCCAGCTGTGTTCATGGCATTCCACTCCATCTATCGAGACCCTGTCGCGCGCCGCGCCGTCCCGGCGGGCAAAGCACGGTGCGTCCCGGGCGTCGACGTTCTTCAGCCTGCCTATACAAACACCCCGAGGCGCGCATGCGCTTCCTTCCTTGATCCGCCCTCTCCGACGGAGGTTCCCGGCAAGAACCTTCACCGGCCCCGCCCGATGCAACGCGCGCCTCCGTCTATGTTACACTCGATGCCGCGCGCTATTGCGCCGACATGGAGCATTCCCATGTACGCCTCAATTCCAGCATCCAATCGCCGACCACGCATCAAGGCCGGCGCGGTCCTGGCGCTGGGCCTTGCGCTAATCATATACGCGCCCGGTTGCGCGAAGGACTTGCAGCCCACGCCGTCGCCCACCGCCCCTGTCACCCTTGAAACGCCGCAGGGGCCGACGCCGCACGCAGGCGGCTTCGCCACGCCGCGCCAGACCCTCGACACGCTCCAGGCGGCCGTACACGCGAGAGATCTCGGGCGCGTCGCGAGCGCCTTCACCGCCGCCTTTCGCCCGCAAATCGATCAATGGGTGCGGGACGCCGGCGCGGACACGGTACTGGACTTTTTGCGCCAGGGCCTCGACGCGCGCCCCAGAATCGAGGAATACGTCATTGTGGCGCACCAACCGCCCCACGGCGTGCAATGGACCGTCGTAACGGACAACTGGCCCGAGGCCGCCGCCGCCTATGATGCCGCTCTGCGAGATTATGGCGCCTCTGTGGAACTGTTCCACGCCGGTCTCCCTTGGCGGTGTGAACAGGAGGGGTGGCTGCTGACCGCGTGGTAATTCGGCCCCGCGATTACTCGTTTTCGGTCCGGAATCTCGCCACCCTTGTCTTGCCTGCTTCGTCTTGATACAATACGCAACACCATGAGCGACGTTGTTGCAGTCCGAAGCAATAGCAGGCGGCCTGGTGCCGAATTGCTGGTCGCGTCGCCGGATATCCCGTACGCCGCCACGCTGGCGGACTTTCTGGACCGCCCCGGCTACGCCATCGAGCGGTGCCACGACACTAAGGGGGTACTGCGCCTGGCCGGCCGGCGCTCTTTCGATATCGCCGTGCTCGATCTCGACCTCGCGGAAGAGGGCGACGTCGACTTGGTTTCCTTTGTTCTGCAGCGGAGCCCGGAATGTCAGCTTATCTTGCTTTTTGATCCGCGCTTGCTCGAACGCGCATTGGAGGGCATTCGCCACGGCGCGTTCTTCTATCTGCCCAAGAGCTGCCCCCCGTCGGACGTGGCGCTTGTCGTCGAGAAGGCGGCGCGGACGCGCGTCCACCGCGAGAAGGTCGACCAATTCGAGCAGACGCTCTTCCAGGAGTTTGTCGGCGGCACGCCCGCCATGCAGCGCGTGGTGGAACTGATTACCAAGGTGGCCCCGACCGACAGCACGGTGCTGCTGCTGGGCGAGAGCGGCACCGGCAAGGAAGTGTTCGCGAACTCGATTCATCGGCTGAGCCGCCGCCAGGATCGGCCGTTTGTGGCCATCAATTGCGCGGCGTTACCCGAGGCCTTGCTTGAGAGCGAGATGTTCGGTCATCTCAAGGGGGCCTTCACCGGGGCCGACAGCGACAAGCGCGGTCTGTTCGAGGAAGCGGACGGCGGGACGATCTTCCTCGACGAGATTGCCGACATGGCCCTGGTCACCCAAGCGAAACTGCTTCGGGTGCTGCAGAACGGCGAGATACGCCCCGTCGGTTCAAGTCAGACCCGCCGCGTGGATGTGCGCGTTATCGCCGCGACCAATAAGGACCTTGCCGAGGCCGTGCGGGCCAACCGGTTTCGCGAGGACCTCTACTTCCGCCTGAACGTCATCGCGATACGCATTCCGCCGCTGCGCGAGCGGATGGATGCGCTGCCGGCGCTGGTCGGTCATTTCGTGGCCCACTTCAACGCCAAGTTCGGCAGGCGCGTGCGCGGGCTGGACGAAGACGCCGCAACGCTGCTCAGGCAGTACCACTATCCCGGAAACGTGCGTGAACTGGAAAGCATTATCGCCCATGCGGTTATCATGACCGACACGGACCTCGTTCGCGCCCGCGACCTGCCCGACGCGGTCCGGCAGGTCCCGCGGGGACGCCTCGCCCTCGCCTACGACTCCGGCAACGAGACCCCGCCGCTCGCCGTGGTCGAGGAACGGCACATCCGCAACGTATTGCGCGCCTGCGGCGGTAATCAGACCGTGGCCGCGCGGAAACTGGGCATTTCGAGATCGACGCTGTGGCGCAAGATGGGCGAGTATGGCATCGACAAGGACGGCGGCCCCCTGCCGGCCTGATCTCCGGTCCGGCCATTCCCCCGAGAAACACCGAGCCGCCGATCCCTTCGACCGGCGGCCCGGAAAAAGCCTGACTATTTCGCTGATCCGCTTACTTCTTGCGACGGATGCTCACCGCGCCGGCAAACGCACACAATCCCGCGAGCAACGCAACACCGATGCCGCCCGCGACGGGCAGTTCCGTGACCACTTGCAGATAGAACGGCGCGGAACCCGCCTCGACCACCGCTTTCGTGCCGTCATCATAGGTGATCACGACCTTGTACCAACCCCCGTTCTGCAATTCCACCGGATCGAAGACCAGCGAGGAGCCGATCTCATCGGGAATCTCGACGAAGGCCGTGCCTTCCGAGTTCAGCCGGCTCCACTGATAAGTGAGCGCCGTAATCCCCTGCACCACGCGCGCGCGCAACTCGACGCGCGACCCCACCTGGACCGGCGTCGTGCCGAGAATCCGCACCAATTCACCCTCCCCTTCGCCTTCGCCTTCGCCTTCGCCTTCACCTTCGCCTTCGCCTTCCGCGCCGGGCTGCAGCGGGTCCAACACCGCGTCGATATAGTCTTCCGCGGTCTTCGCGAGCGCGTACAGGTCATATTCCTGCCGATTCGTGAAGCCGTCGCCGTCCGCGTCGCCGTCAGGGCTCAAAGCCCCAGGCGGGACCGTGTTGGTGAAGGCTGCGGGGTCTGTAGGCAGGATGGCCAACTTCAGCGCCGCATTCACGACCCCTCCCAGCCAGATTACCGTAGCCACCGAGTCTTCATCGCCAATCGTGGCGTAGGTGGAGACTACCTTGACCAAGTTCGTAAGGAGGACGGTAATCTTATCTTTCTGCACCTGAGTCAACAGTGGAAGTTCCTGCTCGGCAAGTTCCACGTCGATGAGGTTGAACGCGATGGTGAGAACGGCGGGACTGAGCAATATCCCTCCCACAGCCGTGAAGTTTGCCTCGTTGGCCGTCGCTACCGACGCCGCCGTGACGCCCGCTACAGTCTGGCCCGGGAGCGTGCCCGAGGCAAGACCGGTATAGGCAGTGGGGTTGTTGATCAGTTCGTCGATTACTCCGAACTCGAACGCGCCGTCCAACATGCCGTTGGGGTGCGGCAGGTCTTCCCCTTCTCCCGGGGGCCCTCCGTTGAAATCGGCCACCGCGCACGCGAAGGCCTCGATGAGCCCGACCGTGTCCCCGAGCAGCGCCACCAACGGCAACAAATCGGGGTCACCGGTCAAGGCAACCATGTCGTCCATGAGTTGGCACGTGTTCTGGCCTTGCGCATACACCGGGCCCGTGAACATCATGCTTGCCCCTACGGCACACAACACAAGAAGCTTTTTCATGACTCATGTTCCTTCTTGCCGCGGATCACGCGGCATCGCGGTCACTCGGCCCGCAGCCTTTGACCCAGCCTCACACTATAAAGCCTCGTCTCCTCCGGTCGCCTGAGGGCCTCTTCCCAGATATACACTTACTCCGACGAGAGACCTTCAACGCCGACACCCTAATCGTAAGCTAAGCACCCTCTCTCTGTCAACCTTTTTTTGCATCCGTCTTCCTGGTCTTGCGGGAGTACCCGGTCGATGATACGGGAATCCGCGTGAGTCCTGCTTTCATCGAGCGGAAAATCGGCGACTCACGCAAAGGCCCCGTCGCCAATGCCCCGGTGCCCCCCACCGCGAGGGTCTCGCAATCCAACGCGGCCTTGGCCTATAAGAGCAATAACGGCAGATACTTACGGTGCGTTTATCACCCAAGGTGCCAGTGGGGAGAAAGAGGACCTAAAGGACCGAAACGACCCAAAGGACGACCACCGCCGAAGGTTGGAGGCGAAGTGGAAGGCCTTGATCTCCGCGCGGGCGGGCGGCACGATGGGCGTGCTAACGCTCAAAAGCGGGGCGACCCTTGATCTCCGCGCGGGCGGGCGGCACGGTCCTTGTCCCTTGTCCCTTCCCCCTTCCCCCTTCTCCCTTCCCCCTTTCCCCTGCACGGCTCGCACACAGAAAACTGAATGAAACGTTCGTCGTGTCGTCTGGTACGATGAATGGTGAACTACTTGGGAAAGGAGACCCATATGAAGCACCTGAAACGGATCACCTTGCAGCAGGCCCAGGCAAAGGACGGCGAGGAGATAATCTTCTTCCAGCTTTACTTTACAGTCTTGGCGTTCATGATTTCAGCCGCCTTGGGCGACAAGTAGCATGAAGACGACGTCGCGGGAGTTTGCGACGAAGCTCGAGGACGCGGCCGCCTCGCGGTGAGGCGGCCGCCGCGCATTTTCCGCCAAACGGAAACGTTGCGCGACTCCTGATCGGTCAGGCGCTCCCTTGTTCGGGCACGGCGACGGGGTGGTAGAGCACTTCGCTGACCTGGAGGCGATGAGAGTAGCGGCCACGCAGCCGGCCCACAACATGGACCGCCCACCATTCGAAACTGTACTTGAACTCGACCTTCTCCCACAGGCGCAGCAGGCCGTGCCATAGCGCGATCTGCATGCCGCCGAACAGGAACAGCCCAAGATAGCGCGCGGGCAGCGGCGCGCCCGCGAAGAGGGGCAGGTACCAGGTCAGGTTTATCACGCACAGCACGCTTTCGCAGATGTAGGCCGTCATGCCCATCAAACCGAAGCGGCGGACGCCCGTGGTGCGCTGCGCAATGGCGGCGCGCCGGGCCGCGTCCTGATACTCGAATCGCCCGATGAAATAGGTCAGAACCATGAGCATCAGGCCGAGGTTCAGGAAGTGCAGTTGCACCGGTAGCGCCGTACCCACCCGCTCGGGACCGATCGGCACGCCCGCATACAGGAGGATAAGCCCGCCCACGGCCACGCAGAAAACGCCGAATCCGTAGCCGAAACGACGCAGATGCGCCAACGCCTCATGCCGCGCGAGGGCAATCCCCAGTACCGCGCCGAACAACGAGAACCCCGCGTTCGGGAAGGTGCTGTGCGGAGGACCGATGATCAGTTTCAACGCGAGGGCCGTCGGTACGTCGCGGTCGGTAACCGCGGCGAAGAACGAGGTGTCAAGCGCCTTGTGCAGCCACGGCGCCGCCAGGAACCACAGCAGGCCCAACGTCACCAGAACGGCATAGTTGCGCCGCGCGTGCGCGAATCCGTCGCCGCGCCAAAGCAGCCACAGCACGCTCGCCACGATTACCCCCGCCATGGCGACAAGCGCCACCGCATCCGTGAAGAACAGGAGGTCCACGTCGGCCTTCGCCAGGCGGCCCTGTTCCAGGGAGCCCGTGACAAAGGAGAACCGTTCCGCACCGTTGAAAACGACGCGGAAGTGCAGCATCGACATGTGAATCAGCGAGCATACGTAGAGGAAGGCGCTATTGTAGTATACGCCGCGCACATGCGCGCCCAAAGCGTGTCCCCGGCCCTGCGCCATGAGGTAGTGCAACACGTAGGCCGTGGCCGCGCCGCTGATCAGCGCGAACACGGGCGCCCACGTGCCCAGAAGGATCAGGGGCGAAAACAGGACCATGGTCCACGTCTGAATTTCCTGCCGCTCGATGAGCGCGCCGTTCCAGAGCATCACGTGGCCGAGCGCGTGGAACAAGATAACGAATATGATGAAAAATCCTCGAAGCGCATCCAGTACCAATAGACGTTTCATGCGGCGTGACCTCTGGGCCTTCGCCGGAAGGCCGGCGGTTGCGGTTGTCTCCCGTTCGAAATCAATGCGGACACGATGTGCGGGCTACGGTCCCTCCCAGGTCCGTACTGCGCCCTCGCGGACGCATAGAGATACCGCCACGGCAGGATTTTGTTACAAACGCCCGGGGAAGCCCGTGGAAATCAGCGACAAGCCGCTCGTCTTGGGGTTTGTGCGAGGATTCCGTCCGGCAACTTGCGCCGAAGGCGGGCGTCAACCTGCCCGGAGGCGACCCAACCCACGCGCGGGCCCCTCAATCGGGCCCGGACCACGCCGGGAATCGTCGGGGAGTCTTTGAAAGGCAACCTGTTACGGCAACGCCTTGATCTCGACACGGCGGTTCAATTGCCGGTTTGCCGGGGTATCGTTGGGCGCAGCGGGTTGCGACTCGCCGAAGCCCTGGGTTCGCATTCGCGCGGGGGCGACGCCGCGCTGTTCGAGGGCGTCGCGGACCGCGTCGCTGCGCTTCTCGGACAGGGTCTGATTGTAGGATTCCGCCCCACGCGCGTCGGTGTGGCCATCGAGGGACACCGTCATTTGGGGATCGGCGTTCACGGTGGCGGCAGCGGCGTCAATTACCGGAACGGCGTCCGGGCGGATGTCGCACTTGTCGAAATTGAAGTACACCGTTCCGAGATGGCGCCCTCCCGCCGGATACGGCGCGACACCCTGGGCTAGAAACACTTCGCGTACAAACTGTTGCATCCCTTCGTCGGTGACGATATGGGACGCCGGACGGAACATGCCGCAAGCGCTCAATACCGCCATGTTTTCGAGCAGCGTGCCGCCCGCCGGGTCATCGCCGAACTGGACGGTGTGAATGCAAATCTTCGCCGGATAGCTGTTGACAATGGCCGTGCATACGTCAAGCACGGCGGACGTGTCGGACCTGCCGTCGGAGAAGATCACGAGCGCCGTGTTGCCGGTCGTTTCGTCGAGGCCGGGTTTGAGCCGTTCGAGCACGAGGGCGAGCGGGGTCGAGCCCTTGAGCCAGTACAACTGCGAGACGGCGTGCAGGAACCCGGCGCGATCAAAGCGGTCGGGATTGTGTTTGATCCAGCGCGCGGTGGTTTCGCCGCCGAAGGCGAGCATGGCCGCGGTGTAGTCGCCGGACGGCATGGCGGTGGCGAAGGAGCGCGCCAACTCCTTTGCAAGGGGGAACTTGTCGGCGCCGCACATCGAGCCGGAGGCGTCGACAATGAGAATCACGTTGTCAATCTTGATGTATTCGTTCGGCTGCGGCAGGACTTGCGCCGCGAGACTCGCTTCCGGGCCGCGCATCGATTGGCAACCGCCGGCGATCACGTTAACCGACAGAACCACCGCGACAAGAAAACCCCGACTCATGGCGCACTCCTTTCGCATCGGAAACTCCGCACTGCTCGTTCCCATCAACGACCAACCCATATCATAAGCGGATGTGCTGAAGAACGCAATTCCATGTTACACGCCCGCAACGGATTCCCACTTTTCGGCCCAATCGGGACGAAGCCGCGCCTGGACTTCCCAGATGTCGAGCATGGTCAGCGCGGCCATGCTCTCGACGACGGGAATCGCGCGGGGCACGATGCAGGGATCATGGCGGCCATGTACTTCGATATCGCGCTCATGGCCCGCTTCGTCGATGGTGCGCTGCGGTTTGGCGATGGACGACGTGGGTTTGACGACGAGGCGCAGCATGATCGGCTCGCCCGTGCTGATGCCGCCGAGAATGCCGCCGCAGTGGTTGCTGAGGAAGCCGGTCTTGTCCATGTTGTCGTTCGATTCACTGCCGCGCAGCCGCGCCAGTCGGAAACCAAGCCCCACCTCGACGCCTTTGACCGCGCCAATGGTCATGAGCCCGGCGGCCAGGCGCGCATCGAGCTTCGCGAAGACCGGATCGCCGAGGCCGGGCGGCACGCCGAGAATATCGAGCTGGATAATCCCGCCGACGGAGTCGCAATCCTTTCGCGCGGCAACGATGGCCTC
Source organism: Candidatus Hydrogenedentota bacterium (assembly GCA_029556545.1). Taxonomy (GTDB): domain Bacteria; phylum Hydrogenedentota; class Hydrogenedentia; order Hydrogenedentales; family JAGMZX01; genus JAGMZX01. The sequence goes on from JAKQEQ010000069.1 coordinate 61,053, forward strand.
GGCCATCTTCTCCGCCGCCGCGGCGTCCGCGCACCGGACCGGGTTTTGCTCGATGACGTCGTAGTCGCAGGTCTCGGCGGGAATGCCGGCGACTTCGACGGCGTGCGCGACGATGCGGACGCCGCGCTTGGCGAGAATGTCGCGCGCGACCGCGCCGCAGGCGACGCGGCAGGCCGTTTCGCGGCCCGAGGACCGCCCGCCGCCGCGATAGTCGCGCAGGCCGTACTTGCGGTAGAAGGTGAAGTCGGCGTGGCCGGGCCGGAAGAGGTCCTTGATGTTGTCGTAACTGCCTGACTTCTGGTCTTCGTTGTAGATGATCATGCAAATGGGCGCGCCGGTGCTCTTGCCCTCGAAGACGCCGGAAAGAATGCGCACCTTGTCGCTCTCTTTGCGGCGGGTGACGAGATTGCTCTGGCCGGGGCGGCGCCGGTCGAGTTCCCGCTGGATGAGTTCCTCGTTGATCTCGATGCCGGGCCGGACGCCGTCGAGGACCGCGCCGATGGCGGGGCCGTGGCTCTCGCCGAAGGTGGTCACGCGAATAATCTCGCCATAGGTGTTCGCCGACCGACAATGGATCGCCAGTTCCTCGCTAATGCGGTCGAGCACCTGCGCCGCGAGTTGCTCGGGCGCGCCGTCGGTCGTATCGATCACGATGTCCGCATAGGGCCGCAGCACGTCCTCCCGAATCGCGGCCTGATCCTCGTACTTCTTGCGGCCCTCCGGGCCGACAAGCCACGGAGGGACGCCGTCCTTTATCGCCCGCTCCCAGAGCACGGCGGGGTTCGCGGTGAGGTAGACCAGCAGCGCGTTATTGCGGAGCGTGCGGCGCGAGTCGGGGTCCATCATGATCGAGCCGCCGGTGATGATGATATGCCAGTCTTTATCGGCGCATTGATGGGCCGCGTCGCGTTCGAGTTGGCGGAAGAAGGCCTCGCCGTGCTCGGCGAAAATCTCGCGGTAGCGCATCCGGTGGCCGTCGCGCTGCTCGTGGAGGTCCTCGATGAGGCGATCGGTCTCGACGGTGCGAAAGCCCGTCCTTTCCGACAGGATCCCGCCTATCGCGCTCTTGCCCGCGCCCTTGGGCCCTGCCAATACGATCTTCATGCTGGTCCTTTCTCGATAACGGGGACAGTCCCCGGCTTCGGAAACGTGCGGGTACGGCGACCCATTCCCACGCGGCACACGGACAAACACGGACGAACACGGACACCCTCAAGTGATAAGACGCGTCTTTGCGCCGAGTGCGTTCAACGACTCAATGAATGTCGGAAAGGTCACATTGACCGCCTCGAAGCCGTGGATGGTCGTCACGCCGGGCAGCCCCGTCGCGGCGACGGCCAAGGCCATTACAATCCGATGGTCGCCGCGGCCGTCGACCTCAGCGGGGCGCAACGCGCTCTCGTGGACCACCAGGCCGTCCTCGAGTTCCTCGATGCGCGCGCCGAGTCTTGTCAGTTCTTCGCGCATGGCGGTGATGCGGTCCGTCTCCTTGAACCGCGCCTGCGGCACGTTGACGAGCCGCGTCTCACCCCGTGCGAAGCAGCCCAGGACGGCCATCATCGGCAGCGCGTCCGGCGTTGCGTTCAGGTCGATTTCGCGGCCATCGAGGCGGCCCGCAGCCACACGGATGCCGTCTTCCGCGACATGCACCGCCGCGCCCATCGCGCGCAGATAATCCACCACCGCCTTGTCGCCCTGCGGGTCGCCCATGTCGAGGCCGAGGGCCGTCACCTCATTCTCCGGCAGCGCGCCCGCCGCGAGGAAGAACGTCGCCGACGAGAAGTCCGCCGGAATCACGCAATCGACGGGCGGGTACGCCTGACCGCCCGGAATATGAAATTCGCTCAGGTCTTCCGCGTGCTCGACGCGGATGCCCGCGCGGCGCAGCCACGCCAGGGTCATGTGTACGTAAGGGACTTCGTGCAGCACCGGCACGCGCAGCCGCGTATCGCCGTCGCCGAGCGGCGCGTTGATCAACAGCGACGTGACGTATTGGCTGCTCATGGCCTCCATGGTCGTGTCGCCGCCGCGCAGGCGGCCCTGGACCACGAAGGGCGGGCAGCCGTTGCCGCGCGTCGCGCGCACGGTCGCGCCCAAGTCGTTCAGGGACGCTTCGAGGACGCCGCAGGGCCGCCGCCGCACCTGTTCGTCGCCCGTCAATACGGCCGTTCCCGAGGTGAGCAAGGCCGCGCTGCCGAGGGCGACATTCATCGTCGTGCCCGAGTTCGCCACGTCGATCACGTCGTCGGGAACGCGCAATGCGCCGCCCGTGCCGTGCACCCGCCACAACTCGCCTGCATCCTCGATGGCCGCGCCAAGGCCGCGATAGGCGCGAAACGCCGCGCGGGCGTCCGCCGAATCGAGCGGCTGGCGAATGACACTGACGCCGTCGGCCAGGGCGCTGATTGCGACCGCGCGAATAGTGTGCGACTTCGACCCGGGAATCCGGACCGCGCCGCGAAGATTCGAGCCTTCCACCAGCAATTTCACAAGAACGTCTCCTGAGACCGCGCGCGCCGCTCATAATTGGACGATATGGACGGGATGGACGGCATGGACACCCGGCAACCGGCCGCATTCGTCCAACCCGTCCATATCGTCCGTGGGAATACTTGCTGTCCATGCGCAGTGTTTATTAGAATGCATCATATTAGGCACGCAAGTATGCGTGCAAACCGTCCAGGATGATTCAAGCATGCGGGAACAGCGAGACAAACAGACGCAAGCGCCCCTCGCGCGCGGCGCGGCGCTCGTGTTTCTGGCGTGTCTCCTGGCACTGCCGCCGGGCGTGGCGGGCGCGGTGATCTGCATCTGCCACGATGGCCACATGGCTTTCGAGACCGCGTGCGAACCGGCGAATTGCTGCCCGGACGTCGAGTCGGCGGCCGACGCCGGCCCGAAAGCGCCTTGCAAGGACCCCGAGAGTCACTCCTGTTCCGACATTCCACTGCCGGCCCACGGGCAGGTATTTGACGCGGCAAAGTGGAAGGTTTCCGATTCGATGAAACGGGCGGTGGCGCAGGCAATTCCCGCGTCGCGTGCCGCATTCGTCCCGGCCTCCAACGAACTCACCGCTGAACCCGCCGCGTTCACGGTTCGGGCCACGCCGCCGCATGTGCGGACCGTCGTGATCCGCATCTAGTCCCCTCTCCCCTTTCCGATTTCCCTGCAATCGCAAGACACGTGCATCCCTTCGCGGGAATTGGAGTCGCGTGCATGATCTACTCGCTAATCCTATCTCTGGTTCTCTCCGCTTCGGCGGAACCGTCGCTCCGACTCGAGGAACCGACGGGAACCGTTACCCTGTCCGAGGCGTTGAGCGCGGCCTTGCTGGGCAATCCCGGCCTCGCGGCCTACGCCTGGGAACTGCGCGTTACGGAAGCCCTCACGCTCCAGGCGGGGCTGCGCCCGAATCCGGAGTCGTCCTTCGAGGTCGAAGGGCTGCGCTTTCGGGATGCGCCATCGAGCACGACGCGGTCTCGCGCGATCGGACTCGAAATCGACGGCATGGCGCTTTCTCCAGCGTGGGAGATCGGGCGCGAGCGCGGCGCGGGCGCGAGCGGCGCGTTCGACGACGCGGACCTCCGGCTGGCGCTGTCACAACGCATCGAGACCGGCGCGAAACGCGCGCGGCGGGTGCGTCTGGCGCGCGCGGAGGAGGACCTCGCGCGTTGGGACTACGAGGCCGCGCGGGCGGACGTGCTCGCGGAGACGGCGCGGCGGTTCATTGCCGTGGTCGTGACGCAGGAACAGGTCGCACTCGCCACAGACCTGCACCGGCTCGCCGAGGCCGTGCGCGACGCGGTGGCGGCGCAGGTCGAGGCGGGCAAGGTCGCGCCGCTGGACCTGCAACGGGCGCGCACGGAAGCCGATCTGGCCGCCATCGACATGCGGACGGCTCAACGTCTGCTCGACGCGCGGCGCGCGGCGTTGGCGGCGACCTGGGGCGCGACGGAGGCCCGCTTCGAGCGGGCGGATGCTGTGCTCGACGCGCCGCCGCCGCTCCCCGACCTCGACTCCTTGCGGACAGGCGCTCGCGCCCCGTCCGTGCCGCCCATCACCGACTCTTCGTCGCATCGCGGCTTAAACCCCGACGTGGCGCGATGGCGGAGCGAAATCGCGCGGCGCGAGGCGGCGCTTGCCTTGGCGCGAGCGCAGCGCGCGCCCGACCTGACCGTGTCGCTCGGCCTGCGGGTCACCCCGATCGGATCGGAGCGGCATTCCGGCATCGCGTGGGGCAGTTCCGGCGTCGCGTTCACGCGCGAGCGGACCGTCTACGATCGCGACGCCGATACGACGATCACGCTCGGAGTATCTGTGCCGTTACCGTTGTTCGACCGCAATCAAGGCAACATTCGCGCCGAGGAACATCGCGTGGCGCAGGCGTCCGCTCAAGAACGTGCCGCGCGGGTGGATGCCGCCGGCGGGATTGCCTCGGCCCACCACGAAGCCGCGGCGCGGCGGGACGAATTCACGGGCTTGCGCGACGCGGTCCTGCCGGAACTCGAACGAATTCGCGCGCTGACCGTCGAGGGCTATGAGGCGGGCAAGTTCGGTTATCTCGACCTGGTGGGCGTCGAGCGCGACCTGTTCGCGTCCCGCGCGCGGGCCCTCGATGCGCTCGCCGCCTATCACGAAGCGGCTATCACGCTCGAGCGACTCTCCGGTTTGGCGATCGTCTCGGAAGACTCCAACAACACATTGCCGTCAGAGGAGGCATCTCATGCGGAATAGAACAAGAATACGCGGCTTGCTGAACACGCTGGCCCTCAGCCTGGGCGCGGCGGCCGCGGTCCTAGTGATGCTGAACGGGTTTCTGCCGCACGGCGCGGCTTCGCTGTCGTCGGTCGCGGCGTCGGATGCCGCGGGCGAGCACGAATCCGCCGAGAGCGGATCGGGCGACACATGCTGTCCCGTCGAGGCGGGCCGTGACTGGTGCGGCGAGCACGACTTGGCCGAGAACGAGTGCGCGGTCTGTCATCCCGAGCGGGCCGCGACGCTCGCGCCCGGCGAGAGTCTTAAACTGCGTTTGCCGTCCCGCGCGTCCGCCGCCAAGGCGGGCGTGGCCACCGACGCGCCCGTCGCGATGATCAGCGCGGCGACGGCGCGGGCCGTGTGCCGGGTCGCGTACAACGAGACAAGACTGGCGCGCGTAACGCCGCTGGTCTCGGGCGTGGTGACTGAGGTACTCGTCGATCTCGGGGCCGAGGTCGCGGCGGGCCAGGCGCTCGCGCGGCTCGTGTCGCCGGAACTCGCCGATCGGGTCCGCGCCTATCGCGAGGCGCAGGCGCAGCGGGACCTCGCGGCATCGGTCTATCAGCGGGAGAAGGGTCTGCACGAGAAGGGCATCAGCAGCGGCCAGGACTTCCAGCAAGCGGCCGCGGAACAGCGCCGCGCCCAGGCCGCCGTCGAAGCGGCGCGACAGGAGCTTGAACTGCTCGGGCTGGACGACGCCCCGAACGCCAAGACCAACGGAGCGTCCGCCTCGTCCGTTTCGTCCATCGTGGTGTTGCGCGCGCCCTTTGCCGGCACAATCATCGAGCGGCGCGCCGTCGCGGGCGAAGCGGTCGAACGCGGCGCGGCCCTGTTCACCGTCGCGGACCTTTCCGAGATGTGGCTCGATATCGCTCTTCCGCAGGCGCTGATGTCGGCGGCGCGCGTGGCCGACGTCGTACGGGCGCGCTTCGACGGACTCGGCGACCGCGTCGTCGAAGCGCGCATCGATTGGGTGGCCCCGTTTCTCGAGGAGGGCAGCCGGACGCTCAAGGCGCGGGCCGTCGCGGCGAATCCCGAACGCTTGCTCAAGCACGGGATGTACGGCGAGGTCTCGGTGAACAACGGCGCGGCGGCGCCCGCGTTTCAATTGCCCGCCGACGCGGTCCACCACTACGACGGCCACCCCTTCGTGTTCGTGCAAGTGGCGGAGGACCTGTTCGACGTGCGCCGCGTGGCCGTGGGCGCGACGCGGGGAACCGCCTTCGAGATCACGGCGGGCCTCGCCCCCGAAGAGCGCGTCGTGACCGCGCGCAGCCACGTGGTGAAGTCGGAATTCCTCAAGTCGCGGCTCGGCGCGGGCTGCGTGGACGATTAGGAGGCGGTTATGCTTGAACGATGGGTTCACGGGGCGCTCGAACGGCGCTTTCTCGTGGTGTGCGCCTTTGCCGCCCTAGCGGGACTGGGCCTGTGGGCGCTCACGCGATTGCCGGTGGATGCCTTCCCTGACACGTCGAATATCCAGGTGCAGATCAACACCGTTGCGCCCGCGCTGAATGGCGAGGAAATCGAGCAACAAATCACGCAGCCGGTCGAACTCGCGTTGGGCGGCTTGCCGGGCCTCGTCGAGGTGCGGTCGATCTCGAAGTTCGGCCTGTCGCAGGTGGTGGCGGTCTTCTCGGACGATACGAACGTCTACGACGCGCGCCAGTTCATCCTCGAGCGGCTCGCGGGCGTCGCGATGCCGGACGGGGTCGAATCGCCGCAATTGGGCCCGATATCGAGCGGTTTGGGCGAAATCTTCGCGTATGTCCTGCGCTCGGAGGACGGAGCGCATACCATCGAGGAATTGCGCACGCTCCACGATTGGGTAATCAAGCCGCAACTGATCAAGACGCCCGGCGTGGCGGAAGTGACGGCGTGGGGCGGCTTCGAGAAGCAATACCAAGTCATCGCGAATCCCGAGCGGCTCCGCGAGTACGGGATCACGCTCGACCGGCTCATCGAGGCGCTCGAACGCAATAACGCGAACGTGGGCGGCGGCCAACTTACGACGAGCGGGCAAGCCGTGCTGATCCACGGTCTGGGCCGCGCGCGGAGCCTCGAGGAAATCGCGGACATCGTCGTCACCGCCGTGGAGGGCGTTCCGGTCCACGTCGCGGACTTGGCCGACGTCGCCATCGGCCACGAGATACGGCGGGGCGCGGTCACCTTCGGCGGCCAAGGCGAGGCGGTGCTCGGGCTGGGCTACATGCTTCAGGGCGGGAACAGTCGCGAGGTGGCCTCCGCGCTGCGCCGCCAACTCGAACAGGCAAAGGCCGCGTTGCCGCCGGGCGTTGCGGTCGAGGTCGTCTATGATCGCACCGAACTGGTCGAGCACGTGCTCGAAACGGTGCGGGAAAACCTCATGACGGGGGCCGTTCTGGTCATCGTCGTGCTCTTTCTCATGTTTGGCAGCGTTCGCGGCGGGCTGCTGGTCGCGGTCACGATCCCGATGGCGATGGTGTGCGCCGTACTCGGCATGCACGGCGCGGCGATCGCCGCGAGTCTGCTGAGTCTCGGCGCGATGGACTTCGGCATTCTCGTGGACGGGTCGGTGATCATGACGGACGCGCATCTGCGCGGACTACGCGCGTTTCGCGCCGGCCGGGGCCGCAAGCCGACCTGGCGCGAGCGGCTCGGGATCATGGCGGCGTCCGCCCGCGAGGTCGCGCGGCCGATAGCGTTCGGCATGGGCATCATTCTTATCGTGTTCCTGCCGATCCTGACCCTCGAAGGGGCGGAGGGCAAGATGTTTCGGCCCATGGCGTTCACGTTCATCTTCGCGTTGATCGGCGCGGGCGCCATCGCGCTGTTTCTTACACCCGTGCTTTCGTATTACCTGCTGCCCACGCCGAGGCGAGACCGGGAGGGCCTCCTCCTGCGCGGCGCGAAGCGACTCTACGGCGGCCTGCTGCGGGGCACGCTCGCATGGCGCGGCGCGGTGCTGGGCGTAGTGCTCATGGTCGGTGCGGTGGTCTTGACGCTGGCGCCCAGGCTGGGCGGTGAGTTCTTGCCGCGCTTGAGCGAAGGGGCCATCGTCATCAACGTGATTCGTCTGCCGGGCGTCGCGCTCGAGGAATCCACGGCGTACAACACGCGTATCGAGCAGTTGCTGATCGAGGAATTCCCCGACGAAATCGAGGCGGTCTGGTCGCGCGTCGGCACGGCGGAAGTCGCCACCGACCCGATGGGCATCGAGCTGACCGACGTCTTCATCACGCTCAAGCCGCGGGACCAATGGGCCCGCGCGAAAACCCAGGCGGCGCTCAGCGCCGCGATTCAAGAGACGCTTCACGATCTGCCGGGACAGAACATGGTCTTCACCCAGCCCATCGAGTTACGCATGAACGAATTGACCGCGGGGATTCGCTCAGACGTGGGCGTCAAGATCGTCGGCGACGACTTCGAGGAACTGGCGCGCCTTGCCGAACAGGTCCAAGCGGTCCTGGCGGGCGTTCCGGGCGCGGCGGACCTTTCGACGGACCAAGTCACGGGGTTGCCCACGCTTCAGGTGCGCGTGAACCCGGCGGTGACCGCGCGGCACGGTATTCCCACGCGCGAGGTGCTGACCATGATCGAGGCGCTGGGCAATAGGCCCGTCGGCGATGTCCTCGAGGGACAGCGCCGCTTTCCGCTGACCGTGCGGCTGCCGGACGCGCTGCGCACGAACCGGCAGGCGCTTGCGGAAATGATTCTGCCGACCAGCGCGGGCGCGGAACTGCCACTGGGCGCGCTGACCGAGATGCGCGAGGCGGAGGGGCTCGCCAACATCAACCGCGAGTGGGGCCGGCGGCTCATCCGCGTGCAGGCGAACGTCCGCGACCGCGACATCCTGTCCTTCGTCCGCGACGCGGGACAGCGGATCGCGGAGGCGGTCCCGTTGCCCGAAGGCTACCTTATCGAGTGGGGCGGCCAGTTCGAGCACCTCGTGCGCGCGCGCCAGCGGCTGATGATCGTCGTGCCGCTCGCGCTCGTGCTCGTGTTCTTCTTGCTCTACGCGAGTCTCAACAACCTCAAGGACGTGCTTATCGTGTACACCGGCATCCCCTTTGCGGCCTTGGGCGGCGTGCTCGGCCTGTACTACCGGGGGATACCGTTCAGCGTCAGCGCGGCCATCGGGTTCATCGCGCTGACGGGCATCGCCGTGCTCGACGGACAGGTCATGATCGCCGCGATACGGGGGTATCGGAAGAAGAGGCGCGGCGACGAGCCGACGGACGGACAGGATGAACGGGATGGACAGGATGGACAAGACGAAGACACAGCCATGCCCGCCCCCACCGTCATTCCCGCCCCCACCGTCATTCCCGCGAAAACGGGAATCCAGCAACCTTTGCGCGCCGGTTATTCCCTGTACGATGCCGTGATTCAAGGCGCGAGGGAGCGGCTCGTGCCCGTGCTGGCGACGTCGATCACCGATGCGCTCGGCTTCCTGCCCATGATGCTCTCGACAGGCGTGGGCGCGGAGGTGCAACGCCCCCTCGCGACCGTCGTCGTCTGCGGCGTCATGTCCTGCACCGTGCTGACCCTGTTTCTCCTGCCGATCTTGTACTATATGACCTCGCGCGAGGAGACGGAGGGCTGACCATTTCCGCCGAGCAACCGGCAGGTACGCAAGGAACACAAGGGACCAAAGGAACCGCCGCGATCTCAGTTGCGGCAAGGACTACAGGCACCGCGATACTCGCCGCAGCCGCAGGGACTTCGAGAAACGGAGAGGATTTCGACACAATTGTCCTATGTCGTGCTATATACTGTCTAAGTTTGCATATCGTATAAACCCTAAACTCTATCCCTCATCCCGCGCCCACGCCTCGGTAATCTCGTGCAAGAGGTCGGCTATCGCAGTCCTGTCCGCGATCTCGGGCAGGGTCGAGTTGTCGCGCAAAGCCGCCAGTTCCTCGACTTCCGCCTCGGCGCGGGCGATGAGGTCGTCATAGGCGAATTCCCCGGCGCGGACGCGGCGCAGAAACTCGAGGGTCTCGCCCTCGAAACGCACCAGCGGCGCGCCTTCGCGGAAGATGTGCTTTCCGGAAAAGAGCAGCCGGAACGTGTGCATCATGTTCTTCGCGTCGTAATCGATTTCGCCGCGTTCCTGGTCGAGCCAGCGGGCCTCGTTGCGCTCCCGGCGCCAGGTCCGGTAGTCGCGGTGCTCCCGCAGCGCCTTCTCGAAGTCCGCGCGGTTGTACACGAGCAGCCCGATGCAACGGCGCGCTTCGTCCTCCTCGGGGATGGATTCGCACACGAGGCTGTCGCCCCGGAAGACGCCGCGCGCATCCGCGCCGTAATGATAGAGGCGATAGATGCCGGAACAGTGTTCGACCGCCGCGGCGTGGCATTCCGCGAGGTCAATGCGGGCCTCCGCCAACGGAATGGGCCGGTACGGCGGCGCGCCTGCCGTTTCTCGGGAAGCCTCGCGCGGCATGAACCAGCAGAACGCCTCCTTGCGCGGCGGCGACTCGGGTTTGGGATTGTTCACCCACTTGTTCCGGCCCCGGGCGCGCTTGATTTGCGCCAGCGCATAACCGACGTGCGAGTCGTAGGCGCGCTTCGTAATGAACAGGCCGCGCGCCGCAATCAGGCGGTCCGCGCAGGGCGTGCGCAGCGTGACGCAGTCGGGGGGCATATACAGCAGCTCGACGATGTTCGGATTCGCGTCGACGGCCAGTTCCAGAAAACGCCGCAGCGCGTAATAGATTTCGTTGCTTCGCTCGTCGGCCACCTGCTCGACAGGCCGCGCAATCGCGAGGTACGACGCGGCGGGCAGCACGTAGACGCCGCGCAGGTCGATGTCGCTGCCGGGGATGGCGGTGCCGTAGGCGTGGCTCCCGGCGACACAACGATAAATCAGCGCATCCGCGTTCCGCGAGAGCAGGTCGCGCAGGTTCCTGATCGATTGACGCTGAGGCATATTGAGGTCTCGATGTGGGGACAGGCACGTCGGTGCTTGTGCTAGTCCCCGTCTATGCTCGCACGATGCGGACTTCCGCGGCAATCCGCTCGACTAGGGCGCGGCTCAAGTGACCGATGTCCCAGCTCATGGCGTTGGCCGCCCCCGCCGCGACGCCCATCCGGGCCATTTCTTCCAAGGGCCAATCTTCCTCGATGCCGATGGCGAACGCGGCCACGAGCGCGTCGCCGGAGCCGACGGCGTTCACTTCCTCGATGGCGGGCGGGGTCGCCAGCAACCGCTCCCCGTCTCGCGAAATCAGCGCGCCATCCTTCCCCAGCGACAGCACGACCAACGTCACGCCGCGCTCGTGAAAGAAATCGATGGCGCGCCGCCGCGCGCCGGGAGTGTCCAACGGAAACCCGAGCAGCCCTTCCGCCTCGGTCTGGTTGGGTTTCACCATGTAGGGATGGGCGGACAGGCCCGAGGCGAGTTCCGCGCCGTAGGTATCGAGAATGGGCACGACCTCCGCGTCCCACGCAATCCGAATCAACCGCGCATACAGCGAGCGGAGGGCCGGGTCGGGAACGGTGCCGTTGAACGTGACTACGCGCGCCCGCGGCGCGGCCTCTTCGAACGTGGCGACGATCTGCTCGATCTCCGCCTTGGACACACGCGGGCCCGGTTCGAAGAAGGCGGTCTGCCGGTGCGCCGGTTCCTCGAGGACAGTCGTGATCGTGCGGGTCATGCCCTCGACCCACAACGGGATGCAGGGCAGCCCGTCCTGACGCTCGATCATGTCAACGACGTGGCGGCCCGTCGGGCCGCCGACAATGACCATGGCCTCGGATTCGTGGCCGAGCGCCTTGACGGCGCGCGACACGTTGGTCCCCTTGCCGCCGGGGATACAGGTGTACTTCGAGGACCGGATTTTTGCGCCGGGTTCGAGCCGGTCGATGAAGACCGTCTTGTCGACGCAAGGGTTTGGCGTGAACGTGAGGATCACGCGAGCCGTTCCCGCGTTTCGGTTTCGAGGCATCGATCAAGGGCGCAGCCGGCGGCCCCGATGACGCCCGCGTCGCCGCCAAGGCCGGCGGGCACAATCTCACAACGCGCGCCCGGCACGGGGAAACAGTTCGCCTTCGCGACCTCGCGGACAGTGTCAAGCAACAGTTCGCCCGCCGCGATCATGCCGCCGCACAGCACGACCTTCTCCGGGTTCTGGTAGTTGATGATGCTGCCGATGCCGATGCCCAGCCACGTCGCGGTCTCGCGAAACGTCCACAGGGCGAGCGCGTCGCCCTCCTGCGCGGCCTCGAAGACCATCCGGCCGTCGAGTTGTTCGAGATCGCCGTCGCACAGTTCGACGAGCCGCGAGGTATTGTGCGTTTCGAGCCCCTCGATGGCCGTCTTCACCATGCCCGTGACGGACGCATACGCTTCGAGGCAGCCGCGCGCGCCGCAGCCGCACAGCCGGCCATTGCGGAGCACCTTCAGGTGCCCCAGTTCCGCCGCCGTGCCGTCGATGCCCCGCAGCAGCTTGCCGAACACCACAACGCCGCCGCCCACGCCGGTCCCGAGCGTGAGCACCGCCATGTTGTCGACGCCCTGCCCGGCCCCGAGCCAATACTCGCCGTAACACGCCGCGTTCGCGTCGTTTTCCAGGAAGCACGGCGTTCCGAGCCGCTCAGCGAGAATGCGCGCCAGCGGCACGTCGCGCCAACCTGGCATATTCGTCAGGCTGTACACAATGCCCGACTGCCAGTTGAGCGGCCCCGGCGCGCCCACGCCGACGGCGATGACGCGATCCAGGGGCGCCTCCGCCGCCGCGGCCACGTCGCGCGCCGCCTGCTCCATCGCGTCGATGACCGCGTCCGGCCCGGACTCCGCGTCGGTCGGCCGGGAATCCTTCGCGAGCAGTGTCTTGTCCCGCGATAGAATGGCCGTCTTGAGATTCGTTCCCCCGAGATCGATTCCGATGATGAAGTCGTTCACGGCTCCCCGCGTCCTTCTTGAATCACAGGGGGACTGCCACAAGCGAGCGCGTCCTCGCGCGAGACGTGGCTGTCCCTGTCCACGTTGGGGACTGCCACAAGCGAGCGTGTCCTCGCGCGAGACGTGGCTGTCCCCGTCCACATTGGGGACAGGCACGTCTCGAAGACTCGCTTGTGCCAGTCCCCGGGTAGCTCGCAGTATACGTGTTCCCGCACGCGGCGGGCTACAATTCGTCAAGTGCGGCGATGTACGCGAGCGCGTCCTCGATGCGTTCGAGGCAGGTCTTCTTCCCGAGCAGTTCGGCCAGTTCGAACAGGCCGGGGCCGACGGTCTTCCCCGTGAGCGCGAGCCGGATAGGATGCACCAGCTTGCGCAAGCCGGTCCCCATGCGGTCGGCAAGCGCCTGGACTGCGTCGTGCAGCGTCTTGCTCGTCCAGTCGTCCGTGCTCGCAAAGACACCGAGCACGGCTTCGAGGCACAAACGGCCGTCCATATGGAAATGCTTCTTAACGCCGGCCTCCTCATACGGCGTGACCGGACGGAAGAAGAAGTCCGTCTGCTGCACGATCTGGTTCAGCGTCGGGATCTTTCCCTGGCAGATTTCCGCGACGCGGGTGAGCCATTCCGGCGTTCGGGCGCGGACGTCGAACCCCTGCGCTTCGAGGATCGGGAGGATACGGTCGCGGAAATCCTCGACGGACAACCTGCGGATGTGCTGGCCGTTGAGCCAATCGAGTTTCTTGCGATCGAAGCGCGCCGCCGACTTGGTGAGCCGTTCGAGCGTGAAATGATCCTTCAACTCATCGAGCGTGAAGAACTCGCGGTTTTCCTCCTCCGAGGTCCAGCCGAGCAGCGCAATGTAATTGATGATCGCCTCGGGCAGGTACCCGTCGTCCCGCCAGTCGAGCACGTTCGCGCCGTGCATGCGCTTGCTCAGTTTGCGGCCCTGCTCGTCGTGGACTAGCGGATGATGCGCGTATTGCGGCAACGGGAACCCGAGCGCCTCGAACAGCATGACATGCCGCGCCGCGTTCGTGAGGTGGTCGTCCCCGCGGATGACATGCGTAATCTTCATGTGCGCGTCGTCGACCACCACGGCGAGATGAAAGATCGGGTCGCCGTTCGGCTTCAGGATGACGAAGTCGTCGTACTCGCGATTGTTCCAGCGCACCTCGCCCTGAATGACGTCGTGGAGCACGGTTTCGCCCTCGGGCACCTTGAAGCGCACCGCGGAGGGCGCGTCGCCCATGGCGGCAACTTTGCTCGGGGCGGCGTCGCGCCATGGGCTCATAAACCGATCGTGCGGACGGTCTTTACGGAAGGCGTCGATCTCTTCCTTTGTGCAGAAGCACTTGTACGCCTTGCCCTCGTCGAGGAGGCGCAGCGCCTCCGCGCGGTACAGTTCGCGGCGCTGCGACTGCCGATACGGGCCGTAAGCGCCCTTCTCAGGGACGCCGCCGAACTCGGGGCCCTCGTCCCACTCGATGCCGAGCCACCGGAAGCCCTCGCACATGCCGTGGACATACTGCTCGTCGGTGCGTTCCGCGTCCGTGTCCTCGAGGCGCAGGATGAATACCCCGCCGGTTTTCTTAGCGAAAAGCCAGTTATAGAGGGCCGTTTTCGCCGTTCCGATGTGCAGAAACCCGGAGGGCGAGGGCGCGATGCGACAACGTGTGTTGCTCATGTGTACTTCCCGCGAAAAAATAAACGAGTTGAAGAATCGAAGGATAGCACGGCCTGTGTCGCGATTTCACACGACGCGCGTATGGTAGTATGGTATCCTATGCGTTGCGCCAGTAGCGGCCAAGGGAGCGGAGAATCATGAAGCTAGCGCACATTCAACTTGCCGATGGTTCGACGAGTCTCGCCGTACAGGGCGAAGAAGGCCGGTTATTCCGCGCGCTGGGAGATCCGTTAGCCGGCAATGTCGCGTGCACGGATGAAGTGCTGCGCCCCGTGCGCTGGCTGCCCCCCGTCGCGCCGCGCCTCATCATGTGCATCGGGCGGAATTACGCGGAACACGCGGCGGAAAGCGGCGCGCCCTTGCCCGAGTACCCGGTGCTCTTCATGAAGAACCTGAGCGCCGCGAACGGCCACGAGCAGCCCATCCGCATCCCGAAAGTGTGCAGCGACGAAATCGATTACGAGGGCGAACTGGCCGTCGTCCTCAAGCACGCCGCCCGCGACGTGTCCCCCGAGGCCGCGCTCGAGTACGTGCTCGGCTACATGGCCGCCAACGACGTGTCCGCCCGCATCTGGCAGTCGGAGAAGGGCGGCTCGCAATGGAATCGCGGCAAGGGCTTCGACACCTTCGCGCCCCTCGGGCCCGTACTCGTGACCGCGGATGAAATCCCCGATCCGCAGACGTTGAACATCCGCACGATGCTCAATGGCCGCGAGGTCCAGCACAGCAACACGCGCCACATGATCTTCGACGTGGCGACGCTTATCAGCTTCCTTTCCCAGGACACGACGCTGTTGCCGGGCACGGTCATTCTCACCGGCACGCCGGAGGGCGTCGGCTGGGCCCGCGATCCGAAGCTCACGATGCATCCGGGCGATACCGTCAGCGTCGAGATCGAGAAGATCGGTTGCCTGAGCAACCCCGTCGTCGCGGGATAGGGCCTCAGCGATAGGCCCCGGTCAGCGCGCGCAGGCGAATCAGCACCATGTCCCAGAACATGCGCGTGGCGTCCGTGATCGGGTGCACCCGGGAGAGCGGCGAATTCAACCATCGTACGGGAACCTCCGCGATGCGCAGACCGCGCTTCTCGGCGATATAGAGCAGTTCCGCGTCGAAACTGAAGCGCATAACCGTCTGGCGCGGGAAGACGGTCTCACACGCGCGGGCCGTGAACCCCTTGAAGCCGCACTGGGTGTCGCGGAACCGCGTCAAGCGAAACAGCCTCAACAACGCGTTAAAGACCTTGCCCATCGACTCGCGTGCCCGGGACTGCCGCACCTCGACGTCCGCGCCGGGAATCGATCGCGACCCGATCACGATATCCGCCCCCGACTCGAAGCACGGCCAGAGCTTGTCCACCTCCTCGATCGGCGTGGACCCGTCCGCGTCGAAGAAGACGCGATACGCGCCGCGGGCGTATTCGAGCATGCCGGCACGTACGGCATGGCCCTTGCCGCGGTTCTCCGGGTGCTCGATATAGCGCACCACGGTCGGCGCGTGACCGACATATCGCCGCACCACGTCACCCGTCGCGTCGGCGCTGCCGTCATTGACGATCACCACCTCCGAGACATACTCCCGCGCGTCCAGATACGCCAACACGTGTTCCAGCGTGGCGGCGATGCGGGCTTCCTCGTTATACGCCGGTATGACCAGAGACAACTGCACGAAGCGGACCCTTGTGCACGCCGGCCCTGACGCGAGCACCAGGGCGTTAATGAACGATCGTCTTCAGAGACCTGACTCATCCTATCCCACCCAGACGGAACCGGACAAATGCCGCGGCGTCGGTGGGAAGAGGGGCCTCGTCCCTCGACCAAAGGAACGTTTCCGACTGATCCGACCGATCCGACCGATCCGACTGATCCGACCGATCAGACCGATCCGACTGATCCGACCGATCAGACCGATCCGACTGATCCGACCGATCAGACCGATCAGACCGATCAGACCGATCAGACCGATCCCACGACTCCGCCGTGGCCGCCGGTCCGGCCATCATCTCCCTTCCGACCTCTCGGGGTGACGCGAGGCTTGCACGCGGCCCGAAACATCAAACACGTCCGCATCGACAATCTCGATTTCGACGAACTCGCCGACGCGGAGCGGTTCCGGCGAGTGGACGTAAACGCAGCCGTCGATCTCGGGCGCTTCTCCGGCGGTGCGCCCAATCCATTGCCCGCGCTCGGGGTCGAATCGCTCGACCAGCACACGCGCGCGACCCCTTACGCGATCGCGGTTGTACATGGCGGTGATCTGCGCCTGGAGTTCGAGCACCGCCTCCTTGCGCCGCGCCCGCGTCGCGTCCCGGGTCTGATGCGGCATGGTTGCGGCGGGCGTATCCTCCTCGCGCGAATAGGCGAAGACGCCAACCCAGTTGAAGGCCAGTTCGCCCAACCCTTCGAGCATGCGATCATGGGCGCGCGCCGTCTCGCCGGGAAACCCGACAATCATCGTGGTCCGCAGCGCGATGCCCGGTACGGCGTCCCGCAACCGCCCCACGAGTTCGAAGGTGTTCACCGCGCGGTAGGGCCGCTTCATCAGCCGCAGCATGGTCGGGTCCAGATGCTGGAGGGGCATGTCGAGATAAGGGACTATCTTCGGACAATCGCGCAGCGTTTCGAGGAACTCGTCGGTCACGCCCCCCGGATAGCAGTAAAGACAGCGAATCCAGAAGTCCCCGTCGATCGCATCGAGGTCGCGCAGGAGCGCGGGCAGCCGAAGCGCCTTGTCCCCCGTGTCACGCCCGTAGGCCGTCAAATCCTGCGCGATCAGATTGATCTCGCGCACGCCTTGGGCAATCAACTGCTCCGCCTCGCGCAAGAGAGTATCCCGGTCGACCGAGCGCAGTTTCCCCTTCATCAACGGGATCGAGCAGAACGTGCAGGCGTGGTTACAGCCGTCCGAGATTTTGAGAAATGCGTGTGGCGCGCCGCCGAGGTGCTTGCGCCGCAGGAAGGGGTAAATAGCGACCGATGGGACTTCGTGGACGTCCTTGCGCGGCGCGTCCTCGTCCGCGCCGACCATGCGCGCGATCTCGCGGAACTGGCCTACGCCGACGATGCCGTCGATCTCGGGGATTTCCTTCAGCAAATCGTCCGCGTAGCGCTGCGCGAGGCACCCGGCCACCAAGAGCCGCTTGGGCGAGCCCGCCTCGCGCTTGCGTTCCGCCCAATCGACCACGGCCTGCACCGACTGCCGCTTCGCGTCCGCGATGAACCCGCACGTCGTGATAACCACCGCGTCCAGCGCGCCGGTAGCGTCCGGTTCAGGGTCCAGGGACAGTTCATGCCCCGCGTCCTCGAGCAGCGCGGCGAGATATTCGGTATCGACGCTGTTCTTATCGCAACCCAATGTGACAAGGCCTACACGCATGATGATGCTCCCGGGCGAATCCTGTGTCAGCGAGCCAATCGCCGCGTATTGTACCCGACACGGACGGATCGCCGCCGGGGGAGGCATGCCGGTATCGGACATTTCGGTTGGCGGGGAGACGAGGACAGGAGTAGGAATTCGAGTACGAGTGCGAGCAAGAGGCAAGGCAGGCGTATGGCGGCGGGAAGCGCCGAGGGGCGCGCTACGCGACCAGCGCGGCGCGCGTCTCGAGACAGGCGGCTAACTCGATATGGCCCATTACCTCGGCGACTTCTACGGGCCGCATGCCGTCCAGCACGTCGTTGTGAATTCCAGGGTCCGCGCCGTTCGCCAGCAGCACCGCGGCGACGTTGGTCCGGCCCGTCAGCGCGGCCCAGTGCAGCGGCGTCATGCCCATGTTGCTCTTGATGTTTACGTCCGCTAACGCGGCCAGTTCACGCACAACCGCGAGGTGGCCTTCGCGCGCCGCCTTGTGAAGCGGCGTTTCGCCCAGCGAGTCCGGCGCATCCACGTCCGCACCGTAGTGCACCAGCGACCGCACGGCGTCCGTCAGTCCCAGCAGCGCCGCCCGATGGAGCGGTGACATGGACTTGACGTTGCTCTCAGCGCCTTCATTTTCGAGACGCAGGATCATTTCCGCGATGCCCATGTACCGACTCGAATACGCTCGGTCCAGGGGGGTGCGGCCCGCATCGTCCAGCGTATGCATCCATTCAGCGACCATAAGTTGCCTCCTTACTTCAAACTGTTCACCAAGGCCAAACCCACCTGAGACCAAGCAAGCCTTGTGCCGACAAGACGATTGACCAGTCCCGAACCGCGCACATCGGCCCTAAGCCACTGAAATTGAATTGCTTACATGACCTAAACGCCGGAAAGCGCCGACCAATTTCTCCCACCGTGCAGCCAGCCGCAAGATAGCGATCTGTCAGTCTGACGAATTCCTGCCGCCCGAAGTTCAGCAGGCGCTCGTCGCGCGGCGATTTCGGACGCCACCGAACAGTCTGATCGGTCCGACAAATCCGACGAACTGACGGTCATCGCTTTTGCGCGGTCCGGGTGCGCCTGTGGTATGCTTACGGCGAACCACAACACGCTGCAACGGGAAACCCGGCATCATGAGGCACAAACACGTTTTCGCGCTCTACTCGGCAGTGTGCTTGCTCGTGCTCGCGGGATGCCGTCCCGACGTGCAACCGCCGACGGAATCATCCCCGGAGGAGGTGTACCGGCAGTGGCTGGCGCTAGCGGACGCGCCGGTGGACCGCATCGATTTCAGTGCGGCGGTCATGCTTGGCGAGCAGCTGGCGGCGGCGGACCGTATGGACTTGGTGCTCGACGCCTTGGGCAGTCCGGAAGCCAATCCGAAAGTGAAAGTACTCGCCGTGGTAACGTTGACACCCTTGGTGCGCCCCGAGATGGAGTCGCGACTGGCCGAATTGACGGCGGCCGCCAACGAGGCCACGACGCGCGCCTGCGCGGTCAAACTGCTCGGGTTCATCGACAGCGACACCGCCCGGGCACGTCTGCGCGAACTCATGGGTGACGCCGAGCATCGGACGCGCGTGACAGCGACGCTCATGCTGGCCCGCGCGCGAGACGCCGAGGCGCTTGATGCGCTGCCCGCGCTCTGGGCGGACCCTGAGACGGGCACTTCAGAACGCATCGAATTGGTGTGGTCCCTGCCGGACGAGGCATCCGAGCGTTTTGCCCCAATTTACAAGGAAGCGGCGCTGGACCTTGAACTGGACCCGGAGGTTCGCATTCGAGCGGTAACGGCCCTTGGCAAGATCGGCGATGCGGACGCCGCCGAGATACTGGATCGGTGCAGCGTGGACGATCCCGTGCCCGCCATGCGGGAGATGGCCCGCGCGGCCCTCGCGGCCCTGCACGCGCGCACGGCAAGCAGCGAGGAGAACGCGCCGGAGACGGGTGAGGAGTAGTAACGGTGTTATTCGGCAGGCAGCGTAAACACGGGGGACCGCACCCGTCGCAACAGGGACGGGACGCGGATGAGTCCGGTATATGGCCTCGGCGCCGCCAGACGGGCGGTGGTTCTGAGATGGTCCGCATTGACTTCGACATGATGCTGAAGGGCCATATCATCCAGCGCGGTAGAATGAAGTGCCGGCAATGCGGCGTCACCGTCGCCGGGTCGACGCGCCTGGTGACGAGCGGTGACGTGGTGGACCGGGAGACCTACGAGGCGCTTCTGGCTTCCGGGATTGTTCGCCCGCCGGACCTCGCTCCGCCCGAGTCTCCGGAACGGCGCGCCATGACCGATGAATAGTCGCGCCCGAGACTCCGGCGTGACGCCAGGGAGAAGCCTATGGCCGCGCCCGCCCTTTCCGTGGCAATGATCGTGCGCAATGAGGCGGCCCTGCTCCCCGAGTTTCTGGAATCCGTGAAGCCGTGGGCCGACGAGGTATGCGTGGTCGATACGGGCAGCGACGACAGCACGCCGGAACTGGCTGCAGACGCCGGCTGTAAGGTCGCGCATTTCGCGTGGTGCGACGACTTCGCCGCCGCGCGAAACGAATCGCTCGCGCTGTGCGGCGGCGACTGGGTCCTGGTGCTGGACGCGGACGAACGGATAGCGCCCGAGGACGGGCTGCGACTCCGGGAACTCGTGGCGGGGCCGCGCGACGCCTGCTACCGCTTCACCACGCGCAACTATACGAACACGGCGCACCTCAGCGGGTTTGTGCCGTGCGCGCCGGGCGATCCCTGGGCGCGCGGGTTTCTGGGTTGGTCGCCAAGCACGAAGGTCCGCCTCTTTCCGCACGGTGTCGGGGCGCGTTTCGAGGGATGCATTCACGAACTGGTCAATGAGTCCCTCGCGCGCGCGGGCATCCGCATCACGCATGCGGATATGCTCATTCACCATTATCCGCTGCTGTGTCCGCCCGAGCGGATCCGCGCCAAAGAGGCGCTCTACCTCAGACTCGGCCGCGACAAAGTCGCCGCGTGTCCCGATGACCCGCAGGCGCACGTCGAACTGGGACGCCAGTTGGTCGATATGGGCGACCATGGGGCTGCGGCGGCGGCCTATCGCGACGCCCTGCGACTCGCACCCGAGAATGCCGAGATACTCCGCGAGCTAGGCGCGACGCTGTTCCTCATCGGCAGGCATGACGAGGCGCGGCGCGCCCTCGAACTGGCGCTGCGACGCGACGCGGGCATGGCGGACGCCTGGCGAAACCTCGGGGTGATCCACGCTTATGCGGGTGCGTGGATAGAGGCCTTGCCCTGCTTCGAAGAGGCCGCGCGCCTCGACCCGGCAAACCCGGTGCTCTTCGAGTATCTCGGGGAGGCGCTGCATCAATCGGGCCGCGCTGACGAGGCCGCGCGGGCGCGCGAACGGGCGCGAGCGCTGCGCGGCGGGCGCGACGAGGCTTGAACCGGGATCATATGGACGGAATGGAGTTGTGCCGACACCGTTTCCTCAGCGCGTGGCCAGCCTGTGGATTTCCCAGGCAATCGCGCCGTTCACGATGCCGGAGGGGGCCAGCAGCGGCACGTCGTAGCCCTCGATCGGCACACATGCGTCCCGCCACTCCCACATGGGATCGATCCAGACGACTTCCGGGTCGTTCATGTAGTCGCGGTGGGGATGCACCGTCACGTAGGCCACGCGCGCGCCCGCGGGCCGCGCGCGCGCCAAGAGCACGTCCGGCGCGTGTTGATAGCCGATGAGGACGATGCAGTCGCCCGGGCCGAACGGGTCGTCCGGCTTCGGATGCCGCCGGAACCCGGCGTTCCACACGTCCGAATGAAAGACCTCGCCGATGGCCGTCTTGCCGACCTCGTCGGGGAACAGGTGGCCCATGCTGTACATGACGACCCGCTTGCCCGCCGCGCGTGCCTCCCGCGCCCACGCGCCCGCCCGTTCGAGATCCGCCGCTTCCTCGCGCGCGACGCGCCGCAGCATGGCGGTGATAGTATCCACGAAGCGACTGCCGGTGACGCCGTGGGCCACGGGCGGCACGGTCAAATCGTCGTGGAACGCGATTTCGCCGTTCTTGTACTGCTGCATGCGCGCGTGGCCGTCATACATGCCGATGCTCTCGTAGATCACGGGCATCTTGCCGATCCGCGTGAGCGCCGCAATCAGTTCGCCGGTGAATATCCACCCTGGAATCGCGTTCGCGAGCGTGGGCGAAATGCCGCACGCCGCCGCGTGATGCCGGAAGCAGGGCGCGTCCCCCGCTTCGCCGCCGAAGAAGACCACGTAGCCGCCGAGCGCCGACCGCGCCGGAATGGCGGCATCGGGCTCGATGAAGTACAACACCACGTCGTTCTCGGCGGCGGGCGTCTCGGGCAACCCACGCGCCATCATGAAGCCGCCCGCGCGACCCGTGAGTTCGCTGATCATCGACGGCTGCCCGGCAATCCAGAGCTTGTCGCCGTCCGCGAGCAGGGCCGCGGCCGTCTCGGCGGGTCCCCGCATGGCCGGGATATCCGCGTGACACGCTTCGAGGGCCAGCGCCACGCGCTCGAAATAGGAGTCCGGCAACCCGCCCACGGTCGCGGCGCCGATCAAGACAGCCAGCATCTGCATCATACGCCCCTCGATTCGGGCGGGATTAGACCGCCCCCTCGTTGTTCGCGCAATCTCGCACGGCCGTACGCCGGCCAACACGGACTACTTGTCTACGGAAGACGCTCGAAACGCCGAATCACAACCTCGACCGCCTGTCCGTCCGTGGGAGGCGTGCCGTTGATCAGCCACAGGTTCATGCGCGCGTTCTCGCCGCCCGGCGCCGGGATGTCGGGGCCCGTATAGCGCCACAGGGCGAGAAGGTCCTCCTCGTCCGGCGCCACGAATTCGACGCCGCGCACGCTGCTGAATTCGATAAAGGTGCGCCGCCACGTGAAACCGTGCGCGGTGGGCAAGTCCGGGCCGATCTCGAATCGGAACATGTTGCCTGCGCGGTCATAAGGCTGCACCACATACTGGGCGTTCTCAAGCAGCGGGTCGCCCCATCGTGCGAACTCGATGTCGATTTCCCGATGGTTATAGGCAGCTTCGTCGCTCCACGTGAACAGCCCGAGCACCGCGTTCAGGTCCAGCGCGTCCACGGCGCTGTCCAGATGAAAGACATAGGCGCCATAGCCGAAACTTTCGAGCGAAATGACCTCGGCGCACCGAAACACGCCCCCCTCGTTGCCGATCCGCAGGTGCAGCCGACCCGCGCGGTCGAGCCACACGTTGTCGAGGCCGTCGGAGAACAGGTTGGGGCCCGGCCCGACCGGCGCGGCCGCGCGCTTGACACGCCATTCCCGGCCCGAGAAGAACAGCAGCCGCTCGGTGGTCTGTTGCGTCCGCATCACGCCGGTATGCGCCACGGCCCGCGCAAAGATCGCGTCGGGAAGCGTGGCCGTGCCGCCCAGGAGATACGCCCCGTTCTTCTTCGGAAGCAAGAACGCGGCCAACTTCGTCGCCGTCTGGTCGATGCCTCCCGTCACCACGGCGGCGGACCATGTCCCATCATCGTTAATGGGGGTCAGAGGCTCGACAAACGTGGGCTTGGTCCACCAGCCGCCGGCGTCCTCGACGTAGATGTAGACGGCAACCCGATAGTCGCACGGGACCACGTGGAGCACACGCCCCCGGAGTTGCCCGCTCGATCCCCAGGCGGGGACCTCGGTAATCTCGATCTGCGGGTCGCCCGGACCGCCGACGGGCGGGCAACTGGAGAGCGACAGCACAGTCAGGGCCAGAAACGGCCACGCGATCACGAATAGACGGCTCATGGCAATCGCACCTCCCAGGGTCGCGGCTTGTCCTTCTCGCCGCGGAAAGGTAGAGTACTCGAACGGGCGCCGCCGCACAACCGGCGGCCACAGGCGAGGCCCCGCGGGATGCCGGGCCGGGGAGAACGCTTAATGCACGATTTTGCACGCACCCACGCTTGGTCCCTCTCGTCGACTCCGTCTGCGCCGTGGCGACCGTTTCGCGTCGGCTGGATCGCCTGCGTCGTTGCCCTATGGGCTTCGAGCGTAACAGCG
This sequence comes from Candidatus Hydrogenedentota bacterium, assembly GCA_029556545.1. Lineage (GTDB taxonomy): Bacteria > Hydrogenedentota > Hydrogenedentia > Hydrogenedentales > JAGMZX01 > JAGMZX01. Next base: position 84,764 of record JAKQEQ010000069.1, read on the forward strand.
GCGGACTGGCCCACTTACCGGCACGATATCGCGCGCAGCGCGCGGACGGACGAGGCCCTTGAACTGCCCCTCGCACGCGCCTGGACCTTCACGCCGCCGCACCCGCCCGCGCCCGCCTGGCCGGACCCGGTGAAGGAGAAGGCGCGCGACCGCTTCGACGAGGCGTATCACGTCGCCGTTGCGGGCGACGCGCTGTACTTCGCCACCTCTTCGGACTGCAAGGTCTATTGCCTTGACGCGAACACGGGCGACGTCCGCTGGAGTTTTCTCGCGGGCGGGCCGATGCGCGTCGCGCCGATGGTCAGCGACGGGCGTATCTACGTCGGCTCAGACGACGGCTGCGCCTACGCCTTGCGCGCGGAAGACGGGGCGCTGGTGTGGCGCGTGCGCGCGGCCCACCGCGATGAAAGGGTGCTCGGCAACGGCAAAATGATCTCGTTGTGGCCGGTGCGCACCGGCGTCATCGTGGACGATGGCACGGCGTATTTCGGCGCGGGCGTGTTTTCTCACGAAGGGTTGTTCTTGTGCGCGGCGCGCGCGGAGGACGGCGCGCTGCTGTGGCGCAACGACACCTGCGGTAACGTGGACTTCCGGGTGGACTTTGGGGGCATGACGCTGCAAGGGCCGCTGCTCGCGTCGGCCACGCAGGTGTTCACGCCCGCCGGACGCGCAATGCCGGCGGTGTTCCGGCGCGACGACGGCGCGTTCCACTCGTGGCTGTCGCCGGGCGGCAAGTTCGGCGGTACGTGGGCCTTGCTCGCGGATGACAAACTGGTGGCGGGAATCGACGGGAAAAAGACCTATTCGCCCGAGGCGGACAATCGCGTGCAGGACGCGCCGTACGCCTGGTTCCCCGGTCAGGACCTCGTGGTCGATGCGGACACGGCCTATCTGCTCGCCGTGAGTCAACTCGTTGCCCTGGATCGCCCGGCCTTCGCCGAGGCGACACGGCAACGGGGCGTCTTAATGAAGCAAATCGACGAACTCACCAAGAAGCGCGACAATTTGAACCAACTCCAGCGCCTTTCCGGCAGGGACGCGCCGGAATCCGTGAAACAGGAACTGGCCGCGCTTAACGATCAACTGGCCGCGCTGTACGAGCAGGAGCGGGCGGTGGTCTCGTCCGTCTGTCACTGGAGGAATCCCTGCTCTTACACCGAGAGCATCATCCTCGCGGGCGATACGCTTTACCTCGGCGGACAGGACGCCGTGGCGGCCATCGATGCGTTCACCGGCGAAGAGGTCTGGCGCGCGAACGTACCGGGGCGCGCCCTCGGCCTCGCCGCCGCGAACGGGCGGCTGTACGTCAGCACCCAGACCGGTGAGATTCACTGCTTCGCCCCCGGTATCGGGAATGACGCTGTTTCCTCCACCCCGGGGGAGAGGGATAGGGTGAGGGCCGATACCTCGGCTTCGGCTTCGGCTTCGACAACCCGCGCGGAAACCATCATACAGACCTCCAGCGTAACGCGCGGCTATACCCTCGTGCTCGGCAGCCGGACCGGCGCGCTCGCGGCGGCATTGGCGCGCCGCACCGACCTCCACGTCGTTGCCGTCGATACGGATGCGGACAATGTGGCGCGAGTACGGGAAGCTTCGGATGCGGAAGGACTGTACGGCGTGCGGGTGCAGGTGGACGCGGAAGACGCGAAGCGCCTGCCCTATGCCGACTATTTCGCCAATCTGATCGTCTGCGAAGGCGACGCGCTTCCCGATACCTCAGAGCCCGCCCGCGAGGAACTCGCGCGCCTCTTGAAGCCCTGCGGCGGCGTCCTGTGCATCCCGGCGCACCCGGACAACGACGCCGCAGCGGCGTGGATCGGGGCGCAAGAGGGCTTCAGCGCGCGTCGCGTCGACCGCGATGGCGTCGCGTGGCACGTCATCACCCGCGGACCGCTCCCCGGCGCGGGCCAATGGACGCATCAGTACGCGGAGCCCGGGAACTCGGCGTGTTCGGACGACCTGCGCGTGCGCGGGGCGCTTGGCGTGCTGTGGTTTGGCCTGCCCGGTCCGGGCGAGATGGTCGAGCGGCACGCGCGCGCCGCCGCGCCGCTCGCGAAGGACGGGCGCATGTTCGTGCAGGGCGAGAACGTCGTCATGGCCTACGATTCTTACAACGGCCTCGAACTGTGGCGGCGCGAGATTCCCGGCGCGGTGCGGGTGCGCGTCGACTCCGACATGAGCAACTTCGTGCTTGGTGAGGACAGCGTCTTTGTCGCGGCGGAGGACCAGTGCTATCGGCTCGACGCCGCGACAGGCGAGACTGTCCGCGCCTACCCGCTGCCGGATCACAACGAGACCGCCGCCCGCTGGGGCTATCTCGCGTGTACCGGCAGCGTCCTCCTGGGTTCGATCGCGCCGCCGCTGACGACCCGCTACAGCGCCCTGTGGGACCTCATGGTCGGCGAAGACGGGCGCTGGCGCGACGTCGACGCCGTGGCGACTGAGCAAGGCTGGTCGGCTTCCGAGCGCGACGAGATGCGACGCTTCCTCCAGGAGTTCCGGGAACCGGACAGGCGGGCGTACGAGCGGGCGCAGCAGGCGGGGTTGCTGTGGCGGGCTATGTCTCCTTGGCCCGCGTGGGGCAGCGTCGAGTCGCCGGTGGGCGCGGTAACCGAGCGGATTATGGCATCGAAAACGCTCTTCGCTCTCGACGTCAAGACGGGCGCGCTGCTCTGGCGCTATGACGGCGAGGCCATCGCCCATCCCGCCATTGCGATCGCCGAAGACCCCGCGGGCGGCACGGTCTTCCTCGCGGACTGCAACGTCAGCGACGCCGATCGCGATGCCGCCATGAAGGAACGGGCCGCGCTTATCGCGCAGGGGGTCTGGGAAGAGGACCCCGTCGCCTATGAACCGCGGCACGCGGACGTGCGCCGCGTCATCGCGACGGACGCACGCACGGGCGACACGCGATGGGAACGGGTCATGGACCTCACCGGCTGCGGGGGCGACCGCCTCGGCCTCGCGTATGCCGACGGCGTCCTTTGCTTCTTCGGCTGTTTCAGCAACCATGACCGCCAGTTGTTTAGGGACGGAAGGTTCCGCTGGCGGCGCGTGACGGCGGTCGCCGCCGAGGATTGCTCGGACATGTGGTCGCGGCCGCTCAATTATCTCCGGCGGCCCGTCATCGTGGGCGACCAGATTCTTATCGAGCCGCGCGCGTGCGACCTGCGCACCGGCGCGATCATCCCGCGGCCACATCCGCTCACGGGCGCGGAGTCCGAGTGGGAATTCGTGCGGCCCGGCCACTGTTGCAGCGTGACCAGTGCCTGCCCGAACATGTTCTTCCTGCGAGGGTACTTCCTCTGGTATTACGACCTCGAACAAGACCTGGGCATGCTCCCCTTCGCGGGAATTCGGCCCGGCTGCTGGATCAACACGATTCCGGCCAACGGGGTGGTCCTGTTCCCCGAGGCGAGCGCCGGCTGCACCTGCTCGTACCCCGTGCGATCCACCGTCGTACTAGTGCCGAAAACACGGGAACACGCTTGGGCCTTGTTTGTGCAACATGGCGCCATGACCCCCGTGCGTCACATGGCCGTCAATTTCGGCGCACCCGGCGACCGGCGCGACGCCGACGGCACGCTCTGGTTCGCCTACCCTCATCCAGCCAGCACGCAATGGTACGAGTACGGGACCGATTTCCGACTGAACGAGAAATTTGGAGACCGCGATGGGAGCTTCTTCACGCGCGCTCCCGAGGCTCTGGCCTTCGAGAACACCGATAAGCCGTGGCTGTTCGCTTCCGGCTGCCGCGGGATGTACCGTTGCACGCTGCCGTTGCTTGACGAGGGGCAGGGGCCGGCGCGCTATACCGTGCGCCTCTACTTCGCGGAACCCGACGACGCCCCCGCCGGCGCGCGCGTCTTCGACGTAGCGTTGCAGGGCGAGACCGTCCTGGCCGGCTTCGACATCCGGCGCGAGACGGACGGCGCGAACGCGGCGGTGGTAAAGGAATTCCGCGGCGTCACAGTCAAGGACAGCCTCGTAATAGAACTCACCGCCGACGGCGCGCCGGAAACACCGGAGCGCATGCCGGTCCTGAACGCTGTCGAGGCCATACGCGAAGATGCCCCCGCGGCCTCGACTGCCGCTTAACTTTGCCCGGGGTTTCGTGTCATAGTATGCGGGACCGTGACTAATCAGGAACGCAGCCGAGGGAGACTCGAAGACCATGAAGAACATAGTGTGCGTATGCCTGTTGGGAGCTTTGGGAATCGTCGCCGCGGCCGGCCCCGGCGACGGCCCGCTCGGCGATCTGCCGAATGCGAAGGCGTTTCGCGCCGCGCGGCAATCGAGTTTCGACCCGAGCGGCGGTAATGCCGATGGCCGCCAGGACTGGCCTATCGCGCCGGGCGAGACGCGGAACATGGCGGTCATCGAAGGACCGGGCGCGATCACCCACATCTGGGTCACCATCTCGTCGGAGGACCGTCACCACTTGCGCAATCTGGTGCTGCGCATGTACTGGGACGGCGAGGAAACGCCGTCGATCGAGACGCCAATCGGCGATTTCTTCGGCCTCGGCTGGGCAAAGTATTACCACTATAGCAGCATGCCCATTCAGATCGGCACGCGGAACGCCTTGAACTGCTTCTGGCGCATGCCCTTCGCCACCGGCGCGCGCATCAGCGTAACCAACGACGGGCCGGTCCAGGTAGGTGCGTTCTACTACTATGTGGATTACCAGGTCTACGACGCGCCGCCCGAGAACGCGCTTCGCTTCCATGCGCAATATCGCCAGGAATACCCCTGCACGCCGGGACAAAACTACATTCTCCTCGAAGCCGAGGGGCGCGGCCACTACGTCGGCTGCAATCAGTCCATCCACAATCGAGACGACGGCTGGTGGGGCGAAGGCGACGATATGATCTACGTGGACGGCGAGGAGTTCCCCTCGCTGCACGGCACCGGCTCCGAGGACTACTACTGCGGCGCCTGGTGTTACGGCGAGGCGTTCAGCCGGCCCTATTTCGGGTGTCCGTTGCGGGGCGAGCATAAGGCCGGCGAATTCTGGAACGTGTACCGGTATCACATCGAGGACCCCGTTCCATTCACGAAATCGATCCGTGTCACCATCGAGCACGGCCACGCGAACGACCGCAACGACAACTTCAGTTCCGTGGCGTACTGGTACCAGGAAGAGCCGCATGCGCCGTCCCCGTCGTTGCCGCCCGCGGACGCGCGGATGCCCGACGCTCCCGAGACGTTCGTCGAGAAAGGCGCGCTCGAGGCGGAGTCGCTGGCGCTTGAATTCACCGGCGGGCCGCTCGAGGCGCAGGACATGGACGAGTATGGGAAATGGAGCGATAATCGCCAACTCTGGTTCCGCGCCGAAGCGCCCACAACGTACACCCTGCGATTCAACATGCCGGAGCCGCTCGCCGGCGCCAAGCATTGCGAAGTGTGGTACACCCAGGCGCCGGACTACGGCCAGGTCGAAATCTGGCTCAACGGCGAGCACGTGGGCGGCTGGGACGGCTTCAACGCGGACGGCGTCGTGCGCGCCAAGACCGAAGCCGACGTGACCCTGCTCGCAGGCGAGAACGCGATCGAAGTGCGGATTACGGGCAAGAACGAGAACGCCGCCGGCTACCTCGCGGGTATCGATTGCCTGCGCCTCTAGCCCGGTCCCCGCGCGCCAAGCACAGCATCTGTACTCGTAATCGCCCATCGGGAATCGGACCACATGGACTATATGGACGATATGGACCAACTTCGCATGAACCCATGCCCGGCGCCCCGGCTAAGAGCGGACAGAAGCGCCTGCCCCGCGCACTGTTCCTCGCGTTAAGGAAACCAACCCTTGGAAGTGTACCTGTTCGGCGCGGTGGTGGCGTTTGTCGCGGGCATGGTTCAGGGCTGCGCGGGGTTCGGTCTCGGCATGACGAGCGCCCCGTGCCTCATGCTCATCACCACGCCCGCCGTGGCCGTGCCCACCATCCTGAGCCTGAGTCTCGTCAACAGCCTCGTCGTCACGTTGCACGCGCGGCGGCATCTGCTGTGGCGGCTGGTCGGTCCCCTTGCCCTCGGGAGCATCTTGGGCGCACCGCTCGGCATTTACGCCCTGCGCGTGCTTGATCCGAATCTGCTGAAATGTTGCGTCGCCGTGCTTATCCTGCTCTTTGCCGCGGCGCTGCTCGCGGGGTGGAGCCGGCCCCTGCGGCGGCCACACCGCGCCTTGCTGCCCCTCGGCTTTTTCAGCGGCATTCTCGGCGGCAGCACCTCGATGAGCGGCCCGCCCGTCATCCTCTTCCTCACCAATCAGGACACGCCGAAGGACGTCTTCCGCGCCAATCTGATCACCTATTTCTTCATCGAGGGCGTGTTCACCCTGATCATCTACCTCGCCTGGGGCATGTACACCCTCGACGTCGCGCGCTTCGCCGTCGCGCTCGTCCCGGCGATGCTCCTCGGCACGGTCGCAGGCATCCACCTGTCCTCGCGCGTCCCCGAGCAAACCTTCCGCCGCGTTGTCCTCGTGGGCATCACCCTCATGGGCGTGCTACTGCTCATCACCAGTTTGCGCGCACTGGCGTGACATCCAGCGAGTCTCCGTCCATCGGACACGTCCAGCCCCGCAAGACATTCCGTGCGGGCTGAATATTTTCCTTGCCACGGTGTTTACTCTATGGTGGCCCCGGCGACGGGCTCGAGAGGTGGCCCCCGCGCGCCGCCACGGGACAAGCCGGGGAGGACGAGGATGACAGGGCAAGAACGGGCATATACACGACTGGTCGCAGGACTCTGCTGTGGTCTGTTGCTGTCGGCGGAAGCCGTTTTCGCCCAACCCGGCGAGGGGGAATCCGCCGAAGGCGGAGAAGGCGAGTCCGTCGAAATCTGCGCGCCCCAGTGCGACGTCGGGTGTGCCGGGGATGCGCTCGAGGTCCGATTCGAGGCGGCGCTGCGGCGCGTCTTTGAACTCATGGACGCCCTGATCGGCGGATACCCGGCGGAAACCACCGACTTCGACGGCAACGGCATTATCGACGTGCATCACGCGCGCCTCCTGGACCGCGTCCTGGCCAACCCGGTGCTGCCCGCCCATTGCTGCGTGCGTGTCGCGTGGGAGATTAATCGGCCCATTGCGCAGGCATACGTGGACCAGCTCAGCGCGCATCCCGAAGGGTCCATTGTCGTATTTCTCATAACCGCGGAACTCTTGCTCGATCTCTTCACGGGCCTCGGCACCGGCGGCGAGGACAGCACGATTGCCGCGATTCTCGCGCTCCTCGAAGAGGCCGACCTCGGTATTCCGCTGCCGGACCTTTCCCAAGTCAACCGCACGGCGCTGCCGTATCTCGCGTCGGACGGCGACCTCGACCGCGACGGCGTCTGCAATCTGGCGGAGTTCAACGCGCACCCCGGCGACCCGGACGCCGCAATCGAGGCCGCCATGAATCCGGCCGTAACGGAAGACGGCGGCGGCTGCCCCGAGGAATGCCCGGTCTACGAGGACTTCGAGCCCGCCGAGGGTGAGGGTGAAGGCGAAGGCGAGCCGACGGGATGCGCCGGCATCTGCGTTCGCGACTGGTCCATGGGCTGCTCCGCCGACGACGATCCGCCGGTCCAGAATTGGTGGGCCGGCGCCGGCGTGACGGACGTGACCTTCATCGCATTCGGGGACTGCCAGACCGACAGCGGCGCGCCGGACAAGAACGATCTCCATGCGCTGGCCATCAATGGCGTGGACCAGGGACTGCACTGGCCCGAGGTTCCCTTCGGCTTCCACGAGCCCGTTAGCCGCGTGCGCGGGGTCCTTATGGCGGGCGACATCACCCACCATGGCCGCGACGGGCGCTACGGCACGCCCGACAATGTCAAGGAGTTCACGGATATCTACGGCCTGTGCGGCAACCAGATCATGAAGTTCCCCATATTCGAGGGTTACGGCAACCATGACTACTTCGTCTATGACCACCTCGGGTACCGTATCCCGGAAGACCACCCGGCGGCGGACATGGTCGCGCTGCGCAACCCCTATCGCGTGGGCCTCGTCAACGTCGCCCCCGATATGGACGGGCACTATTCCTGGGACTGGGACAACGTTCATCTTGTGCAAGTCAACTTGTGTCCCTCCGACGTCGTGCCCGTCAGCGACGTTCCCGGCAAGAATGACCCGCGCAGTGCGCTGACCTTCCTGCGCGAAGACCTCGAAACCCACGTGAAGGGCACGAACAAGCGTGTCATCGTCATTTCCCATTACGGCTTCTATGCGGGCTGGGACTTCAGCGGCTGGTGGACGGTCGACGAGGCGAACGAGTACCTCGACGCGATTCAGGATTACGACGTGATCGCCCATATTCACGGGCACGCGCACAACACCGACTACTACCTTTGGAACGGGCTCCACGTGTTCAATGTCGGTTCGCCATATTACGCCACCCCCCGGTGGAACCCCGACGGTCGAGGCCGCTTCGCCATCTTTCGAATTACGAACGACACGCTGTATGCGGGCGACGCCGCGTGGCATCCGAGCGCGCCGGGAACCGACATCCTTTTTCCGTCGCGCTGGTGGGCGGTCATCCCCCTGAACGAGTTGTCGGGCGAAGGTGAGGGCGAAGGCGAAGGCGAAGGCGAAGGGGAAGGCGAAGGTGAGGGTGAAGGCGAAGGCGAGGGCGAAGGCGAGGGCGAGGGCGAAGGCGAGGGCGAGGGCGAGGGCGAGGGCGAAATCGATTGTCGCGGCGAAACCGGCAAAGTCGGTGCAGCCGGATCGTCAATCGCGGCCGCGCCGATGGCATCGACATTGCTCTTGCTGTTGCTGTTTATGCGGCCGCGCCGATGATTTTTA
>JAKQEQ010000073.1 GCA_029556545.1 Candidatus Hydrogenedentota bacterium
CAGCTTCGTGCCGTCCGCCGACGACGCCACGGAATACCACCAGCGGTTGCTGTCCCTCGGGGTCCAGGTCGCGCCCGAGTCCGTCGAGGTGTAGATTTGGCCATTCTCCGCACAGGCGACCAGCTTCGTGCCGTCCGCCGACGACGCCGCGCTACGCCAACTCTCACGTTCGTTCCCCAACGGTATCCAGGTCGCGCCCGAGTCCGTCGAGGTGTAAATCTGGCCGCTCGAAACACAGGCGACCAGCTTCGTGCCGTCCGACGACGACGCCACGGACTGCCAGTAGCGGCCGCTGTCCCTCGGGGTCCAGGTCGCACCCGAATCCGTCGAGGTGTAAATCTGGCCGCTCGAAACACAGGCGACCAGCTTCGTGCCGTCCGCCGACGACGCCACGGAACACCACCAGCGGTCGCTGTCCCTCGGGGTCCAGGTCGCGCCCGAGTCCGTCGAGGTGTAAATCTGGCCGTTGTTCACACAGGCGGCCAGCTTCGTCCCGTCCGACGACGATGCCACGGACTGCCAGGAGCGGTTGCTGTCCCTCGCGGTCCAGGTCGCGCCCGAGTCCGTCGAGGTGAAAATCTGGCCGTTGTACACACAGGCGGCCAGCTTCGTCCCGTCCGACGACGACGCCACGGAATGCCAGGAGCGGTTGCTGTCCCTCGCGGTCCAGGTCGCGCCCGAGTCCGTCGAGGTGTAAATCTGGCCGTTGTTCACACAGGCGGCCAGCTTTGTGCCGTCCGCCGACGACGCCACACCGCACCAGGAGCGGTTACTATCCCTCGGGGTCCAGGTCGCGCCCGAGTCTGTCGAGGTGTAAATCTGGCCGCTTAAAACACAGGCGACCAGCTTCGTGCCGTCCGACGACGACGCCACGGACCACCAGGAGCGAACCTCCCCGCCCGTCCTCCGCAAGGTCCAGGACGCGCCGAAATCGGCCGAGGTGTACAGTTTACTGGGCATACTACCGTCGCAGGCCAGGAGTTTCGAACCGTCCGACGACGACGCGAAGGCGCTCCAGATGCCCGCCATTCCCCGGTCGGTCCAATAGATGCCGCCGAACCCGAGGGTCCCGATCTGCCCGGTGTCAATGGTCTGGCCCGCGCCTTGCCCTATCCGCCACCCGCCGGCGCCGTAGCCGCGCACGTACAGCGTGTCGCCGGCCGCCAGCGCCGCGGAGGGCGGCAAGGTGAAGCCGATCTCACTGGCGCTGTTGGCGACGTACCCGTTGTTCGGGGCCATCTGCTGCGACGCGCCCGTCACCACGTTCCAGCCGAACCGCTGCACCTTGCTTCCGCCCCAGTACAGGTCGCCGCCGACGTTGTACAACCGGCCCGCCGTGGGACTGGGCGCGGCGGCCGGACCGACGCCGACGAAGCTGTTGTTCACCGTCAGCGAACCGGTCATCGTGTCGCCCGTCTTGGCCACGTACCGGGTGTCGGACTGCGATTTCGTATAGACGTCGGCGGCGTTGGCCTTCGCGGCGATCGCGGTATTCTGCGCCGCCTGCGATGTATCCACCTGCGTCTTGGTGTAGACGTCGGCGGCGTTGGCCTTCGCGGCGATCGCGGTATTCTGCGCCGCCTGCGACGTATCCACCTGCGCCTTCGTGTACACGTCCGCGAGATTGGCCTTGGCGTTCAACTGGCCCTGAATACCGGACGCGACGCCGTCGAGCGTGTTGAATTCCGTGTTGCTCACCTGGCCGCCCGCGATCGTGGGCGCGTTCACGTGCGTCACCGCCTGTGTTTGCAGCGCAAACGGCACGCTGCTGACCTTCACCCGGTTCGGAAAGACGTCGTTCGCGCCCAGCCCGTCCGGCGCCGCGTCGCTGTCCACGGCGACTTCGTACCATGCGCTCGCGCTGTTCAACACCGGCGTCGGCGGCACAATCACAAGGCTGAACAGCCCCTCATTGGACAATTCCGTCACACCGCCGAAATCCCCGCCCAGTTGCGCGCCGCCCGTCGGCGCGTCGAAGAAGCGCACCCGGTACTCGCGATTGCCCGCCAGCGCCTTTCCCTGCGCATCGAGCAACTGCCCGCGAATGACCATTTCCGGCGGCGGCGCCGCGTCCGCCGCCAGGCACAGCAGCATGCCCGCCACGACGACGATTCCCACTGGAAGCCACCTGCACATCCCACGCTTTCTCATAACGATCCTTCCTCCTTTCCTTGCCTCAGTTAAGGGCGTTCCGGTACTTGTTCGCCCCCGCGCCCCCGATCCTGACCGCAAAATTCCCACTACACCCCCAAGACACGGCCCGGAGTCCAGATTCTGGACGCTGATTACACCAGGCTCGCAGCGGCCCCGCGACGGACGCGACAGTCGCGCCATCGCGTTTCACCCCCGTTCTACCGTGCTTTTCTTTATGTCCCGCGCTGCTCAAACGTCCTCTCCCGTTCGGCTCGCCAAGTAGTAAAACGCAGGTTTCGTGCCAACTCTATTTTGCCGCCTCGAAAACCTTGATAAACGCTTACTGGACAATGGCTTACGAAAAATGGCCTGGAAAATGCCCCCGATCGGGCCCCGCGACAGGCCGCACGAGAGTCCAGATTCTGCACACGGTCTTGCCCCGTTTCTGGGCTGGCGGCATTCCCCCAAGAGGCCTCGCGGGAGGGCGTAGTCTCACGATGCTGGTGCTGACCGGTTGCTCGCGCCACGTCTCCTCACATGGCGAGGAGAAGACACGATGGTCGCGGATGGCTTCCCGGCTCGCCGCCCGAGGGCGGCGGCGCGATCTGCGCGGTCAGGAGGCGGTGACCTTTGCGGCGCGCTCGGCGCGCTCGGCGATGTTGAGCAGGTGGTCGTTGACGCGTTCGAGGTGGGTCAACGCGTCGAGGTAGATGACTCCCGCCTGGATGTTGGAGACCCCTTCGTCCAGGCGCTTGACGTGGTCGTCCGTGGACTGCTTGATGAAGCGTTGAATCTCGCGCTGGGTGGCCTCGACGTCGGAAAGGTCGCGGGTTGCGCCGTCCTGGAGCAGCAGATACACGTTGTCGAACTGCCGGTTGAGCATGGCGAGCACCGCGCGGACGCCGTCCAGCGCTTCGGGGGAGAGTTGGAGTTGCTGCTCGACGAGGATATGGCGGAGTTCGAGCATTTCCTCCGCGTGGTCGCCGAGCCGCTCGGCGTCGTTGATCATGTGGATCAGCGCGGGCATGAGCTGGATTTCGATTTCGTTGAGGTCGTTCCGCGACAGTTCGACGAGGTACTCCGAGATTTCGCGCTGGAGACGATCGATGACTTTCTCCCGCTCGATTACGGACGCCTCGTATTGCGGCACGTTGTCGATGAGGAACTCGCAGCTTTCGTTGATGGATTTCTGCCCTTTCTGGATCATGTAATTCACCTCGCGGATCGCCTGCTGCAGCGCGATCGAGGGCGTCTGCAAGAGGCGCGGTTCCAGGTACCGCAGCACCGTGTCCCGGTCCGCGTCGGTAATCGGGATGATGGTCTCGCAGACGCGCGCCATGATCGCGACGAAGGGCAGGAAGAGCAGGCAATTCACGATGTTGAAGAGCGAGTGCGCGTTCGCGACGTGCCGCAGGATGTTCTCGGGGAACACCGCGAAGACCTGGCCGGGGGTGATGGCGTCGATCAGCCCGAGGAAGACGGGGCGGCCCTCCCACCACGGCAGAAAGAAGAGCAGGAACATGCACGCCGCGCCGAAGACGTTGAACAGCGTGTGCGCCAGGGCGGCGCGCCGGGCGTTCCGGTTCGCGCCGATGGCCGCGAGGTTCGCCGTGATCGTCGTGCCGATGTTGTCGCCGAGCACGAGCGGCACCGCGGTGTAGAAACTGATGAGCCCCTGGCTCGCCAGCGCCATGACGAGACCCACCGTCGCGGAACTGGACTGGATCACGCACGTCATGACCGTGCCGATGAGGATGCAACTCAGCACCGGTCCGACCTGCATGAACTCGCCGTCGGCCGGGGTGCAGTCGAAGAGTTGGAACCAGCTCACGAACTCGGGGCTGTAACGCAGCGGCCTGAGTATGCCGGACATGGTCATCATGCCGAGGAAGAGAAGACCGAATCCGAGGATGCTCTCGCCCAGCGACTTGATGTACGGGCGCTTGAAGAACATGACCAGCACGAACCCCAGCGTGATCGCGGGATAGGACATTTCCTCGATATTGAAGGAAATGATCTGGGCCGTGACGGTCGTACCCACGTTCGCGCCGAAGATAACGCCAATCGCCTGTTGCAGCGTCATGATCCCCGCGTTCACAAAGCCGACCACCATGACCGTTGTCGCGCTTGAAGATTGGATAATCGCGGTCACGCCAACGCCCGCAAGCACGGCCATGACCCGGTTCTGCGTCATGAAGCCGAGCACCTGCTTGAGCCGGCGGTCCGCGAGGCGCTGGAGTCCCTCCGACATCATCTTCATGCCGAATATGAACACCGCGAGCGCGCCGAAGAGCACCAGGCCCAACTGGACCTTGTTCATGGCCATCGCCTCGAACTCGAAGGCCCGCGCCCGAAACCGCTCTTCGTCGTCGACGCCGTTCACCGGGTCCGCGGCCTTCGAGGGCCGCCCGTCCCTGATCTCGACAGACGCGAAGTACTGCTGCACGTGCTTGCCGAGCGTCCACGTGGTCAGCGCCCAACCGTCCGTGTCCGTCCGCTTCACCTGATGCCCGACGGACGCCCCCTGGCCGTGCCCCTCGACCCGAAAATACACCTCGACGCCCTCGACCGGCGCGCCGTCCCGCCCCACGAGCCGTACGCCCAACTCGTCGATGGTCCCGCCGGTCCTGGTTTCGGGGCGGCTCTGGCGGCGCGCGACGCCCGCCGTCGCGCGAAACGTCGCCACCGGGATGTGGGGGTGGTCAGGCAGCGACGCGATGACCGTCACGTCGCCGGCGCGGCGACCAAGGCGCAGCCGTGCGCTGGCGGCCCCCGCCGAGTCCGTCACCGTGTCCAGCGTGGGCTGGAAATCCGCCTCCGCGTCTCCCGAACCTTCGAGCGGCGCCAACAGGCCGCCGTTGGCCGTCTCGACCCGGAATCGGACCCGCACGCCCGCCACCGGATGGCGCTCCCCCTTGCCGCCGAGCAAACCCGGCAGCACCGGACTCTCCACCACGACCCGAAGCGGTTTCTCCAGTTCCCGCTCATACATGCCGACCTGATTGTCGCCCGATGCGTGAGCGTCCAGGATCAACCGGTCCGGTTGCAGCCGTTCCTCGCCGCCGCGCCGCGCCCACCACAACCCGCCGACAAACAATAGGGTCAGCAGGGGCAGGCCGATGGCAAGGATTGTGCGCCTATTCGCTTTCATTGTCACCGTGTGTCACCCTCAGACCGGCCCGTCCGCGTCGGGGATAGGCGAACGAGGCCAGGGGAGCGTGGCGCGGTCCGTCCCTCTTGCATAAGCTCCCCTCGTTCCGACGCACAGCCTAGCACGCAGGCGGTCCGTACATCAATTTTCCGCCGCGCGTAAAGTGCGCCAAATCCGCCTGACAACAGCCCAAAATCGATAGAATTTCGTTAGTAATGTGCCGATTTTCGCCCCCTTCACTCACGTCCGGGCGGCGGGCTATAATGGCGCGTCTTTTCAGACGCTTTCCGCTTATGACATGCCCGGGGAAGAACGTCATGATCGATCTACGCAGCGATACCGTAACGCGACCATCGCCCGCCATGCGGGAGGCCATGGCCGCCGCGGAAGTGGGGGACGACGTCTACGGCGAGGACCCCACCGTCAATCGCCTGGAAGCACGGAGCGCGGCCTTGTTCGGCAAGGAAGCCGCCGTGTTCCTGCCCACGGGCACCATGGCCAATCTGGCGGCCTTTCTCTCCCAGACACGGCCCGGCGACAGCGTGATCCTGAGCGAGGAGTCCCATCCGTTCCATTACGAGGCGGGAAACATGGCCATGTTCGCCGGACTAATGCCGATCACGGTTCCCGACCTGCTCGGCAAGATCACGCCCGCGCAAGTGGCTGAAAAGATTAACCTTATCGACGATCCCCATTACTCGCACACGACGCTCGTCAGCATCGAAAACACGACCAACCGCGGCGGCGGCGCCTGCTACACGCCCGAGGAAACGGCGGCGATTGCGGCCGTCTGCCGGTCCCACGGATTGAAGCTCCATTGCGATGGCGCGCGCATCTTCAACGCCGCGGTCGCGCTCGACGTCGATCCCGTGGACTATGGCCGCCACTGCGACACGCTGTCTTTCTGCCTCTCGAAGGGACTCGGCGCGCCCGCCGGATCGCTGCTCGTGGGCGACCGGGAAACCGTGCACCGGGCGCGGCGTTTCCGCAAGATGCTGGGCGGCGGGATGCGCCAGGCGGGCATCCTGGCGGCGGCGGGGCTGTACGCCCTCGATCATCACATCCAGGAGCTGCACGAAGACCACCGACGCGCCCGCACGTTCCGCGAGGCGCTCGAAGCGGCGGGGTTCACGTTCTGCTTGCCTTCCCCGACGAATATACTGTACCTTTATGTCCAGAATGGCCTGGAGGCGGTTGCCGCGCTCGCGGACGCCGGGGTGCTCATGCTCGAACACGGCCCGATTCTCCGCGCGGTGTTGCACCGGGACATCGACGACAACGCGCTTGATCAGGCGGTGGATATCTGCAAGCGGGTGCTCGGCTGATCGGCGGCGTGTGCATGGCCGCGGGCATAGGCGACCGCTCAAGACTGTTTCTTCGTGCATCGTTCCGGGAAAGAGGCACACGGCTTTGAATATCGAGACAAGAGACTTGCTTCGCGATCCGCTTTGGCGGGAAGAGGACCTCGGCTGGCCCATACCCGACGCGGTTCACGCCACCTCGATGGCCCTGCCATTGTGGCGGCACGTCATCGGTTACGAGGAGAAAGACCCGGCGGTCCTGAACGCCCTCGCGTGCGGTTATCCCCGCTTCGTGTTTCACCCGTTCGTCCGGCGTCTTTTCGACGCGTGCGCACAACGCTATTGCCGCCCCGGCGAAACGGCCTTCGTCTTTCCGTCCGAGGCGGTCGCGACGCGCTGCCTGCGCTTCGTGCGCGCCAAGACGGGGGCGGAGGGGCGTATCGAGTCTTGCCGAGACTTCGGCGTGTTTGCGGTCCTCATCCCCGAGGCGGCCTTCGACGCCGCGAAGCGCTTCTGGCAGCACTTCGGCGAGATCGTCAGTTCGCGCCAGGCCGAGGCCATTCTCGAAGGCCGCGCGGCGCGGCCCTCGAACGCCAAAGCCGCGCTCCGGGCGCGCCTCGCTGAGTTCGCCGGCTTGCGCCGCGAGGACGTCTACTTCTACCCCTCCGGGATAGCCGCGCTGGCCGAGGCGCACCGTATGCTCCAGGCGTGCGCGCCGGGGCTGAAGAGCGTGCAGGTCGGCTTTCCCTACGTGGACGTGCTCAAGATTCAGACCGAAACCGAGCCTGGCGTGCATTTTTTCCCCAGCGCGGACGCGGATCACATCGGCGCGGTCGAGGCGCTGCTGGCCCGCGAGCGCGTGTCCGGCGTCATCTGCGAATTCGCGGGGAATCCCCTGCTCACGAGCGTGGACGTCATCCGGCTGTCCGAACTGCTGCGACGCCAGGGCGTGCCCTTCATCATCGATGAAACCCTCGGCACCTTCGTCAACGTGGACTTGCGCCCGTGCGCGGACGCGCTTGTGACGAGCCTGACGAAGTACGTCGCGGGCGCGGGCGACGTGATGGGCGGGTCGCTAATCCTGAACGGCGCGTCGCCGTTTCACGGTGCGTTCGAGGTCTTCCTGCGCCGGGAACACGAGGACCTCCTGTGGGAGGAGGACGCCGCCGTCCTCGAAGGCTATTCCCGGAACTTCCCCGACCGCGTCACGGCAATCAACCAAGGCGCCGAGCGCCTGGCGGACTTTCTGGCGGCGCACCCGAAGGTCGAGCGGCTCTACTACCCGAAATACACCACGCCGCGCCACTACGAGCAGGTGCACCGCCCCGGCGGCGGCTTCGGCGGCCTCATGTCGATTATTCTCAAGAACGCGCCCGAGGCCGCGCCGCGATTCTACGATGCCCTCCGCGTCAACAAGGGCCCCAGTCTGGGCACCAACTTCACGCTGGCGTGCCCCTACACCTTGCTCGCCCATTACGGCGAACTCGAACAAGTCGAGGCATTGGGCGTGTCGCGCAACCTCGTCCGCGTGTCCGTCGGCCTCGAACCACCCGAGGACCTCGTCACTCGATTCGAGGAAGCGCTTGGAAGGTAGCGACTGATTGAGAGTCCGGGTAGCCGCGCGAGAAGACCTCAGCAGTTCAGTTCGTTGTAGCTTCTTGAATTCTTCCGAATCGATGCGCTGCGCGGCCCCGTTGGCGGCTTGTTTCGCACGGTCGCGGCGTCCCCGTGACGCCCTTCGCTCACCTTCCCGCGGTCGATCCGGTGCGGTAACCGGCGAGATCGAGCGTGGCGTGACGGTACCCGGCGCGGGTGAGGGCGTCGATAATCGCGCGGCGCGTCTCGCCGTCCAGGACCTTCGCGAAGTCCGCGGGGTCTATCTCGATGCGGCAGAGGTCGCCGTGGTGCCGCGCGCGGTACTGGCGGAAGCCCAGTAGCCGTAACGCGTCCTCGGCCTGTTCGACCTGGGACATGGCCTTCACGTCCACCCGATCGCCGACGGGAAACCGGGAAGACAGGCACGCGAAACTGGGCTTGTCCCACGTGGGCAGACCGTGATGCTTGCTCAGGGCGCGAATGTCGTCCTTACGGAACCCGAGTTCCGCGAGCGGCGCGACGACGCGGTGCTCGCGCGCGGCCTTCGCGCCGAGCCGCGTGGGATCGAGGCCGTCGTCCGCGTTTTCGCCATAGGCGAGCACCCGCAAGCCGTGTCCCTTCGCGAAGGCGTCCATCTTGGTAAAGAGTTCGCTCTTGCAGAAATAGCAGCGCCGCCCGTCGTTCTTCAGGTATTCCTCGTTGTCGAATTCCTGGGTTCCGATTAGCGTCAAGCGCCAGCCGCGCGCCTTCGCCAGGGCCAGCGCCTGGGCGACCTCGAACCGCGGAATGCTCGGCGAGTCGGCGAGCACCATGTGCGCTTTATCGCCGAGCGCCTCATGGGCCATGGCCGCGAGGTACGCCGAATCCACACCGCCGGAGTACGCGACCGCGATCGCGCCGTAATCGCGCAGACGCCGCTTGAGCGCATCTTCCTTCGCGATCAGGTTCTCCGAGATAGTATCAACCGCCATCAGGCTCAATTCCTCGACTGATAAGTCTCTTGTCACGGAACGCGCGCCGCCGCGCCCAGCATTCCCGGTACCCTACTCCCGGTCTTCCTCGTGCTCGTGCTCGTGCTCGTAATCGCTAAACCGCCGCCACAACCTGGCTTTCCTTATCCTCAACCGTTCCGATCATCACATCGCCCCGGACCGCCGTCAACCGCACCGGAAGCAGACGATTCGTCAGGTCTGCCTCGCTCTCGACGGCGACACGAAGGTAGTTTTCGGTGTATCCCGTCCAGCAGCCGCCCTCCCGATGCTCGAAGAGGACCTCCATCGCGCGGCCCGCGTATCGATCGAGGAACGCGCGCTCCTTTATCGCGCTAATCCGGCGGACGCGGGCGCTGCGCCGGCCCGCCGCGCTCGGGTCCACGGCATGCGGCATTCGCGACGCCGCCGCGCCTTCCCGCTCGGAGTACTTGAAGACGTGGGCGTAGAAACACGGGCTCTCCTCGAAAAGCATGCACGTTTTCTCGAAGTCCGCGTCGGTCTCGCCGGGAAAGCCGACCAATATGTCCGTGCCGATGCCGATATCCGGCACGCGGTCGGCGGCCATGCGCGCGAACGCGAGGAACTCCTCGCGCGTGTACTTGCGGCGCATCGCTTCGAGCACGCGGCTCGATCCGGACTGCATCGGCAGATGAAGATACGGCACGAGGCGGTGTCCCGGATCGGCCATGCGTTCGAGCAGTCCCTCGGGAACGGTGGTCGGCTCGATGGAACTGACGCGGATGCGCGCGAGCCCCTCGATGTCGTTCAATCGGTCGATCACGTCGAGAATTGAGCGCCCCGCGTAATCGTACAGCCCGAGATTCACGCCGGTCAGCACGAGTTCCCGCGCGCCGCGTCGCACGAGGGATTCCGCTTCCTCGATCACGTTCTCGATTTCGCGCGACCGGGCGCGGCCCCGCGCGAAGGGGATGATGCAGAAGCTGCACATGAAATCGCAGCCGTCCTGCACCTTCAGGTTCGCGCGGCGCGTCAGCGGCGTATCCGTCGCGGCGAAGTCGATGGTGAAATCATCGCGCACGAAGCGGTCGCGCACGATGAGCGGCGTCTTGTTCTTCCCCGCCGCGACGTGATCCAGGAGATGGAGCTTCTCCTGATTCCCGATAATGAGGTCGATGCCCGGTATGGCGGCCAGCGCGGCCGGGCCCATCTGCGCGTAACAGCCGATCACCGCCGTATAGGCGTGCGGATTCGCGCGGATGAACTGGCGCACGAGTTTCCGCGACTTCGCGTCCGCTTCCCGCGTCACCGTGCACGTGTGAATGATCCCGAGATCGGCGGGCTCGCCGAACGGCACAAGCGCGTACCCCGCCGCCGTCAGCGTCTCCGCCAGCAGCGCGGACTCCGCCTGATTAAGCCGGCAGCCCAGGGTGTGGATGGCCGCCCGCCTCGGATGTCCTACACAAACAGTCATCATAACTATCTCGAATATCTACTCGTGCTCGTAATCGTGCTCGTAATCGTCCTCGTAATCGTCCTCGTAATCGTCCTCGTAATCGAGTCTTCCACGCCGCAACCACCGTCCGCTTGCCCCGCCTCCGCCTCAACTTCATCGCCTCTCAAATATACCTTTCAACGGTAGACCTCGCGCCGATGCCCGATTTCCACCACGAGCACCAGGAGCGCCTTGTCCCGGATTTGGTAGAGAACTCTGCAATCGCCGACGCGAATGCGATACAGATCGCCTTCCGCGCGGAGTTTCTTCGCGTTCGGCGGGCGCGGCGTAGTCCGCAGCAGCGCCAGCGCGAGCACAACCCGCTCCTGAACGTCCGGCGTCAGCTTACGAAGCGCACGAACGGCCGCCGGGACCAACTGCACGCGGTACGTCTTGCTCAAGGCCGCTTCCCGGGAAGTCGAACGCCCAACTCGCGGGCTACCTCCTCGAGCGACGTGGCCGTCGCGCCGGAACGCTCAAAGTCACACAAGGCGCGCTCCGCCGCCCGCGCGTCGCGCGCGTCCTCGATCGATTCAAGCAACTGCAGGTCTTCCATGGACACCAGCGCGGCCACGTCTTTCCCGCGACGCCGGACCACCACGCGCTCGCCGCGATACGCCACCTGATTCACGACGTCCGCCGCCGATTTTCGCAACTCACTCGCGGTTACGCGCGTCATCCGGACTTCTCCTCGCAGGTGTTGTACATAATGTACAAATTGTACCTAAACCCCTCCGGGAAGCACAAGCCGGCGCCGATCGCTTCAGCCCTACAGCAGTGCCTTCGGGATGAACGCGATCGACGTCTGCATCGGATACGCGCAGGTACAGCCCGAACTGGACTCGGGGATCATAATGATGCCGCCCGCCGGGATGATATTGAGCCAGCAGCCGGGCCGGGACACCACCGTGAGCGGGATGCCTTCCGTCTCGGCGGTGTCGATGGGATACATCCGCGGGTTGCTGCCCCGTCCGTAAAGATAATGGGCCGACCCGGTCAGGCCGCCGCAGCCGTGGCCGCCGCGGTACAGGATGTAGTCCTTCCGCGTGCCCGAGCGCAGGTCGAAGGCGTAAGGACGGGCGAAGATGGCCCCCTGGTTGATGACGGGGTGTTGCCATTGTTCGCCGTGACTGCCCCCGACTTCGGCGAAGTCCATGCAGCGGACGTCCATGGCGCGGAAGGGCGTTTGCCACAGGTCCGCGCCAGTGGCCATGTCGAAAGCGAACAGCCCGTAATAGACCTTGTTCCCGTCGTTATAAGATCCGGACGCGAGAAGGACGCCGTCGTCGCCGTTCAGGTACATGATGTGCTGAAACGGCAGCGTGACGGGCCGCTCCCACAGTTTGTGGCCGGCTTCAATATCGAGGGCGATCAGATAGGTTTCCTCTTCGAGAAACTGCTTGATCCCGAGGCGTCCGTTCTTGTTGGCGCGCGCCTTCTTGTTGCGGCTCTCGACGAAATAGATGCGCCCCTCGGCGATCGTGACGGCGTCGTTCATGAGGATGCCGTCCTGATAACGCCAGCAAAGGCCGCCGTCGTGGCGGTCCAGACAGAACAGGTACTTGCTGATGATGACCGGCCTGAAATCGCCTTCGAGAATGTTGACGGTCATCTTCGACATTTGATCGAAGGACGCGCCCGCCGCCTGCCCCGTGCCGATAAGCAGCGAATCCACGCTGTTGAGATAACCCCAGTCATGCGTCGCATCGTCCGGCTGCGGCGCGAGGAAGGTATTCACTTGCTCCCCGGTCGCGGGGTCGAGCACCCAACACTCGTTTCGCCGCGCGATATAGAGCGCGTCGTCGGTCAGCAGTTGATGGCCGCCGGTCTTGAGGCTGCCGACGCGCCGCGATTCCGGCGCCTCGCCCCGCCAGAGCAGCGTTCCGTTATACGGGTCCACCGCAAGGACGAGATTGTCGCCGGGCACGAAGAGCCGGCCATTCTTGAACAGCGAAGACATGGGGCGATGGTGGCGGTCGATCATATCTCGCGGGCCCGGTTCGCCAAACCACAGGACATCGACCGGGCCACGCAGCGGGTCGCCGCTGCACGCCGTGTGCGCCGCGTTCGCGTACAGTTGCGTCCATTCCCCGGCGTCCGGCAGCGGACCCCGCTCGATGTGCGCCCAGAAGCCGTTCTCCGTGTCCACGGCGAATCCGGCAAAGCCCGCACCCCATCCTTCGAGCGCCGCCGCGTCCAGGGCCGCTGGCGCGCCGATGCAGGCGATGCCGCCGTAGGGGCGCAGTACGCGAAACACCTCCTCGGGCGGCCAGGAAGGCATGTCGCCGCGAATCGCGCCATCCGAAACCACGAGATTCGCCATGTACGTCGTGAACGGAAGCGTGTCCTCCGTCCAGTGCCGCACCGCGACCCGCACGCCGTACAACCCGGCGGCGTCGAGGGCCGCGCGGGCGCGCGCGACGTTGGCGGGATCGCGATCGATCCCGACGATCTTGAGTTGCGTCCGCCGCGCCAGTTCATAGGCGAGGCGACCCTCGCCACAGTCAAGGACGACACAATAGCCCTGCGCGATCCCGCCTCGCCGCAGTATTTCTTCAGCCGCCGCCGCATACGTTGCGCCATCGGAACTGTCCGCATAAGGGGAAGCAGGGTGTTCCTTTCGCACTACCCGATCGCCTTCGGGCGGTGTCGGCGCGAAACAATGTATCGTGCCCCGGTCCGTGCTCACATACAGGCGTCCGTCGGCGAACGCGAGGCCGTAGGCGCGCCCCGCAACCTCCGCCCGCCAGACGAGACCCCCGTCCTCCGTGCTGAACGCCGCCACGTGATCGTCGCCGCCCGCAAAAAGTACGTCCCCGGCAAGTATGAGTTCGTACGGCGCGGCGTGGGGCGTCTCCCACAAATAGCAGGCGCGCATCGCGTCCGCCAGTTCGGCCCGCCGCGCCTCGATGCCGTCGAGTTCCTGCTGCAACGCCGAATCATTGTTTCCCGTCGCCTTCAGTTGCTTCTCGACGTCCTTGGCGCGCTGCGTTTCCCGCGTGTATTCACGCCCAAGCTCCAGGAACCGGGGCCGGTCCAGCGCCCGCAGGCCGGTCGCCGACTGGATGTACGATCTCGGACCGTGAATGACGAGGCGAAGCCCCTCGGCGGTGGCGATCGTCTCCGCGGTTTGCGCATCCGCGAAGCGCACCGTCTCGACTTCGCGAGTACCCGGCCCCACCGCGACGGTGTCCTCCATGACCAGGGCGAAGGGACCGCCGCCGCTTCCCAGCGCGCCCAACGCCGCGCCCGAGTCCCGGGCGAACACCGCCGGGTTCGTGCGTCCCGTGGGCGCGAACAAGCGCCCCGGCGAAGCCGCGAGATAGCCTTGCGGCGAAGTGTTGTCCGTCGGCAGCCGCCAGACCGCCGCGGCGCTCGCCGCGTCGAGGGCGCAACGGTACACCGCCTGCTCCGGGAACAGCCCCGCGCAGTAATACGCCGTGCCGTCGTCCACCAGCACGCCCGTGCGCACCGGAAGCGCCGAAATGACGCGGCCATTGCCCGGAAGCCAGCGGTCGGAGTGGGAGGGGCGGTCCTTCCAGAGGACCGCGCCGTCCTGCGCGGCCAGACAGTACGCCCAGCCGTCGTCCGATCCGAAATACGCCCTGCCCTCCGCCACGGTGGGCGCAAGCCGCACCGGCCCGTCCGCGAAAATCGTCCACTGCACGTTCCCCGTGGCCGCGTCCAGGCAGTACACCTGGTCATCCGCCGAGGACCCGAAAAAGAGCCGTCCCTCCGCGACGGCCACCTGGAATGCCCGGTCATAAGTCGTCACCGGACGCAGCTCCCGCACTTCATTCCAGAAGTCCTGCTTCGCGGGCGCGGGCCAAGCGGGCGCAGGCGGATGCGGCGACTCGAAGGTCCACGCCGCGTGAAGCGGCAGCGTCGGCTGCTCCCGCGTCACCCCGCTGCGCGCCGCGTCATGCCGGTACGTAGGCCAGTCATCCGCCGCGGCGGCCACCGCCAAGAGAGCGAGAGAGAGACGACCAAGCGCTATTGCAGAGCGATAGCAAATCTGTGGTGAACAGAAGAAAAGTGATTGTCCGTTTCTGTGTTTCACAAGAGCACCTTTTCACCATGTCTTCCGGAGCAAGTCGCGCAGTCTAACACACGCTGGAATTTTCACGAGAACCTCGGGTACAGCCTGCGCCTCACAATCTGGCCACAGCTTCATTGTGACAGATCAAGGACGGCAATTCGTAGGTTGTCCACTCGTGTTCGCACAAGGCGCGTCTTTCACGCATTGCGGATTCCCGCCTTCCGGTTTGTCGATCCGCTCGGAGCCCCCACGCATGCGCGAGTGAGTTACCATGATCCACCGCCCTTTTTCTCGAAAAGCATGCCGGATTTGTCAGCGCGCTTCAGCGCGGCTTGCCTCCATTTCAGGTTTCCGCTCCACCCCGCATGAATGCGGGTGCAAAGAAGAGCCCGCCAAGGCGGGCCAAACAGGTTGCGCGTACACGGATTCGATTATCGGAAAGCCGCGCGCAGTTCTTGCTCGCCGCCCCACCAACCTCCAACTGGATCGCACGTCATCCTTGACAATCCATGACCCACCGCGTCAGGAGCCGGACGCCGTAGCCGGTGGCGTGTTTCGGGTCGAGATACGAAATGTTCTTCACACCCCACGCGGTCCCGGCGATATCGAGGTGCGCCCACGGCGTCTTCCCCACGAATTTCTCAAGGAACGCGCCGCCGACAATGGTCCCCGCCTCCTTGGGCGGGCCGATATTGCACAGGTCCGCGTGCGTCCCCTTCGTCAACTCGCGGTAGTCGTCCCACAGCGGCAGCCGCCAGATGCGCTCCCCGGCGGCGCTTGCCGCGCTTTCGAGAGCCGCATGCAGCGCATCGCTGTTCGATAGGACGCCCGCCGCATAATGGCCCAGCGCGATGACGCACGCCCCTGTGAGCGTGGCCACGTCGACGACGGCTTTCGGGCGAAAACGCTTGACGGTGTAAGCGAGCGCGTCGGCCAGGATAAGCCGGCCCTCGGCATCGGTGTTGTGCACTTCGATGGTCACGCCGTTCGACGCCGTAACGATGTCGCCGGGCGTCTGCGCGGCGGGGCCGACCTTGTTCTCGACAGCGGGTACGACGCACACGACGTTCAGCCGCGGGCGCAGTTGCGCGACGGCGAGCATCGTGCAGAGCGCCGCCGCCGCGCCGCACATGTCGTACTTCATCTCGTGCATGGCTTCCGGCGGCTTGAGCGAGACGCCGCCCGTGTCGAAGGTGACGCCCTTGCCCACGATGGCGACGGTCCGCGTCGCCCCGGGCGGCGTGTACCGAAGCACGATGAGGCGAGGCGGCTCGTCGCTGCCGCGCGCGACGCCGAGCAGCGCGTTCATGCCCAGTCGGCGCATGTCTTCCTCGTCGAGGACCTCGCACGCGCAGTGCGGTTCCTTCGCCACGCCGATCGCGAAGGCGGCCAACGCCGTGGGCGTCATGTCGTTCGCGGGCGTGTTCGCCAAGTTGCGCGCCGCGTTCGCGCTCAATGCGACCACCGCGGCGTATTCGCAGCGCCTACGGACGCGCGGTACGTCGCCGCTCGCGCCCACGACGACCGTTACGGCGAGGACACGGCTCTTCGGCGCGTCCTTCTCGTCCGGCTTCTTGTAAGCGTCGAATTCATAGCCGCCGAGGATCAGCCCCTCGACGAACGCCTCGACCGGCAACTGGCGCTGCCCGGAAACGTCGACCACAACATGCTCGACCCGCTGCTGCCGCAGGATCGCGCAGGCGCTGCCCGCAGTGCGACGGAGCACCTCCGCGTCAACGCCCCGTCCCTTCCCGAGACCCGCGACGAGTACGCCGTCGTGCCTGCCGCCCGGCGTGGGCAGGTAATAGACCTCGCGCGCCTTTCCCGTGAGCACGCCTTGTTCCGCCAAGGCGCGCAGGGCGCGCCGCGCGACCGGATCGAGGAGGGAACCGTCCGGCGCGGCGCCGTTCTCGAACATGGGGAGGACCAGGCACGCCCGGCCCGGCGCCTTGCGCAATCCGCGACGCTGCACTACCTCAACACGCATACTGCTTCATCCTTCCTGGCGGAACCGAAGGCGCTTCAGCCCCTGCACGTGACTCGACCGCGCCGCCGGGCCAACAGGTACAACACGCCGGCAACGGCGAACACGACACTATAGCCGGGCCGCACATGGCCCGATATGGGAAACTTGGCCGCCGTAAACGCGAGAAATCCGACCAGCACCACCGCGCCGCCGAGACGCTCGTATCGCAGACCCGCCAGCAACCCGATCACCATGACCAGGAACGCGCCGTCGCAGGCCCATTCCAGCGCCGTCATGTGAAACGGGTTCGGGACGCCCTCATAGAGCGCGAAGACCGCGACCATGAGCAACAACAACGTCGCAAGCCCGCGCGCCGCAAGGCGCGTCCCCTTCACGAGGGGGCCTTCGGCCCGCACCGTGACCACAGGGTTCCCATTTTCACGCGACATGACATGTGCCCTCCCGCCCTGATTCACTTGTGCCAGCCATGATAGCAGGCGCGCCCCCCCGCGGAAAAGGCCGCGAAACCTCGGCCGTGCGAGCGCGGGCTATCGGGGTTTGACTGCCGCGAACCTCGTTATTACAATGGGTTATCGGGATAGGTGCGGGACTGCGGAAGGCGCCGCATGAACACATTCAGTTTTGAACAATTCGACGTGGCGGACGCGAACCGCGCGGCTTATGAGACATGCCGCGACGTGGCGGCGCTTCGATACGCGGGGCCGCGCCCGGTGTTGTTGCTCGGTCCGGAGCAAAGCGGAAAGACCCATCTGCTTTGGGCCATCGTGAAGCGGGTCCGCGCCGGCGCGGCCCAGGCAAGTCTCGCGCTCGTCATGGCCCATGAGTTCCCCGAGAAGGTGCGCGCGCTCGTGAAGGATGCTTCTCCGATCCGCGGCAAGCCCGCGGTTTTTCTCGTGGATGAGCTCGACCAATTTCAGGAAAATGCGGCCGACCTCGAGGCCGTGACGCGGCTCTTTCTCGAATACGGCCACCAGGTGGTGATCGCGAGCAGCGTCCATCCAGACCGCCTGGCGTCGCTCAGTCGGGAGTTCCGAAGCCTGCTGCACGCCGGGCGCATCATCGAGATTGAGCCGCGCTGGAGTGTGTCCGCGGCGGCGGCTTCCGAACCCGGCGAAGCCGATGGCGCGGCGCTTGCAGAGGCTCGGGCGACTTTGGAGCGTGCGCAACAAGAGAACGACGTGCAACGGCGCGAGATTGCGCAGTTGCGCGCCATTGCCGAGGCATTGGGAAAGGAGCGTGACACCCTCGAAGCGAAACTGGCCGAAAAAGCGAGGTCGGGGGGGGAACTGGTGGAATTGCGGGAACGTGCCTCGGCTGCCGAGGCTGAGCGTGACCGGATCGCGGCGGCGTTGAGCGAATTGCGCGAGGAGCTTGCCGCGCGGGAGGCGGCCGCGGAGGAACATGCGAAGGCGCTGGCCGTTTGCGAGGCGGAACGCGCCGCTGCCGTCGAACAGCGGGACCTGATCGAGAAGCAACTCAGCGAGGCGTGGCAGCGCGCGGCCAAGGTGGACCGGCTACGCGAACTGTTGGCGGAGGCGCGCGAGGACGCGGCCGCCGCGTTCGCGCAGCAGGCGCGGCTGCAGGGCGAGGTGGGGGCACTGAAGTTCGCGGTCGAGGAATTGGAATCGGTGCGGGCGGAGCGGGACGCGGCGCGCGAATTCGCTGCGCAGTTGGAGGCGCGCGGGCGGGAGGCGCTTGATCGCTTCAACGCATTGCGGGGGATGTGGTTGGCGTCCTTTTCCGCGCTGCGCGAGCGCTTGGCCCGGACCGATGACAGCGGGGGAGAGGCGTGGTCGGGACTGCCGGGAGACGACGATTTTGCGTCGGAGATGATGGAAGAGGCGCGGGCCGCGCAGGGACGACTTCAGGTCGCGTTAGATGCCGCCCAGGCCCGCTTGCGCGCCGTCGAGGCGGAAATCGAGGCGCTGCGCCAGGAGCGCATCGAGCAGAACGCGGTAATTGAAGCCCTTCGCGACGCCGCCGCGCGTGCGGAAGACGGTTCGAGCCACGGGCAGGACGATCGCGACGATGGCTGACCAATCGCCCGGGCATCCGGAGTTTCCGGAGCAATTGATCGCGCTCTTTGAGGCTGTACACCCGCTGGACCGCGTGGCGCGCGCCGGGTACGTCCTTCGCGGCGTCGCCGAACCCGAGTCGGTGGCCGCGCATAGTCACTTTGTCGCGTTGATGGCCCTTCTCTTCCTCGAAGAATATCCCGACTGCTGGGACCGCGAGAAAGTGCTGGCCATGGCGCTCATCCATGACCTTGCCGAAGCGCGTCTCATGGACATCCCCATGCCCGCCGCCGACGCGCATCTGCGCGCGGCTAAGGATGCGGCGGAGCAGACCATCATTGAGGACCTATTGCGCGGCTCTTTTGAGCACCTGACCGCGTTGCACCAGGAGTTTATCGAGGGACGCACGCCGGAAGCGCGGCTGCTGCGCGGCCTCGACAAGGCGCAGATGATGATCAAGGTCTTCTGCTACCAGCGCGAGCATCGGGGAAATCTCGAGGAGTTCTGGGAGAACCCGCGCAACTTCGAGGATTACGGCGTCGAGCCCGTGTCCGCCTTATTCGATACGATCTGCGCCCGGGCCGGGCGCCCCCGCCCCGGAGCGCGTCCCATGAGTTGTTGAAACTTGAAGATGGTCTCCTCATCGCCCACAGTGGGCGTTGAAAGCTGTTCAAGACAGAAGAGGAAACCACCATGGACGAGTATGACGTTGCGATGTTGTTGATGCAGGCGGAAGCAGAGGAACTTGGTGTCGTGTTCCGGGACTCGATGCGGGGCGTGGCGCGACGGACGGTATTGCGGGTGCTCGAGGCGGAGACGCAGGTCCTGTGCGGTGCGCTGTACCGGCCCGACGGAGGCTCGCAGTACCGGGAAAGAGGGGGAAAAGGGGGGACGGGGGAAAAGGGGAGCAGCCACCTATTTTCGCGTCGAAAAAGAGAAGCCGTACTTCCCGATGCTGTTCAGCTTCCTCGATTCCTACCGCCAGCAGATCGCGCCCCTGCCCGCGCCGGGCGCCCGGCAGGAGGTCATGGGGAGTGTTTGGGCAACAAGGGAATAACCAAGACTATGGTGTTCGTCAAGAAACCTTTGCTCGTTTTCTCGCTTGCGCTTGCAACAGCGCTTTTTTCGGGGCCGCTATTTGCAGCGGGTACGGCCCTGCCCGTATTGGTCGTTACTTCAGCGCAGCCGCCGGAGACCGCGGGTGAATCTACTCATACTGTCCCCCTTCCCGGTGAAGTTCGGCCATTAAGGGTGGTGGACATTACACGGGAAACACACCCGGCTGTCAAGATCGCGGCCCAAGCGTGCGCCGGGTTGTGGAATCGTGAATCCGGCGGCTCCGTCTTCACGCGCATGAGTGAAAAAGACTCCCACTGGATGGAGCAACTTTCACTGCAGCCCGATGCAATCATGAATGCCGATGATTTCCTGGCTGCCTGTATGACCGAATTCCCCCGGTGCGTGCGGTATTCCTACGCGGAGCAGCAGGAATTACTTCCAAATATCCTTACAATTAGCGCGGTTCTCAGGGCCATACCGGTCGCCGTGGAAATGGATGTGCAATGTGAAAACATCGTATTTGACGCCACAGTAATGTTGAAGGAGCACGATACCCCTTATCTCGCAACAAAGTACGTCTATGAAAACTTTGTGAACGAAACTACCGGACTCGCCATGCTCAACCCGGGATATCCAACCAAGGATGGATCGGTTTGGAACCCCGAGCTTAGCGAGGACATGAATCCGGCCATGATCGATTTTGTGTTCTCTGAAAAGCTGTTTACCATGTTCCTGGTGAACGGCTGCATAATGTGCACAGAAGAACACGCTCTTGTGAACGACATTGTCAGCGTGAATCCCTGGCCCAAGCCCATTGGCGTTTATGGGTATGCGAATTATTGGATGGTATTCGGCGGATACCTTTTCGAGGCGCAGACTTTGTGCGCCAAGTCACGAAACATGGGGGCTATCCCCACTACAGTCAATAACCTTTCCTTCTTCTCGACACGACGAGAGCCGATTACCGGTCCCGACGGGCCAAAGCCAAACGAATTGGAGGGTATCGACTATGATCCCACCAAGACTTATGTGGCCTTTATCGTGGGTGACGGAGACAATATCGAGTTCATGATGGGCATGCGCGTGGAGTGGTTTCGTCAGCGGGCTGAGGCCTGTCGTGAGGGAGAAAATTTCTGCCCGCCGCTTACCTGGACCATCTCTCCGCACCTTGCCCGCATTGCGCCTGATGTCTTTGAATGGTACTACGAAATGAGTCGCGAAACCGGCAATGATTACTTCATGCTTCCGCCCAGCGGCCATCTGTATGCGTATCCATCGTCCTTGGATGCAAGGACCATGCAGGACAAATTCGTCGAGGCCACGGAAGCAGACGCCCGCCTGCTCGGAACCAACAGTACCGTTCACTGGGAGGCCTTTTGGAGATGGCGATACGCTCAAAATTCATTCCTGCCGAAGTACGCAGGAACGGACGAGGGCATCAATGGTGTGTTTCCGGTGAACGTGCCCTATATGTTCCCAATGGGCACGTGGGAACATAATCAGTTCTTCAAGGTGATCGATGGCCAGGAGCACGGGAAGATCGTATTGTTCCGCCCCAGGCAGTGGAGGGGGGTCCATAATGGTGGTGCGTTCCTCAGCAAGAAATTCTACCTGAGCCCTGAAAACATGGAGAGAGAGCTGGGCGCGTACCCGAGGGGAACCGTTACGGCCATTTACATGACCAGCGACGGCGGACTCAACCTCAACAACTCTGTCATGGAGCTGGTCAAAATTCTCCCCGAACACATTCGGCTTGTCAGCGGTGACACCGCTGTTCAACTTGCTCTTGAAGCGTCAGAAACAATTGCGGCGAGATAAGCCTAACCGTCCCGTGAAGGCCGTCTTGCGCGGTGAGGAAGAAGAAAAACGGGACAGCCACCCATTTTCGCGTCGAAATCGAGGAGCAGTACTTCCCGATGCTGTTCAGCGTCCTCGACGCCTATCACCAGCAGATTGCGCCCCTGCCCGCGCCGCGCGCCCCCGCCCCCGCTGACGCCCGAGATGACTCAACGCCTGAGACCCACGTGTCGAGTCGTATCCGCCAGTCCTTTGCGCGGATAGTATTTTCGTCGCGCCGACCGCACCCGCACAACAAGGGCGCGCGGGCGGGGAACCGTGTTGGCTCCGCCGCCCGTGCGCCTGTTCAGGAGTCTATCGCACGCGTATGCGTCGCGTCAGGGGCCCATGTCGTGAACGCTATCCACGGCGAAGTCTCGACCGGCGCCGTGGCATACCGCGCAGGTCTCTACGCCCGCCGCGGCGTCCGCGTTCAGCATTGCGTGGAAGTTGGCGAGCACGCTGTCGTGACACGACGTGCATGCCGCCCGTTCCGGCAGCACTTCGGTAACGGCCGTCCCGTTGTCCACCACGGTCGAGAGCGCGTCGGCGGGCAGCGGCACGTCGTAGGTGCCGGGCAGGTGGCACATCTCGCACTCGCGCCGGTCACCGGGGAACCGCACGTGCGTGAAGTCATGCGCGACGTTGCCATAACCGTAAACCGTGTACGGTCCGCTCAGTTCCTCGCCCGTGTGAATCTTATGGATCATCTGCTTGAAGTGGATGGTCGCCGTATCCGCGAGAGCGCCCTCAGGCCGCCGAGCAATGTCCGTGTTGTTTGGATTGTGGCAGAAGAGGCAGAGGTCCACGCCGAAACGCTGTGAGCCATGCGCCCGGATTTCACCGTGACAGGCGTTGCACTTTGCCTCGTCCACAATGGCGCGGCGCGGCTTCGGCGCGCTGCCGTCGAGCGTGAAGAACGTCAGGCCGTTCGATGACGTGCCCTGGGTGACGTTGGCGTCCCCGAACGCAAAGGTCCGGCGGCCTTCCATCGCCACGGCGAAGGTGTCGCCAGTGCCGACCGGCAGTTTGGCGCGATAGGTGTATACGTAGGTGCCGGTGGGGCTCGCGTTCGTGTTCAACGTGCCGTTCGGGCCGCCGCCGCCCTGGATCGCCTCGCGGATATACGTTTCATACTCGGGGGCAGGGTAGGCCACCAGCGTCGAAACCGAACTGAGGTCGGCCAGCGCGGTCACCGGGCTGCCGTCGCCGTTCACGGCGGTGAAGGTGATTTGCACGGTGCCGTCCGCGGGAATCGCGCTCACGTCGACGATATCCAGCGCCAGCCCGGGCGCTTCCTCGCTTTGCGTCGGGATGCGGTGGACGGTAGTAACGGCCGCGACGCCCGGCTCGTCCGGCGTGTGGCAGACCGCGCATTGGGTATCGGTCGGCTGATCGAAGTCGAACGGGTGGTTTTGGAAGCCTTCCGGCGTCGCGGTGGGATTACCGAACCACGTGCGGTCGTGGCACGAGCCGCAGCCGGCGCGCGTGGGCAGCATCTTGTACACGTCCGCGTGCGGCGCGTTCTGGTGGCACACGGTGCAATTGCGGATATCCTGCGGGAAGACAACGGTCGAGTAGTCGTGGACGCTGCCGCCGAAGCCGATGATCTGGTACGGGTGGCCGTCCTCGACGCTGGGCAGTCCTTCGCCCATGTGAATCTTGTGGATGAGCACCGGCATATCGACCGAGTTGCCGGTGTCAGGATCGACGCTCTGCTCGTTGTGGCAGAGGATGCACAATTGAATCTCGCGGCGGACGTCGCCGTGCAGCCCGAGCCGCGTGTGGCAGGCGTTACACGTTTCGGTATTGACGATTTCTCGCGTCTTGGCCACCGTGCCGCCGTCGGGCCGGAACGTGTATATCGGGTTGGCTATGTAACTTTTTCCGTCCACGATATACGTCCGGCGGAACTGGCCGCCCAACTGGTGGGTAGCGTCCCGGGCGTAGCCGGCGGGGAGCGCGGTCGCGAACTTGTACACGAAGGAGCCGTCCGGCTGCTGCGTGGTCCCGTTCAGGCGCCCGCCGTCGTAGGTCGCCTGACCGTTGCCGGACAGGATGTAGTTGACATAGCGGGGACTCGCCACGCTCTTGCCCGCGCCCGAGCCTTCGAGGTAGGCCAAGGTGAATCGCAGATCGCTGAACTCGGCCTTGTTGACGGTATTGCCCCGGTTGTCCCGCGCGCGGAACCGCACTTCGGGGCGCAAGTCGGCGGGCACGGTCACGCTATCTATAGTGATGTCGAGGCCGGCATCCCAGGCAACGCCCGTGCCTGGAGGTCCCTGGGGCCCTTCGGGTCCTTCGGGCCCTTCCGGTCCCTGGGGCCCTTCCGGACCTTCGGGGCCTTGAGGCCCGGTCGGCCCCTGAGGTCCGGGACATCCGATGAGCAACGCCACGCTCATGCAGCACAGCATGAACAGCACGGTCCTCGTCGAAACCGCCGCAAGCATCCTTGGTTTACGCCGCTGTGTCATTGATTAGACCCTTACTTGGTTGTCCTCGGTTGTCGCCGAGAGCCCACTCCTGATTCCTGGCGCGGCGCGCCATTACACGACGCCGACCCGCGCCCACGTCCTCCTCGGTATCTATACTAACCCACCATGGATTGTGCATGAGCATAAGGTATTGCGGTCTCGTCAGCATCCGGGAAAGAATGTATTTTTCGGCAGTCCATCCGGGAAAACTACGAATGCCGATAAGTCAACTCAACGGCGGCACATCAACCCAGGTGCGGTGACGCCAACTCTCGATGCCGAGTTCCGCCAGTTGGACGCCCTTCGCGCCCTCTCGCAAGCCCCAGCGGAACGGTTCGTCAAGCACGACGTGCCGCAGGAACAGTTCCCATTGCGCCTTGAAGGCGTTGTCGTAGCCGGCGTTCGACGGCACAGGCTGCCAGCCCGCTCGGAAATCGATGGGATTCGGCACATCCGGGTTCCAGACGGGTCTGGGCGTTTCCGCGTCGTGCTGCACCCAGCATTCCCGCAAGCCGGCCACGGCCGAGCCTTCCGCGCCGTCCACCTGCACCGTCAGCAGGTCGTCGCGGCGCACCCGGGTACACCACGACGAGTTGAAGTGACAGATGACGCCCCGGTCCGTGATGAAGGTCGCGTAGGCCGCATCGTCCGCGTCCGCGTCGTAGGGTGCGCCATGCTCGTCCCAGCGCCGCGCGATGTGGTTCGCGCCCAGGCAGGTGAGCGAAATGACGTTGCCGAAAAGGTTATCAATCAGGTAGCGCCAATGGCACAGCATGTCGAAAATGATGCCGCCGCCGTCCGCGGCGCGATAGTTCCATGAGGGCCGCTGCGCCGGTTGGTGCTCGCCTGGGAAGACCCAATAACCGAATTCACCGCGCACGGCCAGAATGTCCCCGAAGTAGTCCGTGTCGATCAGGTACTTCAGCTTCAAGAAACCCGGAAGCCAGAGCTTGTCCTGCACGACGCCGTGCTTGACGCCCGCGTCGCGCGCCGCTTCATAGAGTTCCATCGCCTGCTCGGTGGACATGGCCACGGGTTTCTCGCAATACACGTGTTTGCCCGCGCGGATGGCTTTCATGACCGACGCGTGCCGCAGCGGCGTGGATTGCGCGTCGAAGTAGATACTGTACCGGTCGTCCGAGAGCAGGTTGTCCAGGTCCGTGGACCACGCCAAGTCGCCGTGCGCCTCCGACAGATGCCGGAGCTTTTCCGCGTTGCGCCCGACGAGCACCGGCTGGGGCATAATCGCTTCATCGTCACTCACCCGGATCCCGCCCTGAATCTGGATGGCCAGGATAGAACGGATCAGGTGCTGATTCGTGCCCATTCGTCCCGTGACGCCGTTCATGATTATGCCGATTTCGTGAGTCTTCATGCGTCTCTCCCGTAGTGTGTGCCGGGACAATGGTAACCCACAGGTCGTGTAGAAGGGAAAGGGACTCAAGCGACCCAAAAGACCCAAAGGCCAGAGCACCGCAATTCGCAAGCAGTCCACCGCGGGCGCGGCGTGTTCCTCGACCTTGCGCGCCGCTAAGCCCCGCGCGGCAGCCCTCAAGCGGGCCGCGCCGCCGGGTCCCCCCTCCCTCCCGCTCACGGGGCCTCAGGTTCCCCGGCTCTCTCGTCCCTTTGGCCCCTCTGGTCCCTTTCGTCCTTTCTTTTCCGCCCTTGCAGCTTGCGATACGCCTTGCCCCCCGGGAAGAGTTTCGCCATCTCTTTCGGATATAACTTTATCAGCCGTTCCCACATGAAATACGTCAGCGTCCGCCTGGCGTCCGGAGCCAAGTCCGCAAAGAGCACACCAAAACGAAGCGACCGGGGCCGCCTTTTGGGAGACGCTTCCTCGCGCACGACGCGCGCCCGCACAAGGTGCGGATCCTGACCCGGCAACGCCAGATAGATATCAAGCACTTCATGTAATTCGAGCGCTGCCTCGGGCTCAAGCAGCGCTCCCTCGGTGCTGATGTTGACGACCCGCATGTCCGCGGCCTTGCCCGCGGCGACGCGCCGCACGGGCGCGCGCAGGTCCAGGGGCACACGCCACGCGCGCCGGCGTTCCGCGCCGCTGATGTTCGGCGCGCGCATGAGGATCATGGCGTCTCCCGGCGCGCGCGGGCAAACGATGACCCGCGTGTAGTAAGAGACCGCGCCGTCCGGTCCCTCGAATTCGAGCCCCACACCCGCGCCCTCGTCCGGGTAGGGCGGCGTATCCATCGTCACGCCGACGGTGTCTTGCGCGACGGCGAGAATCCGCGACGGCACGCGGCGTTCCGCCAGACATAGCGTGACTCTACGCCCCGGTTCGAGATACGACGCCACGTTTGTTCCTTATGCGATGTGCTAGATCGGCCCGAAGAAGGTCAGGTAAGGGCCGCTGTCCAACAGCCGCTTCAGGTACACGGCCAGTTCCATCGCGTGAAAGTCGCCCCACATGGACGATTCGCCGCACGGCGCGCGCCGTCCCTCGGGTACGTGATCCCACCCGTTCGGGCGGTGATACACCGAGTGAAGGATCAGCCCTTGATGTCGCGGGTCCTCTGAGAGATAGGGAGGCGCATAGAGCGTGCGGGCGACCGTCAGCCCCGCGCGCCAATAGCGGTCGCCTTCCTCCGGGCCGAGATAGCGTCCCAGCCGCAGCAGCCCCTGCGCGCTGATTGCCGCCGCGGAACTGTCCACCGGCTCGATGTCGTTCTCCGGTTCCGAAACCCGCTCTCGATAGTCGCCCAAGACCGCGAGCCCCGGCGCGCCGGTGTCCCAGAAGGGGATGCCGTCCAGCGTCGTGTGCTCGATGTAGAAGTCCGCCGTGGCGCGCGCGCCCTCGACAAGCTGGTCCAGGAACGCTTCGTCCGGTTCGTCATCCTCGGCGAAGAACTCGAGTTGCTCCGCGCACCCGAGCAGGACCCAGGCGAGCCCGCGCGTCCAGGTGCTGAACGGCGAATAGCCCTGTTGCGTGCTGGGGCAGCGGTACGCGCCGTCTTTCACGTTGAAGATGCCCTCGTGGGTCACGCGGCCGCGCACGTCGTAGGCGTCGCGGCCCGCGCCGAAGAAGACGTTGAATTGCAGCGTGTTTCGGATGTGCTCGACGGCCCGGGCGCGCAGTGAAATCCTGCGGTCTCCTTCGCCCATGAGGCAGTGACCGAGCGCGTCGGCAAGGACGAGGCTGCGGCACGACCGGATGGTGTCGCTAAAGAGCGAGTGGGGGCCGTTGAACGAGTGGATGAAGCCCGTGCCGTCGGCGATCGTGGTCCAGCGCGCAGCCTGTACCGCGCCCGAGACCTTCAGCGCGAGGTCAAAGAAGGCCCGCGCATCCGCGGACTCGTCGATGCGGCCCTCGATTGCGAGCCGTCGTAGGATGCCGTAGGTCGAGACGTTGTTGAAGCCATGATCATGCACGCCGATGTGGCTCACGTGCGGGGCCATGTACCGGAACGTGTTTTCGCGGCCCATGCGCAGAAATGTCTCGTCGCCCGTCGCGTCGAATTGCAGCAACTGCGCCCCGTACACGAAACCTTGCGTCCATTCCGTCCAACCGCGCGTCGTGTATTTGCCCGCTTGCGTGAAGACGGGCGCGCCCTGCGCGGGATCCCAGTGCTCCTGCAAGTCTCGGATTTTGTCGCCGCTCAGGCGGAAGAACGCCTCGATGGGCGCGCGCAGCCGTTCGAGCGCGAAGGTCGTGTCAATCTGCATGCCTCATCCCTTCCCGGCGCACGGGAGGCCGCGCGTCCGCTCAGAATAGCTTGGCTTCCGCGAGTTCATCGAGTTCGTATTCGATGCTTTGAGTCACGGGAAATCGAAACCCGGTTTTCGGATCGAGATCGAGGTCCATAACCTTGAGGCTGACCGGGTGCTGGTCCCGTTTCCATTGATTGAAGGCGAAGCGTTTGCCGAAGTCGGCGGTCCAGCGTCGCAACTGTTCGCGGTCGTGCTCCGGGTGTCGCAGACACGCCACACGCCAGCAGTCCGCGAGCGAGAGCCGCCGCTTCGCGTACAGGTAGAGCAGGTCGTCGAGGACGACATACGGCATGAGATCGCCCTCGTCCGTCTGGTTGGGCGCGAGTTCCGCGCTGGGCGGGATGTCGAGCACCTTCCGGAGCGACTGGATACCGTCGCGCCGCGCGATGTAATCGAGGAGCCGCGACACGAGGGTCTTGGGCACGTTGTTGATGGGCGAATAGCCGCCCTCGTTGTCGCCGCCCGTGGTGGTGTAGCCCACGCCGGCCTCGCTCAGGTTCGAGGTCACGAGCAACAGCCCGCCCACGCTGTTCGCCCAGTTCAGCATCATGTTGCCGCGCACCCGCGCCTGGAGGTTCTGCCGCGTCAGCGGCGTGACCTGGTCCTCGCCGCCGGCAAGCGCCGCCGCGCTGTCGAGGGCGAGGCGCGCCTCGGCTTCAATGCCGACCACTTGGAACGGCACGCCCAGTTCCTCGGCCAGCGAACGTGCGGCCTCCTGCGTCGCGTCGCTGCTGTACGCCTCGTTCGGCAGGTAGGCCGCGCTGACGTGATCCGCGTAATGGCCCGCCTCGGCGCCGCCCTTCAGGCCCTTCGCCGCCTTGACGGCGAGCAGCAGGCACAACGCGCTGTCGCGCCCGCCCGAGAGCGCCACGAGGAACCGCTGGAACGCGCCCACCTTCTCGAAGTAGTCGCGCAGCCCGAGTGCGAGCGCTTCGTACAACTCATCGAGACAGCGGTCGGCCGGGTCGTCGTCGGCCTTCGGTTCCAGCCAGTAGAAACTCTTCGGCAGCCACGCGACAAACGACGCCAGCGGCGCAGGCTTGAAGGTGCCTTCGCTCGCGTCCACCTCGACCGTGTCCTCGGCTTCCTCGCGATCTGAAATGCTCACCCGCCACGTCGTGTTCTCGGCGCGGAGTCGCGCGATGTCGTCAAGATTCACCACGCCCTGGGCCAACGTCCAGGGCGCCCATGAAAGCACCGGGCCCTCCGCGACGATGCTGTCCGGCGTCGCGATGAAGCCGCCGCCGTCGAAGACCAACCGGCTGTTGTCGCAGCCGAGCAGGTTCGCGTAGGCGTAGGCCGCCTTGAGGCTCGACGCCGCGCCGAGGATCAACCGTTTGCGTTCCTCGTTCTTGCGCGGCGTGAAGGGGGAGGCGCTCGGGTTGCAGATGATCTCCGCGCCCGCGGCCACGCGCGCCCACGCCGGCGAATGAGCCGACCAGAGGTCCTCGCAAATCTCGGCGCTCACAACGCCGTAGGGCAGGCGAAACACGAGATCGCCCGCGGGAACCCCGTCGATTTCCGCCACGCCGCCCGGCCACGGCGACCAATTCCGCATTTCGTAGAAGATGCTGTAGGTCGGCAGGTACTTCTTCAGGATGAGCCCCAACACCCGGCCATCGTGGAGGAACGCCGCCGCGTTGTACATCATCGAATCGAGACGCACCGGCAGCCCGACAAACACACTGATGCCCGCGCACGCTTCCGCCAACTCCATCAGCGTCGCCCAACTGTGCCGCGCGATATCCGGCCAGAAGACGCGGTCTTCGAGGCTGTAGCCGGATATCCCGAGTTCCGGCGTGACCAACAGATGAACCCCTTCCTCGCGCGCGTGCTCGATGACCACGCGCAGACGCGCGGCGTTGCCCGTGAAATCGCCGACCTTCACGGACACCGCGCCGACTCCGATGCGCACTAACCGCATGGAACGCCTCCTTCCTTTGGTCAAGTATACTCCATGCCCCCGGATGCGCCATAGTGGCGGGAAGACGCAAACCCATCATGCCCGTTCGACAATGCCTATGGGACTCATAGGTCCTATAAGACCCATAAATCCCATCCCCGTGGCGAGAATGGCTTTTCCAGTCGTCCGCGGGCCATAATAAGCCCGCGAACCGGAGGAAGCCGTTGGCTTACGGGGACGACCGTGTATGTCGGAGCACTACTACATCGACGGCTACAACGTGCTGCATATGTCGGCCCTGCTGCGGCCGTTGCTCGATGCGGACTTCGAGGCGGCGCGCGAGGCCCTGATCGACAAGGTGGCCCTGTTTTGCACCGCCACGGGGAAACGCGCCACGATCGTCTTTGACGGGCGCGGAAAACATCATGGCGAACCGGTGGCGCACGGGCGCGGCGTCGCGGGGCTCGAAGTGGTGTACACGCCGGGACGACTCACGGCGGACGCCTATATCGAACGGCTCGCCTATCAGGCAAGCGAACGGCGCGAGGTGACCGTGGTCAGCAGCGACCAGGGCATCCGCGCCTTGTGCCGGGGCCTCGGGACGCTGGTGATGGACGCGGATAACTTCCTGAACACGGTCCGCAGTCTCCGCGCGGAGATGGACGGCGCGCTCGAGCGGCGCAAAGCGCCCGAGGCCATCGCACGCGTCGAGGACGGACTGGACCCCGAATCCCTCGAAAAGCTTCAAGCCCTGCGGAACATGCTGAAGAAGTGACGGCGCGGTCCGGGCACCGCGTGTTGCGTGGGAAAACCACGCAATTGCGTCGTAGAAGGACGCAATATGAAGGTGTTGCTGCCAGCAATGCAGTTTGCAGCAGACGTGGACCATTGGCTGTAGCGGGTCCATCCCCATCTTTCCTAGATGCTCTTTCGTGCGCGTGAGGCGCAACATTCGCCTTGGGCGGCGAGAACTTGCTATACTCCTCTTGTTTTTATGGATTTTCCGCCAATTTATCGGGGAGCGAAGTGTAAGTTCTTGGCGGGGAAGCAACCGAGAGAAGGTGTGTCATGACGAAGAAGCTGGTGGTCGATCCGCGGGTATGCCGGAAGCCGGGTGTTGTTGAACTGGGCGAAATCCCCGTCAATCAATATCGCAAGACGATCAAGCAGGAACTGAAATCGGGTTCGGGCGTTTCCGTCGAGCGCTGCGCGCGCATCTACCGCGACATGGCGGTGATCCGCGAGTTCGAGACCATGCTCGATACGATCAAGAAGCTGGGCGAATACGAGGGGATCGCGTACAACCACGCGGGGCCGGCGCACCTGTCCATCGGGCAGGAAGGCGCGGCGGTCGGCGAGTGCGTGCATCTCACGGTCGAGGACCACATCTTCGGCAGCCACCGCAGTCACGGGGAGATTCTCGCGAAAGGGCTGCGCGCCGTCGAGGACCTGTGCGGCAACCGGCTCGTCGAGATCATGGAGAACTATTTCGACGGCGCGATCCTGCGTGTGGTGCAGCGGCACGAGCCGAGTCACGCGGGGCTGCGCCTGCGGGCGAAGGGGCAACGCAAGCCGTTCCTCGCCACGAGCGACGAGGAGGAACTCGGCGTCGATTTCCTGATCTACGGGCTGCTGGCGGAAATCTTCGGGCGCGAGACGGGCTTCAACAAGGGCATGGGCGGCTCGATGCACGCCTTCTTCGTGCCTTTCGGGGTGTACCCAGCCAACGCCATCGTGGGCGGCAGCGCGGACATCGCGACAGGCTCCGCGCTGTGCCGCAAGATTCGGCGCAAGCCCGGCGTGACGGTGGCGAACATTGGCGATGCGTCGGTGGCGTGCGGGCCGGTATGGGAGGCCATGAACCTCGCCGCGATGGCGCAGTACGAGACGTTGTGGGAGGCCGAGTACCGGGGCGGCCTGCCGATCATTTACAACTTCATGGACAACTTCTACGGCATGGGCGGCCAGCCCATCGGCGAGACCTCCGGGTTTGATCGTCTGGCGCGTGTCGGCGCGGCGCTGAACGCGCGCAACATGCTCGCGGAGGTCGTCGACGGCAACAACCCGCTCGCGCTCGCGGACGCCTACCGCCGCAAACTCGACGCGATCAAGAAGGGTCAGGGACCGGTCCTGCTCGACGTGCTCTGCTACCGTCAGTCGGGCCACTCGCCAAGTGATCAATCCGCGTATCGCGTGCGCGAGGAGATCGACCTGTGGCGCGCGGTGGACCCGCTGGTCGAGTTCGGCGGCAAAGTGGTAGACGCGGGGGTGCTTACCGAGGCGGACCTCGAAACGCTCCGCGCCTACGCGAGAGACAAGGTCGTGAAAGCGTGCCGTCTGGCCGTGAACACGGAGGTTTCGCCGCGCATGACCCTAACGCCCCATACGGGCGTATCGCAGCTCATGTTCTCGAACCGGGAGGAGGCGGATTTGCCGGGCCTCGAACGACCGGACGACGTGCTGATCCCGATGGCGGAAAACCCGCGCGTGCAGGCGATTGCGAAGAAGGCGCGCGGCGGCCTGGACGCGGACGGGACCGTACTCAAGGCGTCGAAGGCGGTGACCTTCGGCGAGGCGATTTTTGAGGCGGTCCTGCACCACTTCCACCACGATTCGCGGCTTGCGGCGTGGGGCGAGGAAAACCGCGACTGGGGCGGCGCGTTCGCCGTGTACCAGGGGCTTACCGAGGCGCTGCCGTATCATAGACTTTTCAATTCGTCCATCTCGGAGGGCGCAATCGTCGGGACCGGCGTCGGTTTCGCGATGGAAGGGGGACGGCCGCTGGTCGAACTCATGTACTGCGATTTCATGGGCCGCGCGGGCGACGAAGTCTTCAACCAACTGCCCAAGTGGCAGGCCATGTCGGGCGGGCTGCTGACGATGCCCGTCGTGCTGCGCGTGTCCGTCGGCGCGAAATACGGCGCGCAGCATTCGCAGGACTGGACGGCCCTCTGCGCGCATGTGCCGGGGCTGAAGGTGGTCTTCCCGGCGACGCCGTACAGCGCGAAGGGACTCATGGCCTCCGCCTTGAGCGGCAGCGACCCGGTCGTCTTCTTCGAGAGCCAGCGCTTGTACAACCAGGTCGAGATTTTCCGGCCCGAGGGCGTGCCCGCCGAATACTACCGTCTGCCCATCGGCGAACCGGCGATCATCAAGGAGGGTTCGGACCTGACGGTGCTTACCTTCGGCGCGACGCTCTACCGCGCCGTCGAGGCCGCAAAGCGGTTCGAGAGCGAATTCGGCATTTCCGTCGAGGTCATCGACGGCCAGACGCTCGTGCCCTTCAATTACGCGCCCGTCGTGGAATCGTTGAAGAGGACCGGCAAGATACTCCTCGCCAGCGACGCCTGCGAACGGGGGAGTTATCTGCACACCATCGCGGGGCAACTTACGCAGATTGCCTTCGACGAACTCGACGCGCCCCCGTGCGTCATCGGCGCTGCCAATTGGATCGTGCCGCCCGCCGAAATGGAAGAACAGTACTTCCCGATGCCGTTCAGCTTCCTCGACGCCTACCACCAGCAGATCGCGCCCTTGCCCGGCTATGCGCCGCACATCCCGCGCACTCCGGAGGAATTCATCGCGCTGAATAAGCAGGGCGTGTGAATCGGCAAGCGTGCCGTAGGCTTCCAATTCGCCATCCGCGGTATATAATAGGAACGGACCAATAGAAGGCGGAAGCCAGATGACAAAGCGATTGGAAGAAGCAAGTACGATCTCGGATAGCGACCGTGAACTCCTTCTTGAAGTGAAATCCACTATCCGGCGGTTTTTGCCTGAAGCCAAGGTGCTCCTATATGGCAGCACCGCGCGGGGCGAACGCGGTCGCGAATCCGACTACGACATCCTTGTGCTCACGCCGAAACCATTGCCGCCCGACGTCGAGCAGGTCGTGGACGATGCGCTTTATGACTTGGAATTGGAGCGCGGCGTGGTGCTTGCAGTCACCTTTTGGCCCGAATCGGAATGGGTTCGTCACACGCGAATGCCCTTTAGAAAAGAAGTGGCACAGGACGGGATCGTGCTGTGACCGCCGAGGAACGGGAATACGTACTCCACCGCATACGACAATCCCAGGAATCGATGCGGGTTGCGGAAGTCTGCCTGACTGAGGGGCTTACAATGACTGCGGTGAACCGTATCTACTACGGCTGCTTCTACCTCGTATCGGCTTTGTTGCTTTGCGAGGGACTTGCCTCATCAAAGCATTCCGGAGTCCGTTCACTTTTTGATCAGCACTGGGTCAAGACTGGCCGCCTTCCATCGGAATTCTCGCGCTTCTACCGAAAAATGCTGAAGCGCCGTCACAGCGGCGACTATATTGATTTGGCGTCATTCGACCTGGACGAGGTTCGAACATGGTACGAGGAGGCTCGTAACTTCGAGTCTTGTCTGAACGAGCAGATAGGCCGTTTTCTTGGCCGCTGAGCCCCCTCGTTACGAACCGGACACAGCACAGTGGCTTATCCGAGACTGGGCACGACTTGTTCATACGCGGCGAAAGGGTGCGGCTA
Source organism: Candidatus Hydrogenedentota bacterium (assembly GCA_029556545.1). Taxonomy (GTDB): domain Bacteria; phylum Hydrogenedentota; class Hydrogenedentia; order Hydrogenedentales; family JAGMZX01; genus JAGMZX01. The sequence goes on from JAKQEQ010000073.1 coordinate 34,183, forward strand.
TGAATATCGTGAACCTGGCCGAAGGAGATCGGAGCGTCTCCGAACTCATCGAGATTGCGAAGTCGGGCCCCGTTCTTGTTCATGCAGTTGACGGAACGGACTTTGTGCTGGAGGAAGCCGACGCCTTCGAGCGCGAGGCAGCGATGCTGGGGGCCAGCGACGGGTTCAAGTCCTTTCTTCAGCAGCGGTCTCGCGAAGGAGAGGAGATTTCCGCTTCGGAGGTGGCGAAACGGCTTGGCATAGACGCTGAGGCCAAGTAGGATGCGCCGGACAACGCATTCCGCCAAGGCGCCGCTCTTCCGCCACACGCCGCCCATTCCCCAAACGCCGGAGGAATTCATCGCGCTGAATAGGCAGGGCGTGTAACGGCCCGGGAACGCGGACGGTTCATTCCGTCGGCGCGGGGGTGAGGGTGATGCCATAACGCGGGCCGAATCGGGCACGGTCGCGGGCGGTGAGGCCGACGGTTATCGTTGTGGGGGCGTCCGGCGCGAGGGGCATCAATTCGCAATCCGCCAGTTCCGCCGCGGCGAATCGGTCCACGCTCTGCGGCAGCGGGATCTCGTAGTTCTCGGGGCCCTCGACCGTGATGAACACCGCGCCGTGTCCATCCGTCTCCCACTTGGCTTCGCCGAGGTTCGTAATAGTGAGCCGCGCCCGCACGGGCTCGCCCGGCTGCACAGCGACCTCATCTCCGCGCGACACGGCGCGCCAGACGCCCTTCGCGTCCAGCATCTCGACGCGGTCAAAGAAGCCGTCGAGATACTTGGGCGGATTCGCGCCGGTGTAGGGGACATTGCCCACGGCAATGAGCGGGCAGTCCGCCGAAGTAGCCCCTGTTCCCGCGGTTCTCAGCCCGGGACCTTCGCCCACGTCGATGAGCCGCCAGAACGTGTCTTTCACTTGTTCGTAAGCGCCGGCCACGCCCGCGGGATGGGCGTCGCGGTCGATCTCGATCCATTGCGTAATCGCGCGCGGCGGGGGGCCGTCGATGAAGCCGTTCGCATGTTCGCGGATCACATTCGAGACGGGCCGGTCCGAGCCGTCGGGGTTAATGATCCCGTAGTCGCTGCGCTCGTTGGTGCGGTAGCCGCCGGGGTACCACCAGAAGTACACGCCATCCGCGCCGCTCTCGGTGAACATGCGGTACAGATGCGTGTAGTACTCCGCCTGAAACGCGAGCAGGTCCGGCGTATTGTCCATCACGCTTTCGGACCAGGCGTGGACGCCCGCCTCGGCCCAGAGCACGGGCAGGTGCGGCGCGGCCCAGCGCGCGTACTCGAACTGGAACCAGCCCGGCTTGACCTTCTCCCAGTCGCCGATGCGCCCGTAGGCCTCGGGTTCGAGTATATCGACCGCCGCCGCGAGGTACGGATAATCGTAGGGGATGCGCTCGCCCCAGAAGAAAGTCGGGTTGCCCGCCTCGGTCATGCGGAAGCTGACCAGGTGGACGGGGTCCACGCCGCGCACGAGCGTGCGCGCGCGGCTGTGGTATTCGTAGAGCAGCGTGTCGAGAAAACGGCGGTACGCCGCCACCATGACGCGCCAGTCGCCGTCCTCGACGGTCATGTTGCCGAGCGGATTCGTGAGCAGCCCGGCCTCGTCGCGCGGCCCCTGGAAGCCCCAGTCGTTCTCCGCCGCTTCGATGTTCCCGTACCGCTCGACGACCCACTCGCGCCAGCGCGCGTCCCAACGCTTGCGCTCTTCGTGGTTGCCGAACATGGGCTCCCACGCGAGGTCGAGCGCGAAGACGCAGTCGTGCTCGCGGATACGGTAGTACTCGATGAGTTCGCGCATCTTGTCCCACTCGAAATCGAGGGGTGTCCCCGGCCGCAGCGAGAGGTTGACCTTCAGGCCGAACGCCTCGCACTGGCGCAGCAGGTCGAGCAGGTTCTGCGCCCCGAGCGATTCGTGATAGATGAACACGCTGACGGAATTCATGCCCAGATCGAGTATGTGGCGCAGGTCGCGGTCGATGATTTCGGGGTCGTAGGCACGCGCGCCGAGCCACTGCTCGAAGTAGGGACCGTCTTCGATGCCGATGCCCGACGAGGGCATGTAATTGACGCCGTGGGCACGCCAGCGCTTGCCTTTGAGCATGAAGTCGCCGTCTTGAACGGTGATATAGGCGGGCTGCGGGTTTGGCCGCCAGACGTACACGTCGTGCTGGGTCTGATCGAGGATCGTGTCGCCGTCCGTGAGTTCGACGTAGGCCGTGAAGCCGCCCTCGGGCCACGCCGCGATTTGCGCGTCCTCCGCGACACGCACGGACGCGCCCGCGGGCACGGCAATCGCGAACTCGCGGAGGACGGTCTCGTCGCCCGTGTTGCGGTCCAGCAGGCGCACACGACCCGTGAGGCCATTGCGCGGTTCACTCGATGCGTTGAATACGCGCATGCCCAGCGTCAGCGGCTGTTCTTCAAAGTAGGTGTGGAAGTTCGCGCCGGCGTCCATGAGAAATACCCCGTCGCGCATACGCCGCAACAGTTCCGCGAGTCGATCGCGCACTTCGCGCGTCGCGTACCACTCGGGGTCGTCGATGGCGAACGACGCCCACACGCCGCCTTTGTACGGACCGTCGGCGTGGACCAGCAGCGTGGCCGGGTTGCCGCGCCACGCGCCCTCGGCGGTCCGCGTCTCGAGGAGCGGCGCCCAGCGCCACGCGCGCCCTTTGTCGAAACCGCCCGCCTTGGGTCTTGGGTGGCTTGCGAGCAGCCGCTCCGGCATGGGGAGGAGGCCCGTAGCCATGATTGCCTGATCCTTACGGACATACAGCGCCGCCGCATCCGCCGGAGCAAAGAACTTGTATCCCGGACAGAGCGTGTCGAGCGTAGGCAGCTTGACCGAGGTCAGCAGCTTGTCGTGAATCGGCGTGCGCGCGGCCGTACCGAACGGACCGAGCCAGTATTCGTGTCGCTCACCCCGGAGGCGCGTGTGCGAGTGCGCGAGGCCGATGCTCATCGAGGCGGCATTCGCCGGATCGAGTTTCGTTCCGGTGCGAGCGGGCGCGCTTTCCCAGAAACGGAAGTCCTCGGGCGCGAGCACGTACTGCCGCCACGCCTCCGTTAGCGAGACCGTCGCAATCCAGCGGGAGCCATCCTTCTCGGCCCATTCGACGGCAAGTTCCGTGGTGTCCGGTCCGCCTTTCGCCCAGAACACGGTCAGCGTGTGTCCTTCGGGAAACGGTGTATCGAGGGGCGGCGAGGCGAAGGTGTCCCAGTTGGTCAGCTTGTCGATGACGACGTGGATCGCGCGATCGAACGCGGCGTCTTCGACCGGCGCGACGACGTGGGTGGTTGTCGTGCTCATGTCGTTCGAGGTGCGTCGCCAGCCTTGAAGCGACGCGCAATCAAACAGTACGTGTTCCAGCAGGTCTTCCGCGTGCCTTTGGGCGTAGGTCTCCCGGTCTACCCACGCGCCCCGATCCTCGAGCAGGAGACGTTGCCACAACGGCGCGCTCAGCGCGAGAATATCGCCGCCGCGCTTCAAATACGCCGTGACGGTCTCGACGGACATGGCGGGCAAGGACGCCGCATCCGGCAGGACGAGCAAGTCCGCATCCTCTCCCAGCGCCGTTTCGTCGCACAGAACGGCGAAATCCACGAGGCGCACAGCGTAACCCGCTTCTTCGAGCGCCTGCCGGAGGGAGGCAACGAGCGTTTCCGGCGCGGCCATAGCGGGGTCATGCACGATGACGGCGCGCGACGGCGATGCGGCGGTTTGCGATGCGAGACTCGCCGCAAGGACGAGTATCGCGAACAGCGTCGCGGCTGACTTTGACAATCTTGTTTGAGCCGCTGTAATCATCGGAACACCTCCCCGCGTTTACGGAAGCCGCGCGGGCCTCCGCCGCAAACATGACGACGAGTTCTCAGCCCTATGGTAGTTTTCACGGAGCAACCGGCTCAAGCAATGCCGGGAGAGCGTGCTCGGGCAAGGCCCATTCTTCACGTATTCTGGATTCCCGCTTGCGCGGGAATGACGGTGGGGAAGAGCGCGGCCTGCTACGTCGTCATTCCCGCGCAAGCGGGAATCCAGAACTATCTCGAAGAGGCGGCGTTCCGCCGAAGAGGAGCAAGACCATCGCGTCCATTGCGTCCATACGGTCCACCGCGCACGACGCCGCTCGCGCGATCCTCAGGACGCCGCGCTAACGGCCTCTTCGAGTTGCTCCCTAGTGACAACTCCTTCCCAGGTCTTGACGAGTCCGCCGGCGGAGTCGTAGAGCAGGGTCGTGGGCAGCACACCGCTGATTTCGGTGCGGAGCGCCTTGTCCATGTCCGATAGGTCGCTTGCGGCGTCGAGTACCAGGACGGGAAAGGGGAGCGCGTGCTTCTCGTGGAACGGTCGCACGGCGTCGTCGAGTTTCTCCGGGTCATCCAGCGAGACGCTCAGGAACTCGACGCGCGCGGAGTCGCGATTGCGGTAGAAGTCGGCGAGGTCGGGCATTTCCGCGACACACGGCGGGCACCACGTCGCCCAGAGATTGACGACGAGCGCTTTTCCTTTTGCCGCCGCTACGAGCGCCGCGACGCGGTCCGCCGAGGCGATCTCGACGCCCTCGGGCGGCGCGGGGACCGGTTGCGCGCATTGAGGCAATGCGGCGAGAATCAGAAAACACGCGGCGGATCGAGTCACCCCAAGCCGCCGCGCTTCAGTCGGGATTCTCCGGCGCATCCGTTAACTCGCGCGCTTGATGGTGCAACCCCATTGCTTGACCTCGGCGGGGTCGGGAGCTTTGCCCTCGAGCAGGGCCTCGATAGCGTTCGCGAGCAACGGCGTTTCGCCCGGATCATCGGTGCCGCGCCGGTCGTCGAACGCGCCGTGATAGGCCAGTTTTCCTTCCTTGTCCAGAAGGAAGACCTCGGGCGTCTGCTTCGCGCCCACGGCGTCCGCGTACTGGTTCTTCGGGTCCTTCAGGATCGGGAACGGGAGTTCCTTATCATCCTGATACTTCTTGATTTGCTCGGGCGTCGTGTCCTTGTGCGAGTCGATGGACAGGATGACTACGCCCTTCTCCGCGTACTTGCGAGCGATGTCCGCCAGATGCGGATCGGCCCCGCGCGAGTAGGGGCACTCCTGCGACGTGAACACGAGCGCGACGATCGCGCCCTTGTGGGATGAAAGGGAGTGGTCCTTGCCCGTCACGTCCGTCAACGTGAAGTCGGGCGCCGCCGCGCCAATCGCGAGTCGCTCTTTCGCGCCCTGCGAATTCGCCGCGCCGCACCCCGACAAGGCCGCCGCCGCAAGCAATGCGCCGGCGAATACGACCATTCCCACAGTGCTTTTCGAATACTTCCGCATGGTCTACAGCCTCCTTTTCCGCGCGCTTCATTCCGCACGCTTGATCGTGCATCCCCAGGACCGGGTTTCCGCCACGGGGATGCTCTTCCCTTCCAATAACGCCGCAAGTGCGTCCGCGGTGTACGTCTTGCCGCCGGGCGCATCGGTTCCGCGCCGGTTATCGAACGCGCCGTGGTAAACGAGCGCGCCTTCCCGGTCGACGAGGAACACCTCCGGCGTGCGCTTCGCGCCGACAAGGTCCGCGTAGCGGTTGCCTTCGTCCTTTACCGTGGCAAACGGGAGCCGCGCCGCATTGGCGTACGCGGCAATCTCTTCGGGCGATGTGTCGTAGTGCGAGTCAATAGCGAGAAAGACGACGTCCCGATCGCTGTACTCCTCGGCAAGGGCGGCAATTTGCGGGTCCGCGCCCTTGGACCAAGGGCACTTGAACGAGGCGAACACCAGCACGACCGTCTTCCCGCGATACTGCGACAACGTATGCTCGACTCCCTCGATGTCGCGTAGCGTGAAATCGGGCATAGGCGCGCCAATCGCCACCGCCGCCGCCGGCTTGTCGAAGGCCCCGAGTTGCCACCCCGCGGCAACAAGCACCGCGCCCAGAATCACCACAAGCGCAATGATCACTAGCACCATAATCTTTTTCATGTGACCGCCCCGCTTTCTGAAACGCTTCTCCGCTTCTCCTGCCGTTTGGAGTAACAACCCGCGCCGCAGGCGCATTCCGCTCCCGCGTCGCGCGGGATTGCCCGCCCGGCAATCCCTTATGGTATCATGCCGCGACACAAAAAGCCCACGATTTCAACCTGGAAAACAGCCTGCGGAGCGCGCCATGAAGCAACCGGTTCTCTTCAGTTCCGTCGTGATCTGTATGACGCTCGGGGGACTCGCCTGCGGTCCCGCCACACAGCCGCCGAGCGATACCCGAGGCGCGGGTGATACCCTCGAGTCTTTCGGAACAGAGGTTCCTGCCGAGGATGGCGATTGGCTCTTGGTCCGCATGGGGGCTGAACCGCCGCACCTGAACCCGATCACGAGTTCGGACGCCTACGCCTCGCAGATCAACGCTCACGTCTTCGACACGCTGCTCGACCGCGACCCCGTCACCATCGAGTCGATCCCCTGGCTCGCGGCGTCGTGGGACATCTCCGAGAATAAGCTCGAATACACGTTCCATCTCCGGCACGGCGTCGTGTTTTCCGACGGAACACCGCTCACCGCCGAGGATGTGAAGTTCAGTTTCGACAAGATGATGCACCCCGCGGTGGATGCGCCCCACCTGCGAAGTTACTATGTGGACGTCACGAACTGCGAGGTGCTGGACGAGCACACGGTGCGCTTCACCTGTTCGAAGCCGTACTACCGGCATCTGGTCATGCTCGGCGACATTTCGGTGCTGCCCCGCCACGTCTACGCCGAGGGCGAATTCAACACCCATCCGAACAATCGCAAGCCTATCGGTTCCGGGGCCTATGTGCTCGAACGGTGGGAGACGGGCCGCGAGATTGTGCTGGCCCGGAACGCGCGTTACTGGGGCCGGGACGGCGGCAAATGGCCGCATTTTGATAAAAAGATATATAAACTGATAACAGATGAGAACGCGGCTTTCCAGGTGCTCGAACGGGGCGACCTCGACGCCATGGACCTTCGCGCCGAGGATTGGGTGCGGCGGGCGACCCGCCCGACGTTCGAGCAGCGGTTCAACAAGTTCGCCTACTACGCACCGCAGTACACGTATATCGGCTGGAACCTACGCAAACCGCCATTTTCCGACAAGAAGGTCCGTCGCGCCATGACCATGCTCCTGGACCGCGAGACGATACGCGAGACCATCTACTACGGGCTGGCCCAGACGGTGGCGGGCAACTTCATGATCGGCACCCCCGAGTGCAACGCCGAAATCACGCCGTGGCCCTTCGATCCGGCCCAGGCCGCCGCGTTGCTTCGGGAGGCGGGTTGGACGGACTCGGACGGGGACGGTCATCTTGACAAGGACGGGACGCAGTTTGAGTTCGAGATGATGATCATCAACAGCAGCCCGGTCGCGGAGAAGATATGCACGATATACCAGGAGGAGTTGGCCCGGGTCGGGATCAAGATGACGATACGCATGCTGGATTGGGCCGGGATGCTCGAGCGGACGGACAAGCGGCAATTCGACGCGATGATGATGGGCTGGCAGATGCCGCCGGACCCGGACCCGTACCAGGTGTGGCATTCGTCGCAGGCGGAGGCGGGATCGAACTACGTGGGCTTCGTCAACGCGGAGGCGGACCGTCTGATCGAGGAGGCGCGGGTGAGCTTTGACCGAGAGGAACGCATCCGCCTTTACCATCGCTTCAGCAAGATTCTGCATGACGAGCAACCATATACATTTACGTTTTGCAGAAAATCCCTGCTGGCGGTGGACAGGCGGGTGCATGGCATCCGGATTTATCCCTTCGGGCCCGACCCGCGCGAGTGGTTCGTGCCGAAGGCCACGCAACGGTATGGGAAGTGAGAGGACATGGCGCGCGGGACGGGAGGCTGACGCGATGAAGGCGTATCTCCTTCGGCGATTCCTGCTTATCGTGCCGACCTTCATCGGCATCAGCCTGATTACGTTCGCGATTATCCAACTCGCGCCGGGCAGCCCGATCTATTTCAAGTTGCGCGGCGTCGAGGGGAGCCTGCGGGCGGAGCGGGACACCCAAGAGGTGATCGAGCAGACGAAGGCGCTCTACGGTCTCGATAAGCCCCTGCCGGTGCAATATGTGCGCTGGCTCGGGCGGCTGGTCACGCTGGATTTCGGGAATAGCCTCAAGGATCAGCGTCCTGTACTGGACAAGATCCGCGACGCCCTGCCGATCACGCTGCAATTGAACATTCTGTCCATCTTCCTTATCTACTTGATCTCGATCCCCATCGGCGTGTATTCCGCGACGCATCAGGGAACCGCGACCGATTCGGGCCTGACGCTCGGCCTCTTCATCCTCTACAGCCTGCCCACGTTCTGGGTGGCGATGCTGTTGATCATGTTTCTGGGCGGCGGGCAGTGGCTGAATTGGTTCCCGGTTCACGGTCTGAACTCGACGGGCGCGGACGCCTGGCCGTGGGGGCGGTGGTTTATCGACCGGCTGTGGCACATGGCCCTGCCGGTGTTCTGCATGACCTACGGCGGGTTTGCCGGACTGTCGCGCTACATGCGGGCTGGCATGCTCGATACGGTCCGCCAGGACTATATCCGGACGGCGCGCGCCTACGGGTTCTCCGAGCGGGTCGTCATCTACAAGTACGCGATGCGCAATTCGCTGATCCCGATTATCACACTTCTGGGCGGGCTACTCCCGGCCATGATCGGCGGGAGCGTGATCATCGAGAGCATCTTTTCGATTCCGGGGATGGGCTGGCTCGGCTTCGACGCGGTGCTCTCGCGCGATTACCCGCTCATCATGGGGATTTTCGCCATTTCCGCCCTGTTGACGCTGGCCGGTCTTATTCTCAGCGATATCTTGTACGCGCTCGTGGACCCACGCATCCGCCTCGAGTAGCCGACGGACGCGAGAGCGGGGGAGAGGCATCAGAACCAGACGGCGCGCGGCGCACCGGAACCGTTGCTCGTCTGCGGCGGCACGGGCTCCCAAACCCCGGGCAGGGCAGTCCGGCAATCGGGACAGTGCGCGCCGTCCATGCAATTCTGAACGACAAAGAAGCCGTGCCGCTCGATAAGCGTCGTGCCGCATTGGGGACAGCAGGTGTTTTCCCGTTCGCCCACCTGTCCCGGCAGATTGCCGGGGTAGACAAAGCGCAACCCCGCCGCCCTGCCGGCGCGCCACGCGCGGTCCAGGTCCTGCGCGGAGGTGCGGCGCGGTCCCGTCATCTTGTAGTCGGGGTGGAACGCGGTGATATGCCAGGGGATATCGGGCGATACGCCCGCGATGAATTCGGCGATCCTGCGGATTTCGTCGTCGCTGTCGTTGAAGCCGGGGACGATGAGTGTGACGATCTCGACCCAGAAATCCATGGCCTTGAGGCGCTCGATGGTTTCGAGCACGTTGGCGAGCGTGCAACCGAGTTGGCGATAGTTGCGGTCGCTAAATGACTTCAGATCGACCTTGTATAGCGTGACGAAGGGCCGCAGGAACTCGATGACCTCGGGCGTCGCGTTGCCGTTGCTGACGAAGCCGCACACAAGCCCCCGCTCGCGGGCCCGCTCGAACACCGCGGCGGCCCAGTCCGCCGTGATGAGCGGTTCGTTGTAGGTGCTGACGACGACGGGGACGCTGTGGCGGAGGGCGAGGTCCACCAGTTCGCCCGCGCCGCAGAAATGCGGCATGGCCACCGCTTCATCGTCACGCAGCACCTGACTGCTGACCCAGTTCTGGCAATAGGCGCAGTGGAGGTCGCAGCCGAGCATGCCGAAGGAGAGCGCGTCACGGCCGGGAAATGCATGATAGAACGGCTTCTTTTCGATGGGATCGATTTGCAGCCCCGCGACGTAGCCGCCCGGCGCGCGCAACGCGCCGTCGCGGACGAAGCGCACGCGGCATACCCCGGCGCGGCCCTCGCGGATGAGGCAGCGGTGGCCGCAGGCCAGACAACGCACCGCGCGCCCGCCGCGGCCGTCCACTTCCTCGCGCGCGAGTTCGGGCGCGGCGGGGATCGTGTTATCCTCAAGCAACTCCCTGAGCCGGATCGTCTTACTCATGGCGTAATCTCGCTCTAGACTGCTCGTGCGCGCGCGGACGTTGTGCGTCTGCGCCGCCCGCGCGTTATAATGCCACATGGCGCGGGCGCGCCGTGTCTCCTATTCCATAAGCCATTATAACACGGGGTTTCCGTCCCGTCTGGAAAGGCATGAGGGCGTTTTCATGACGTTTCAGGAGTTCATCACCTTACACACCGCAACCGCGGGACAGATGCACGACTTGACGGAACATGTGCAGGAGATCGTGACGCGGTCCGGCATTCGCACGGGCGTCGCGCACGTGTTCAACATCGGCAGCACCGCGGGCATCGGCACGATCGAGTACGAGCCGGGGCTGATCGAGGACCTCCCCCGCGAGTTGAGCCGCTTGTTTCCGCCCGGCAGACACTACGCGCATGAGCAAACGTGGCACGACGGCAACGGTCATTCCCACTTGCAGGCGACCTTGCTCGGCCCAGAGACGACCGTGCCCGTGCGCGAGGCGCGGCTCGCGCTCGGAACGTGGCAGCAGATATTCCACGTCGAGCTCGATGTGAAGCCCCGCACGCGCGAGGTCGTCGTCACCGTGATCGGCGGCTGAAATCCGAGTACAATAGCGCCGGCGCGCCAGCGACACGGCCCGATAGTTGAGTGAAAAGCCTATCTATATGTCGTCATGAAACGCCACAAAGCGCAACAGCCTGCAAATACACGCCTTACGCATGATCGTCTTTCGCCACAGTGCGCCATGAATCGCCACAAAAGGCAAGACTTCGTTGTCATTGTCGTTGTCGCCTCAACCGCGCACTGCAGCCTGGAATTGCTTGAGAATGTAGCTCTCGATATTTTCTTCGTGAAGGAGGATCCGGCGGCTCCCTTGAATCCACCATTCTCCGCGTCAATAAGGATTTCCTGGAAGATGTCGAAGTTCGACTCCACGAGAGCCCGGATCATATTCGGACCTTCCTGGACTGTGTGAGAGTGCGCACGAAGCCGGTCACCGATGAAGAAATCGGTGGACGCAGCGCCATATGCTGTCACCTGCTGAATGAGGAGTACTACAATCACGAAGTCATCAAGTGGAATCCAAGGCAAATGTGTTTCGCGCACGACAGTGAAAAACCTGAATGGCTCACGCGCGACTACCGCGCTCCCTGGGACGTTTAGCGGCCCGCGCTCCATCCCGTGTGGTCAGAATACGCAACTGAGGCGCAATTGGTTGTGCCTGCGCGATTTGCATCAATCCTGACGGCGGTTCAAGTAATGTTGACGGTAAACGAAAACGATTTGCAAGGAGCCCTGCCTATTACGACTTCTACTCCCCGCTCATCCGCTTCGTCGTAATACGCCTTTGCACGTTGAGAAGGTTATGTTTGGTGATCTCGTACCCTTCGTCACAGACCGCGAGGGCGTTGTCATACCGTTCGAGTTCCGTCAGGCTTTTCGCCAGAAAGAGATAAGATTCGTAGAATAGTTGATCTTGATATGCGTCGAAGCGTCCCTCGGCCTTCTCGATGCGGGCCTTTTCTTCCTTGCCGTATGCAATGGCTTCCCGTAGAGCTTCGGCGGCCTTCTCGTAAGCCGTGGTGGGCGCCAGACCCAATTGCTGATGGTAGTCGAAGAGAAGCCGGCCCAGGGCGGCGCGGATTTCAAAGGTCCACGGGTTCGTCTTGACGCCGGCCTCAAGCAGGCTGCGGGCTTCTTGGGGCTCACCCGCGAAATCCGCCATGAAGAAGGCACTAAGGGTATATAGGCGTTCGAGGTTCGGGTTGAGCTTCAGCGTCAGTTGGTACCAGGGTATAAGCTCGACCGGGTCGCTGTGACGGTGAATTTGCATGTGGGGCATTACTGCTCGGTGGAGGCGTCCCACCGGACCGCGCCAATCCATCTCGTCGCTCAGAGCGACCGGCACCCCGCACTTGTGCGCAAGACCGGAAGCCACATCCGTCGCCTCGCGGGCACGGAAACCGCGTCTTTCCTCCGCGGCGGTGGGCGTTCGCAGCGCGACGCCGTAATGAAGGTATTCAAGGGTTTTCATCCAGATAAGGCTGTGCGCGGTGAATTGGATCTGGCCCATCAGGCTGAGCGCTATGGATTCTTTGGCCGCCTCCAGTTCCTCGGCGGTGAATTGTGTCCGGGTCGTCTTGATCCGCGCGTCATGGAATTCGATGAGGAGTCCACACAGGACGAATCCCGGGAGGAGACTTAGAGGGAAAAGCTTTGCCCGCATCGCTATAATCCTCGTTGTCCGTGTGCATATCACAATGCTGTTCGTCGAAAGCGCCAACAGCCGAGCGCAAGAAAGATAGTGGCGTATATCACTGCATAACCGGTCAGCGCCGCCAGCGCGACGCCCGGAATAGACGGCCAGTCATGAATGACCTTTTTTGAGAGATCGAAGAGCTCCAGATGCGGAACGACCCAGTAGACCGCCTCGGCGAGTCTGCGCGCCGCGCCTTCCAATTCGCTGTGCACTGCGAGGACGGTGTTTGCGAACGTGCTCATGGCGAGGCAAAGCAATAGAGACACGGTGACGTTCGCGCCATGGGTAAGGAAGAGGGAAAGGGTTACGACGATGGCGGCTATCAGCCACATGGACAGAATACGCAGATATAACGCCTGAAAGAAGATCGCGCCGGCGGAGATGCCGAAAAGGAGGAATATCGCCAGCAGTTCCACCCAGAATAACAGCACCACAGCGGAACTCATCAGGCCGACACCGACATATTTCCCTAGAAAGACCGTCGTCCGGCTGACCGGCTTGGCCAGAAGCGGGTAAAGCGTTCGATTGTTGATCTCGACCGGGAGTTGTCGTGCCGCCGCCACCACGCAGATGGCGATACACAGAATGTTTGTCACCGTGAGCGCCACGTCTTTAACGAATTTCTCGAGCCCCTCGATCCCGAATTGGTTGAAGAGCGCGGCCCCCGACACAATGACCAAACCAAGAATCAGGACGACATACGGGTCTTTTCGCCGAAAGGACTCCAGAATGGCGACATGCGCAATGCCAAGAACTTTTTCCATGATGTCGATCCTTTCCGTGGACGCGAGCCGCGCGGGACGCTACGTCGTCTTGTGCCCGAGCTTGCGCACGAAGTAGTCCTCGAGTGAAGCCGGCGCCTCCTTGACCTCGAGAATCTTCGCGCCTTGCTTCTCCAAGTGCTCGCGAACGCGTTGCGCGAGGTCCCAGTCATCGACGGTATAGAGATGCACGCCGCTGCCCAGATTCCGGGCGATGACCTTGTCGGGCAGGTCGCCCACCCGGCTGTCGTGCCGCACTCGCAGAACCACGCACTTCGCCGACGCCAGCATCTGACCGAGGTCGTTCTCCTCGACGATGCTCCCGTCATCCAGCAGAATGATCCGGTCGCATAGCAGGGCGACTTCCGTCAATTCATGCGAAGAAAAGAAAACGGTCTTGCCCTGCGTCTTGAAATTCCTGAGGATTGCGCGCACGTCGTGCCGGGCGACGGGGTCCAGCCCGGAAGTCACTTCATCCAAGATGAGCAGGTCCGGCTCGCCCATGATGGCTTGGGCGATTCCCACGCGCTGCAACATGCCTTTCGAGAACCCGCTTAACCGTTCCCGGTCGCGGCCAAGCAACCCGACTTTCTCGATCAAGTCGCTGATAAGCTGCTCGCGCTGCCCGCGTGGTATCCCGGCAACCTTTGCATAGAGCCGTAACGCTTCCCGCGCCGTCAGGAAGGGATAGTATAGGGCTACCTCCGGAAGATAGCCGATGCGGCTTCGCGCGGAGAGGGAACCGGCGGCTTCGCCGAAGAGACGCGCTTTGCCGCGGTCAGGTTGGATGAATCCCATCAGCACTTTGATCGTGGTGGTCTTGCCGGCGCCGTTTGGCCCGATGAAGCCCACCACCTCCCCTGGTCTTACGGACAGGTCGAGTCCGTTAACGGCGGTTACATGGCGGCCTAAGGGGGTCTTGAAGGTAACATGGAGTCCTTCGATCTCAATGACTGGCGCTCTCTCCTGTATCATGGCCTGCTCCTCCTGCCGAGGCACGCATTGTCTCGGGGCATGACGGAGTCTATCGTGGCGTTTACACACGCCCGTTTGGATAACAGCGCTTTTCCGGGCATTTTCGAGAGACTATGTTGGCCGCGGCGACTCCGAGCAACTCGCGTCATGCATAATTCACACTCCGTGAAGGGGCCGAGTTATTGTGAATACGCCCTTATATACTATTCGTCCACGTCCAATTTGGTTCCGACTGGACAAGACATATATTGCGCCGGAAATTCCCGCCACAATCGCGCCATTGCGGGGAATCCGGTGCAGTGGGCCGACATCAGGCGCTGTACGCGGAGACGGCGGAATGCTTCGACCGTCTTGTCCATGCGTTCCGGACTTGCCGACACAAGATGCATTCCGCCGATGACGGTGTGAATAGGCCGATTATCCGTCAGGGACTGCACGTATTGGAGCGTATTGACAACGCCGGCGTGCGCACAGCCGAGGACAACGACGGTTCCTTCCGATGTCTCGAAATACAGGGCCTGATCGTCGGGGAAATCGTCCGGCTCACGGCACGCGTAATCCGTGAAGAACGGTCCTCCGGCGTCCTCGAAGTCCGTCCGCCGGGGAATTGGTCCCGTGACGTACAGCCCCGCGGCGATTTCCGTCGGCGCTTCCGTCCACACCAGGCCTGTCCGCCTGCGGACCGCCTCGACGGCGTCCCGCGGCATACCGATTTCGCGCGGCGTGCCGTCAGGCATTCGGGCGTACCTCGACGCGAGCGCGGCAGGATGCAGAAACACTACGGGATGCGTCTGTACATCGAGGACATCCGCCAGACCGCCGGTATGGTCAAAGTGGCCGTGACTCAGCACGACGGCATCGGCGGTTTCCAGGGGGATATTGAGGCGGCGGGCATTATTCTCCAGGACATAGCCCTGACCCGTATCGAAGAGGACGTTGCGCCCGGCGTGTTCGACCCAAAACGACAGCCCGTGTTCCGCCAAGAGCGCTTGCCCGGCGGCGGTGTTTTCGACGACAACCGTAATGCGCGACATGATTGACCTACTCCTTCCGAGTTGTTGGCGAAGCCTGATCCAGGTTCCACGGAGCGTTCTGGGCCGACTTGCCGCCCGTGAAGCCGTATAACGCCGTATATGCTCGGTCTTTTCCGACAGCCTCTCGCGAATGACGAATCATTCAATCAGGAGCGTCACGCGACGCAAGCGCATCGGCTATTTGGATGCGTGACTTGATCAGCACCCGTTTGCGGTCAATGGTCGCAGACGTTCTCGCCGGTCTGGAGTGTGCCGTCAAGGTAGGCCCGGACGAGTTGTTCGGGGGTCTCCGAAGGCGCGCCGATGATGACGTGTATGTTGTGTTCCTCGAACAGGTTTCGGGCGCGCGATCCCATGCCCCCGGCGATGATCACGTGGGCGCCCTGCTCCGCGAGCCAACGCGGCAACAAGCCGGGCTGGTGTTCGGGAGCATCCACCGTTTCCGTCTTAATAAGCTGTCCGGTGGAATGGTCCACGTCCACCAGCGCGAACTGCGCGCAATGGCCGAAATGCATGGCCAGTGCTCCGTTGGCAATTGGTACGGCGATACGCATGTATTTACTCTCCTCTTCGATGGTTGTCGGGGTCTTGGCGCCCTCAAGCGCGAGAATGGGCTGCATCACGTGTTCAAATGCCTTAGCTGTCTCGGTCTGCGCATAGTGATACACATAGGGCGCGCCGGCATCGCAGGCTTCGCCCACCTGGGAGTCCAACGGGATGCGGCCCAGGAAGGGCACGTTCATCTCGTCCGCCATGCGCTCGCCGCCGCCGACCTTGAAGATGTTGGTGACCTCGCCGCAGTGGGGGCAGACGAATCCGCTCATGTTCTCGATTACCCCCAGCACCGGCAGGCGCAGTGATCGGCAGAAGCTGATCGATCTGCGGACGTCGGCCACCGAGACGTCCTGCGGCGTGGTCACAATGACCGCGCCGTCCGCGTTCTCGATCAACTGGCAGACGGATAGCGGTTCGTCACCGGTCCCCGGCGGCGAATCAATCACGAGATAATCCAGGTCGCCCCATTCGCAGTCCTTGAGGAACTGCTTGATGACCCCCATTTTCATCGGTCCGCGCCAGATGACGGCGTCGTCGGGGCTGTGGAGGAAGAAGCCAAGCGACAGCACCTTCATGGCGCCGACCTCAATCGGTATTATCGCGCCGCCTTCACTTAAGACAGCCGCGCCCTCGAGGCGAAGCATTTTCGGGATGCTCGGGCCGTGGATGTCCACGTCCAGCAATCCCACCCGCCGGCCAGCCAACGAAAGCGATACAGCGAGATTCACCGCGACGGTGCTCTTGCCCACGCCGCCTTTGCCGGAGAGCACGAGAATCTTGTGCGCGATTCGGTCAAGCCGTTGCGCGAGGATTCGGCGTTCCAGGAAGGCCTCGTCACTTTCATCGTCCCGTCGCGCCGTCGTAGCGGCGTCCTCGGCGGCACAACCCTCGGCCGCACAGGAATCACACGACGCAGCCCCCCGCCTGTGCAGGTAATCCTGCGCGGCTGCTTGCATGGTATTGGCAGCCAAGAGCGCGCAATGCCAGTGGTCTTCCGGAAAAGGCTCGAGTTCTTCGAGGATATCCTCTTGCTCCATTTCGAGAGCGGTCTTGATGGACCGACCTACGGCCAGTTCCGTGACCATGCTCCCGCAGGCGCAGGAAGGGCCGCAACCGGTCGTGGTGAAAGTTGCTTCCTTGACCCAACCCTTCTCGACGCGGAGCCAAATCTCCATCGTATCGCCGCACGGGCCGGTAATTCGGGCGTGACCATTGGCCTCCGCCAGAGAACCCATGTTCCGTGGGTTCTCGAAGCGCTCGAACGCCCTGTGTGAAATCATATTTGTCGGCATTCCCTGATTCCTCAAACCAATCACACCAATACCGATGGCGCCGCAAACAAGCGGACGCCAAACTCGTGGTCTATGCTGTCTCGTTTCTCCACGTTATTCCTTATGGCGCTTCGCGATTCGCCTTGGGCTTATCCAGTTGCATCAATGCCGAGACTGCGGCCCAGACGTTTCTGATATCGTCCGCGACACCGTTGTTCGAGTATTCAAGAACGCTCTTGCCCGCGACTTGCGCGGCCGTGACAGCCCGGTCATATCGAATTCTGCCGACGGGTGTTGCGTCTAAGGTCACCGCGGCGGCCTCGATGGCGTCGGTCATATCGGGATTCAGGTCCCACTTGTTCACGCCTACCACGGCGGGAATGCGGAAGTGGCGCGCGAGTTCGGCGACGCGCTGCAAGTCGTGCTGACCGCTGAGCGTGGGTTCCGTTACGATGAGGACCAGTGACGCGCCCGTAAGACTGGCGATAACGGGACAGCCGATTCCCGGCGGTCCGTCAACGAGGATGAACTCCTTGTTCTGGTCTTGAGCAAGCTGTCGTGCCTGTTGCCGGACAAGACTCACGAGTTTTCCTGAGTTGTCGGCGGCAATACCGAGGCGGGCGTGCACCATGGGGCCGTGGCGCGTGTCGGAGATAAACCACTCCCCTGAGACCCGTTCCGGAAAACTGATGGCCTTCACCGGGCAGATGTCCACGCAGACGCCGCATCCCTCACACGAAATAGGATCAACGACAAAGGCTGTCTTGCGCGCTTCGCCGGACGCCTCCCTCATGGCGTTAATCATGTCAAGCGACCGGAGCGGACATGACCGCACGCACACGTCGCAATCGTTGCAGGCGTGAATCCCGGCGCCAAACATCCATGCCAGGTCCGCGTTCGACACGGTCCTTATCGCGTCAAATCGGCAGTTCACCAGACACGCGCCGCATCCAATGCAGGCGTCTTGCCGGATCACGGCTTCGTGCCCGCTGCGAAACTCATTACGCGACCGAATCTCGGGTTGCAGCACCAAATGAAGGTCCGCGGCATCCACGTCGCAGTCCGCCAAGACCTTTGAGGGCGTCAGTGCTGCGAACGCGGCGACGATGCTCGTCTTGCCCGTCCCCCCTTTACCGCTGACAACGACCAGTTCCTTCATTCGACTGCTTCCTCATCCGCGCCATGAGCGGCCGCAAAAAAAGCGACGCCCCCGAGACGCTTCTCAACGACGGCGTTTTCCTCCAGCAAACGTTGCAGGAGCTTCGATACTTCAACGGCCCGTAACCCGAGGGCCACAGCAATCTCGCTGACCGGGCAGGGTCGCCGCTTGAGCAATTCCAGGATCGGCCCCGCGGTGGGATAGGCGTCCAGTTCCTCGGGCACGCCGCTGTAGTCCGCGATGACCTCCGCGCGGGGGCTGAACAACGCGGCCAGCGTTTCCAGGCGGGCGCGGGAAACCGGCACGGCAAAGGATTCCGCGGGCGGCCGCGCCACCGTGTTTAGTTGAACACGATCAGGGCGACTATGCCAGACCTGATCGGCGATTTCCCTAACTTCCGATTCCTCGGCGTTAATGCCTTCCATGAGCATTACCTCGAGCCAGATCGCATTGCGGAACGAGTCCCGAAATGCACTGAGCCCGTCGAGCATTTGTTCGAACGGCAATCCGGGCGCCGGCCGATTGATGCGTTCATACAATCGGGCATTGCCCGCGTCCAGCGAGGGCAAGACGAGATCGGCGTCGCGCAGGGCTTCTCGAACTTCGGCGTCCCAGAGAAGCGAACCGTTTGTGAGGACGGCCAGCGGGGCGTTTGTCCGTATCTTCACGCCCTCCACGATATCGCCGAGGCGCGCGTGCAGTGTGGGCTCGCCCGCGCCGGACAGCGTGACGTAGTCGGGCGCGGGGCGCGAGGACAAGAAGTGATCGAGCTCGGCGAGTATCTCAGAAACGGGAACATATTCCTCTCGACGCGTCGTATGTCTTGTGGTCCGCCCCTGCTCGCAATACACACAGTTGTAGGTGCACGTCTTGAACGGCAGCATATCGACGCCCAATGACCGTCCCAGGCGCCGCGACAGCACGGGGCCGAAGAGGCGTCGGTATTTCGGTGTCACGTTCTGCGCGGGCTGTGTCATGTGGCGCTCTGGACTCCGTTGGGGGCTGAGAGCAGATCGCGAATCCGCAGATCCAGTTGAAGGAAGAAAGGGCGCACATCCGGAAGGGATTCCACGGCCATGCAGCCGCGAGAATAGGCCTCCGCGATACGCCGGTCATCGGGAATCTCGATCAGAATCGGGATTTCCTCGCGTTGGCAGTAGTCGGTTACGCGGTCATCGCCAATATCGCAACGGTTGACCACGACGCCAAACGGGATGCCGATCTGCCGAACCGTGTCCACGGCAAGCGTCAGGTCGTGCAGGCCGAAGGGGGTCGGCTCGGTGACCAAAACGACAAAGTCGCTGTCTTTGACGGCGGCAATCACGGGACACGAGGTTCCAGGCGGGGCATCGAGAATTACGGTGCCTTCGGACGGAGATGCGGCCTTGGCCGCGCGAATGAGCGGGGGCGACATTGCCACGCCGATCTTCAAGCGTCCCTGAACGAAGCAGATATCGTTTGCGCGGCCTGTCTCGACCACGCCGATTTCGTGGTCGCATTCCGATATCGCATGTTCCGGACATGCCAGCATGCACCCGCCGCAACCGTGGCACAGTTCCGTAAACACGAGCACTCTGCCTTTCACGCAGGCCAGCGCGTTATAACGGCACGCGGTTACGCATCGTGCGCAGCCGGTACATTTCTCTTTGTCCACTATGGGAACCGGAATGGCGACGCTGTTCGCGGCGGTGATGGCGGGCTTCAAGAATATATGGCCGTTCGGCTCTTCAACGTCGCAATCGACGTAGGCAACAGGGCCCTCCATGACCGCCGCGAGGTTCACGGCAATTGTGGTTTTTCCCGTGCCGCCTTTACCGGAGGCAATGGCAATGATTCGTCGTTCACGCATGGACTGATTTCCTGAAGCAATGGATGCCTGCAAAACGAAAACCAAATCGAGTAAACACGAATAGACCGGTGGAAGCGACCGCGGCGTGGATGTCCGCTCTGCTCATGTGATGATCGCTGACCGTAAGCAGACCGCGTGGTCCGGTCAGACGATATATTTCGGCAAGTACGCTCGCAGGGTCCGGCAGTTCGTGTAGAACGTCATAGACTATGGCCACGTCGACAGTGCCGGGCGGGATGTGGTCCAAGTCGGTCGCCATGAGCGTTGTGATATTTGTGAATTTCTTTCTTGTCATTGTGTGGCGAACGGCGGCCAAGGCAAGCGGATTCACGTCGATCGCGAAAACTCGGCCCTCCGGTCCCACTATCTCGGCCGCCGCGATGGAGAACGCGCCGGGGCCGCAACCGAAGTCCAGTACCGTCTGGCTTGGCGTCAGACCGACCTCGTGAAGGATGGCCAAAGGCGGCTGGAACAGGTCTCGGATACGAAAGCCGAGCGCCATGAGCGAGAATGAAAGTCGACCTTGAGGGGCCGCATGCGTCCGGTGATTCCGCTGCCGCCTGATCCTCCGGGCCCTATTTGTGGAACCATTTCCGCGTGCGTTGTTCTCGTTTTCAAGGCGCGGAACGCGCGTGCTGGGCCTTATTTCATTCATGCTTGAGCGCCTCCACGCATACTTGAGGTTAAGAATATCGCCATTTGCGGACCGTGGCCTTTCACCTAGACGCGCTTGTCGAGCAGTGAGACGCCCTCGAAATCCGAAGGGACGTCCGCCCCGAGATACGCAAGTGTAGTGACTCCTATGTCGATTATCGCCGGACCCTCGACCAATGGGCTGTTTGAGAAGAGTATCCCCGGTGTCCCGGCGACATCCGAAGCGGCGTGGTCGCCGCTCCACTTGTCGTCGTTCAACGAAATGACTTCCGCGGGCGCGGCTCCCGCGGCGGAGGTCTTATCCGTCTGATACCCTTCCGCGTAACCTAACTGGAGGTCCGGCGCGTCGTGAGCCGCGTCGCCGCGATAGGCTTCCTCTCGCGTGTAGACTGCGCGGAAAATTCGCACATTGGACTCCTTATCCGTGGCCGCCAGGAGCCTGTCGCGGATTTCCGCTCTCAGGGCGGGCGCGTCTTCCGGAGAAACGGCGCCTTGTCCTTCACGTCCCTTGATGTTGAGGTAAATGCTTCCCAGTCCGAGGCCGTAGGCCCTGGTCCGGGACCAGTCGTATTCCGTGAGATACTTGGCGTCGGTGAATGACGTCTCCGCATCGTTCCGGCCCTTCACCGCGAGATAACCGTTGCGTATGAGCCAGGTGTTGACGCTGAAGCCCTTGCGGAAACTATGGAATCCGTGATCGGAAAGCACCATAAGCAAGTCGTCTTCATTAAGCGCCTCCATTACCTTTCCGACCGCGGCGTCCATCCGTGCGTAAGTGTCTTCGAGGGCTCTTTGAAAGGCTTTAGCGCTCTTCTCGCTGTAGGTTGGATGGCTAACGTCGCGAAAACGCCAGAACATGTGCGCGATGCGGTCGGTGCTTGTCCAGCCGCCAATAAGCAGATCGAAATCGCCGGAGCCCAACTCATCCAGGATGAGTTTGTCCTGCCAATCCATGGTCGCCCACGCCTCTTCCAGGAAGAGGGCTTCATCAAGTTCCCCCTGTTGCAGCGCCTTCGTGTCATCCGTCCAGCCGATGGTCTTGAACAACCCGAAGCGGTCCGCCAGTTGGCCCGCATACTCTTCCGGCGCGCTGATGGGCAGATGCGGCTCTTTGGGGTGCATTTGAAGGCACGTCATGTACAGCCGTACGCGGGCGCCGGCCTCGAGGACGTGAACGCGGCTGATGGCGCGCACCGCAAACTTCGGGGTTACGGGGAAAGTCCACTCGATCCAGTCCGACCATGCATGCTCCGAGAGACTGACAGTCTTGCCCTGGATTCCCAGCGTGATTGCGTGTTGTCCCCGGTCGACAACGACAGTCATGGGTACTTCCACCGATCGTCTTTCGCGGGGATGGCGAAGACCGGGCACTTGCACCTCCGCTTTGTTCCCCTCGAACTTGAGCGGCAGTCGCATGCCCCCTGGAAGCTGTTCGGTCTCTGAGAAGGCGTCCGAAAACGCGAGAAAAGTGCTCTGCGTGCCGCGAATATCGGGGACGTCCAGCCCGCAGAGCATCAGGCTTTCCGCGAGCGGCTCCGGCGGGTAGGCATAGGGAACATTCAACAGCTTGCACCGCACGCCCTGGCGGTTGGCCACTCTCCAGAATGTCTCGCCTTTCCGGTAGTTTACATACTCGGCGGGTCGCAACAGGCTTCCGTCCGGAGCGAGTTCGGGGCTCCGCATCGCGCCGAAGCCAAGCCCCGGAATGTAGGTCTCCGGGTTCCGCCGAAGGAAATCATAGATGCCATGATTCCCCGGCCGCTTGCACGTGGCGAAAGAAGACCATGCCGTCGGCGACTGCGGAGGATTGCTGGACAGCAATCGCCGGTAGTTGCCTGCGGCCCGCAGGGCACGCAGGTTCGGCAGTTCGCCTGCCCTGAGCATGTCGTCAATGATCGTGGGTTCGACGCCGTCGAAACCTAAGATCACCACGCGCCCACGCTTGGCCTTCTCGTGAATACCCGAGACGGCCGCAAAGACCCGTTGATGCTTCTTGACGCCGCCCGAACCGAGCGCCCACGGAGCGAGCGCCGAAGAAGTTCGCGCAAGAAATGACCGGCGGGTAATTTTGGCGGTAGGCTGGCCGCGTTTCATGTCCAGTGTCCCGCGACATTGGGTGCGTCCGTCGGAGTCAAGGCGCCCGACTTGAAAGCTTCGATCGCTTCCGAAACCGTGCCTTGCGCGCCGACCATGACTTTGATGCCAGCGGAAGCCAGCGTCCTGAACGCATTCGGGCCGCAGTGCCCGGTGATCAGCGCTTCCGCGCCCAGGCGCGATACGGTGTCGGCGGCCTGAATGCCCGCGCCTTGGGCGGCGTTCAGGTTCTGGACATTGTCATGCGCCGACCACGCGCCCGTCTCCGTATCCACAACGATGAGATAGGCCGCGCGTCCGAATCGCGGGTCCACTTGCGCGTCAAGGGATTGGCCCGACGCCGTAACGACTACTTTCATGTTTGCCTCCAGTACCGCGAAGTTCTTGCGGCTAAACCTGTTCAGACAGTCGCGGCGCTGTCCGACGCTCGCGCGGTCTCCGAACTGATCCGAATGAACATCACGCCAAGAAGTCGCGTTGCGTGTTATCTGGGCTATTCTTGCGTGAGACAGCCCCTATCTGTGCGGACACTTCTTCAGCACCATGAACCAGTCAAGGACCTTGGTGCCCGCGCCTGGCTGCTCGACCCGTTCCTTGGCCGTTCCACAGGAACCTGGCGACGGGCCGCTCACTATTTCTCGGTGTCGGCGCCGGCCGCCAGCGTGTCCAGGCGCTGCCGGATCACGTCGAGTTGCTGCTGAAGCATCTCCGCTTGGCGCTGCAAGAGGACGCGCTCGGCCTCGCCCGGCGACGCGACGGGAACGGTCGCCGCGCCCCAACCAAAGCGCATCCAACCGGGCAGGCCGGTAGCGTAATACCAATGCCGCCACCCGCGGCCGCCGCCACCGCCGCCGCGCCCAAATCCGCGTCCCCAGAAACCTCGACCTGGGACCGGATTGGCATATCCCGGCATGTCAAACCCGGCACAACGCCCCGCGCCGCGCCCCGTCATGGGTCCCGCTCCGAGCGGGCCTGTTCTATCTCCGCCTGGCATTTCATGTCTCCCTTATTCACGGGCCTCGCCCGTTTGCTGGATACCGCAATACAAACGCCTGGGGTCAACCACGGCGCATGGCCACGCCGCACGTGGGACAGGTGACTTGAGCGCACGGCACACCGCGCTCGTGCGGTTGCGAATGACCGCATTGCGGACAGACGCATACCCCGCCAAGTCCCGCCGCATTTCCGCCTTGCCGTCCTTGCCCGCCACCTGCTTGGCCTCCGCGCCCGCGGCCTTGTCCCTGCCCGCCGCCGACGCCGCCGCTACCGCCAGCACGCCCGCCGCCTTTTCCTTTTCCGAATCCAAACATTACTTTTTCTCCAGAGTAGGTCTTACTTCGATGACCTCCCTTTGTTGGGCCGGCCCGCAACGGCCGCGTCGCGCGCGCAAGCGCCGCCCGCGGCCGCAACCGCAGCCCGGCATTGAAAACGCCTTGCTGGGAACGCCGCCCGCGATCACCGCGTCCATAACCTCACCGAACTCACCGGAGACAAACGGAACCAATCGGATACCGGAGGCAGTCACCAAGTCGGCCAGCGGACGGGAAACCGCGCCGCACACCAGCACCTCAACGCCCAAGGCGCGGAGCCGCGCGACTTTTTCGTGTCCCGAATCGGCCGGCAATTCCTCACTACGCTGGGAAACGAGGCCGCCCCCGTCGATATCAGCGACCACAAGCGCCCGCGCCGTGTCGAGGACCGGCGATATCCTGCCTTCCCATATGGTCATTGCAACTTTCACCGTCGAGCCCTTACTGGCAACTTCATGCAAGAAGAGAGAAGCAGGAACCATGCCGCAGTAGTCAATAGAGGATTAGAACATGTAAGGTATTGAGCCGCAGGCACTTAATGTTGTAGGCGCGGCCTTGGTATCGCAACACCACAGTCGCAATATTGCGACTCTATGACGAGACGGGGTCGCAATTCTGCGATGCTATTATTGTCCGGGGCGCGCCGTTCGCCCGTCCTCGCGGGGTGGGGAGATACCCAAAGCCCGAATCTTGCGGAATAGGGTGCTCTTATGCATGCCCAATAATTGGGCGGCTTCCGTGCGATTCCCGCCGCATTGTTCCAGCGCATTCAGAATTGCCTGCGCTTCCGCGGTCTTCACGGTCTGACCAAATGCGGATACGGAGGCCGGCGGCATCGAGCGTCGCTTCGCGGCGAGGGATTCCGGCAGACAGCGCGCGCGGATGGAGGCGTCCGGGCAGATCACGAAGGCATGTTCGATGATGTTCTCCAGTTCGCGAACGTTGCCGGGATAATCATGGGCCATGAGCAGCGCCATGGCCGCCGGGGATACGCCCGCGACGGCGCGTCCCTGCATCTGATTGAATCGGTGGATGAAGTGCTCGACTAGCAGGGGGATGTCTTCCTTGCGTTCTCGCAGGGCCGGCAGTTCCAGCCGCACCACGTTGATGCGGTAGTAGAGGTCCCGCCGAAATTCTCCCTTGGCTACCAAATCCGCGAGGTTCTTGTTGGTCGCCGTGACAACGCGGACATCGGTCTTGATCGACTGCGTGCCGCCGAGCGGTTCGTACTTCTTTTCCTGGAGCACGCGCAGCAGCCGCACTTGGAGGGCCGCGCTCACGTCTCCGATCTCGTCCAGGAACAAGGTGCCGCCTTTCGCCAGCGCAAAACGGCCGGGCTTCTCCTTGTCCGCGCCGGTGAAGGCGCCCTCCTTGTATCCAAACAACTCCGATTCGAGCAGGGTATCCGGCAGGGCGCCGCAATTGACCGCCACAAACGGCCCGTCCTTTCGGGCGCTCATCGTGTGCAACGCGCGCGCGAGCAGTTCCTTCCCGGTGCCCGTTTCGCCCTCGATGACGACCGTGGCGTCGCTCGCGGCGATCTGCGGCAACACGTCGAACAACTTTCGCATCGACGCGCTCCGGCTGACCATGTCGCCCACTTCGTACCGTTGCGCAATCTCCTTTCGCAGCTCCTCGACAAGGCTCAGGTCGCGGAAGGTCTCGACGCCGCCTACGATCTTCCCCTGTGCACTTCGCAGCAGGGCGGTGGACACGCTGATCGGAATGCGCCGTCCATTGGCGTCGATGATGAAGGCGGACTTGTTGATAATCGGCTTGCCCGAGTCCATGGTCTGGCGCAGCGCGCATTCGGTCTCGCACATGCTCGCCCGAAACACCTCGCAGCACCGCCGCCCGATGGCTTCTTCGCGGGGGATTCCGGTGATCTCCTCCGCCGCATGGTTAAACGAGGTCACCCGCCACTCATGGTCCACCGTGAAGACACCGTCCGATATGCTTTCCAGAATGATCCGCGTGCTTTCCGGGGGCAAGACGTTCGTTGTTCGTGTTCCGCTCATACCGCCGTAAGAGTAGACGTTACCACGCGGGTGCTTCAAGCAGGGCAGGTTTGTTTTTTCGCGAACGGGGCGTATACTGAAGAAGGGTCGTGACGAAACACGTGTACAAGTCTGAAAGCCGACAGCGCCTCGCTCCGGCGAGGAGCGGGCGCCGCGCGAGGAGGTGGGCCATGCGCGGAGCAAACATTCGGTATACTGTCTTCCTGGGAATCAGCCTGGCTGTCGTGGGTCCCGTGTTCGGGGGCCCCATCCATACGGCGGACCGTGACGGGGACCGCTGCGTCAGTCTCTCCGAACTACTGCGCGTTGTCCAGTTCTTCAATAGTCGCGCCTACCATTGCGATACTGAAGGCGAGGACGGCTACGCCCCCGGGGGCGGTAAGGACCACTCGTGTCCGCCTCACGATTCCGATTACATGGAAGCGGACTGGCGTATCAGCCTGTCGGAACTCCTGCGCCTGATTCAGTTCTATAATTCGACGGGTTATTTCCGCGCCGGGGACACCGAGGACGGCTTCGCGCCTGATTTGGGACTCCGCGAACAGCCCGGCTTGGCGGGTCATTACAGCGCGTTCAGTAATCCGGTCCAACCGAGCGCGCCCGGCTACGCGCTGCCACTGTCCGTGGCCGGCATCGTCAACTACGAGGTATTCGACAGCCGTTTCGGTCTGCAAGCCGTGGAAAGTCACCTTGCAGCCAACGGCTTTGCTGTCATGGAATATGATCTGACGCCGTTCTACCCGGGGCAGGAGACGAACGACGACGTCATTTCGCCTTACCAGTACTTCAACGAAGACAACCTCCCGATTTTCATCACGTCCGACTCGTTGTTGCATCTGTACCACGTGCAGTTCGGCGAAACGCTGAAGGACGTCGAGGAGCGCGAATTCATTCCGGACATCACCGCGTTGACGGCGGCCCTGCTCGATGCGGTCTTGGCGCAACATGACGACCTGACGGGCGACCTGCAAGAGGCGGCCCGGCGCGACGCGGCCTATCTCGCCGTGGCCCGAAAACTGCTTGAACCCGCGGCGGACACGCCGGCGCTTGTGGCGGACGTGGTCTCGAGCGAGATCGCCAAGATTGAAGCGCACGCGGGCTTCGCGGCGAGCGATATTCTCGTCTACGAGGAAGATTACTCGCAGTACGTCCCGCGAGGCCATTACACGCGCAGCGAGGCTCTCGAACGCTACTTCAAGGCAATGATGTGGTACGGTCGCCTGGCGTTCCTTCTCAAAGGCGATGAGGACTGGGGAAGGGAGGGCACTGCCCTGGTCAGCGTCCACGATGCCAAAATCCAGACGCTACAGGCCGTGCTGCTGGCCAAGGCCATCGAGGACGTCGCCGTGGGCGAGCGCGCCGGCCGCGAGGTCTGGGACCGCATCTACGCCATTACCTCCTTCTACGTCGGGGTGGCGGACGACCTCACACCCTATGAATACATCGAAGTCATTACCCGGCTCTTTGGAGATGACTTCAACGTTTTGGAACTTGAGGACGAGACGGCTTTCTTCGACCTCAAGGCCGAGTTGTCGTTACTGCGGGCGCCGCAAATCTATGGGGGCACGGGCAATATCTACGTAACCCCGCCCGTGACGCCGGAGACGTTGAACGAGACGCTCGACAAGACAAAAGGCATGCGGTTCATGGGCCAGCGGTTCATCCCCGATTCGTACATGTTCCAGCGCCTCGTTTTCTCGTCGGTCCAGGACTATATCGGGACCATGAATCCGCCGCCGTTTTCGTATGGCTTTACGGGTGCGCGCTTCGCGCGTTGCTATCCTCGGGGTCTCGACGTCATGGCCATTCTCGAATCTGAATTGGCGGAGACGATTCTCGAGGAGGGCGGCGATACGGACTACCTCGAATTCGACGACCGCTTCAATGAACTCAAAGACCTGTTCAACGGCTTTGACGAAGCGGCCTGGAACCAGAATCTCTATTGGGGCTGGCTGTATGTTCTGAAGACGCTGCTCGAACCGGCGCCGGAAGGTTCTCCCAGCTTTATGGGGACGGAGGCTTGGCGGAAGAAGCAACTCAATGCCGCGCTGGCTTCCTGGGCGGAACTGCGCCACGACACCATTCTCTACGCGAAGCAGAGCTACACGGAAACCGAATCCGGCGTGCCCGAACTGCCGCCGGGCTACGTCGAGCCCGTACCCGATTTCTTCGGGCGGCTCATGGCGCTGACACGGATGACCCGCGAGGGGCTCGCCGCGTTCGGCGCCCTTTCCGAGGCGGCCGCCGCTCGCCTTGAACTGCTCGAAGGGCTGCTTCAGCGGCTTATCGAGATCGCGAACAAGGAGTTGGTGAACGAGCCCTTGTCCGAGTGGGACATCTGGTTCATCAAGAGCTTCGGCGATACCCTCGAAGGGGTGGTGTTGGGCGTCGAGGAAGAAGGCGTGAAAACGACGCTCGTGGCGGACGTGCACACGCACGCCCTCGAAGGCAACGTGGTGGAGGAGGCTGTCGGCGACGTGGACTTGATCTTCGTGGCCTGTCCCACGCCCGCCGGGGACGTATTCCTGGCCGTCGGCCCCGTGCTTTCCTACTACGAGTTCAAGCATCCCATGAGCGACCGCTTGACCGACGAAGCGTGGCGCGACATGCTCGCCGGGCCGGAGCGGCCCGCCCGCCCGGAATGGTACGCGCCGCTCGTGAATTAAGAGCGCCGGCTATCGGACCTTCCTCTGACAGCGGCGCCAATCGCGACCCACGGCGAGCGGATTCGGGCGGCGAGGTCTCTATCGCTCATCCATCGCCTCTTGGCCCCTATCATTCCGGCACGGGCCATCAAGGGTTTGCTTCGCTGCTTCGCGCCTCTGACTGCCGCGTGCTGCGGCATGATGGACGGGTCCGCGATGGACGGATCCGTCGGGAAAGGGCAACGTCGCCGCACCGCGAACTATGCCGTTGCGTCTGGAATATGAACCCGGGGCGCCTCCGGATGAAGTGGAAACCATCGAGGGGGGGACTATGCTATAATCATCTTGTCAATCCACAGGAGCGAAATTAATGACGACGACCACAATCATCGCGGATGGTCAAGTAACAGTTCCCAAAGAGATGCTTCTAGCGCCAAATACCCAGACCGGCGGCAAGGTGGATATCGAAACCATGCCGGACGACGTTATCCGTGTCTTTCCCCAAACGCTTAATACGTCGGATGCGGCGGGTATGCTAGAGGCGAATGTTCAATTCACCATCGAGGGGACGGATGAAGCGGTTGCAGCCTTCAGGAGATCTTCTGGATGAACGCTCTCGACACCAATATTGTCGTGCGAGGTCGCATGCCAGATACCGTTGTATCGATACATACAAGTCACAACGAATTTCCTTTGTGTTGTCCTTTTCGTTTACAGTCTTTGTTATAAGGGTTATTTTATTATTATTTTAAACGATTGCAAATAAAATACTTACAAATAACACATATAGTGCCCCGATAGTTCAGTGGATAGAACGAGGCCCTCCTAAGGCTTAAACGCAGGTTCGATTCCTGCTCGGGGCGCCAGACTGTTATTTGACTTGCGGCATGGTCGTAAGTCGTTGCAAAATATACCGGTTACGGGGGTTAGAAAGTGTTTTCCGTCGAATTTCAGCCCTTGGGGGAAGGCGATCCGCTGCACGGCCATCTTGGATTCAAGGGAACCGCGTTCCCAACGTCGGCGGAAATCTGAGAGATTGCGCACGGCGGCATCCGCGAGTTTCGCCACGTCGATGCAAGCCGACTGCCTTACCGCTTCCAGTCGTTCCAACAACGTGCGCTCTTCGGCATCCAGTCGGTTACGCTCGGAATCGTATGTTGCCTGGTCGATTGCTTTCTCGTACACGAAAGCGTCAACCAAGCACCGCCGTTTTTCTTCGATACGATCAAGGTCGGCTTGGATGGGTTTCCGGGAATCGATTTTCTCACGGCGCGTTTTCTTGAACGAGGCAAGCACACGCTGGCGCATCTTCTCAAGAAATTCCGTGGTAGGCTGCACGCGATCAATCAGCGCAAGAAATTCACCTTCAAGAACGTCTTTCCGCGTGTGTACCCTGCGGCAATCCGGGCGAAAGCAACGGTAATAACCGATGTGCTTTGCGTTGTTCCAATATGCGGTCAGAAATTCACCGCAATGCGCACAGTGGACAACGCTTTTCAAGGCGAAGTCTTCCCGCAATTTCCGATAGGCGCGTGCGCCGTTTCCGTTGCTTGGCGCGGCGGTTTCCGCGCCGTTGTTTTTCTTCAATAGCGCCTGGATTTTTTCATATGTGGCCATGTCGATTAGAGGCTCCCAATTGCCCGGCAAGACTTCGCCGGTTTCGCGGTCTATCATCTTACCGACATACACCGGAGATTCGAGCATCGCGCGAACACGAGAGTATGCCGGAACGGTCTTCCCGCCTTTGGTTCTCAGACCATTCTTCACCGCGCGTTTGTAGACTTCCATGACAGTCCATCGGCCTGTCGAAAACTCCCTCAACAACTTGCACACAATCGCCCCTTGCGCCTTGTCGATAATCAGGCATGGCGTTGTACGTCGGGCCGCATCTGTTTTCGTCATGGCGCGGCGAATTGGATTCGTCTTGAATCCTACAGGCGCTTGGTGCGGCCACACGCCGTCTTCACGTTGCGCTTTCAACGTTCCGCGCACACTGGCTTCCGCATCAATGGCGGAACCGTGTTCGGCCATCGCCGCCATGATAACGCGGGTCAAGTTTCCAACAGGCGTTGTCTCAGGCGGCAAGTTCAAGATTTCAAGATGAATCCCAAGCGAATTCAATTCGGCTTGAAACCGTATGAACGCTTCCACGGAACGCGCAAAGCGTTTGATGTCCCAGACGACAACGTTTCCGACCTTGCCGCGATTGTCACGGCAATACCGCATCATTTCCGTGAAGGCATCACGCTTGAAAGCCCGGTCTGAAAACGCGGAAGCCTGTTCCTCGAATCTGGCGACAATCTCCCATCCCATGTCACGGCATCGGGCTTCAACCGCTGGCTTCTGCTGTTCAATGTTGCCGGTCTGCATCTGGCGCGGGTCCGAAACCCTGTAATAGCAGACCGCCGTCTTTGCGCAACGGTCGAGATTCAGCCTTGTACGCTTCGCCCTGGTCGCCATGTCAAACACTCCCGCGCGGAATTTGTGGTCTGGGGTGCTTGACGTGGTATGATGCGCTGGTCAAGCACTTCGCCGCCGTGTTTTCCCGCGCAATCTTGCACGGCGGCAAACCCGTGAACGTTTCGCCACGTTCGCGGGTTTATCATTTCAACTTTACTCGCCCGCCACCGCCTTTTTCAATCCGCGCTGTAGAATCGCCTAGGACGGCCTGTGACGCCCGCGCCCTGGTCCCGAACACGCCAGACACCCGCCGCGTGCGGCTACGGGCATCCTAGCGGCTTTGGCGGGCGCGTTCATACACCACGTCCGAGAGTCTGTCAATACCTGCGCCCTGGTCCGAGAAATCCACGCTATTTTCTGTCAACAGTGAACCCCCGGATTTCTGGACTCTACCACGCCGATCCGCCGCGTCGGACGCCACAATCGGCCTTCCCGGAAAACTCTTGACAACATTTCCGCCGCAATAATCTTCGCCGCGTCTTGCAATCGCCAATAGATTCAGCCTTTTTTCTTCGTAGTGTCCGATAATCCCTCTTTTGTTCACGGGACAAAACTGCTACTCGATATTCACGCCGCTCGCGCCCGTGCCCGCGATGACTTTTTGCCCTTCACCGCCCGCCGCGTGCAGGCACGCGCACCGCGCCACGGATGGTCACTCTTGGGCCGCGCCTGGTCCGCCGTCTTGCCCTGGTCCGTCTTGCGCTTCTTCGCCGTGCGCCGCGCCGCGCGATGCTTTACGGATTCGGCGCGTGCCTGTCGTGCAAGGCGTTGCTCGATTCTCGCATCGGCATCGGCGGCATCGGCGGCGGGCGCGGCGGCGGTGTCGGGCGTGCGGTCGTCTTCTTCCTGCAAGAGGCATTCGCGCGGAATCGTGTCATCCGGGTCAAGACCGGTTTCCTCAAGAGCAAGCGGCGGCTCTTCGCGCAACACCTCGAAGCCGTGCGGGAAAATCTTTGTCCACTGTGGTTCCGGCGTGCGGTCACGGCTTGGCAGTTCTCTCGTGAGGAACGCACAAAACGTGCTCGGACCTATCGGAAAATGAAGCACAGGCTCTTCCGGCAATTCCGCGCCGTCTCGAAGCAATTGCAGCCGTGCGCGGGACATATGGCGCGCGGCCATTGTGAATAACGATTCTTGTTCACGCACCGCGTCAAACAACGTGAACATCCTGCGCATGTTCGCAAACAACGCGCGTGCCTCTCTCGTGCCGCGTCTGACCGCCGCGCGGATTTCGTTCCATGAGGAATCGTAGACGGCACGAACGCGGCCTTCCTCATACCCGTTGATCTTTTTGCGCCAATACTCGCAAGCCTTTTCCGCTTGGAATGTTTCGTGCTCCAAGTCCTGCAAACGCTCTTCATCCACCGCGCGTTGTGCAGACGTGTACGCTTTTTCTCCGACAAGAGCGCTATGCTTCCGCGCATCGACAACCGCAACGTAGCGGTCGCGTTTTTGCTTCGCACCCTTCAGCCCATCGAGGGCGTTCGGCAATTGCTCATACTTCCATCGGCGGTACTCCCGCTCTTCCTGTGTCTCGCTTTCTGCCGCCGCCTCAAAAATCTTTCGAGTATGCTGCGGTCCTTTTCGCTCTTTCTTCAGCATGTCTGGCATCCTTTTTGTTCGGTCCCTATTCGCCTTACGAATCCATTACTTCTTTCGCGGTCTCCGCCGCGCATATCAATCAATGTTCGCGCACTCGCGGGCGTTTTTCGGCTACCTTGTTTCCGTAACGTTCTCTGACAGCGTTTTTTGTCTTGCCAGCATGAGACTACGCAGACCTTTTATGCCCAACAATCTGGCTCTCTGGGTCGGTGGTAATTGCAATTCCTTTTCAGTCAGATATCGGCGTTCGGTGCTTGCCCAGTCGTTGAAAAATTTCCGCCACCTTTCCTCACACTGTCGGTGCTCGTTTTGATTCACGACGTGCGTTATTTGTCGCGGTAGAACAACACCCGCTTCGGTTTGCAGATTCTCTTGTGCGTATTCCGAAAAGTCCGCCAACGTTTGGTGCGCTTCCGCAATCATTTTCATCAGTCGCGCGTACTCGACAGTCGATACGGTTATCGTTCCATCGACATTCCGTTTTCCATCGACCTTCAATCGCAACTTGTTGCATTGCGCTAACAGTTCTTTGGTCAGTTTCGATTGTGTCTCGATGAACGTTTCCCCGCGCCGTTGCTCCGCTATCTCGGTAAGGTTTTTGATCGCCGGAAACCCCCTTGCGCCCAACGTGATAAATTTCGCCGCCGTCGTTTCCGAGATACCGCATCGCCGCGCCGTTTCCGCGATGCTTCTGCACTCGAAAAACGTGTCACGTAATTCGGTCCATTTTTGCCGCGTGATCATCTACCACACCCGCAACTTGATCTTGCGCACACCCGTTCCCCGTGGGTTCGGCGTCGGTTTCGCTTTGCCCGGTCTTACAAAACGTTCAAGCGCATCCATCGTGCGCCGATACGATTCGATTTCGCTTTCCATGTCGTCATTGCCGCGCAATTCGTTCACGTTCAACGCGCCAGACGGCGATTGTCGTTCGCGTAACGTCTGCCACGCTTGCTCTGAACGCATCACGCTCATTCAACACTTCCGATTCTGACAAGCGAATCCGCGTCGTCGGGGTGCTGCACGAAAAGCGGTTGTCCCTGCAATCGCGCCAACTTGTCTCCCGGAATGTGAAAGCGCAATTCGCCGTGTACGTCGTCGTCGGATTCCGCCTTGCGGTCGTGCATGACCGCATCGCCGGTCAGTCTTTTCAAGACCGCTTCTCGCAATCGCTCTACGCGCCCCGGCTCGCCTTCCGCCCGCACGGTCGATTGATCCATGCGGCGCAGTCGATTGACGAAATCGCGCACGCCCTGGCGGATTTCCAAGTCTTCCGCCAACGTTTTCAATTTTGCTGCATCCATAGTAAACCATCCTTTCTTGTTCCGCCCTGTGGGGCGCGGCCTAGCGTGAAAGCAAGGAGTTTTTCTCTCTCGCCGGGCCGCGCCCCGTTGCGCTGTATGAAGCAGAGTCGAAACCGTTGCTCTGGTATAGCCTTTGGGACCGCCGCGCGTCTGTTGACGTGCATAGCGGGCATGTCCGCGCGGCGGTCCGGTGACAACATGGGTTGAACGAAATCGCTCAACGCATGGCAATGAGGCGGTTCAACTTTCCCGACACCAAACAAAAACACACCAACGCCCGGCGCTCGCTTTGCGCCGCACTCTGGTGTGTCATCTTCATCCGAAGCGCGTTGTTTACTTCGCGGGTGTGGCCTTGGTCCCGCCGCGCTTCGGTGGCCTTGAACCTAATCTATAACGAACACACGAGCAAATGTCAAGACTTTTTTTTGCCCCTGGAAATTTAGGGTTCGCACGTTGCCCTGGTCGCGCCCTGGTCAACGCTATTCGACAACGTGAACGATTCGTTCACCTGCTACTTCACGATGCCGCCGATGAACGCTTCACAGCACCTCGATAAACCGCTCTAGAATCGCCGCTGTCGCGCGTGGACGGATAAATCCATATCGAAGTGCTCCCAAATCAATCTGGGACATCCTGGGCGATTGTGGCGCGTGTGTTGCATCGCGAATCGAAACCATCGAAAAAAATCGGCGTGTTACTTGCGTTTGGAAAAACACCTTTACAAGAAATAACCTTTTTTCTTTACCAAGGTCGCGACGAAAAAATCACAAAAAGCATATCGCAAAAGCGATAAGCGGCAGAATGAAGATTTCATCAAACCCCCTTTTTCCTCTTGAAAAAACTTCATAGCGAAAAGGACTACCGCGAGCCTGAAAAACGAGGTTAGAAAGGTTTTCCGAAAAAGACGTTGTCAGCCCTTTATCACCACCAAACAAGAGTTAGCAGGAGTGTGCTTACTTGCTCGTACACGAGCACAACACAGGGGAGGTTAGATTCTTCTTTGGGAGACTGAATCGGCCCGAAAACAAAAGGGATCATTGATTGAAGGCTATCGGCAATTTCACGAAGCGGCAATGTCTTGTAGCGTTTCGATAAATGAAAACAAGTCCATAGAATCAATGTCCGTATGTCGCGCCATTTTCGTATCGGGGGATATGCCCGAACCCACGGTCATTGTGGGCGGGTGGGGGCGGTGGCGGCCGGTTCTTCTAGTGCGAGCGTAATGCCTTGTGCCGAGGCGTCGAGGGGTATGCCGTTCCGACTGGTCGCGAGAAAGCCGGGCACTTCGATGTGGATGCGTGCGGCGGGCTCGGCAACGTCTCGGAACTCCCAGGGGAGGGTCGCCACAAGGGCGGGTTGCCGCGCGGCCCACGTGGGCTTGCGGTTGGTCAAAATCAGCGCGCCGTTGTCGAGGACGCGCGTCTCCCAGAGCGTTGGTTCGCTGCGGCTGCCGTCGTCGGCAGGTGTTACGCGCCACCGAAAGCCGGCGGCGGGCTCCGGTCGCAGGAGAGCGATCACCTGACGGACCAGGACAGCGTCCGGAGACTCGAGCGTGACGGCGACCACGCCATCGTATAGACCGTCGACATGCCGGGGGCTTGCCTCTTGCGTCAGCACGAGGCGGACGCGGCTCTCAGGTTCGTAACGGAAGCCCTCGGAGAATATCGCCTCGACGGGGGCGCGGTCGGGAACCGCACCGGGACCCGTGACGCGCACGTCCACCACGCCGCCCTGCGGGTTCGCGGCGGGCGGCGCTACGGTGAGGATGGTCGTCGCGGAGGGCACGTGGGCGACAGGGGCCTGCCGGTCCCCGAACCAGACGGTTGCGTTCGGCGTGAAATTTCTTCCCGAGAGCACGACCGTGGCGCCGCCTTCGGCGGGACCGGCGGCGGGGCCTCGAATACCTTCAACCGCGAGAATCCGCGGTGCGCCGATGACGGGACAGGGCGAGGGATCGGCCCCATCGTAAATGCCATCGCCGTCCGAATCGCGGTTGCGCGGGTCCGTCTCGCCGTCATCGACGATGGCGTTCCGGTTCAAGTCTTCGAGCCCGTCCGGGATACTGTCTCGGTCCGTGTCCGCTTGCAGGTAATTTGTCTCGCCGGGGTCCCATGCGCCGTTATTGTTGGCGTCCTCAACGTAATCCGGAATGCCGTCACCGTCCATGTCGCTGATTTCGACGCCGGCGAGGCGGAGCCACTGAAAGAGGTCCTCGGCAAAGAGGCGGTTCTCGCCGCGATCAAGCGCGGCGTCGCTGATCGGGGACGCAGATGCGAGCAGGGCGATCCGGCCATAGCCGTGACGATGGGCCGCGAGATAGACGCGGTCAGGGTCTTGCGGGTCTCGGATGATTGCCTGGGCGGCGGAAACCGAGAGCGCGCAGCCTGCCTCGACGGCGAAGTCCCGCCAATGGCGTCCGAGATACAGGTCTGCCGCCAAGCCGCCAAAGTTCTCCGACGCGACCATCATCGCTCGGGACTGATCCACGCGGATGGCGGTGTCGATACGCACGCCGATGGGATCGAGCCAGCGCGTCAAGGAGCGGGTATCGCGGTCCTCGATGTGGGCGCCCAGGAAGAGGAGCGCGCCCCCATCGGCAACGTAATCGAGGAGCCCCTGCCGCGTTACCGCACCCTGCGCGGCGGCGCGGGCGTCAAGGATCACCAGTTGAAAGTCATTGAGCGGTTCTTCAATGGGACCTTGGTGTAACGTGTGCGAGTAATAGAACGGCGGTCCCGCCAACAGCCCGGCCAACACCGCCATTCCGTTTCGTTTTGCTTCATTTGAGCGAAACGCGCCTCCATCGCGCTGACCGGGTCTGTCTCGGCCGTGGGCATTCGCGTCTTCGGAAAGCCACAGTACGCGCTGTGGGCCCGGCGGCTCGGGCAGCACGCGCACCAGTACCTCCGCCGGGCTGTCCGCCGCCTCGACACCGCTGTGGGCGCCGGTCATGTGTACGCGGACGCGGCCCTCGAGAGCGGCGCCGCGCACGCCCGCCAATGGACTTACGGCGAGATAGACTTGGCTCGGGACGCGCCCCGATCGCGGTGTGATCACAAGCCAGTCCTTCGCCGCGTCGTCGGGCTCGACACGCCACAGGATGTTTTCCAACCCCCGGTCCGCGAAGTCCAACGCGCGGATTTCGTACCCGACCGCCTTGCCTCGAAACGTGATCTCGGCGGGGATTTCGAGGCGCGGCGACGGCGTGTGCGGCTCGGGATCGCTCCCGTCGGGGATGCCGTCACCGTCTGAGTCCGGGTTGGTGTCCAAGGTGCCGGCTTCGCGTTCGGCGGCGGGCGAAAGGCCGTCGGCGTCAATATCCACCGCCGGGAGACGCCCCCGGGGCACGGCGGCGAAGTCGACGACGTGACCGCTCTGTAATTGGATGCTCGCGACAGGTTGGGCGGTGGCGGGGTCGATACGAGACACGCGGCCCGCACTCCCGGCGAAGAGGCCTTCCTGGAACCAGCCCAACGCCTGAACAGCGGGCGGGTAGCGCCCCTCCGCGCCGTCGTGGTCGCCGTTGCGCCAGATTTCGAGGCGATCGCCGAGGGCCACGGCGAGTGCGTCTTCAAACGGGCAGGCCGCCAGGACCACGGTTTGCCCCGTGTTGTCGAGGGGATACTCGGCGTCCTTGTGCAGATAGAGTTGCTTATCCACGCGGAGGCGGGTCACGTACACAAACGCCGCGCCGGGCACGCGCGTGGTTACCCAGAAGACACCGCCATAGCCTGGAGCCACCACGCGGTCCGACGGGTCGCCCGCGCCTCGAATCGGGACCGGCGCGAGCGTCGCGGTCATCCCGTCGCGCAAGTCCACGAGGAACGCCGCGGAAACGGGTTCGCCCGCCGGACTATCCATAGCGTAGCCTGAGGCAACGACTAGGGCGCAGCCGCGAACGGGATCGACGCCGAGCCCGACGGCGGCAAAGCCCGGCCTTTCGAGTTCGTTGCTCAGCGTCAGGACCGATGGGGGAGGGGCGCCCGCCGAGAGGTCGCCAATGACCAGTTCAATGCCAGTGTCCGAGGTCGTTCTGCACACCACCAGCGCCCGCCCGCCGCCCGCGAGCGCCGCGGCGACGGGGCGTCCCGGCAGAGTCCACGAGGTCGGGCCGGGCCGCGGCGGCGTGCCGTCGCGCGAATAGATGCGTGTCGCGAGACGCCCTTGTCCAGTTCCCTCCGCGCTAATTGGCGCACCAAGGACGACGGCAATCGTATCCCCTGTATCCGTGGTTTGATGCGCGCACGCTATCCATTCGCGCCAGCCCGACTCTGGAGTCCGTCGTAGTTCGGGCAACTCGGTGAAGGGCGCAACTTGGAACGCGGAATGCCAACTGCGATCGTGCGGCGAGCCGCCCGCACCCGCGTCGCGGCTGGGGCCGGTGGTGAGCAGAGCCGGGCCATCGTTGGAAACCAGCAGCGGCCCGAGCGGCATCGCGCCGGGCAAAGGCCGTGTGCCCGGGAGGGGGCCGCCCCAATCAAAGTCGATGCTGTGCACGTATACGCGCGCGGCCTCGCGGGTAGCGGACAGCGTATTAGTCACGACCACGAGCCGCTGGGCGTGCGCCGCGGAACAGCAGCAAAGAAGCGCCGGCAGCGCGGCGCGCGCGGCTAAGGACGCCATCCGGCCCATTCTGTGCCTCCGTCCGGTTTGTTCCCAACGGACCGCCCGTGCACGCGCGGCGGTCTTCGTATCAATTCATAATGCGCCACCGGCCTTCGATCCGGCGCAATACAAGATACCTTGGAAACCCTTCGCGCCAGAAGGTTGCAGTCGCATCCTCAGGCGCGAAGCGCGGTTTCATGCGCCGCGTTTCCTTCAGCACGCGCAGTAGTTCGTCGCCCTCCGCGCCGGCGATTCGCGCTGCTATGTCATCAAGGGTCCCTTCGGCGCGTGCGTCATCGACCAACTTCGGATCGCCATAGGTCTCCAGAAATTGTCCATGCTCTCTTCCTTCGATCATGGCGATCATCGCGTCGATAGCCTCGCGCAACTCCTGTTCGTGTTTGGGGGCGACCGTCAGTCCGTCTCCCGTCGCCACCGGGGTGGTCTGCTGGTCCGGATTGGGAATGCCGCATCCCAAGTTAACGAGTACGCAGAAGAGTATTCCCGCAGACGAGATGGAAGAAAGACACACAGACCTCCTCATTGCGATAGTACCTCAACCAATCGCACCGGACGATGTTCGTCGTAGGACTTCCGGGCGGCGATGCCCATCACGACGGGGGCGAGGCCGTCGTGGCCGGTGACCGGAGTGGGGGTGTTGTCGAGGACGGCGTCAATGAAGGCGCGCATCTCGGCGAGGAAACTCTCGGTATAGCGGTCCATGAAGAAATTGAGAGGGAGATCGCGCCGGACGGACCCCGCGTCGCTGATGAGCGCCGTGTTTGGGTAGTTGTTGTCGATACGGACGCCGCCCGCACTGCCGAAGACCTCGACACGCT
Organism: Candidatus Hydrogenedentota bacterium; assembly: GCA_029556545.1. Classification (GTDB taxonomy): domain Bacteria; phylum Hydrogenedentota; class Hydrogenedentia; order Hydrogenedentales; family JAGMZX01; genus JAGMZX01. Next base: position 73,548 of record JAKQEQ010000073.1, read on the forward strand.
GGTCGTAGCCATAGACGGCACGACGGCTGTTGTCTATCGTACCGATGACACCGTTGGCGAATTCGAGCACGACGACCGCCGTGTCGAGGTCGCCGGCCGCGCCGATGGCCGGGTCCACAAGCACGCCCGCCGCCGTATACACCTCCTCGACCTCGGCCCCGATGAGAAACCGGGCCATATCGAAGTCGTGGATGGTCATATCGAGGAACAGGCCGCCGGAGACCTTGATGTATGAAATTGGCGGCGGCGCCGGGTCCCGGCTGATGATGTGGAGCAAGTGTGGCTGGCCTATTTCGCCGTCAAGGATGGCACGGCGGACGCGCGCGAAGTTCGCGTCAAAGCGGCGATTGAAGCCGATCTGGAGTTTGACCCCCGCGCGTTCGACGGCATCGAGGGCGCGGCGTATCTTCGCAAGGTCGTGATCGATAGGCTTCTCGCAGAATATGTGTTTGCCCGCCTGCGCGGTTTCCGTGACGATGCGCGCGTGGGTGTCCGTCGAGGAACACACGACCACGGCGTCCACGCCGGGATCATCGAGGACGGCGCGGTGGTCCGCCACCGCGCGCGGTACGCCGTTCTCTTGCGCGCAGGCGCGCGCGGCCTCTTCCGAAACGTCGGCAATGACGGCGAGCCGCGCACGCGGCACGTGGCGCGCGAGATGCGCCGCGTGCACCTTGCCGATGCGCCCGGCGCCGATGATGCCGATATTCAAGTGCGCGGCGGATGTTGCCATGTCTTCAACTCCTTCAACGATTCGGTGTGACTGCCTGACGCGCTAATCGCGGCCCTTGACGTGAATGGTCATGCGAATGCGCAGCGGGTGGACGAGGCGGGTCCACAGGCGGACGAGGACGGCGGTGACAACCGCAAACAAGCCCGTTAGTGTCGCGGCCAAGGTGTATTGCCCGTATATCCAGTAGCCGGTGGCGAACAGGGCGGCGTAGATAGCCATGCACCCGAGCACCATGCACAGGATGCCGAGGGGTAGCTGGCCGATGCGGTCCACGTCGCGCATCGAGTGTCCCTCGGCCTCGGCGCGCTCGATGAACCGCCGCCATCCGGGTCCGCCCGGCTGTGTGGTCCGGTAGAACTTGACTAGCGTATCGAGCCTGGTCGCCGGCGTGGCGAAGGTGGCGAGCAGCCAGCAAGCGGTGGTAATCGCGACGATGATGCAAAGCCGCATCCAATCGTCGAGCAATGGGAGCCCCGTCTTCGCGTGCAAGAACTGAAAATAAAGCGCGACGGCGAAGGAAACAATCAACGCCGTGATTTCGCTGACGGCGTTGATGCGCCACCAGAACCAGCGGAGGATGAAGAGCAACCCGGTCCCGGCGCCGATGTTGAGGATGATTTTGAAGTTGTCGAGGGCGCTCTCCATTTGAAGGGCAAGATATCCCGCGCCAACCATGAGCAGCAGCGTGCAGATGCGCCCCACGAGCACGAGGTGCTTCTCGCTGCTTTTCGGGCGGATGAACCGCTTGTAGAAGTCGTTCACCAAATAGGACGCGCCCCAGTTGAGGTGGGTCGCGATGGTGGACATGTACGCCGCGATAAGCGAGGCGACGACCATCCCGAGCAGACCCACGGGAAGGAACGTGAGCATGGCGGGATAACCCATGTCATGGTTGATCACGTCGCCCGCGTTTGGGAAGCGGGCGCGCATGGCGTCGAGATCGGGAAAAACCACCAGCGAGCACAGAGCAACAATAATCCAGGGCCAGGGGCGTAGGGCGTAGTGGGCCGCGTTGAAGAGAAACACCGCGCCCAGCGCGTGCTTCTCATTCTTCGCGGCCAGCATGCGTTGCGCAACGTAGCCGCCGCCGCCGGGTTCGGCCCCCGGGTAGTAGGCGGCCCACCATTGCACGCACAACGGGATCAGGAACACGCCTAGTAGAAGCGACGGGTCGTTGAAGTTCGGCAGGAGACTCAACCGCGTTTGCACGTTTTCATGGGCGAGCAGGCCGGCAAGCCCGCCGATTTCCGGCAACGACAGCGCGTAATACGCGGCGGCTATCGAGCCGATCATGGCCAGAATGAACTGGAAGAAGTCGGTCCAGAGCACGCCGAGCAGGCCTCCCAGCGCGCTGTATATGGCGGTAACCACGCTCGCGATAAGAATCGTTTGCATCGGCGAGAGATCGAGCAGAACACGTCCGATCTTGATGGCGGCGAGGGAGACGGAAGCCATGATAACGATGTTGAACATGATGCCAAGGTAGAGCGCCCGAAACCCGCGCAGGAACGCCGCGGGCTTGCCACTGTAACGCAATTCGTAGAACTCGACGTCCGTCAATACGCCGGATCGCTTCCACAGCCGCGCGTACAGAAACGCGGTCAGCATGCCGGTGAGAAGAAACGCCCACCATTCCCAGTTCCCCGCAACGCCGTTCTTGCGCACCATGTTGGTGACGAGGTTCGGGGTGTCCGTCGAGAACGTCGTCGCCACCAGGGAAACCCCCAGAAGCCACCACGGCATGGCGCGGCCCCCGGCAAAGAAGTCGGCGGCGCTGCGGCTGGCGCGCCGGGTCACGGCGACGCCCACAATCAACGAGGCCAGGAAATAGACGGCGACAATCGCCCAGTCTATCGGATGCAACAGCATGGCGTATTCCTCCGCGGTCCGGGATGGCGCGTAAGTTGTAGCATGTTTCGGCATGCGGGGGCCAGAGAGCGTCGAATGCGGGTTGTGGTCGGCGGGGGATGGGGCTGCTTGGAGGGCTGACCTGGCCGACCGATCAGACCGATCCGACCGATCGGAACAGCACGGCAAAGCCGACCCCAGCGTCGCGGCGCCGCGTCAACAAGACAAGGCCCCGCGGCGGTCCGCGGGGCCTTGCGTCAGACGCTCAACCTTGGACTAGAAGTCCACCCGGCAACCGGCAAAGACGTAGTCCGCGTCGTCCTTGTCGCTGCCGCCGTTGAATACGAGGCCGTTGAAGGCGTTGTAATTGCCTTGGCCGTAGCCATCGCCGGTGAACAGGTGCGTCCAGCCGATGTCGAATGACAGGTCCTGGCTATAGAGGTACGTGACCGCGAGCATGACGTCGATCCCGAGATCATCGTCGTTCTGCTGCGTCCACCACGAGGCGAGCGGGAATATTGGGATACGCGCCTTGCCAACTTTGAAGTGGCGCGGCGCGTCGAAGTCCGCCAGCGACTCGTAATAAGAGACCCAGAACATGGTGCGCAGTTTCTCGGTGGGCGCGGTCATAAGGCCGAGGCGCGCGTACCAAGCGTTGGTGAAATCGTTGTTCGCGTCGATAAACCCGCTGAGGATATCGTTCGAGAACAAGCGATTGAAGCTGACGCTCGCTTCGGGCTTGTAGAACGGGTTCAGCCATTCCCAGAACGAGATGTCGCGGTTATCTTCGCCGCCGTAATAGCGGAAGGCCGCGAAAAGTCGCGGATGCCAGGCCACGTCGAAGCTGTATCCGAGTTCAAGCTTCGCGCCGAGATTGTCGAAGTCCGCGCTGTCGTCGCCGAAGAGCCCTGGCTTGAACGTCGCGCCGATCATGTCGGCCTCACCGAACTGATAGGCGATTTCGGCGTCATAGTCGAAGGCGCCGAACGCGCCGGCGGCGCGCAGGCCGATGGTGTGCAGCATGGTCGCGTCGTAGTCGTCAACGCCCCACACGTCCTGCAGCCATTCGACGATGGGACCGCCGGCCACGTCCTCGATGTCGGTGTCGTCGCGCAGCAACATCCAGTACAAGTCGAAGGTGTGCCCCTCGATGCCGGTGTAGCTGCCATAGAGGCCGTAGAAGTCCACGTCGTCGTCGCCGAAATCGGAGAACCGCTCCGCGAGCTTGCTGGCCCAGGCGTCGATCGTGAGATTGTCGGCCGCATAGGTCAGCCGCAATGCGTCGAACGAGATGCCCGTGAAGAAGAAGCCGAAGTCGCGCGGGCCGACCAGCCACTGGCTTCCGAAAGCCAGTTCCTGGCGTCCGATCCGCATGCTCAGCGGCGTGTCCCATAACTCGCGCGCCTCGATGTACGCCTGGAAGACTTCGACGTCATCGACGCTGGCGGCGCGGCCATCCACGCCGGTGATGTAATTGGAACGGAAATCCTCGCCCCAATTATCGTACGAATCGAGTTCGATGAACGCGCTGACATTGTCGGTGAAGTCGGCCTTCACGTGGAGGCGCGTCCGCATTTCGACCGAAGAGTAGGCCGGGCCGTCGTCGTCCCAGTGGTAGATGCTGGCCACAGCGGGATTGAAGGGCCCGCCGATGGGCCGCTTTCCCAGCAACGGGGGCGCCCACCGCAATTGGGGCAGCGGACCGGTCAGTTCATTGTGGACGTAGTTGCCGCGGATGCGGATGGACCCGCCCACGGAAACCTGTTGCAGTTCGGCCACGGCGGAGACTGCCACCGTAACCAATGCTATGGTTGCCACGATAAGTGCGTATTTGCGCATGTTGCGTACTCTCCCCTTCCTTCGCGCGTGCGCGCCTTCCTGGCGCACGCACGGTTGGCCGCGCGAGACACCGCTCGCACGGCGCACGTAAAATTCCCACTCCGATACCGTATACACAAGACCCCGCCCCGCGCGTCCGCGCGTCGTTTCTCCGCGCTTGCATCCCTCCTCTCCGCGCGTAGCTTCAGACGCTTGGGCGGAATCAGACTTCAACTCCCCCCTCCCTCCGGGCCGGTACTGCTCGTGGCCCTCCCCAGCCACACGCTAGCAGAGATTCAACGGCCTGTCAAATCGGCGAGGAAGGCAGCACCGGGGGAACGGGAGGGGCGGGGAGATTCACTGGCAAGGTGCCCGTGTTACGAGCGGCTGGGGCTTGGCCTCGTCTGAAACCCCATAGAGGACGGTTCAGTCGAAAGTTCTGGAATAGGCCGCGGATTTCGATCGTTCCGGGATGCGCGTATCATCGCGATGCTCGCGAACTTCAACTCGTGGAAACGAACCAATGAACAGGCTTGTAGTGATTGTCTCGCTGTGTTTCTGCCTTATTTCGTACGCTGCTCTGGGTGAGACCGCAGTGTTCAAAGCCGGCGCGGCATTGCGGGTAGTCACGCCTTACCCGCTGCTGCCGGTGAGCGGCGGCGTGGGCGCGCCGCGGCCGGTCAATGAGAAGAAGGGCGACCTCTTCGCGCGCGCGCTGGTTTTCGAGAAAGGGGAGGTGCGCGTCGCGATCGTCGGGGTGGATTTCCTGGGCTGGCCCTCCGTGTTGTGCGATCGCGTTCGCGCCAAGGTCCCGGGCATTCCGTCGGAAAACATCCTTATCGGCGCCACGCACACGCACAGCGCGCCCGATTCGTATGGGTTTCCTGACATGCACGGCGGCACCGGCGCGGACCTAGAGTATTTGGACTGGGTCTGCGGCGAGATTGCGGCGGCGGTGAATGAGGCGGCGGACAACCTCGAACCGGCGTCGCTGAAGATCGCCGTGCGCGAGGCGCAGGGCAAGATCGCCTACAACTACTATGCGCCGCAACTGTATGACCCGCGCTGCGGGGTCGTCCAGCCCGTTGCGAAGACCGGCCCGAACGCCGGCAAGCCCATCGCCACGATCGTGAATTACGCCATTCACCCGGAAGTCCTCGGTTCAGATGTCCTCAGCCCCGACCTGTGCGGCCCGCTCTACGACCGCATCGCGTCGCGCGGCGGCGGCATGGCCCTGTTCATGAACAGCGCCCAAGGCGGCATGGTCACCGCGGACAACCGCCGGCCCGACGGAGAGGACGCGCGCACGTGGGACGAGTGCGTGCGTATCGGCGAATTGCTTGCCGACGAGGCCCTGCGCATTATCGCGGATGCGCCGCCGCAGGACGACCCGACGCTCTACAGCGCGGCGCGCATTGTCGATTTCCCTGTCAAATCGAAGCTGCTGCGCGGTGTACTCAAGCATTCGGCGCTCGGCAACGCCGTGGGGGAGGACGCGATGCTGCCGGCGCAGTTGAACCTGGTGAACCTCGGCACGGCGCAGATGCTGACGATTCCCGGCGAGGCGCTGCCCAACATCGGTTACTACCTCAAGCGCAACATGCCCACGAAGCACTCGTTCCTCCTTGGTCTGACCAACGAGGCGTTTGGCTACATTCTGACGAGGGTGGACTGGAACAGTTTCAAGCGCTACGACTACATCACGCGGACCTGCATGGGGGAGATGACCGGCGAGATACTCATCGAGTCGCTGCTGGCGCTCGTGGCGGAATGCCCGAGCCCCGATGGTCCGAAGTGAGACCCGGGGCGGTTCGCCGGATTCTTCCGTTTCTCGCGCGCCGGACACGCAACACGGCGTAACCTATTGCACCCCAGGTGTTTACGCTGTTGTCTGCGCGTATTCCATTAAAGTTTGTCGCATGTTTTGCCGAAGATCAGAAAGCAGTGGAGTCAAGGAGACCCGGCGCGGTCTAAGGAGGCACGGTCATGAATACGATCACTGCCACAGCCAGCGTCGGGGCCGGTGTGAGTCGTTCTCAGGCGGTTTACCAGTCGCCTAAGCTGACGGAACAGCAAAGGACGCCTGAAACCAGCAGCGTGCGAGCCGCCGCCGAACTGCTGCAACGCGTATTGGCGTTGCCTGATACGAGCGGGCACGACCTCGACGTAGTGGCTTAACACTCACCAATCTCCTTCACGAGGGAGGCGCCGCATGGATGCGGCCCTCCCTCACTGCTTTCGTCCCTTTTTCACCGGCGATTGTTCCGCATCCACGTGCGCGTGCCCCGTGCCGCGCGGAATGCGCCTGCGCGCGCTGTGGCGTCGCTTTCGCCGCTCAGCACATTGATTCCCTCAAATCCCAACGGTCCCTGAACGTTCTTCGTATCATGCGACTTGAACCCAACCCGCAATGTCTGGTAAGAAAGATTTCGGGTTGCACTTTACAGTGCGTGGAGCACGTGGGCGACGGTGTAACGGTGAGAGGACGCTGAGCCGGTCGGGGTGCGAAACCTGCACGGTGCATGTATTGGCCCCGCGGGTCTCAGGAGAAGCAGCCTTGGCCAATATCCTGATCCTGGACGACGACACACGCCTGGCGCGTCAACTCAGCGATTTCTTGACGAAGTCCGGTCACGTGTGCCGCGTCGAATCACGTGGGGACACTGCGCTCACCTTTCTGGATGCCACGCGGCAGGTGGATTTATTGATCCTCGATATTATGCTTCCCGGCATATCCGGCTTCGAGGTGTGTCGCCGCGTGCGCGCGCATGCCCATCATTTTAGGCTGCCCATTCTCCTTATCTCCGCCATGACGAATGAGGAGGAGATCGGGCACGGCTTGGCGCAGGGCGCCGACGATTACCTCACCAAGCCGCTAGATCTGGCGGAGGTGCTCCAGCGCGTCAATCGTCTGCTTAGCGCCAATTCCTTGCGCGACGATCTCACGGAATTGCCCGACTCGAAGGGAATTCGTCTTGAGGTGCAACGGGCGCTGAGCCGTCGCGACCCGTTCGCGATTATTTATGTCGAACTATTGAACCTGGCCGAATTCGGACGGTCAGTCGGTGCGGACGGGCGCGCGAAGGCTATCCGTCATCTCGGGCGCGGTCTTCACGCCATCGGCCAGGAAACGCAATCGTCGATCTTTCGGGTCGGCCACTTGGGCGGGGGGCATTTTGTGGTTATTATCGACCCCGACAATGCGACGCGCCTCTGCAAACACGTGCAGCGTCTCTGGCAGGAGCATCTCCCGCGGTTTTACGAGTCCGTCGGCCAGGAGCGGGCATTCCGCGAGGCGATGGCCCGGCGCGACAAGGATCCGAATGCGCCGCTGCCAATACTTGATATCTTGTTCTGCGTCGCCGTGCATGACGGAGACGCCGTGCGAAACGCCCAGGAACTGTTCGACGTGTTATCGCACCTGCGCGAGGGCGCATTGGCCGCCAAGGTCACTGGCATTTACACGGACCGCCGGCACTAGTCGGCACGCGGGGGCGACGCCGCTACAAGCCGACGATCTTGCGGGCATAGAATGCCTCGGCGTACTTGGACGGCGCGCCGCATTCCATGCCGCGCAGGCGCAACGCCGCGTGGAAGAGGTCCTCGTCGAACCAGTGTTTGCCCGACTGGCTCGGGAAACACCGGGCAAGCGCGGCGAGTTTGCGGCGGACGATGGCAGGGTTGAGGGGGACAAGAAGGTTCGGCGTCCCGAAGTCGCCGTCGTACTTGGGCACTTCGTACTCGAGAATGAGGTGATTCCGCCAAGTATTCCAGGTCAACTCATGGATCAGCCGGTGATCCTGATGGCGATCGTCCCGGCAGTGCGTAAAGATCAGGTCGGGTTGCGTCATCGTCTTAAGGTTCTCGAACTCTTCCTTGATGGCGCCGCCGAAGTACGGGAAGAAGCCGTCGCGAAATTGCCGAAGCGTAACGGTCGCGGACGCGGCATGCCTCAGAAAGTACTTCGCACCGCGTGCGGCCTCGCGGGCGCGGACGCCCGTCGCGCCAAACACGACCCAGTGCACGTTTGTATTACGGCGCGCATCGAGGAGGCGGAGTATCGACCCGCCGCAGCCGATCTCGATGTCGTCACTGTGGGCGCCAAGGCAGAGGATGGTCAGCGGGGCGCCTGCGTCGCGGTCAAGCACAAGGTGGAGCATGTGATGGTCCTCAGAGCAACCCAGGCGCGCGCTTGTCGGGCGTGGTTGTACGCCACACCTGCCAAGGCGTATTGCCGCGGGCGCACATCGCATCCAGTTCCTCTCGTTCCTTGAAGGTGTCCATACAGGTCCAAAAGCCGCGGTACTGGTAGCCGAAGAGCTGGTTTGCGCGTATGAGCCGCTGGAACGGCTCCATGACCAAGTCCTCACCGGGCTTTAGGTAATCGAAGATTGCGCGGCGAAAGACGAAATACCCGCCGTTGATCCATACGTCGGCGGACCGGATGGGCTCGATACCGTGCACGGTGCAGTCTTCCGCGACGCGCACGACGTGGGTTGTGTAAGGCGGGCGCACACAGATGAAGGCGCCGACCTTCCCGCTATCCAGGAAGCGGCGTATGTAGTCGGTCAGCGGAAGATCGGTCAGACCGTCGCAGTAGTTGGCCAAGAAGACCTCCTCGCCCTCGAGGTGGGACTCGACGGCCTTCAGCCGTTCGCCCACGGATGCGATAAGACCGGTATCCACAAAGGTGATGCGCCACTCGTGGATGTCATTGTGTAACAACTGCAGGGTGGCGCCGCCCTCGGCAAGAATGAAGTCATTACTTAAGTACTCGCTGTAATTGAGGAAGAAGTTCTTGATGACGTCGGCGCGATAACCCAGACAGAGGATGAAATCATTGAACCCGAAATAGGCGTAATACTTCATGACGTGCCACAACAGGGGCCGCTGCCCGCCGATGTGCGCCATGGGTTTGGGCAGGTCCTCTGAGACGCCGGGCGACATGCTGAACGACTCCGGACTCAGGGGACGCAGGCGCATGCCTAATCCACCGCAGAAGAGCACCACTTTCATAGAAACTACTACCTCCCGAACTCGGGGACTCCGCTCAGGGACAGACCTCCGCTTCGGGGATGGGCACGATGAAACGCCCACCCCACTCTCGAATATACGCCATTTGGCGCGTGATTTCTTCTCGCAGATTCCACGGCAGAATCAGGAGGTAATCCGGCCGGGTCTCGCGCACCTTGTCCACCGGCAGAATGGGAATATGCGTGCCGGGGCAGTACTTGCCGTGCTTGAAAGGGTTGCGGTCCACGGTGTAATCCAGGAAATCCGTTCGGATACCGCAATAATTGAGCAGCGTGTTGCCCTTGCCGGGCGCGCCGTAACCGGCGATGGACTTGCCGGCCTGCTTCGCCGCAATAAGCAGTTCGAGCAGCTTGCGCTTGGCTGCCGCGACTTGGGGGGCGAAGGAGCGGTAGAAATCGGGACCCGTCATGCCGTGCGCGCGCTCCAACGCGAGAAGGCGGTCCACGCGCGCGTGGCGGGCGAATCGCCCGGCGTCCCGATGGCACCCATAGATACGCAGTGATCCGCCGTGGGTGGGCAGTTCCTCGACGTCAAACAGGCGGAGGCCGTGGGCCTCGAAGATGCGTCGCGTTACCTCGAAAGAGAGGTAGCTGAAGTGCTCGTGATAGATGGTGTCGAACTGATTCCCCTCGACAAGTCGGAGTAGGTGGGGGAATTCCATTGTTATGACGCCGTCCGGCTTGAGCAGCCGCCGGATTCCCGCGACGAAATCGTTGATGTCCGGCACGTGAGCCAGGACGTTGTTCCCGACAATCAAGTCTGCCATCTTTTCGTCCGCGGCAAGGTCGCGCGCGGCGTTGTCTCCGAAGAACCGGACAACGGTGGGGATGCCCTTGGCGCGGGCCGCCTCGGCGACATTCGCGGCGGGCTCGACGCCCGTTACCGGAATGCCGCGCTCGACGAAGAATTGGAGCAGGTAACCGTCGTTACTGGCGATTTCGACGACATGGCTGTTTTTCGTGAGGCTGAAGCGATCGATCGCGATGCCGACGTAGGCGCGGGCATGGGCAAGCCAGGTGTCGGAGTACGAGGAGAAATAGGCGTAGTGGCTGAAGATGGCCGGCGGGCTCACGTATTCCTGGAGTTGCACCAGAAAACACCGATCACAGACCCACACGTGAAGCGGATAAAACGCCTCCATTTCGTTAAGACGTTCGGACTCGACAAAGCTCTCGCATAGGGGCGACATGCCAAGGTCCACGAAGGTATGGCGGAGGGGCGCGGAGCAGAAGCGACAGACCGCCTCACCCGATGCCGTCATGCTCGCTCTTCCTCCTTCCGTAAAGTTCGCGAGGGCGACGTAGTCCCGCACCGCCCAGACTAGCACGCCGGCGAGCGCGGATGCCACGGCGCGAATCAAGACGGGCGCGTGCGGGGGCGAGAACGAGGAACGCTAGGCCCGGTCGCCATATTGAGAATGTGTTGGGCCGCGGGACCCGATCCAGCGTTTGATGCGGCCCGCGTTCGGCGATTAGGACGGCGCCAGTTCCTTGACTTTGAAGCGGGAAATAACGGGCGTGCCCTGTCGGTCCGCCTTGAGTATGACGTCGTCGCCGACAAAGAGATCCCAAGTCAGATAGTCGATGTCGGCGGGGTGCTCGACGGGCTCGTTATTCATCTCGATGATCACGTCGCCCAGGCGCAACCCCGCCTCATAGGCGGGGGTGTTGCGCAGAATCTCCGTGACGATGACACCGGCTTCCACCTGCACGGCCATCCGGCGCAGTGAGTATTCCGTGAGCGCGCTTACGGCCTCGCCGTGGAAGCCGAGCCACGGATCGCGGCGGCGGCCATACTCGATAATCTCCTGGGCGACACGGCGGGCGCGATTGATGGGAATGGCAAAACCGAGACCCTGGTGGCCGCCGGAACTGCTGAAGATCATCGTGTTGACGCCGACGACCTGTCCGGCGGCGTTCACGAGCGGACCGCCGCTGTTGCCGGGGTTGATGGCGGCGTCAGTCTGGATCATGCCCTGATACAGGCGTTCGCCGCCGCCGACCTCGCGTCGCACGCGGCGATGGACGGCGGAGATGACCCCGACGCTCACGCTGGGCTTGGCGTCGCGCATCATCAAACCGAAGGGATTGCCAATCGCGATGACCCACTCTCCGACCAGCAGCTTGTCGGAATCGGCAAAACGGACATAAGGGAAGTCTTGGCCTTTCGCGCGCAAGACCGCCAAGTCGGTCCGGGCGTCGCCTCCCACGAAATCAAATTCGATTTCCCGTCCGTCCGGCAGGGTTACGGTGCCGTAATCCGCGCCCTGGATTACATGGAAGTTGGTCAGGATGTGTCCGGCTTCGTCGATGAAGAAGCCGGACCCGACAGCCTCGACGGCGCGCCGCCGCACGAGCGGCCGGCTGCGAAACAGACCGAAATTGCGATAGAAGTCCTCCATCAACGGGTCGTACACGCGCTCGGTGCGTATATCGACCGCGCTGATGGTGACGACGGCCGGCGCGGCGGCCTCGATGGCGTGAACGATGGCGTTGCGGCGCGAGTCGGCGATGTCGTCCTGTGCCAGGGCAGCCCCAGTAAGACAACAACAAACCGCCACAAGGCCTACCGTCCGAAGGCCGTCGCACGTAATACCTGTCCGCATCACCGTTGCGTTCCTTGGGGCCGGCGCGTTCTTATTCCTGCTCGGGTTCCGGTGCGGATTCCGCGCTCGCGGACTCGCCGACTTCGGTTTTGGAGACCTCTGTTACCGAGGTCTCCACCTCGGCCGGCGCGACTTCCACTTGCGGCAGTTCCACCTGGACGGGCGCATCGATCGCAGCGCCCGGCGTTTCAACCGTCAGGGGAGTGGGGAGGGGCGGCAGCGCCACCTCGACGGGGGTGTCCTCCGTAGTGTCCGCAGCGTCGTTGACGGGCGGTTCTTGCGGCGCTTCGACATCCGCGGCTTCCTCAGCCGTTTCCTCGGGCGGGGCCGGGGGCGGTTCCGCTAAGCTGGTCAGGATAGTGTCCATCATACCGCTAATCATTTGCACGTCGCTCGGCTTCGCGGTAAGCCCATGGGAAATGCCGCTCACGGTCATTAGCTGTACGCCGTCCTGTTCGGGAGCGAAAGCGATTGCGTGGACCGTGCCGTCTTCCATGGTTACCTCGAAGCGGGCCGCGGGATCGCCTTCAAGTCGGGCGACGTCCAGGCGCAAGTTGTCGGCCTGGAACCCGATAACGCGGGTGATGAGACCGGAGACGGTCCCTTCCTCGACGGCGCGGGCCACGCCGTCCTGCAAAGCCTGCCAGGCGGCGTCCTCGGTCTTTTCGAGGACAAACTGTTTGTCGCCCACGTGCAGGTTCAGGCCTTTCACCTGCGCCTCCTCGACGTCGAGCACCGTAAGCTGGTAGACGTCGCGCGGCGTCAGCAGCAGTTTCTTCGCATCCGTGCGGCTCATGACAAGCGTCGGGCCCGCGTCGCCGATGCGGGTGTATAGGCCGTCGATACACTTCGAATCGCCCCCGACACCGAAAGCGCGCGTCTGATCGCCGACGGTAATCGTAACGGTGCGCGTGAAGGCGCCGATGTCCGCGCCTTCATCGGCGTAATCGGCGGCGGTCCAACTGAGCAGCGTCGAGGCGAGTGTGCTCAGGGTTGCGTCCTGGGTTTTCAGGTCCGACTTGGGCTCGATCACGGCCCATTTGCCATCCGTCTTTTCGACCACGAGGTTGCTTCCGTCCTCCTGGCTGACAACGACGCGGTTCAACTCATCCAGTTTGAGCCCTTCGCCGAGCTTGGGCAGTTCGAACAATTGCCCGCACTTCGGGAATACCTGCTCGAAGGTGTAGGAATCCAACTCGTATAGAATCTCCTGTTCCGCGCCGGCAACGCGGACATAGCCGTTGCCCGTCTTGTTGGGGCGGGCGCCCTCGAGCGTTATCGTTCTCTCGTTGTCGAGGGTAATCTCTGTGCGGTAGGCCGGCGCGTCCAAACCGTATTCCTGCCGCTTCTCGGGGTCTGCGATGTCGCGCGCCGTCAAGTTCTTGAATCGGCTCAGCGTGCTTTGGAGGCTCGAATCCTTATGCGGCGTTCCGGGGCCGCCCTCGGCCAGCACCCATTCATATTCGACCGGTGGCTCGGGCTTCGGCTCGGCGTCCGCGTCCTCCGCGTCTTCGTCCTTGGGTTGTTCCTTCGCGCGACGTTCGAAGACGAGGCGCTTATCCGGCAACGTGCACGCCAATCGCGTGATTTCCACGCCATCCTCGACCTTCGCGATGGTCTTGTCCAGCCATTTGCTCGCCGTGGGCTGTTCGCCGGCGACGTATACACCCGCGTCGCGGCGCAGATCCGTCTTTTCGCTGTAGACTTCCGCCGCGCCTGCGCGTCGCACGAACGTGGTGGCCATGCCTTCCGACTTGCCCACGAGCACATGGTGCGCCGGGGTCTCCGCGCCGGCCTTGTAGACGGCGACGTGGAAGGCCTGGTCGTCCTTGAGTTCGTAGCGGGCCAGCCGTTCATCCGTAGACGCACCATCGCGATGCTCCCCCTGGAGGCCCAACACGGACGCGAGATAGTCGCCCACCGTGTCGGCGACGGCGGGCGCATTGAAGTGACTGGTGACACGCCAAGGCGCGTCGGACTTCTCACGCTCGATGGTCACTTTCTGGTCCGGCTGCGCGCCTTGATAGAGTTCGATCTTCATGATGCTCGCGGCGTCGAGGTCTTCCAGCGTGAGCTTGACCAGACCGACCTGCTCGATGATGCTGGGTGGCTGTTGCCTGCCCTGTTTGAGCACGACCAGTGCGATGAGCACGGCCAACACCAGGGCCAACACAATCAGCGTCTTGCTGTTCATGATTCATCCTCCTATGCTCTTGTCTCGTCTCTAGGCCCGCTGCGCGGCCGCGTATCGCATGGTATACGCATTGCGCGCGCGCCGCCGCACCAAGGCGAAGGTAACGCCGACGCCGGCGATAATCAGATTCGCCAACCCGTAGTTCAGAACCTGCCACGTCACGAAAGTCCGGTATTTCGGGTCATCCGCGTTCTCGGGCTTGCGCACGGTGCGGGGCATGGGCACCCGCGAGCGGAGTTCCGCGACCTGGGGCGAAAGGGTCGCTGTGTCCACCAGTTTCAGGAAGAACTCCGCGTTCATTTCGTTCATATTGTTCTTCTGGAACGCCTGGGAACATCCGAGGAGGACCAAGCGTCCGGGCTTCGGATCGATGGTTGGCGCGGGGCCTTCTTCCTCCGGTTCCGGCGGTACGGGCCGCGACGGGTCCGGCGGCGTCTCGGGCCAAGCGGGTCGATCCTTGCCCTCGAAGGCGTCGGGAAACTGCCCGGTCACTTCCGCAAGCAGCGGGTAGCTTCGCATGGCCGCGGCGTCCGGCGGGTCAAAGCGCATGTTTTCGCCGGTTTCCGATGCGGGGATAGTCCACGAACGGCTGCTCGACGTCATGTAGACGCGCGATTTCAAGCCTGATTCCTGGAGTTTCTGGTCATTGAGTTCAAGCGCGGTGCCCCAGAGATAAAGGAATCCGGTCAGGTTGTCCGTGAAGGGGCTCTTTTGGTCCATCGTGTCGGACTGCACGAAGATTTGTATCGGGGTGTCGAACCGCTGGAGCTGGCCGGTGCCGAAGAGATAGGTCAACGGCAGCCGGCTCTGGTCCAGCAGCAAGTCCTCGCTTACTTTGAGGCCGTAGCTATCGAGCAGCGGGTTGATCTGCGGGTCTTCGTTGCCGCGCGCGAGGTTGAGCCGGCCTTGCCGCGACACGTCATAGTTCCAAGTGTAGTGCTGGACGGCCATGACGACGGTCTTGCCGGAGCGCAACGCACGGTGGATTTCCCAGCGCTGCCGCTCGTTAAGCGCGCGGGGGTTCAGCACGACCAGCGTGTCGTAATCCTCCGGCAGCGGCTCCTCTTTCGTGAGGGCCACGCGCCGCACGTCGTACTTGAAGCGTCGGAGCACTTGATCAACCTGCGCGAAGGGG
The DNA here is from genome assembly GCA_029556545.1 of Candidatus Hydrogenedentota bacterium. Classification (GTDB taxonomy): domain Bacteria; phylum Hydrogenedentota; class Hydrogenedentia; order Hydrogenedentales; family JAGMZX01; genus JAGMZX01. Next base: position 88,915 of record JAKQEQ010000073.1, read on the forward strand.
TCGTCGTAGTACTGCGCCGGGAGCCGCTGCCCCATTTGTTCCATCATGGCTCGCTGCTGGGGGTCGATATTGAACGCGGTGTCCGGCGCGACCAGGGCAATGACCGGCGTCTTCGCGCGTTCAAGCTTATAGATGGTGCTGATCAGGCGGTACTCGAAGTCGGGCGGCAGGCGCTCGCCGCGGCGGGTCGGCACGACCGCCGGCAAAATCTCTTCCGGCTTGTCCGCGTAGGCGATGCCGAGACTGGCGTAGATCATGGCCTGAGTCGCCTGGACGCCGGTGCTGCCCGCATAGGAGAGAGGCGAGATACCCTTTTCGAGCATCCGTTCCTCGACCTTCTTTTCTTCTGTCTCTTCCTTTTCCTCCTGGTCCATCGCGAACTGGGAGGACATGGCCGAAATCAGGTTCTCGGCCTCGAGATAGACGGTCTTGTACTGAAGCTTGCCGTTCGAGGCGAGACGCAATTCCTCGAGGCGGTCGAGAATGCTTTCTTCGAGGCGCTTCAACTCGGTCGGCATCTTCGCGCGCGGCGTGATGTAGAGCGTCATGGTAACCTTCGAGTCCAGTCCGCGCAGAATGCCCTTCGAGGCGTCCGCCACCGTGTTGACTTTGTCTTCGGTGAGGTCGAAACGCTTGAGGCTGCTGCCCGCGGCCAGCCAGTTGAGCGCCATACCGATGCCGACGCACAAGGCGGTGACTATCGCGAAGTTGAGTTTGGCGTTGGGCCGCCCGCGCGCATCGATGTAGACCATGTTCAACCCGAGGAAGATCGCGGCCCAGCCCACGAAGTAGACCAGGTCTACCGCGTCCACGACGCCGCGCGTGAAGGGGGTGAAGTGGGTGAACACGCCGAGCAGGCTCATCAGCAGCGTGCCCAGCCCCGCGATGCGACTGTCGAGGTAGCCCGCGATAAAGTCGGTGCCGCACAGGAACATGATGAAGCAGGCCAGCAACGTCACCACGAAGGCGATGATCTGGTCCTTGAAAAACCCGGAGAAGAAGATGCCGAGGGCGAAGAACATGGCGCCGACAAGCGCGGCGCCGAGGTAGCCGCCGAGGATCAACCCGATGTCCGGATCGCCGAGCCAAGCGAGCATGGCGGGCACGGTGATGGTGGCGGCCAGCGTGAGCCCGAAGAACGTGAGCGCGGCGAAGTACTTGCCGAGGACAAGCTCATAGGAGCGCATCGGAAACGTGAGTAGCATTTCCCACGTGTTTTCCTTGCGTTCTTCGGCCCACATTCTCATGGTAACCGCCGGCACAAACACGCACAGCACCAGCGGGATGTAATCGAAGAACGGACTCATGTCGATGGCGAGAACCGGGCCGCTGAACAGTCCGGTCACGAAGAGCCAGACGTTCAAGGTCACGAAGACCATCATGTAGATGTACGCGATGGGCGAAGTGAAGTACGCCGCGAGGTCGCGCCGGAAAACGGTGATAATGTTGCGCATTCCTGGTGCTCCTCAGTTGTTGCCGCCGGATGCGGCCTGGTTTTCGGTCAGTGCGAGGAAGGTCTCCTCGAGGGTGGGCGGGCTCTCGCGCAGTTCGCGCAATTCCCATCGTTTCTCTCTCGCGAGCGCGTTGATCTCCGTCCACGGCGACGCTCCCAGCTTGGCGTAGACCGTGAAGGCCGCGCATGCGCCCGCCTGTTCATCCGAGGGCGGTTTGAGTTGGGTCACGCCGTTGATGCCGGAGAGCAGGCGCTCGACCTCGGGAGCCGGCTGACCGGCTACGGCGATGTCGAACCGCTCGACGCGCTTGGCGCGGGCGCGCAATTCGTCAATCGTGCCGTCGCCCACGATCCGGCCCTGGTTGATGATCACGATGCGGTCGGCCGTGGCCTCGACCTCTTGCAGGATATGGGTCGAGAGGATGACGGTCTTGTCCTTGGCAAGCGCGTTGATAAGGTGTCGGATTTCAAGAATCTGGTGGGGGTCGAGGCCCGATGTAGGCTCGTCCAGGATGATGACCTCGGGATCATGAATGAGCGCCTGGGCGAGCGCGGTGCGCTGCTTGTACCCTTTCGAGAGTTCCCGGATCACCTTGCGAAACATGGGGCGCAAGCCGCAGGCGTCGATGACGGCCTCGGTGCGTTCCCTGAGCCGGTTGCCGCTCAGTCCTCGGGCGTTCGCCACGAAGCGCAGGTAGGTCCGCACCTCCATATCGAGGTACAGCGGCAGGATTTCCGGCAGGTAACCGATGCTGCGCCGGACCTTAAGCGGTTCCTGGAGCACGTCCATCCCCGCGACCTCCGCCGTGCCCCGCGTCGGGTACAGGTACGTAGTAAGAATCTTCATCGCCGTTGACTTGCCCGCCCCGTTCGGGCCGAGCAGTCCGACGATCTCGCCCCGCCTTACCTCGAACGAGACGTCGTCCAAGGCCACTACGGGGCCGTAGTGCATCGTAAGACTCTTGGCTTTGATCATGAAGCATCTCCCGATTCGGCCATGTTCCCAGTTTCCTTCCGCGTCCGCCCCTGCAATCCGGTGCGGCGAAGCGCCTTTCGCCAAGCTTGCCCGACACTGCGGCGCTCGGACACAATCGTGTCCCTCGCACCTTGGGGGAGCAACTAATATGCCATACGCCCGTCCGGGATGCAACGATGACCCCGGTTGCGCAAGGCCTTACGATACAACGCCTTACGCTATCGGTCATCTGGCGCGGCGGCGGCTGACAGCGTTCCGGACGCGGACGCGTGCCACGTTTTCCGGCCCCATATCGGGCATCGCGCCCCTTTTGCGTTGCCGAACGCACGCCGGTCTTGGCGAAACTGGGGCGTCCCGTTCGCGGTCGATGACGCTTCACTACCCAAAGGCGCGTTGGCTGGAACCGAGAATGCGCCGGCGCACCTCCTGTGATACACTGTTGCCGGAACGCAGGTTTTTGAAAAGGGGGCATGTGAGAAAATGGGTGTGCGTGGGAAGCGGAAGGGACTGAAAGCGTATCCCGATCTCGACATGGTCCGGCAGGAGGCCATGGCGTTCGCGAAGATCGGCCTTTACCGCTATCGGTTCGACGGGCGTGTAGTCTTCATGGACGAACGCGCCCTTCGGATTTTCGAGCTTGAAGACCGATTTCCAAGTCCGGCCGACGTGGCGAACCGCACGCTCGCCGACCTGTTCGTCTACACCACGCCCCCCGGAGCCATGCGGCAGGAAATCCGGAATCGCGGCGAGTTGCACGACCGGGAGTGGTCTTTCAAGACCCTGAAGGGGACGCTGAAGTGGGTCGTCGAGGATTCGTACCTTGTTCCCGATCCTGAATCGGGAGAGGAGGCCATACAGGTACTGTGCCGCGACATCACGGACGAGAAGCGCGCGCATCGGGCCCTCGCGGAAACTGAGGAAAAATACCGCATGCTGGTGGATGCGCTGCCCTTTTCCCTTTCGATTCTTCAGGACGAGAAGATCGTCTATGCAAACCCGGCTACATTGCGCATGCTCGGCCTCGAATCTCTGGACCAGTTGCGCGGACGCGACATCGGGGCCGGCGTCGCCGAGTCGGAGAAGGTTCGGCTCCGCGAGTACGCGCAGCAACGCATCGAGGGCGCCACGTCACCGCCATCCCACTATGAGACGATCCTGCTCCGTGAGAACGGCGAGTCCTTTCCGGCGGAAGTCTTTATCGACCGCATTACCTTCGGCGGCCGCCTCGCGCTCCAGGCGCTTGTGATCGACATCAGTGAGCGTCAGCGGGCACAGCAGGCCCTCATCGAGAGCGAGGAACGCTATCGAAGCATCCTCGAAAACATCGCCGAGGGCTATTACGAAGTCGATCTCGAAGGCAACTTGACCTTCTTCAATCCGGCGTTGTGCCGCATATTCGGGTACCCGGCAGAGGAGTTGCTGGGTCTCAATTACCGCCACTATTACCGCGACGAAGCCGCTATTCGCCGGGCGTATCGCACCTACCGAGAAGTCTACAAGACCGGCCAGCCCGTGCACCTGATTGACTGGCGGATCATGTGCAAGAACGGCGCCGAGGCCATACTCGAAGTATCCATTAACCTTATGCGCGACCGGAGCGGCGCTCCCGTCGGGTTTCGCGGCATCGCCCGCGACGTCACGGCGCGCAAGCTCGCCGAGGGCAAGCTGCAGGAGGCCGAGGCCCGGTATCGCGAACTCTTCGAGAACGCCAATGATATTCTGTACACGCACGATTTGGCGGGCACGCTGACGTCGGTGAACAAGACCGCACTTGAGATAAGCGGCTACGCGGCGGAGGAGGTATTGGGCCGCAGCGTCCTCGATCTGTTGGCGCCGGAGTGCCGCGCCGAGGCATTCCGGATGGTCCAGCGCAAGCTCAGCGGCGAGGACACAGCGACCCGTTACGAATCCGTCCTGGTCAGCAAGAGCGGCGCGCGCATCCCGGTCGAGGTCAGCACGCGCCTCATCCGCGAGAACGGCGTTCCGGCGGGCGTCCAAGGCATCGCGCGCGACATCACCGAGCGCAAGCGCGCGGAGGCGGAGCGCCTGCGGCTCGAAGCGCAGATACAGCATACGCAGAAGCTCGAGGGGCTCGGCGTGCTTGCCGGCGGCATCGCCCACGATTTCAATAACCTGCTCGTGGGCATTCTCGGCAACGCGGGCCTCGCGCTCACTCGACTTTCCGACAGCGCCCCCGCCCGACCCTTCGTCGAGAAAATCGAGGCCACCGCCCAGCGCGCCGCCGAATTGACCAACCAGATGCTCGCCTACGCGGGCAAAGGCACATTCGAGGTTCGGCCCGTGCACCTGCCCACGCTGGCCCGGGAAATGACCCAGCTTCTGGCCGCCTCGATCTCGAAAACCGCGCTGCTGCGCTATGATTTCGAGCCAGACCTCCCCCTGATTCGCGGCGACATCGCCCAATTACACCAAGTGATAATGAACCTCGTTACCAACGCAAGCGACGCTATCGGCGACCGGTCCGGCACGATCACCATACGTACCGGTACTGTCGTCCTCGAGCGGGAACAACTGGTGGAAACCTATCTGCACGACGATTTCGAGCCGGGACCGTACGTCTGTCTCGAAGTGGCGGACACGGGCTGCGGCATGGACGCCGAGACGCAGAAGCGCATGTTTGATCCCTTCTTCAGCACGAAATTCGCGGGTCGCGGACTCGGCCTTGCCGCCGTACTCGGGATTGTCCGCAGCCATCGCGGCGCCATCCGCATCCAGAGCCAACCCGGGGCAGGCACCACGTTCCAGGTGTTTTTCCCCGCAGTGCCGCGCACGGTCGCGGTGGAAGGCGAAGCGCCGCCTATCGACCCGGACGCCGAGGTTCGCCGGTGGCGCGGCAACGGGCTCGTGCTCATCGTCGATGACGAGAAGCGGGTGCGTGACGTGGCCAAGTCCATACTCGAACACCGGGGTTTCCAGACCTTGACCGCGGTGGACGGGCGGGAGGGCGTGCGTCTCTTCGCGGAATACAGCGACCAGATTCGCCTCGTTCTGCTTGACCTGACCATGCCGGGCCTCGACGGCAACGCCGTGCTCGCCGAAATCCGGCGCATGCGCGCCGACGTGCCCGTCATCCTGTCAAGCGGCTATACGAAGCAGGACGTGGTCGCCGAGGCCAGCGAACAGGACGCCTTCGCGTTTATCCAGAAGCCTTATCTTCCCGTCGATCTCATCCGAATCGTGCGCGATGCGCTGAGCACCGGGGGAGGGGCGTAACGGCCAGTCTCTTGCGCGCACCGGCGCACTCGACGCTACCCTCGCCGCCGCGGAGGCGGCGAACGGGGGACACAGCGTGTGAACCGCGATGTCCCCTTCGAACGAGTCGAAAGCCCTTGAAAACAAAGGTCTCACGTGTCATAATGTGCGACAGTTTCTTACAAGCAGTTAACAGAGTATATTACTGGAGTGGAAGTTCTCATTCTCGATACGCCGGAGGCGGCGGCGGAGCTGACGGCGCGGGTCATCGCGAAGGCGCTGCGCGACAATCCGCACCTGACGCTCGGCCTCGCGACGGGCCGCACGATGGAGCGGGTCTACGGGCTGCTTGTGCGAATGCACCGCGAGGAAAGGCTCGATTTCTCGCTCGCCTGCACCTTCAACCTAGATGAATACATCGGCGTATCCGCCGACAGCCCAAACTCATACCACCACTACATGTATGAACACCTGTTCCGGCACATCAACATCAACTTGCGGCATGCGCACCTGCCAAACGGCATGGCCGCGGACAGCGCCGCCGAGTGCCGTCAGTACGAGTCGGCCATCAAGAACCACGGTGGCATCGATCTGCAATTGCTCGGCATCGGTCGATCCGGACATGTCGGGTTCAATGAACCCCTGTCCGCACTGTTCTCTCGTACCCGCGAGAAAGCGCTTTCCCCGGAGACCATCGCGCAAAACAGCCGCCTATTCGTGGGGGATGAGCCCATGCCGCGCCGGGCGATCACGATGGGCGTGGGCACGATCCTCGAGTCGCGGCGCTGTCTGCTGCTGGCCACGGGCGCGGAGAAGGCCGCGATCATCGCGAAGGCGGTGGAAGGGCCAATTACGGGGATGATCTCCGCGACGGCGCTGCAATTGCATCCGCACTGCACCGTGATCGTGGACGAAGCCGCCGCGGCGCAACTGGAAAATACGGAGTATTATCGCTGGATATTTGAGAACGAACCGGAGTGGGAAGAATTCCGATGTTGACGGGCGGGCACCGGGGCAGTGACGCCGGGAAGGGTACACAGTTGAAAAACGTCGAGACAAAGTTGATCGAGGAGTTTCTGGTCGAGACCGGGGACTACGTGCGGGAGCGCTACGCGGCCCGGGAGCGGGTGGCGGTGGTGGCGAAGGCGCACGCGAGCGATTTGTTGACGGAAGTCGATCTCACCGTGCAGAAACGGGCGGTCGAGGCGGTGGCGCGCGCCTTTCCTCGCGACGCGTTCATCGGCGAGGAGGAGGGGCTGGCCCGTTTTCCCGCCAATCCCGACGGGCGCTGCTGGGTCATGGACCCTATCGACGGCACGTACAACTTCGTGCGCGGCCTGCTACCCATGTTCGGCGTGTCGCTGGCTTTCGTCGAGCACGGCGTACCTCAGGCGGGCGGCGTGCTATTTCCGGTGACGGGCGACTTGCTGATCGCCGAGCGTGGGGGAGGAGCGTATCGAAACGGCCAACGTATCCGGGTATCGACCGTACGCACCTTAGAAGAGTGCTCGCTCGGCGTTGATTTCGGAGATGGCGGGGACCGGATCAGCCTGTTCGAGCGAGGCGCGGGATTGCTGCGGGCCGTGGGGCAGCTGCGGTGCCTGGGTTGTGCCGTGCTGTCGCTATGTCAGATAGCGACAGGCGATGCGGACGCTTACGTGCACCTGACGTTGACGCCGTGGGACTATGCCGCTTCGCAGATCATCGTGGAAGAGGCCGGGGGGAGGGCCTCGCGATTGGACGGCGGTCCCTTGCGGCTTTTCGACGGCAAACGGGGCGTGCTTTTCAGCAACAGCGCTCTGCATGATGCGATCGTGGAACTGTTCGACTGACGGCGTATCGTACCGGCCTCGTCCATACCGTCGGCGCCGCTTGGTTTTCTTGTCTCTTCCGCTTCCCCACACACATCACACCGCAGTAACCGCCCCTCACCCCCCGCCCAAATTCGGCGAATGTGTGGTATGATAACGCGCAGATCGCGGACGGGCTGTGTCGTCAGGTTGCGCAGGGGCGTGCAGACGCAGGCGAAACGACGCAACAAGTGAGGTGTACGGCATCATGTTCGCTCACATTGCGGGACTTGCGGCAGGCACTGTATTGCTCATCGGGGCCGCCCTGCCGGGGGCGCCGGGAAACACCGTTCCCGCCGGGGGAGACGATGCGCGCGCCTACCTCGTCGAATTGCACGCACCTCCCGCGGCGAAGGTCTATGCCGCCCACTTGGCCGCGAAGGCGGACGCGCGGGCGAGTGTGGCGGCTACGCGGGCGCACCTTGAGGCGCTGGAAGCAGCCCAGGGGGAATTGATCCGGGCGCTTGGCTGGGAGCTGCCCGACGTACCCGTGCTGTACCAGGTTCGTCGCGTCTTGAATGGCGTCGCCGTGATCGCGACGGGCGAGGAAGCCGCGGAGATCGAGCGGATCCCGGGCGTGGCGCGGGTGAGTATGCTGCCGGTGCTGTACCCGAGTCTGACCACCAGCGTCCCGTTCATCGAGGCGCAACGGGTCTGGGGACAGGAGTCCACAGGCTTCACGGGTCGTGGCGTGCGCATCGGCATAATCGATACGGGTATCGATTACTTGCACCCGAATTTCGGCGGCCCGGGCACTCCCGCGGCATACCAGCAGAACAGCCGCATCGTGATCGGAGACGCGCCCTACCCGAACGAGAAGGTCGTCGGGGGCTTCGATTTCGCGGGCGAGTACTACAATCCCGGCGACTCGCTCTATCGCGTTCCTATTCCCGACCCTGACCCGACAGACACGCGCGGTCACGGCACGCACGTCGCGTCGATTGCCGCGGGCTATGGGATCACTATACTGCCGACGCGGCATCCGGGGCCGTACGAGGAGTCGACGGACTTTTCGAGGTACTTGATCGGGCCGGGCGTGGCGCCGGAGGCACTGCTCTACGCCTTGAAGGTGTTTGGAGACACGGGCGGCACGAATCTGGTGCCGCAGGCGATTGATTGGGCGGTGGATCCCGACGATGACGGCGACTTCTCGGACCATTTGGACGTGATAAATCTATCGCTGGGCGCGGCCTACGCCGTGCTCCCGGACACCATGGCGTCCGCCTGCGACTCTGCGGTCCAGGTGGGGGTTATCGTGTGTATCTCCGCGGGGAACAACGGCGACGTCTTCTTTGTGTTGGACACCCCCGGTGCGTCGCCGCGGGCGTTGTGCGTGGCCGCATCCGAGGACCTGGACGACACGTACACGGGGGCAAGCGCGCCACTTATCCCGGACACCTTGGCGACGTTCTCCAGCCGAGGCCCCGTGCCCGAGGGACAAAATGCTATTCTCAAGCCGGACCTCTGCGCGCCGGGGGTCGGCATCACGGCGGCGCGGGCCCTCGCCGTAAACCGGGAGACGCTCGCCATCCGTTTCAGCGGGACCTCGATGGCGGCGCCGCACGTGGCGGGCGTCATGGCGCTCTTGCGCGAACAGCACCCGGACTGGACCGCCGCGGAACTCAAGGCGCTGGTCATGAACACGGCGACGCACGATGTGTACCTCGGCGAGCCCGACGCGTCGCCCCGCGCGGGCACGTCGCGCGTCGGCGCCGGGCGCGTGAACGCGGCGGCGGCCGCCGCCGCGGAAGTGATTGTATTCAACGCCGTGCGCCCGGATCTCGTCAGCCTCCCGTTTCGGACGAAGGACGTCCGCGATTTCACGCGGGAAACGTTGATCTGCCGTGTCGTGAACAAGGGCGCGAATACGGTCCGTTTCGAGATTTCGCTGGATTCGGTCATCGCGGCCCCGGGCGTCGCGTTACGACTCTACGAAACGGACACCGGCCCGATTGCGCCGGGCGCTTCCGTCGAGTTCCCCGTTATCCTCGAGGCCACCGCGTCGGCCATGAAGCACGTTCGCGGGGCGGACGTGGGGGAGACGCAACTCGGCTTCCCGCGCCAGTGGATGACCGAGGTTTCGGGCTACGTGACGCTTACGCCTTACGATGCGGGGCCCCGCCTGCGTTTGGCGTACTACGCCGCGCCGCGGCCCGCCGCCGCAGTCCGAGCCGCCACGTCCGTGTTGGATGTCTCCGCTTCTTCAAGAGTCTCATTGGATTTGATTGGGGACGGATTCGAGGGCCCGAACCCGCCGGTCGATGTGGTGTCGCTCGTGACGCCGGCGGCGTTGATGTGGGTCAGCCCCCAGGCACAGAACCCTTTTGCCCGGAGTACACCCGGCGATCTCCGTTACGTGGGGATACAAAGCGACTACCACGACGTGAACCGTGTTACGGCGCGAACCACCGTGTCGTTCGCCATCGCGGCGTTCGGAGAATGGCATACGCCCGCGAGCGGCTACTACCTCGTCCGCGTCGACATCAATCGCGACGGCTGGCCGGACTACACGGTCTACAATGGCATCTTCTGGGAGCCGTTCAGCGAAGTCCCCTTTCAACTGAGCGATATCCTCGTTACCGTGCGCGGGCTTTGGGATTCGCTCTATCAGGGTCTTGCAAACGGCCTGCCCATCAACTACTTCTCGCCGGACGTCCGGGATACGGTCGCTTTTCGCGGAAGCGTCTTGGTCCTGCCGATTTCCGCGCATTCACTCGGCCTGCGCGACAGCGGGCGTTCGAGTTTCGACTTCTGGGTCGATACCTTCTTCTCCGAACGCGCGTTCAGGACCGGTATCCCCGATGATCGGTCCGCCGTGCTTTACCACGATATCAAGGCGCCGGGACTGCGTTTCCCGGACGGGAATCCGGCCCCGCCGAGGCGGAGTCGAGGCGGCGATTCGATCGTCGTCGAGGTGGACAGCGAAGCCTATGCGCACAGCAAGACGAAGGGCGTGCTGCTCCTGCACCATCATAACCGCATCGAGGACCGGGCCGAGTGGGTAAAGGTCATCACCGACGGCGACAGCGACCTCGACGGTATCCCCGACGTCATCGAGGGGGTCGAAGACTTCGACGGCGACGGGGCGCCCAACCTCCTCGACCCCGATGCGGACGGCGACACCTTACTCGACAAGGACGAGGGAACGGACGACGTGGACGGCGACGGTTGGCCCAATTTTCTTGACCTGGACTCGGACGGCGACGGCATCCCCGATCGGGTCGAAAGCCTCGATGACGCAGACCGGGACGGCAACCCCAACGCTTACGACTTCGACTCGGACGGCGACGGGGTCCTGGACGCCATCGAAGGCGCGGACGACGCGGACGGCGACGGGGTTCCGAACTGCCTGGACCTGGACGCGGACGGTGATACGCTGCCTGACTGGTTCGAGGGCATCGACGATATTGATGGCGACGGTGTCCCCAGTTTTCTCGATCTCGACTCCGACGGCGACGGCCTGTGCGATTACGACGAGGCGAACGTCTATTTCACGAACCCCTATGACCGCGACACCGACGGCGACGGCATCGATGACGGCGACGAAATCGCGCGGGGCACGGATCCGCTCACGGCGGAGCCGCCGCCGCCGACCGACTCGGTGCGCGCGACAATCGGCGCTTACGCCGACCGCGTGCAAGTCTGGTGGACGGCGGTACCCGGCAAGACCACCTACCGCGTGTATCGCACGACCACCGACAACCCGGACACGGCAATTCCGGTATCGAACTGGATAGCGGAGACGGTCCACGTGGACTACACGGCGGATTCCCCGCGTGAGCAGCGAGTAGGCGGCTGCAGCGGATACGTCACCGAATTCACCTATTACACCTACTTTGTCAAGGCGCGGAATCCCGGTGGCGAGAGCCTATGGAGCGCCGGCGCCGTAGGTTGCCGCGGCGGCCCCGCCACACGCTGACCCACACCTTACCCGGTCTCCTTTGTCCCGGGCGGCCCATGCCGATCGTGCGTCCATCCCGTAAACCGTTCGTGACTTGAAAAGACCGACGATGCCCGAGAATACTTGCGGTTCTTCACAACGCGACTTGCGCGCAGGGAGAGGCGACATGAAACGGGATACGGACAATGAATCGGTGGAGGCGCTAAAGCGGCGCATGAGCAGGTCCGACTGCGGCTGCGGCGGGGCGTGCGGCGGCCTGGCGCGGCGCGAGTTTCTCAAGATGGCCGGCGGGGGTCTGGTTGCCACTTCCTTTGGACGCGGACTCCTGCCGATGGCGGGTCCGTTCGCGGCCGTGGACACGGACCACGGCCATTTGGTGCCTGCGGACAAGAAGCTGAGTGAAGCGTGGATAAGGAGCCTTTACGAACGCGGCACGAAGGAGGTCTTTCGCGGGAAGAGCCTCGAAAACATCGGCATGCCGTGCGGCGGCATCGGCGCCGGTCAACTGTACCTGTGCGGCGACGGCACCCTCGGCTGCTGGCAAATCTTCAATAATGCCGCCTCGAATTGGGTGGAAGGCACCCACGCAACCTACAAGCATCGCGGCATCGCGAAGCCAGTCGATCAGGGCTTCGCCGTCTCCGTCCTCCAGGGCAGCGACCTCCTGTGGCGCCCCCTCAACAGCGAGGGCTTCGCGGATATCGAGTTCCAGGGTGAATATCCGATAGGCACGGTGCGATACGCCTCGCCCGGGTTTCCCGTCAAGATTGAAATGGAGGCGTTTTCGCCCTTCGTCCCATTGAATGCCACCGACTCGACCCTGCCCGCGACCGTCTTCCACATCACCGTCGAGAACGTCACGGACGACCTGGCGCGGGTCAGTATCGGCGCGTGGCTCCAGAACGCCGTGGGCCATGCCTATGGCCTCGAACACGATGCCTTGCGCCGCACGCGCCTGCTCCGCGAGCGGGGCCGCGCCTTCATCGTGCATTCCGCGGAGGAACGGCCCGTCGAGCCGCCCGCGGAAGCCGCCGCGCCGCGTGCGCCGATAGCGTTTGCGGATTTCGAGTCGGACGGCTACGGCGATTGGCGAGTCGAGGGCGACGCCTTCGGGCCGGGGCCCGCGAAGGGCACCCTGCCCGGCCAGAACCCGGTGACGGGCTTCCTGGGCGACAGGCTGGTCAACACCTTCTTCGGCGGCGACGACGCGAAAGGCGCGCTGACTTCGCCGGCCTTCACGGTCTCGCGCAGGTACGTCAATTTTCTGATTGGCGGCGGCAATCACCCGGAAAGGACGTGTATGAACCTCGTCGTGGAGGGACGGGCCGTGCGCAGCGCGACGGGCCGCAACAACGAGGCGTTGCAGTGGCACGCCTGGGACGTGGCGGAATTCGAGGGGAAACAGGCCCATCTCGTCATCGTCGACGATAAACTGGGCGGTTGGGGCCACATCAACATCGATCACATCGAGTTCGCCGACGCCCTGCGCGAGGGCAGCCCCGCAACGCTCGAAACCGCCGCGGATTACGGCACGCTGGCGCTGGCGTGCGTGGACGGCGTTGTTGCGGTCACACGACGGTACCCGGGGCGTCCGGCCGAGCAGTACGTTGTCGAAAACGACGCCGTCTACGGCATCCGAGAGACGCGGCTGGGATATCTGCGGAGTGCGGAAATCGACCTGGCGCGCCGGCAGCGCTGTACCTTCACGTTTGTGCTTGCGTGGCATTTCCCAAACCAGCAGAACGGCCATCATTACGCGGCCCGCTTCGAAGACGCCGCCGCCGTGGCGCGGTATGTCCTCGATCATCATGATCGACTTAGCGCGGACACCCGGCGCTGGCGCGATACCTACTACGACAGCACCCTGCCGTACTGGCTTCTCGACCGTCTCCACTCGGTGGTCTCGAACCTGGCGACCGGTACGTGCCAGTACTGGAAGAATGGGCGCTTCTGGGCCTACGAGGGCGTGACCTGCTGTCACGGCACCTGCACCCACGTTTGGAATTACGCCCACGCCCACGCGCGCCTATTTCCCGAACTCGCCCGGAGCGCGCGCGAACTTCAGGACTTCAACCCGCGGGAAAACGGCGGGGGGTTTCACCCGGAGACGGGGCTCGTCGGCTTTCGCAGCGACGACAACTACGCCGCCGACGGGCAGTGCGGGACGATCCTGAAGGCATTTCGCGAGCATCTGACGTCGCGGGACAACGCCTTCCTCGAAAGGAACTGGCCCAGTATCAGGAAGGCGCTCGAATACTCGATCGAGCAGGACGCCAAGGGCGTGACCGGCGGTGCGCCGGAGGACCCGGACGGGCTGATCGAAAACACCCAGCACAACACCTACGACATCAACTACGAAGGCGCGAACACCTTCGTGGGCGGGCTGTACCTCGCGGCGCTGCGCGCGGGCGAGGAGATGGCGAAAATCGTCGGCGACGCGGCGTTCGCGGAACGCGCGCGGGCGCTGTTCGAGTCGGGCCGGGACAAGACCGTCGATCGGCTCTGGAACGGCGAGTATTTCGTTCAGGAAGTGGACCTCGAGAAATACCCGAAACACCAGTACAAAGACGGATGCCTCTCGGATCAACTCTTCGGCCAGGGCTGGGCGCACCACGTGGGGCTCGGGTACATCTACCCGCCGGAACTCGTCCAGACGGCGCTGCGATCCATCTGGAAATACAACTGGGCGCCGGATATCGGCCCATACAATGAGGTCTACCCGCCGTTCCGGTGGTTTGTCAGTCCCGGCGAGGCCGGTCTGCTGACGTGTACGTGGCCCAAGAGCGATCACCTGAAGGAAGGTACGCTGTATCGCGAGGAAGTGTGGACCGGTATTGAGTACCAGGTGGCGGGCCACATGATCTGGGAGGGCATGATCGAGGAGGGACTCGCGGTCTGCCGCGCGGCGCATGATCGCTATCATCCCGATCGTTTCAATCCCTACAACGAAATCGAGTGTGGCGACCACTACGCCCGCGCGCTTGCCAGTTGGGGCGTGTATCATGCTCTCGCCGGCTTCGAGTACGACGGGCCGCGCGGTTTCATCGCCTTCGCGCCCCGCTTCAAGCCGGACCACTTCAAGGCCGCATTCACCGCGGCCGAGGGGTGGGGCGTCTTCGAGCAGCGCATCGAACGCGGGGCGCATACGACGGCGATAAGCATGCGCTGGGGCGGCCTGCGCCTGAAAACGTGCAAACTGGCCACTGCGGCGGATTTCAAAGTCAGGCACGTGCGCGCCGCGTTTGACGGCGCCACCGTGGACGCCGCCGTCGACTGCGAGCCAGGTGGCGTGACGGTCCGCCTCGCGCAGGAACTGGCCTTGGGCGCGGATACGCGGTTCGAGGTGATCCTGGAGTCGTGACGGCGGCGACGGTGCGCACGGGGGTGCGCGGCGGGCAAGTTCGACACGGCGTAAAGAAAACTGCTACACTGTCTCTCGGTTCTTTCCAACCCTAAAACCATCGCAGGGAAACATGACATGAGCCTTCTGGAACAAATCCTGAGTCTTTTTGAGTCCTTCGGCGCCATCACGCAGCTGCTGAATTTCATCCTCATCGTGCTCCGCGCACTCGGTTTGGGTGTATAATACCCTTCAGAGTTGACCGAGGCCGGATGCAGGATTAAGGCGTGGATACGACATCACCGGGGCCTTAATTGCATCCGATCGTGCAGTCAGTAACGGGGAGAGCACGCTTGTGGGTAGTCCGGAAGCAAGGCGAAGGCGGGGGGGCGCGTGCCTGGCGGTGGCGCTGTTGGCGGGATCATGCGCTGTACAGGCCTACGCGCAGAATGATTGGTTTACCGAACGTTTTTACTTCGGGTCGGACCTGAGTTATCGCTCCATCACGTTCACGCCGGACGGCTCGCCAAACTTCTACAAAGCGTGCATCGAACCGGCGAACAGCTATCCTACCGACCCGACGGGCGGCACCGCGCTCGTGCTTGGAAGAAACGATTACGGCGGTGCGTCGCTGCTGCCGGGGCACAGCGTATGGCTGTACGGTGTCGAGTACACCTCAATATTCATCGGAAGCAACGGCTATCTGACGTTTGTGTCGGGGGACATGAGTAGCGACCTGAGCGAGGACAGGCACTTTTCGCAGCCCCGGATTTCGGGTTATTTCCATGATTTCGACCCGACGCGGGGCGGCACGATCTCGTACCGGGAGCTTTCCAATCGGTTCGTCGTCACGTTCCACCGCATGTCGGAATACCAGCTTATACCCATCACGAATCCGCGCAGCTCCTTCCAGATCGAGCTGTTCTACAACGGCGTGATTCGTATTACCTGGTTGAGCGTCGAGCCTTGGGCCGGACTCGCCGGCCTCTCGCAAGGTTATGGCATACCCGAGAACTACAATGAGAGCGATTTGACCGGTTACCCGCCGTGCATACCCGGTGAGGGCGAGGGGGAGGGAGAAGGCGAGGGCGAGGGAGAAGGCGAGCCCGACGCGCCGTGCGCGCCGCCCTGCGAGACCCCGTGCTCCGGGACAGCGTTCAATCCCCGGGTCCGAGACGCCATCGTCAACATCTACCACATTCCCGCGCTGGGGGTGAATCCCGGAACCGCAGACCAGGACGGGAACGGCATGCTGGACATGGCGCAAGGCCAGATGTTGGACGAAATTCTCTGGCGGACGAGTCTGCCGGTGCACTGCTGTGTGCGCGTGGCTTGGGAATACAACAAGCCGCTGGTGGACGCTTATGTCGCCGAGCTGCAGGCCGCCCCGAATCCGGGCATCCTGCTGAACGGTTCCACGCCCGAGAAGATACAAGCCGCTTTCTGCGGGTTCATCACCATCGGCGAACCGGCCACGGTCGGCCTGATCGAATGGCTGCTATCCGATATGCCGGACCGCCCGCCGTTGGACCTGGACCAGTTCGACTACTCCGCCCGGAAGTACTTAGCGTGGTACGGGGACGCCGACAGGGACCCCATCTGCAACTTGGGCGAATATCGCGGCACAGTGTCCAGTTTCCTCGATATCACCGAGTTCATCAAAGTGGTTCTTGATTCGAGCAAGGCCCCGAACGGCGGTGGGTGTCTGCCTTGCGAGGAAATCGGTGAAGGCGAGGGTGAAGGGGAGGGCGAGGGTGAAGGCGAGGGCGAAGGGGAGGGCGAGGGCGAAGG
>JAKQEQ010000088.1 GCA_029556545.1 Candidatus Hydrogenedentota bacterium
ACCGTGCACCCGTAGGCCAGCGCGAAGCGGTCACCGGAGACGCGCAACACCAGCGCATTACCATAATTTTCGTCAACGGATTGAACGGATTCAACGGATTTGTCCGTTCTCTGCGTTCTCTGCGTCTCTGCGGTGAAATCCTCGTCCTCAAAGCGCAACCCCACCCGCGCGCCCTCCGGCAGCGCCCCGACGAGGGTGTGCCACGCCGCATACGCGATCACCAACGCCCCGCGCGGCGTATCTACGGCCAGCACGTCGCCGGCAGCGATCCGCACGTCGCCGTCTTCGGCCAACGTCACGTCCAGCAGGCGGCGGCGCGGCGTGTGGATGAGCAGGCCGTAGCGTTCCGCCGCAAATGTGGCGACAAACTGCGAGAGCGTATCCGTCGGGCCGTCCATGCCGGAGAAGGCGAAGAGCGCGCCTTCGCCCCAGAGGTTGGGGAAATGGTCCGCACTCATTCCCGAAACCCCTCCGCCGGCCCATAGGGCGCAAGCCCCACGGTGATGTAGTTGTTAATCGCCGTATCGTCTTCCTCGTAGGCAAACCGCCACATCCGCCCGACCAACTCCCGCTTCACCTCGGCGTAAGCCGGGTCGTCGCTGACGTTCCACATCTCGTGCGGGTCGCGGCGCAGGTCGTACAGTTCGTCTATGTCGAAGCCGTTGAAGACGTACTTGAAGTCGCGCGTCATCACCGAACGCTGGGTGTAGTACAGCTCCACGCCGTTGCACTGGGTGTGGATGGCGTCGCGCCACGTCTCCGGCGATGCGCCGCGCAGGAAGGGGACGAAGCTCGCGCCCGCAAAGTGCCGGTCGCGCGGCAGCCCGACCACGTCCAGGAACGTCGGCGCGAAGTCGGCCAGCGAGACGAAGGCGTCCACCGCCCGCCCCGGAGCGACGATCCCGTTGGGCCAGCGCATCACGGCCGGCACGCGATACGCGCCCTGGAAGCAGGGGATGCCCTTCGCAAACAGGCCGTGCTCGCCGACGTAGTCGCCGTCGTCGGAGAGATAGAGCAGCAGCGTGTTGTCGGCCTGCCCGGTCGCCTCCAGCGCGGCCCAAATCTGGCCGAACAGGTCGTCGAGATACGTGCAGTACGCCCAGAAGTGACGAATACCCTCCCGCACCTCGCGCTCCGAAAGCTGGCCAAAGCGCATCGCGCGCATCCGCCCGTAGATGCGGGGTTTGTCGGCCAACTCGTCGCCGTAGCTGAGCGGCAGCGGCACGTCGGCCAGGTCATACAGGTCCAGGTACTTTTGCGGCACGATGTACGGATCGTGCGGGCCGATGAGGCCAACGTACAGCCCCCACGGCTGCCCGCCCTGCGCCAGGCGCGGCAGCACGTCCAGCGCGCGCTGCGTGGCGATGGCGTCGTGGCCGTCCGATTCGCCCGCGCCGTAGAGGCGATACGTCCCATAGCCGGGCCGCAGGATCTCGCCTTCGCCGCGCGTGGTCGGGTCCGGCTGCGCGGCGAGCTGCCGGTAATGCTCCCACGGCACGCCGTGCTGCGTCCCCTGCGCCGCACTGACGAAGTCCTCCGTCCAGCCCCGATCTTTGGGCGATTCCTCGATGCTCACGTGCCACTTGCCGGAAAAGTGCAGGTCGTAGCCCGCGCCGGCGAGGTCTTCGCTCCACAGGCGCACGCCCGGCTTGAGGCCGGTGCTCAACGCCTGCCGGTTGCACACGTTGTTCCACACGCCGTGGTTGGAAGGGTACAGCCCGGTGAAGAACGTCGCCCGCGAGGGGCAGCAGTGCGGCGAGGGGCAGAAAGCGTTGGTGAAGCGCACGCCCTCCCGCGCCAGCCGGTCGAGGTTCGGCGTGATGGACGGGTGGTCGGGCAAGGCCGTGTCCGCCCGCTGGTGGTCGGTCATGACGATGAGGAGGTTGGGTTGCATGTTTCTATCCTCGTAATTTTAGAGTCCGTCGTCCGTATAATACACCACCCCCAAAGTCCCTGGGCCGCTGTGGATGCCGATCACGGGCATAAACTCTTCGATGAGCAACTGCTGCGGATCGAGCCGCTCCTTCAGCATACCGGTCAGATAATCAATGTC
This sequence comes from Candidatus Hydrogenedentota bacterium, assembly GCA_029556545.1. Taxonomy (GTDB): domain Bacteria; phylum Hydrogenedentota; class Hydrogenedentia; order Hydrogenedentales; family JAGMZX01; genus JAGMZX01. The sequence goes on from JAKQEQ010000088.1 coordinate 2,054, forward strand.
CGCCTGTTCCGCAGCTGCCTGGACGACGGCCAATTCAATGGGGCGGCGCCCCGCCAGACGCTCTTCGACCACTTCAACGATGCGCTGGAGCGATTTTTTGCGGGTGCGGATTTTCTCAAACGCCTCAATCTGTCCGTTCGCCATGGTCAAGATCGGCTTGAGATTAAGCAGGGCGCCCATGAAACGCGCCGCGCCGCCAATCCGCCCGCCGCGATGCAGATATTCCAACGTCTCCATCGCGCAGAAGATTTCCATACTCTCGCGCACCCGCTTGAGGCGCGCCAGAATGTCGCCCATCGGCGCGCCCTCCCGCGCCATCCGCGCCGCAACCATGGCCTGGAAACCCGTCCCCATCGAGATAAAGCCGGCGTCCACCAACTCAATGTTCAAATCAGGCAATTCAGCTTTCGCCTGCTGCGCCGAAAGAAACGTTCCGCTTATCCGGGAAGACACAATCACGCCGAGAATGGTGTCCGTGTCAAACTCCCTGGCTACAGCCCGAAATTTGACCATAAACTCCCCCATCGAAGGCTGGGACGTCGTCGGTAAATCCTTGCGTTCCTTGAGTTGCCGGTAAAACGTGGACGCATCTATCGTTTCCCCCTCCAGATAGGCTTCGTCCCCCCAACATATCGTCAGCGGGATGATCGAAATCCCATACTCCCGCGCCAACTCCGTCCGAATTGACGAACTGTCAGTCAAAACAGCAATACGACTCATAGGTTTCCCCCTCTAAAATGACAAGTAGCAGATTATTTGGTCAAATTTTGTAGGACACGGAAAACATGGACGAATGCAGATTTTTTTCTATGATCTTTCCGTGTTCGTCCGTGTCCCATTTTTTCGGACGCAGATGAACGCATATTTTAAGAAATCAGCGTGACTCTGCGTTCATCTGCGTTCGATGCATCACCCTAACGTCAACCGCACGGTCTTGATTTCAAACGCGCGGAAATCCAAAGCGATCTGACCGTCCGTCACGCACAAGTTCCCCTGCGGCGTTTCCAGCATATCGGTGAGGCAGGCCGCCTTGACGGGCAGCGTCGTGCCGAGCGTCCCCCGCGTCGCCATGCGCTTGGACTCGTACAGGCGCACGATCACGTCCGCCGAACCGTCCTCGGCGGGTTTGACCGTCTCGATGACGACGTTGGGCGCGTCCACGGTGAACAGGGACGCCGCGCCGCCGTCGCCGGGCGCAACCTGCGCCGGGACGTTGAGGTCGTAGCCCTCGCGCACCACGTCGCAGTCGGCGAAGCTGCCGTTCCAGGCGTAGCAGGCGTAGGTGAACGTCTGCACGCCCTGGTCGGCGGTCATGTCCGGCGCCAGCGCGGACTTGAGCAGCGTCAGGCCGAGGGTGTCGCCCAGCACGTTGACGCCGTACTTGCAGTCGTTGAGCACCGCGAAACCGCGATTTTCCTCAGCCAGCGCGCTCCACTTGTGGTTGCTCACCTCGAAGCGGTCGGCGTCGAAGGGGCGCGAGCGGTGGTTGGGGCGGCGGATGTGGCCGAACTGGATTTCGTGGATGCCCTCGTTGGCGTGGAGGGCCACCGGGAAGGCCACCTTGAGCAGCTTGTGCCGCTCATGCCAGTCCACCGTCGTCTGGAAATCCACGCGCCGGCTGCCGCGCCGCATCACGATGTCCTGCGTCATCGTGGAATCGTACAGCTTGCGCGTCACCCGCAGGATGGCGACCAGCGGGCCGGCGGTCACGACCTCGACCGTCGCCGGTTCGTCCAGCGTCACGGGCGACTGTTCAGCCATACTGTCAATGTCCCAGGCGTCGAACCAGGTGGGAACGTCCTTGTACATCCTGAAGCTGTTGCACGGCCCGGTCGCCAGCTCGCGCCGGGTTTCTTTGTCGAAGAGGCTGGTGATCTGGCCGAAGGCGTCAAACGTCAAACGTAAAACGTCATTTTCGAGAGCGGTGGGGGTGGCGATCAGCGGATCAGCGAGATCGGCGGGATCGGCGGGATCGGCGGATAGGAGGGTTGTCCAGCCGGAAGCAGGGACGACGACTTCGGCATAGAGTGCATTGCCGATTTTTTGGATGGGCAGCGGATGGCCGGCCGCGTCCTGCGCGCCTTGCCAACCGGCGGGCAGCGCGATCAGGGCGGCGCGTTCCCAGGAGAGGGAGTTGAAGATGGTGAGGGTCGCGGAGGAGGGCGCGGAAGAGGGCGCGGAGACCGCGCCCTTACACGCATCCCCGGCCTGCGCGATCTGGGACTGCGCCGCCGCTATAACGCCTTGCGCTTCCTGGATGACCGCCGCGTGCAGCGCCTCCGCCTCTTCGTAGACGCGATGGATGGACGAGCCGGGCAAAATGTCGTGGAACTGGTTGAGCAAGACGCCCTTCCACGCCTCGTCGAGCGTGGCCGCCGCGAAGTCAAAGCCTTGCAGCGCGCGCGCCGCCACACCCCAGAACTCGGCCTCGCGCAGCGCGAGTTCGGCCTTGCGGTTGCCCCGCTTCGTCCGCGCCTGCGAGGTGTACGTGCCGCGATGCGCCTGGAAGTACAGCTCGCCCACGTAGCGGACGTCCGGCCAGCCGCGCGCCTCCTGGTCGCGGAAGTAGTCCATCGGATGCGCGATCCGCACTTTGGGCAGCCCTTCGAGGTCGCGGGCGCGGCGCAGGAATTCCAGGTGATTGCGGGTGGCCCCGCCGCCGCCGTCGCCATAGCCGAAGGGCATCAGCCGCGTGGCGATGCCGTCCTTCTGCACGCGCTCCGTCCAGCGCGCCATCACCGCCTGGGGATCGGTCTGCGAGCAGTAATCGTTGTGCAAATGAACGAACACCTCGGAGCCGTCAATTCCCTCCCAGGTAAACGTGTTGTGCGGGAACGGCTCGCCGCCGTTGTACGTCCAGAAAATCTTCTGCGTGGAGAAATACTTGACGCCGCAACCGCGCAAAATCTGCGGGAGCGCGCCGGAATAGCCGAACACGTCCGGCAGCCAGAGCAGCTCGCTTTCGACCCCGAACTCTTCCTGGTAGAAGCGCTTGCCGTGGAGCATCTGGCGGATGAGCGCCTCGCCGCCGGCAATGTTGGTGTCCGGCTCCACCCACGCCGCGCCGTCGGGCATGAATTGCCCCTGCGCCGCCGCCGCCCGGATGCGCGCGTAGAGGTCGGGATAGCGCTGCTTGACCATCCGGTAGAGGTGCGGCTGGCTTTGCAGGAAGCGGTATTCCGGGTACTCCGCCATCAACGCGAGTTGGGTGGAGAAAGTGCGCCCGGCCTTGCGCTCGGTCTCTTGCAGCGGCCAGAGCCACGCCACATCAATGTGCGCGTGCCCGAAGGCGAACATCTCCGGCACGGTGGATCCGTTGACGCACTCCAGCAGCGGCTTGAGGCGCGCGCGCCCCGCTTGAACGGTCGCCAGCATCTCCGCGCGCGGCAGCTCGAAGTCCACAATGCGGGTGAAGTCGCGCAGCCCTTCGTCAATCTCGGCGACGCGCAGGCTGTCCGCGTCGAGGAGGCCGCGCAGTTGAGTCAGCGTCTCCACGTCCACCCACAGTTGATAC
>JAKQEQ010000090.1 GCA_029556545.1 Candidatus Hydrogenedentota bacterium
GCTGAACCCGAGCGCGTCCTTCAAGGACCGCGCCAGTTCCGTGACGCTGACGAAGGCGCGCGAGCTGGGCGCAAAATTCGTCGCCGGCGCGAGCACCGGCAACGCGGGCAGTTCCATGGCCTGCATGTCGGCCAGCGTCGGAGCGCCCTGCGTAATCTTCGTGCCCGAAAAGGCCCCTGCCGCCAAAATCGCCCAGCTCCTGATCTTCGGCGCGCAGGTGATCGCCGTGCGCGGAACTTACGACGACGCGTTCGACCTCTGCTACAGGTTCTGCGAGAAGCATCACTGGTTCAACCGCAACACCGGCTTCAATCCCTACACCCGCGAAGGCAAGAAAACCTGCAGCTTCGAGGTGTGCGAGCAGCTCAACTGGGAAGCCCCCGACTGGATTGCCGTGTCCTCCGGCGACGGCAACATCCTCAGCGGAATCTGGAAGGGGCTGAAGGACCTGCACCGCGTCGGCCTGATCAAGAAGCTCCCGCGCCTGATCTGCGCGCAGTCGGAGCAGAGCTCCGCCATCACGCAGACGGTGGGCAACGTGCGCAAGGCGTGGCACGGCGCGGCCCCCGTGGACTGGAAGCAGGTGAAGGTCGTGAACGTGCAGGCCACCACCGTGGCCGATTCAATTTCCGTGGACATCCCGCGCGACGGCCTCGCGGCCGTGCGCGCCGTGATTGAGTCCGACGGCGCGGCCGTGACCGTTTCCGATTCAGAAATCATCGCCGCCATACCGGAACTGGCCCGGCAGGCGGGCGTGTTCTCGGAACCGGCCGCGGCCTGCACGTGGGCCTGCGTCAAAAAGGCCGCGCGCGAAAGCGTGATCGGTCCTGATGAAACCGTCGTCTGCGTGCTGACCGGCAGCGGGCTCAAGGATATCGCCGGCGCCCTCAAGGCCGTCGGGGAGCCGGTAAAGATTGATCCGACCGTCGAGGCGGCGGAAAAAGCGCTGAAGATCTGAACACCGCAAGGGGGTGCTCGATGAAAAAGAAGCTGATCGGGACCGTAATGGTCCTTCTGGTTCTGGCCGGAATAGTGTTTTTCATCCCGGCCATTTTGTCCTCATCGCTCGCGCGAGGGAAAATTCTCAATCAGGTCAATCGTTCCGCGCCGGGCACGCTGGCCGTTGACAGCTGGAAGCTGACCTGGGCCTCCGGATTGAGCGTCTCCGGCATCGCCTACAGCGATGCCGCCGCAGGCCTCGATGCCTCGGTCGAAAAGCTCGAGGTCGCAAAAGGCCTCGCGCACCTGATCCTGAACCGCAGCCGGCTCGGAGACATCGCTGTAGTTAATCCGCGCGTGCGGCTTGAAGTCCCCGAAAGGCCCGCCGAAACGCCGCCGCCCGGAAAGAGCCCGCG
>JAKQEQ010000099.1 GCA_029556545.1 Candidatus Hydrogenedentota bacterium
CTCGCCTTCACCCTCGCCTTCGCCTTCACCCTCGCCTTCGCCCTCGCCTTCACCCTCGCCTTCGCCTTCACCCTCACCTTCACCTTCACCCTCGCCCTCACCCTCGCCTTCGCCCTCACCCTCGCCTTCACCCTCCCCTTCGCCTTCACCCTCCCCTTCGGCCGCGACGAGCACGCCCACTACTCGGCTATAGATCGCGACTTCCCCATCACAGGGGTCTTTGATCTCGCACACATAATAAGTGAGGCCCTCCGGCCGGGTCGGCGCGCCATAAATCCTGTTTATGGCGCCGCCTATAGGGCTGAACGGCCCTGCATCTTCGGCGCTCCGCATCCACTGATAGGCGAACGGTTTGTCTAAGTCCTCGCTGTCTACCCCGACACTCAGCCACCACGGCGGCCCGCCATAGGGAATCGTCACTTCCGGGTCGGGCGGGATGTTCCCGACGGGCTGGAGGTCCAGGTCGATGAGGTCGGCGTAGGCCGCCCATTCCCGAATCAAGAACTGGTCGCGGTCGCCGAGCACGGCGGCATACGTGTCGAGGTTCGTTACGCCGTTGCCGTTCAGGTCGCCGGCAGGGTCCTGCGCCGAGAGCAGGGCGCCCTGGCAACTGTAATTCGCGCACCGGAGGGAGTTCAGGTAATTGGTCAATGCCGTGCAGAGATTCGCGCTCGATACGCGAATGCGCATATTGACCGTGCCGAGCCTTGGAATACTCGCCCGAACGGTCTCGTCGAGGTCTTCCAGACCGTCGCAACTCCAGTGCCTCGCCGCGCCTTTCGTCATCGCGCCGGAAGGCGCCTGCGTCGCGAAATCCTCCGGCACGTCGCGCAACATGCCGTCGCCGAGCGCCTTGGACGGTGCCGCGCTCTCACTGACGCCAGCCACCCATTGCGGCAGCATTGCCACGATGACGCGCTTCATGATCGCGGCCTGCAGGTCCTGCCAGTAGTTGATGCCATACTGGTCGCCGAGGGTCATAAACCCCGCCCCCAAGTCAATACTGTCCTGGAGAAAATGAGGATAGTCGTCGCCCTCGAGGAACGAACCGCCCGGCTTGCTTGCTTCATACAGGCTGGGCACGTCGAAGCACGTGGTGCCCACAAAAGGCAGGCTGGGCAGGCAGTTGCGCGTGCCGGTCGTTATGGTGATTGTGCGGTTGTAGTACCAGATAGAATATGAGAAGGTAACCCGCACGCCGGGAACGGTCAGTTCCGTCGCCTTGATTGTCGCCCGGTTCGCCTCATAGGCCACGCGGACCGCGGTGGCCGGAATGCTCGGCGCCACGCAGCCCATACCGTTCAGCAGCGCTTCGAGCAACGCGAAATGATCGTCGTCCTGAATGCCGTTCGCATCGTTGTCCACGCCCACGAACTCCGGCGTATCCTGGGGAACCTCCTCGTACACCGGCGGCGAGCCGTCCAGCCACTGGTTGTCGCCGAATTCATCCACGAGCAACCCGCCGATTTGCTCGTCATAGCGGTCCAGCGCCGTGTCGAAGTCGACCGGCGGATCAACCTGCGCGTACACCGAGACGGCGCAACAGATCAGCATAGCCGCCAACATGATGGTTCGCGTTCGCCCGTTCATGATTGCCGTCTTTCCGTTGCGATGCAATAAGACGTATATCGAACGTCCGGATTCAACGCGTCACACGCCGCCAATCACAACAGCGCCATAACCCGCCGCTATGGCGGTTCGACGTCCGCAAGGCAAATTCCGCCCGCCCCGGCCCCGCGGATCTCGCTACTCGCTTTCAGGCATGCCATAACATGCCTGATCGTGGCCGTTTAGACAGATTGCAGCATATAGAAACTCCGCCGGAGTGTCAAGAATTCGATGAAAACAGCTTTGATTTTCTCCGCCTCAGCGCACCCCCTGCGCCACTTTCCGGATACCGCAGATGATCCATTCCGCGTGCCGGTCTTCGAAGGTCTGCGCAAGCGAAATAATGACGGCGCGGCCGAGGATGTCCAGGGTCCTGGGGCACATGTCTGGACGGTACTGCCGCGAGACGTCGTGAAGCGGCGAGGTCCAGGGCCGACCATGCGCATCCGAGGACCGCTTTTCCATCACATACTCCCAGTAGCAGTAGATATGCCGGTCGGGGATTCCCCTATCGTAGATGCTGGCCGCCGGGATGCCTTCCGCGTTCAGGGCCTCTGCGAAACGCCTCGCGCGGTCCCCCGATTCAAGCAGCACGGCCACCGCGATGCCGCAGTCCCCTTCCGGGTCCGGGGATCGGTGCGGCTGAATTCCGGGACAATCCGCGATGCCCTCGTGAATCCGCCGGTACAGCGCCCGGGTGCGCTTGAGAATGCCCGCCATGCGCCCGAATTGCACACACCCAAGCGCGCCTTCCATTTCATTCATGCGGCAGTTCTCGCCGGGGAAAGGGCCAATCGTCGTGTCCGCGGGATTCCAGAAACACATGGCCGAATCATGCCGAATGGCCGCGCGCTCGAATACCTCGCGACGCCCGGTCACGATCACCCCTCCCTCGCCCGCCGTGATAACCTTGTACTGTTGCAGGCTGAAGCAGCCCACGTCGCCCAGCGAACCCAGCGCCCGCCCCTTATAGCGCCCGCCGCACGCCTGCGCGCAGTCCTCGATTACCAGCAGATTATGCCGCCGCGCGACATCGAGGATGCGGTCCATGTCGCAGGGAATCCCGCGCATGTGCACCGGCATAATCGCCTTCGTCCGCGGCGTGATTTTCCGCTCGATATCCTCTGGGTCTATCGTGAACGACTCGTCTATCTCCGCGAGCACCGGCACCGCGCCGCAGATCAACACCGCTGATGCGGACGCGATATAAGTAAAGGCCGGAACGATCACTTCGTCGCCGTCTCCAATGCCAATCCCCACCAGACCGCAAATCAGCGCGGCCGTGCCGCCGCCGACCGCCAGCGCATGCTCGCATCCGGTCATCCCTTTGAACAGGTTTTCCAGTTGCGTGCACTTCGAGTTCTCGTGGTCCAGAAAGCGGAACAGACTCTTGCTGCGCACCACCGCGGCCACCGCCTCCACCTCTTCCTCTCCGATTTCCGCCGGCCCCAGCCACGGCGACGGAAAAGACTCCGTCGCAACCGGACTGCCGCCCGCGATCGCAAGTGTTTCATCACACATGTCTTGTATCCCTCGCGTGTTGCGCCCCGCGCTGCCCAACCCTTCCCCCGCCGCGTCAGTCTGCCACAGATATCTCGAATGCGCAAACACAGCCTGCGGGTACTCGGAGTGCGCGGCGCATAAACGCCGGATCTGCCGACCTCGGGACGTTGTCTTTTTCAGTTGGCCCTTGAATTCGCGGTCCACTATACTCGTTCAACGCTTCGCATCGGAAAGGGAGACGGCACGATGAATTACTCGATAGCAGGTCTAGTCCTCGCACTGGCTAGTCTGTCCGTGCAGGCGGCCCACGCCGCAACGACACAAAAACATTATTACGCGCACCCCGCCACAGAAGACGCGAACGGTGTCATCGCGCCGTGGTATCAGGGACTCAACGGCCAACTGGACTTCCGTCTCCGGGTGTCCGCCGAAACCCTCAAACGCTACCCGTGGGTTAACACGGACGCGGCCGTCATGGCCGCCCCCCATTTCGTCTACACCTCGATGTGGAGTATCTCAGAGGACGGCGTTATCGGCGCGCCGCCACTCGAAGATTGGGCGTGCGGAGACCTTGGCCAGCGAACCGTCAGCGTAATAAACGCCTTCGCGGATTATTACCGCTATTCGGGAGATCCCGCCGCCGTCGCATTGCTCACGCTTCAGGCGGACTACATACTGGACTATGCATTGACGCCGCCCAATCATCCGTGGCCGAAATTCCCCATAAGTTGTCCCACAAAAGGAAAGCCTTACGGCGTGTGCGACCCGGAAGGCTTCATACAACTCGACCTCTCGGCGGATATCGGCGCGGCGATACTCCGGGCCTTTCAAATTACGGGCGACGCCCGCTACCTGGACGCGGCGAAGCATTGGGGTGACCTGCTCGCCCAACACTGTGACCTCAGCCCCGGGGCCGCGCCATGGAACCGGTATGCAAATCCGAAAAATGTGCCATGGAGCAATCAGCTCGCCGGCAGCATTTCCATGATCCTCCATTTCCTCGATCAACTTATCCGCCTTGGTCACACAGGTGATGATAACGCGATTGTTCGCGCCCGCGATGCCGGCCGCGCCCACCTCGATCGCACCTTGTTCCCGCGTTGGACCGCACCGGACACTTGGGGCCGCTGCTACTGGGACTGGGAGTGCCCGGTCTTCTCACTCGTCAGCGCATGGGCAATGAAATATGTTCTCGACCAGCGCGACGCCTTCCCGAGCTGGAGAACCGATGTGCGCAATGTCCTCACGTTGATTTTCAATCGCACCGGCGTGGACCCTGCATCCGCGGGCGAAGTCTACACCGGCGCGTGGGCTATCCCGGAATCACCCAGTTGTTGCGGCCTGTCGCTTTCGTATGGACAGCAACTCATCGCGGCGGGACTGGCCCAGTACGCCGCGACCACCGGCGACCCCTGGGCGCGTGAACTCGCCCGGCGCATGGCGATCCAGGGCTCGTATGACGCGCTCGACAACGGAACGGTCATCGACGGCATCACAGGCACGCCAATCGTGGCTGGATCGTGGCTGAACATAATCCATCCGCTCGCGATGCGACAGATGCTGCACGTGATCGCGTGGCTGCCGGACCTGTTCGCGCCCAATCGCGAGAATCACATCGTGCGGAGCGATGCCGAGGTGATCTCCGTCACCTATGGCAAGGGACATGTCGCATATACCACCTTTGATGCGCCCGATCGGACCACCGATGTGCTGCGATTGGCTTTCGTGCCGGATCGCGTCACCGCGGACGGGCGGAATCTGGAGAAGCGAGGCAACCTCGATGCGAACGGGTACACGGTCGTCCCGTTGTCGAATGGCGATTGTATTGTCAGTGTTCGGCACGACGGACTCAGGAACATCGTCGTGGAAGGAGACGACCCTCAAACCGTCATCGACGTTGCGGCGCTGGCGTTCACCGGCCCTTGGGCCGACACGCCTCCTGAAAACGGCGGGCGCGTCAGCGAAGCGTCCGGCGCAACGATGGCGTGCTCCTTGGAAGGGAATCAGGTGCGCGTAATCGGCGGCGTCGATCCTTCGGGTGGCCGCGCCGATGTGTATATTGACGGCGAGAAAGCGCGGACCGGTATTGACTGCTGGAACCCGACGACCCATCACGGCCAGGTACTCTTCGCACGAAGCGGCTTGAGCCCCGGACCACATGATCTGAAGATTGTCGTCCGCGGCGAGCGGAATCTCCGGTCCCAGGGAGACAAGGTCCGCATCGAGGGCGTGCAGTATTCCGCCGCGACGGGAGACAGCGGGTACGGTTCGGGCGAAGGCCCCACGGATGCGCAGCGCATGGTGTTCGGCTATACGGGACGCGAGGACCTGCGCGATGCGGACGGGCAGCCTTGGAGACCGGCTACGGAATGGTTCGTGCGACTCGGGCGAGGCGCGGATTCCGTGGGCGAGGCGTGGTGGACCACGCCCGCCGAGGAGACAATCGCGGGTACCGCCTCGCAGGACCTCTACCGCTACGGCGTCCACGCGCCGGAATTTGTCGTGAACGTCACGGTTGCCCCCGGCGTCTACCGCGCGAGACTGTTGTTCGCCGCCACGCGCGACCTTAATACCGCAATCAACCGGGTCACCGTCCTCATCAACGGGCAGGTCGCCTTTGACAAACTGGATGTCGCCGCGAAGGCCGGTGGCCCAAACCGCGCACTCGACTTGCACGTGGACTCCCTGACCCCTCGCAACGGCGTCATAGAATTCCGCTTCATCGGCGGCGACAAGGATGCGGGCATCGCCGGAGACGCCTTCATACAAGCCCTGGAGGTAGCGCCCCAGAAATAGTTCCCGCGGACCGAAACGCCAAACGTCGTGGTTTCCAGACGTTCTGTCAACGGCGTCGACGCGATCTCTCCCTTGGCTGAACGTGACGGGCCGCGAATTGCCACTTTCGGCACAGGGTGGAATCCCGGCAAGAGCATCGGGACCCATCGGAGTTCGGTTATTGCGAAAAACAGTCCGCTTGCTGAATCGTCGACACCTTGAAATACGTGGCCACACTGGCGATAGTGATGCCGAGAGGCCTCGCGGCATAGAATGATGGTGAGATTCACGCTGCTCGACACCATTGTGCTGGTCGCCTACCTGGCGGCGCTCGTGGGCATCGGTTTGCTCGTGAGCTACCGTCGCCGGAAGGAAGAAGACCAGTTCCTGGCCGGCCGCACCTTCGGCTGGTTCAACGTCGGACTCTCCATCTTCGGCACCAACATCGGCCCTTCATTCCTCATCGCCTCCGCCAGCGCGGCGTACGCCACCGGCATGGTCACGGCGAATTTCGAGTGGCTTGCATGGTTGTTCCTGCTGCTGCTCGCCATGGTCTTCGCGCCCCACTATCTGCACATGCAGTTGGGCACCATGCCGCAATTCGTCCGGCGGCGCTTCGGTAACGGCCCCGCCGAGTTCGTGTCCTGGTACGCCTTGCTCTCCACCGTGATCCTGTGGCTCGGCGGCACTTCCTATGCCGGAGGGAAACTGTTGAGCCAAATCATGGATTGGCCCCTGTGGACCTCCGTGGTTGCATTGACCGCACTTGCCACCTTTCTTACGGTGGTTGGGGGCCTCGCCGTCGTCATCGTCACCGACACGTTCCAGTCAATCCTGATGCTGGCGGGCGCCGGGCTGCTCACGCTGTTCGGACTGCGCGCGGCGGGCGGTCTTGGCGCGGTCATCGAGAATGTCGAACCAGATCGGTGGACCTTGTTCAGGCCGGCCTCGGACCCCGATTACCCCTGGCACGCCATCGTGCTCGGCTACCCGGTCCTGGGCATCTGGTTCTGGTGCACGGACCAGACCATCGTCCAGCGCGTGCTGGGCGCGCGCGACTTGCGCCAAGGCCAACAGGGCGCCCAATTCGCGGCCTTCCTGAAAATCCTCACGCCGTTCTTCTTCATGCTGCCCGGGTTCGTCTGCTTCGTGCTCTATCCTGACCTCGACGATCCGGACAAGGCCTTCACAACCATGATCAGCCGGCACCTTCCGTTCGGCATGTTGGGACTGATGATCGCGGTGTTGATCGCCGCGCTCATCAGCACCGTCGACTCCGGACTCAACTCGTTCAGCACCGTCTTTACGCTGGACATCTACCAGCGCAAATGGCGCCCGATGGCCACACCGCGCGAATTGAAGGTCACCGGCCGCGTCGTGACGGTCGCCATCGCGGTGTGTTCCGTCTTCATCGCCCTCTCCATGGAAACCGTCGGCAAGAACCTCTTTGACCTCATGCAAAGCATCATCGCGTACTTCGCGCCGCCCATCGCCGCCGTGTTTCTGATCGGCATCCTGTGGAGACGGGCCACCGCCAAGGCCGCGCTCGCGACGCTGCTCGGCGGTTCGACGCTATGCCTCGGGATTGGGCTCATGGACTTCATGAATCTCCCCGGCGAAGGCTTCTGGCCTCACTTCCTTCTGACGTCCTTCCTGCTCTTTGCATGGCTTTGCCTGGTGATGATCGGCGTGTCGCTGCTTACCCAAAACGCTCCGGAGGAGGAGACGTTGCCGTCGTTCCGCGAAACCTACGCGCGACAAGGCAGATCCCCCGCGCAAGTTTGGATCGGTTGGGCGATCCTCGCGGCGATTATGGCCGCAATCTACCTTGTGTTCAACTGATCGGAGATCAGCACACGACTTCCCCCTTCAAGACCGTGGCCAAAGCTGTCTGTTTGCGGATATCCGGGGTCGCCGGGCGACCTTCCCCAATTCCTTTGCCCCACAGGCTCCCTGCGTGGTAGCCTCACATGGAAGGGGGACGGGCGCCGGCGGCGGATTCTCCCCTCTCGGGGCAACGTTATCGCTGAACCGCGAATGCCGGAGAGAGAGCGCCTTGACAATGACTCGGTCCGACAATGCCTGCATGGCGGGCCCGGGGCGCCGGGTGCGCGCGTCGATGCCTGAGTTCTTCTTCATGGATTGGACGTTACGCCGGCAAGATCCCGGGCGCATGGTATTTCGGCCCAGTCTCGTAACGCTCGCACGGCGCTTGGTCCTCACCATTTTGGCGGGGGTCGTCGTAGTAATCCTGATATGGGGGAATACAGGGTGGAATCCCCGGACCAAGCGGGACCCCCATACCTCGGAAGACTTGGAGCGCATTCGGCGGGAGACGCTGGCGCTGGCGGACCAGGCGGGCTTGGACAAGGCGGAACTGGAACGGCTTCAGCGGGTTCAGGAAGCCCGGCACGCGGAAGGGCAGGCACGCCTGGCCCGGCAGCGGGACTTGTATTCCCAGGTCACCTATGGATTGGCGGGAATGCTGGCTTTGGTGGGGATCCTGGCGCCACTGAGCACGATTTGGAGCCGAGTGGTCATTAACCATGACCTGAGAGGCAACTTGTCCGTATTCGTGTGGCATATTCTTCCACGCACCTACACCTATGATCTGCGAGACTTCGGCGGCATCCAGTACGGAGCCGAGGAAATCGTTCACCGCGGGAAATACCAGATGGTGACGGATCGGTATTGGCGCTGGTATGTGCGGTTGATGCCCGCTGCGCCACCGGGATCAGGGCCCGGCCACCCCCTCGACCTGACATCGATTTCCCTCAGTTTCCATCCCTTTCGGCAAAAGGATCGGCCCAGTGCAACGGGACGTCCCCCACAGCCCGTTACGGCGTTGATCGCGTGGCTTCGGCAACAGGGCAATTTCCCGGCGACGGGGCCGTTGTTCTTCGAGGAATCCCAGGAGCGACGAGGATTCTTGAGGGGCAGGCGGAAGCAGTTAGCGGGATACCAACCCGAGGTATGTGTGACAACACAACGGGGAACAGAGGACTTGACGCCGGAGGAACGAACGGAAGCGCTACGTCATGCGAGGAAAGCCGTTCGGCCCGGCGATCCGTGGCGGCGCCACACGACGGACATTTCCTATCAGGATAGTTCCGGACAGATGCACCGCGCGCGGACCTTGGAAGAACTGCCGGAGGAGATTCAGGCCAGAATACGAGAAGCCAAGGCGCAGGCGGGGAATGCTCCGCGGACGTTCACCTTCAAGGACGCGAGCGGGGTGGAGCACACCTACCATTCGCTAGAGGAGATGCCGCCGGAGTTGCGTGAAGTATTCCTGCGACAGATGGAGCAGTTTCGCGGCAAGAGGCCGTGATCCCGCGCTCGGTCGGTGCGGATTCGAATCGCACACTCGGGGCGCTTCAGAAGACGCAGCCCTGTTCTGTAAGTTGTATCTACTGGCTACGCATCGCTTGACGGACGCGGAGATTCCCCGAATTCCGTGTTAACCGTTCAGTTCGTTACCGTCTTAACCTCAGGACATGTCCCAATGACAGACCGAATCATACACCGGTTGACGGCGGTGGCCGGCTCAGCCGCCGCGGTGATCGCATTGCTCTCTTGTGCCATCCCGTCTTACGCAAGCGTAGACGGCGCAATGCGACAGCGAGACCAATGGGCCGAGACGCATCTGCTGAACTCCAATCCGCAACTGCCCTTCTCGTTCGTCTGTGACGATAACCCCTCATACGCCTTCCTCGCCGCCTGCCCCAACGAATTCGACACGGTAATGCTTGACAAAAACCGAACCCGGCATACGCGCGTTTGGGTCGACGGGAAGACCGGCTTGGAGGTGCGTTGCCTGGCAGTAGTGTATAACGACTACCCGGCGATCGAATGGACCGTATACTTTAAGAATACACGTGCGACAAATACGCCCATTCTGCGGGACATCCAAGGGCTCGATGCACGTTTCGAACGCGCCGACGGCGGCGAGTTCGAACTCCATGGAATCAAAGGCGATTCCTGTTCGGCGGACAGCTACCAACCCTATCGATATCTACTCGATGCCGACGCCGCAAGACGCTTCGCCCCCGCGTCATCGGGCAAATCCTGCGACGGCCCGGACGGCTGGCCATACTACAATCTCCAAATGCCCGGCGGCGGCGTCATGCTCGCCGTGGGCTGGCCGGGGCAATGGGCTGCTTCCTTCACGCGCGACAAGAAGAATGGATTGCGCATCACAGCCGGACAAGAGTTGACACGTATGTATCTGAAACCCGGCGAGGAAATCCGGACTCCCTTGATTGCCCTGTTGTTCTGGAAGGGCACCGATCCGGGCCAATCCCAGAACCTCTGGCGACGCTGGTACATCCAGCATAACATGCCGCGCGTCGCCGGCAGGCCCCAGCCGCCTGTCGCCCAAATACAAGTCAGCGGATCCGATCAGGATATCGAGTACGTCAACCGGTTTCTGCTGGCGGGCATCAAGCCCGATATCTGCTGGCGGGACGCGGGCGCCGGCGCAGTCACCTGGTATCCAAGCGACATAGGTCCCTACAAAGGCAAGGACGCCTGGTTGAACACTGGCACATGGGAAATCGATCCGACGAAGTACCCGCGAGGATTCAGGCCTTTCAGTGACTGGGTACATCAACACGGCATGAAATTCCTCCTGTGGTTCGAACCGGAACGCGTGGGCAGTCCGGAGTCGTGGTTGGGCACGAACCATCCCGAGTGGCTCTTGCCGGGCACGTCCCATGGGGCACTCCTGAACGAGGGCAATCCGGCGGCGTGGGAATGGCTGGTCGAGCATATCGACGGCATGATCAAGTCCCAAGGGATAGACTGGTATCGCGAAGACATGAACGGTGCAGGCCCGCTCCCGGCGTGGCGCGGGAATGACGCCGTTGATCGCCAAGGGATTACGGAGAACCTCTATGTGCAGGGCCACCTGGCCTTCTGGGACGAACTGAAACGCCGCAATCCCGACCTGTGTATCGATTCGTGCGCCTCCGGCGGGCGGCGCAACGATCTGGAAACCATGCGGCGGGCCGTGCCGTTATTACGCAGCGATTTCCAGTTTCCCGATATGCCGGGCGTTGTCGAAGGGAATCAGGGCCACACCTATGGATTGTCATTCTGGCTACCCTTTCAGGGATCCGGCGTCTATTCCTATGATTCCTATTCTTACCGCAGTTTCTACATGGCTTCCTTTGGCATGGCGCTTCTCACTGCCGACAACATAACCGCCCAGCAAAAAGCTTACGCCGAGTGCCGGAGAATTGCGCCGTTGATGCTTGGCGACTACCACCCGCTCACACCGTACAGCCTGGCGCACGACGCGTGGATCGCCTGGCAGTTCAACCGCCCCGAAACGGGGGACGGCGTGATTCAGGCATTCAGGAGGGCCGAATGCCGCGAAGACGAAATGATCTTCCGTCTCAAAGGCCTCGACCCTGACGCGTCGTACGAAGTCACCGACTTTGACGGGCCGGGCGCGCGACGAATCGTCGGGAGTGAACTGTTGGAGAAGGGCCTGACGGTGAAAGTCGACGACAAACCCCGCGCGGTGGTGCTTGTTTATGAGAGGGCGGACCACTGATCAGGAGGCCGGTGGCGCGCGTCGTGCATCATCCCGGCGGCGACGCTTACCGGACACGAACCAGGGCGTGCCGAATGGCGCCGAGTTTCCATTCGCGATAGTCCACGGAAAACGGGATTACGTGCAGGCCGGGCGCCGCGCCCGGCGGCACGCGGACGGTAACCGACAACACCGCATCGGGCCGTGATGCGCCGGGGCCTACCCAGCCATCGGTCCGGCTGGGCGATTCAACGCGCGTAGTACTCACAGCCGGCTCCAGACTCCATGCCATCGGCAATGCCGGCCTGACAGAGATCGCCGCCGAGACGCGGCTATGGTTGGTCACGTGGATTTGTATCGTAACCCGATCTCCCGGGGCGGCTTCCTGCTCGTAGGGGTACGAACGAATCCAATGCTCGTCGATTGCGAAATCCGCCTCGTCCCAAGGAATCATCGTCTTGACCAGAGCCTCCCGCTCGATCAATATCCGCTCCATGTAATCCAGTTGCGTTTCCGTAAAGCGGAAAGCCTTGTCCTGATGCTGGTTGAAGATGTAGTCCGGCCGCGTTGCGCGCCAGATGGCCAGGCAGCGCCGCGAACCACGCCCTTCCCCCAGGAATGTTCGGTTACCCGCGCAGTAGTCGTCCAGCCCGGTGGGCGCGCCCGAGTCGCCCGCGAAGAACACCTTCGCCCCGTGGCCCTCGACCAGAAGCCCGCCGTGGTAGAGCGTCTGCCCCGGAAAATGGAAGGCGGTCAGCGTAAACTCCCGCCATGTCCACGATTCGCCGTCCGACGTCTTGCGCGCAACCTGCACGGGCGTCGGCGCAATGCACGGCAGCCAATAGCGCTGCGGATACTCCAGGATTTCCGCCACGCGCGCGTCCGTCATGATCGGACACGACCACGACGCCAACCGGTCCAGCGCGTCCACGTGATCGTCATGGTAGTGCGTGACCCAGCACGCCTCGACCGATTTCAACGTTCCGTTGTTCCGCCACTCCTCCAGTTTCGCGATCACGCTTTCATCCCCGCAATCAACCAGCAACGCGTCTCCGGAATCAGCCATGACCGCAAAGCTGGTGGCCGCCACCCGCCGCACCCACTCCGGCGGAGACCGTCGCTCCGCCGGAGACATTCGAGCCGCGTCGTCCTTGAGTTCCTCAAACTGGGCTGGAAAGTAGAAATTCAACGCCGATATGGACACGTAGTTCCGGAAAAGGCGGTTCAGCCGGTCTTCCATCAAGGCAGCGGCATCCGCAACGTTATCGAAGGGGGCGCCGTGCGATGGGACGGCCGGCGTCGCCCCCGTCGCCTTGAGTCTGTGAAGACTCTCGATCAATGGTTCGCGCATACCAAGAAAGCCGTGGTAGTCGCCAACCACCCGGAACCCCTTCTGCAACGAATAGAGGTCCCAGACCTGCCCCGGACCGTACAACAGGTCGCCAATAAAGGCTATGTGCTTTCCGTCCGTCTCCACACAGTATGAAATGGCGCCTTCCGTGGCCCCAGGCGTCTCCAGCACGCGTAACGTAAAGCCGCGCCATTCGATAGTATCCCCATCCTTCACGGTGCGGGCCACAGGCAACGGACGATCAAGCACCTGCGGTCCGGGCTGCATATGATAGAGATGCCAGCGGTTACGCCCGTCTCCCCAGTAGGCGTCCACGTCCTCGAACAATGGCCGGTCCTTTTCGGAAACAAGGAGTCGCGCCCCTTGCTCCTCCACAAACCGGTATGCGCCCATGGCATTGGGCCGTCGGTGCTGGGTCATGCAGATCATCTCGACCTGCTCCACCCCGATCGCCCGCAGCCGCTCCCGGGTCACCGTCTCACAGCAGTCGATCAACAGCGCTTTCCCGTCGGACACAAGAACGCCCGTGTTCACCGCGCCGCCCAGCACGTATAGGCCCGGCCCAAGCATCACGGCGTCCGGCACGGCCGGACGCTCGTTCACCGCGGGCAATGCCGCATAGATGACCGCCGCGCAAACCACGGATGACATCGGGAAACCCCTCCTCTCATCGATCCTTCCAGCACTACCCAAACGCCGCAAACCCGCATCGCCATGTCCCTCACTCCCAAACGGAGACGGCGGGTAATACCGCATTCCGCGTCACCTCGGCGCTCATCGTTCGTATCCGCGCCGCATGAATCCATCCTACAATACCTGCAACCCTGGAGCGTAGCCGTCCGCAAGACCGCTTCGAATCGGCAACTCATAATACTTCCAAACAGGTGATTCACATCGGCAGCGCGCCGCCCGCGGGCCAAACCCCGCCGGTCCGATCGTCGACATCAACGGGTGCGAGAAGTCCCCGTTCCGCTATAATGCGCCTCTTAAACGGGATGGAAGGGAGGGTTCATTATGAAGAACGTACCACGTGAGAGAAGCAGGGGATCAGGCGCCGACGCCCGTGCGGACGCCGCGGGAATCAGTCGGCGCGTGTTCCTGGGGAGCGTCGGCGCAGGAACGGGCGCGGTCGCTCTTGCGGCCCACGCCGCAACACAGGCTGCGGCGGATCGCGTCAGAACGCTTCTGCCGTTTGGCAAGCCCCTTCGCGTCCTTCCCGTATTGGTCTATGCGGTGGCGCAGCCGCAGGATCGCAGCAGTTGGCGCGCCTACGGCGCCATCCACACGAAAACCGACGCCGAAGACGAGGCGCGCCGAATCGAAACGGAACTCAAGGACCTCGCGGCCAACGCCGAATTCCCAATCGACTTTCAACCCCTCGCCTTGGTCTCCGACGACGCCCAAGTCCGCGAGGCCGCCGCAACCGACGCCGATGCGATCCTCGTGTACGCCTCCGGCGGACCGCCCAACTGGTACGCCGCGCTCGCCGCCGCCCAGACCCCCAATATCATGTTCATCCGCCACAAGTCTGGCGCATACTACCTCTATCACGAAATCGTCCACTGGCGCTTCCTCCGCCAAAGCGACGACGCAATGGTCGAACCCCACATGGGCCTCGACGACATCGTCGTCGACGACTACGGCAACGTCCTATGGCGACTGCGCGCCTTGTACGGTCTCAAGAACGCCTTCGGCACGAGGATGTTGGCGATTGGCAGCCTCGCCGCCTACAGCGCGCCCGGACAGGAGCTGGGCCCCGGGCACGCCCGAGACGTGTGGGGCTACCAGATCGAAATCGTGCCCTACGACGACTTCAAAAAACGTTTGGCCGGCATCCGATCCGACCCTTCCCGCATGACCGCGGTCCGGCGCGAGGTGGACGCATTGTTGGACCGCCGCGACGTTACCCTCAAGACCGACAAACGCTTCGTCGAGAATTCTTTCGTCGCGCTGCACGCCTGTCGCGACCTCTTGCGGGAAAAGGACGCCTTCAACATTGCCTTTGACCACTGCATGGGCCGCGACATCATCGAAATGCTTGATACGCCCCCGTGTCTCCTCGAAGCGCTCATCAACGACGAAGGCTATACGTCCTATTGCCACACCGACCTTACCCACACCGTCCCCGGCGTGTTGCTCCGATGGATCGCCGGAAGGCCCACCTTCGTCTGCAACACCCATCTCCCGCACGACGGCGTGTTTACCGTCGCGCACTGTGCCGCACCTATGGCAATGGACGGGACGACCCCCGATCCGACGACTATCATGACCCACTACGAATCGGATTACGGCGCCGCCACCAAGGTCGAATACCGAAAGGGCCAGCAGGTGACCGTCATCATTCCCAATCTGCACTGCACCCGCTGGCAAGGCTTCAAAGGCGCCGTTATCGCCGCGCCGTCGCTCCCCGCGTGCCGTTCGCAAATGGATATTCGCGTCGAGGGCGACGTGGACACCCTCGCCCGCGAAATGGAAGGCTTCCATGCACAGGTCGTATATGGCGACTACCTTCGCGAAGTCGGCTACGCACTGCGCGGAATAAAGGCGCTCGAATGGAAAAACTACAGCGAGAACGCCTGAGAAGTGGAGCAGGCGCGGATATCCTGTGTCGCTAAAGACCGTTACGTGCCGCGTCGAGTCCAAGACGACGATCGGGCTCAGCGGCAAGCCACAATTGCAGCAGATGCATTTGGGAAAGACTTTCGAATGGCGCGTCTTAGAATAGTTGCGGTGATCTTGCCCGTGTTGTTATCTCCTGCCGCGTGCGGGGAACACGCCGCGCCGGAATGGCGCGAAAACCCGCTCGTAACCGGCCGGCCCATCCTCTACGTGATGCGCAAACAGTACAAGCCCGACCACCACAACACCGAGACCATGTTCCAGACGAATGAGATCAATACCGCGAGTTTCGAGGGCGGTCATGCGCTGAAAACGGTCAACCTCAAGACCGGCGAAGTAAGAACCCTTGTCGATGCGCCGGAAGGCGGCATCCGCGACCCGGAAGTGCATTTCAGCGGCGAGAAGATTGTCTTTTCCATGCGCAGGAACCGCGACGACGACTACCACATCTACGAGGTAAACGCCGACGGCACGAACCTGCGTCAACTGACCTCCGCGCCCGGCGTCTTCGATATCGATCCCATCTATCTGCCCGACGACACCATTGTGTTCTCGTCGTCGCGCGAGCCCAAGTATTGCATGTGCAACCGGCATATTATGGGCAACTTGTTCCGAATGGACGCCGACGGCGCGAACATCATCCAGATCGGCAAGAGCACGCTGTTCGAGGGTCATCCCGCTCTCATGCCCGATGGCCGCGTGATCTACTCGCGCTGGGAATACGTTGACCGCAATTTCGGCGACGCGCACGGGCTGTGGACCGTTTACCCCGACGGGACGGCCCACGCCGTGTATTGGGGAAATAATACGGCCTCGCCCGGCGCCGTGCTGAACGCCCGCCCCATACCCGGAACCGAGCAGGTGGTCTGCGTGTTCGGGTCCTGCCACGACCGCCCTTGGGGCGCAATCGCCGTCATCGACCGGCGACTGGGCCTCGATCTGCGCCCGCCGGTCGTGCGCACGTGGCCCACGGATGCCGTGAATCTCGTGAAGGACGGTTGGGAGAAGTTCGACGAGTATGCGCACCTGCGCATCAAGTACGAAGACCCGTTTCCGCTGAGCGACTCGCTCTTTCTTTGCTCGCGTATGACGGGCGACGGCGAACAAACGGGCATCTACCTGCTCGACATGGCCGGCAACGAGGTCTTGCTCCACACGGACGGCCCGGGTTGTTTCGACCCGATGCCGCTCGCGCCGTCGCCGCGCCCGCCAGCCCTGCCGCTCCGTCGCGATTACGATAATGCCCCAGGATATTTCTACGTGGCCGACGTCTACCGGGGAACCCACATGCGGGGCGTTGCCCGCGGCGCCGTCAAGTCGCTGCGCGTGGTCGAGTCCCCCGAGAAAAGGTACTGGACCGACCTGCCGTGGGGCGGCCAGGGCATAGCCGCGCCCGCCATGCACTGGCACGAATTCAACAACAAGCGCATCCTCGGCGTCGTGCCCGTCGAAGAAGACGGATCCGCCTATTTCGCCGTGCCCGCGGACACGTTCGTGTATTTCCAGTTGCTCGACAAGGACGGCATGATGATTCAGTCGATGCGCAGCGGGACCCTCATCCAGTCGGGCGAAACACAAGGTTGCGTCGGCTGCCACGAAGATCGGCGGGAAGCGCCCGCAGCCGCGCGCAGCGTCCCGCTCGCAATGCGGCGACCGCCCAGCGTGTTGAACGACTGGTACGGCCCGCCGCGACTCTTCAGTTACCTCGCCGAGGTCCAACCCGTCTTCGACAGGCACTGCGTCCGCTGTCATGACTACGGCAAGGAAGCGGGAGAAACGCTGAACCTTTCCGGTGACCGGACGACGGTGTTCAACACGTCCTATGACGAATTGTGGCGCAAGAAATACTTAGCCGCAATCGGGGCCGGCCCCGCCGCGATACAACCCGCGCTGTCGTGGGGCGCGCGGAAGAGCCGCCTGATCACGAAAATCTGCGAACACGCGGAAATCGATCCCGAAGGCTGGGACCGCCTGATTACCTGGATTGATATCAACGCGCCGTACTACCCGAGTTACGCCTCGGCCTATCCCGAGGGTCTCGCCGGGCGCTGCCCGCTGACCGCTGAGGAAGTGGAGACATTGCACCGATTGACCGGTATCCCCTTTGCCGACCAACTGGCGTGGAACACGTATCCGGGCCCGCGGATCAACTTCGACCGACCCGCGTTGAGCACTTGCCTGCGGGAGATTCGCGACGATGACCAACGCCGGCAAGCGCAGGACATCATCGAAAGGGGCAAGGCGCGACTGGACGCGCGTCCCCGGGGCGATCTCCCCGAGTTCTTGTTCTGTGAGAGGGACCAGGCGCGCGAGGCCAAGTACCAGACGCGCCGCGCCATCGAGCTGAGAAACCGCCAAGCCCTGCGCGACGGCATCAAGAACTACGATTGACCGCGCGACGCTTGCAATGATTGAAATCCCCCGGGGACTGCCACAAGCGACCCCGCGCCACAATGCGGACTGGCACAAGCGAGTCTTCGAGACGTGCCTGTCCCCGATCCCCCGGGGGGGAGACGTGCCCGTCCCCGACCCTCACGGGACTGCGACAACGACATCCAGTTCCGCAAGCGACGCCCAGGGGTGATCCGGATGAATCGGGCTGATCGCCGCAAGCTTTAGATAGCGCCCCTTGCGGGTCTGCGCGAAACGTACCGTTTCCGGTTTTCCCGCTCGCCCAAACCGCCCTGCGGCGCACGGCGGCCCCCACTCCCCCGGCGAGTCGCTGACATACACTTCGTAGCGGCCAATATGGCCGTTGTTCATGTCCGGCCGCGGGGTTACACGGATCCCGGCCAACTCGACGCAGGTCTGCATATCGACGATCAACCAATGAGGATACGGCGCCGGCTGCGGCTCCCACGCGCTGTGCCACATCGTATTCGGGTTGTCGTCCAATACGTTTGCCGCCCCGAATCCCGGCTGCTCGCTGTCCGCCGTCGCCCGCGCGCGTAAGCGCCGCAGCACCGGCGGATCGCGGAACAACGCCTGCACCGCGGCCCCGTCGCCCCCGACACACGGTGCGAATTCGTCGGACGCCATGTAGTCGAGGATGCTGCGCCGCATCTGGCGCGCCACCGGACGATGCGCAAGATCGGTTTCGAGATCGCACCCGCAGATCAGCAGCGAACCGCCGTTCACGCGTAGTTCAAGAATCAACCCGAGGCGCCGGTTCGTCACCCAGTCGTCAATCACGCGCACGACGGGCTCCAGCTCTTTCGGAAGCGCGTTCAATATAAGAATCTGGCTGTTGTGCACGAGGTCCCACCACTGCCAGTTACTGTGAAATTCCGTCGGAAACGCCCTCAAGGCGGGATGCCCCGGATCGCAGAGCAGCCCGAGCGTGTGCGGCGCCTGAAATCCGGTCCACAACGTGTTCCAGAAGATGGGCGACCACCCGGCCGGAACCGTTCCCGCCGCGTCGCCCCGCACGGACCCCGGCTCAGGCAACAGCAACACCCTTCCGCCCGACGCCAGCGTCTTCAGCGCGTCCTCGTCCAGGCACCGCGCCACGTGAACTCCATCCGGCGTTTCCGTCGAAACGTCGCGAGGATACACCCATATATCCCAGGCATTGGCGGCCTCGGCTTCGGGAAGCGAAATCTCAATCACGTAATTCCCGGGCGCGGGCAAGTCCCCAAGCGCAATCTCAATTCGGCCAAGCGGGACCGCCGTGCCCCGCTGGATGGTGCGTGCCGGCCACTCGCCTTGATCCATGATATTGCCATCAACCCCGGCGAGCGTCCAGCGTGCCGCGGTATTCTCCAAGGGGGCCGGGCCGTAGTGGGTCACTTCGGCGTCTCCGACGAAGGTCTCGCTCGCGACCCATACACATTTGTCCATGCGCAACAGCGGCGCCGTCGGCCCGGCGAAGCGCCGGTATTCCGCATACGTGATGTAACCCTTCTCGTCCCAAAATGGATCCAGCACGCCCACCAGGGCCGTGCCTTGCCCGGGGAAGTCGTGCAGGTCAAGCAATTGAAAACCGCCGAAGCCCCGCGTGCGCAGCGCCGCCTCGATTTCCTCCTTATAGCAGATCGCCTGAAGCTTGCCCGACGCCATCAGAAATGCTTGCGCCAGTTCTCCCATCCCGTTCTTTTCCAGGGTATCTCGGAAGATTTCAAAATTGCGCGGCTTGAGCGGACCCGTGTATTTCCGCATCTCATCGAAATTCGGATACACGCACCATTGACCGATCTCGTGGCTCACCACCGGCACACTCTGTTCAGCAACAAAATCCCCGTAGTCGACACGCGAATTGAAGGGTTCCGCGTTATAGCGGCACTTGAGCCCCCCGCCCCAGGAATGCACGCGCGGCGCCGGCGTCACGTGATACTGGTTCTCGGGGATCTCCGGCCATCCGGACGCGGCGGTATACAACCGGCGCGGGTCGGACGTCTTCCAGCGTTCCACGAGTTCCCCGAGAAACGCTTTCTGATTCCGTCCGGCCGGTTCGTTCCCGTAAGCTAACAGGCAGAATGAGGGATGGTTGCCGTAAGCGCGAAGTATGCGGTCGATCTCGTCACGGATATACTCGTCGATCGCCCCGCCGTCGCCTACCTTCGTCCAGAAGGGTCCTTCCACCTGGAACATGAACCCCAACTGGTCCGCCGCATCGAACGCCGCTTCCGGCGGACACCACGAGTGAAACCGCAAGTGGTTCAACCCGCAAGCCCGCGCCTTGAGCATCAGGGTTTTCCAGGAATGTGCGTCCGTCGGCGGATAACCGGTCTTCGGGAAAATGCAGCACTCAAGCGTGCCGCGAAGGAATAGCTTCTCGCCGTTCATAGCGAACTGCGTCCCCTCGACCCTGATTTCGCGCATCCCAAAATTCGCGGTGCGCGTGTCGCGATACGCAGCGCCGCCGCCCGTTCCGGAGAGCGTAGCAGTCATTTCGTAAAGCGCGGGATGGAACTCACTCCAGGTCTCGAAACGCCCGCCAAAGGGATACTCGATCTCAAGAAGCGCCAGCCCTTTTTCGGAGACTTCGACCGCCACGGTGTATGGCGCGTGATGCGACGGGACAGTCCGCTCCGCCGGAACGTTCCAGAGGCGCGCCGCCAACGCGATCGTGCCGGTCACTTCCCGCTCTGTTTCGTTCGCCAATTCCAGACGAACACGGGCGCATTTCCGTTCAAGGTCGGGATATACCTGCATGTCCCGGATATGGACCGGATCAACCGCCCGCAGTTCCATCCGGCCCACAATCCCGTTCCAGTTCGATTGCGTGTTATCCGACACGCTGTGCGCGTCTCGTCCGACGTCGATCTTGACCGTATTGTCCATCCGAATCGTGATCGTGTGCCTGCCCGGTAAGAGCGTATCGCTCAGATCATATTCATGCGGCACAGACAAACTGTTCCGCATGCCGCGGAATTGGCCGTCCACCCACACCTGTGTCTCCCAATGACACCGTTCGAGAAAGAGCATCACCCGCTTGCCGCGATAGCTTTCGGGAACCTCGATGTCGCGCTGATACCACGCCGGCCCGACGTAGTACTTGTCCGGCTGCAGCCAGAACGGCGCCTTCACGTTGCCCGGTTCGCGATACGGCGCAAAGGCGTCCTTCGCATGCCCCAAGTCGCGCACGGTGCCCGTCCACGGCGTATCCATCGTCACCTCCTCCCCGTAACCGCCCTCGTTCATCGATCCGGGCAGACGGATTGCCTGCGCCAGCGGCCGCTGAAACCACCCTTCCCGCACGCCTGCGTCCCCCGGGCCCATTTGAAACCCCCACGTCCCCGCCAGGGAAACAATAGGCGGCGTCTCCTGCCCAATCGCCGCTTGTCGCGCAAAAACTACCGACGTCATTACTCCCCATAACACGATGCGCATAGCCCGACTCCCATTCTTCTCGTGCCACCCGAAAACGGTGCGTCTTCTGCCTTGGCATAAAACACAACAATCAACCGCTGCCAATGATCGGTGTAACACACCAGTCTTCCTCCTTGCCACTGCCCGTCCGCGAACCGTCCCGTAGCGCCCTGACCTTGCACGACGCCGCACCGCAGTGCCACACTGCGTCAAGGAACTCAAAGGTGATCGGCCATGAGACACGCCCTTCTCTCGATACTCTTCCTACTCGGCGTCATGTCTACCGGCTTCGCGGAAGACCTGTCGTTCAAGGATCCGTTGCGACAACGCCTGATCGATCAGGCCCCCGGACTACTTAAGTCCTTTGACGCCCCTACCGGGCATTTCGGCGAAGGCATCTGGATCGTGAACGACCAGCACCCCATGTACCCGCTCGCCGTGGCGTACGCGTTGGACATACCGGGAAATCCGTATCACAAGAGCGCGGAATTGCTCGAAGTCATTATGAAAGCGGGTGACGCGCTCATCGCGGATGCCGACGCGGACGGCAAGTGGGAATTCCGCAAGAAGGACGGCAGCACCTGGGGCACGATTCACATGCCGTGGACCTATTCGCGGTGGGTGCGCACGTTCGCGATCATCAAGGAGGACATGCCCCCGGACCGCCGCGAACGGTGGACCAAGGCACTGCTGCTCGGCTACGGCAATATCGCGAAGACCGCTTTGGGAAACGTTCACAACATCCCCGCCCATCACGCTATGGGGCTGTACGTCGCCGGTAAGTCGCTCGACCGTCCCGAGTGGTGCGATCAGGCCGCCGCATTCCTGCGGCGCGTGGCCTCGGATCAACGCGAAGGCGGCTACTGGTCGGAAGGCGCGGGACCGGTCGTGGCCTACAATTTCGTCTACGTCGACGCCCTGGGAACCTATTACGCGATCTCCGGAGACGCGGAAGTCCTTCCGACGCTCGAACGCGCCGCCGCCTTCCATCTCCGTTTCACGTACCCGAACGGGCACCGCGTCGAGACCATCGATCAGCGCAACCCGTATGATCCCGGCGTTAACGTCGGAAACGTCGGGTTCACGCTCACCGCCGCGGGCCGCGCGTATCTGCATCGACAATGGGCGCTGCGCGGTATCGAGCATTTGGACACAGACTTGATCGCATCGCTGCTGCTCTATGGGAAGGAAGGCCCGACCGCGCCGGAGAGCGCGGCTACGGGGCAGTTTCTCCTGGTCGAAGATGGCGTGCCGCGCGCCGCGACGCTGCGCCAGGAACCGTGGTTCGTGTGCCTGTCCGCCTACTGCGGCCCTGTCGAGCAGAACCGGTGGCTTCAGGATCGCCAGAACCTTGTCAGCGTCTACCATGACCGCACCGGCCTGATCCT
>JAKQEQ010000101.1 GCA_029556545.1 Candidatus Hydrogenedentota bacterium
GGGAAGGACTTCGAGCAGATGGAAGCCTTCTTCGGGGCGGACCGGAAACTCAGGACCATCCTGCCTCCGCACGTCGGGAAGTTCCTCAAGAGCGACGACCTGCTCCGGCTGCCGAGCGGAGCCGAACGGGCCAAGCCCACCGTGGAAAAGACCGTGCGCGTCCTGCGCATGTTCCTGGTGTGGGCGAAAGAGACGGGCCGGATTGCGAAGCTCCCGTTGCCCAAGGACCTGCCCTTGGGCCGGAACAAAGAGAAGGAGAACCGCGATGCCGACAGCAACGCCCCTGACGCTCCTGCCGAGTCCTGAGCCGCTCCGCGTGGCTGTGGGCGCTTTCGCCCGGCGGCTCGAAGCACAAGGCGGTTCACCGCGCACCGTGTCCGCGTACACGCGCGACCTCGACCGTGTGGCGACGGCACTGGCCGCGCGACGACCGGGCCTCGCGTTGGGCGATGTGACGCCCGCGTTGCTCGACGACGTACTGAGCGGCCCGGCGATCACGGCGGGAACGAGAGGCGCGCCATGCTCGCCCGCGACGCTCCACCGCCTGAAGGCGTCGGTCCGCTCCTTCTTCGCGTGGGCGGAAGAGACCGGGATGATCGCGTCGAACCCCGCGCGCTTCGTCCGGCTCCAGCGGCTCAACCCCAGGCCGCCCGTGTTCCTGACCGAGCGGGAGAAGCGGCAACTGCTCAAGACGCTGCGGTAGACGGACACGCGCGAGGCGAGGCGCGACCGCGTCATCATCGAGTTGTTCCTCGGCACGGGTATCCGGCTGCGGGAACTCGTGGGTCTCGACGTGGACGACGTGGACCTCGACGCGTAGCATATCCGCATCGTCGGCAAGGGCAACGTGCCGCAGGTGAAGTTCCTCAAGAGCGACCTCCGATCATTGCTGCGCGGCTACCTCGCCGAACGCCGCCGCATGGGGACGGGCAAATGCGACACGCTGTTCCTGTCCAACCGGGACACGCGCCTGACCGCGCGGCAGGTCGCCCGGCGTCTGGATGCGTGGGTCAAGGCCGCGGGCATCGGCAAACGCCTCGGCCCGCACGCGCTGCGCCACACCTTCGCCACGCACCTCTACGCGAAGTCCGGCGACATCCTCATCGTGCAGCGGGCGCTCGGCCACGCGAACCTGTCCACGACGCAGGTGTACACCCACCTCGTGGACGGCGCGCTCGAGGACGCGATGGAACGGCTGTAGCCGCCGGCACGCGCGGCAGAGAAGCGCTGGATCTTCGGGCCCGCGTTCTCGTTCTGGCCGAATGGTTCATGTCTTTCCTCTCCGCGCGATGGCGCATGCATCCGCCGGGCATCCGCGCATGGTCACCATGTCCGCGAGCCGCTTCACGTTGTCCCAGACCACGGCGTTCACCTTCGCCTGCAATTCGGCCTGTTCACGCAGGTTGTCCAGGACGGAATTGAGCGGGCACTGTTCCGTGCCGCATTTGTTGGACAGATTCGGCATCATCACCTGGCGCCAGGAATGCGCTTCTTTCGCCCACCAGGACGAAAGCGGATGGTGTAGCTCAGACGGATGCCGCTGCCGAGAATCCAGGCGAACAATGTCTTAAGCATGGACGGCCTCCTTGCAGTAGCGGTCCCAGTTCGCGAGGTACTCCCCGACCGTGCCGCTCCCCGCGGGCGTGTTGTACCAGCGCTTCCAGTACGCCGCCTGATCGGCGAGCGAGTCCGGGATCGGGTCGTTGACGCGGAAGTAATGCAGGCGCGCGAAGAGCACGCCGATCTTGTCGTTGTCGTCCAGGCGCAGCGCCCACAGGAGGGCGTCCATCGGGATGAGGTCCGGCCACGTAAGCGGCGCGTGCGGGTCGGCGAACAGCCACTGCGTGGCGCGGGCGAGCACATTGGGCCGTTGGCGCAGGTACGCCAACGACGCCGCAACGGAACCGGGCTCGACCTGCCATTTGCCGAAGCCGCCGACCTTCCCCTCGAAGC
>JAKQEQ010000105.1 GCA_029556545.1 Candidatus Hydrogenedentota bacterium
TATACTGCACGGCGTGGGGATAGTGTTCTCGATTGAAGGGCGCGACGCGCCTCGACGGGGTGTAAACGGCACGCAACGGTCACATCGGCCAGAAGGAGTCTAACCATGTGCGATCACTGTACGCGAAGGGAATTCTTTGGAATGAGCGCGGCGGGCGGGATGCTGCTGGCCGGCGCGACGTGGCCGCACGGATGGGCGACCGGGGCGGCCCCCGCGCGCCCGCGAGACAAGGTCCGCATCTGTGTCATCTTCACGGGAGACCCGAGGCCGGGCGACCGCGACTGGGGCGCCGACTCCGAACAGGTCACGGCCATGCGGGCTCGTCTCACCGAGGCGGAAAAGAACCTGGGGAACATCGAACTGGTTATCGGCGATTCGCGCAACCCCGAGGAAACCGAGGCGCTCCTCGAGAAGGCCGGGCCGGAAGCGCCTGTCCTGGCAATCAACGTGCAGAACTTCGCGTTGACCCGCGTCGTCGACCCGGTGCTCAAGGCTGGCCGAGCGATGGCCGTGTTCTCCTTGCCGGCGAGCGGTCACGATTGGATGTATGCGCCCCGCTGGCGCCGCGCCGGTCACCGCGTCACCTTGCTCCCCAGCAGCGATTATAACGAGCTCGAGCGCGCGCTGGCCCTGCTGCGCGTCGTCCCCTTGATGCGGCGCAGCAGAGTCCTGCTGTTCCCGCCCGCCCGGGGCACGCAACCCGCTTGCTCCCCGGAAGAAGTCAAGGCGCGTTTGGGCGCCGACGTGGTCGCGGTCGAAGAACGCGTGTTCGACGAACTGATTACCGCCGCGGACGAGGCGGCCGTCCGCGCTGAGATAGATTCCTGGACCAAGGGCGCCAAGGAAATCCTCGAACCCACCAAGGACGACATCGAGAAAGCGGCCCGCGTCAGCGTCGCGTTGGACCGGCTCATCGAGCAGGAACAGGCGGACGCCCTCGCCATCGGCACCTGCATGGGCTGGCTGCCCCGCGGATTCCCCTGCCTCGGCTTTACCCGCCTGCGCGACCGCGGCATCCCCGCGGCCTGTGAGGGCGACATGGATTCGCTGCTCACTATGCTGTTGTTCCAGTACGCCATCGATCGCCCCGGATTCCAGGGCAACGCCACCTTCGACACCTCCAGGAACGCCTTGTGGACCGCCCACTGCACGGCTCCCCTCAAGATGGACGGGCCCGACGGCGAAGAGGCCCCCTACCTCCTCCGCGGGCATTCCGAGGTCGGCGGCAGCGGCTGCGTCCCCGAGATACAGTATCGCCTTGGCCAGGTCGTCACCCGCACCAAACTAATTAACCTCGACACTATCCTGGCGTCCACCGGCACCATCATCGAAGTTCCCGAGCGGGCCGTGCACGGCTGCCGCACGCAGATCGTCACGGAAGTCCGCGACGCGGCCAAGATGGCCGCCAACTGGAGCAGCGTCCTCGAAACCGAAGACGCGATGACGCTCCTGCACCGCGTGGTCTTCTACGGCGACCACATGGACAACGCGCGGCACCTCGCCAACCTGCTCGGACTCCAGGTCGTCGAGGAAGGGTAATAACCAGCCCTTGTGTCCTCATATACGTCGTGTCTCGGGTTTCGGAGGCCCTTCCCGCGCGCCCGGCGTCGCGCGTGTCCAAGCCGCCCTAACCAGGAGGCCTATGAAATGAGAATACGTATTGCCCTGTGCACGGCGATCATACTCTGCGCGGCCGCGTTTGCGGCCTCAGCGGAAATGACGCGCGATCAGTTGGATCGCCTCCTCGATTCTACCGTACACGGCTGGCGCTGGCGTCTGGGCGACGCGCCCGGCGCGGAGCGGCCCGACTTCGACGATTCGCAGTGGCAGACCGTCGACTTGGGCTTCGAGTGGCGGCCCCACGATTCTACGGGATGGTTTCGAACGCGCGTCACGGTGCCGGATCGTATCAACGGCATTCCCACCAGCGGCGCCGCCATTCGGATGAAGGCCGGCGTGGACAACGGGGCAAAGGCCTACGTGGACGGGGTATTCCGGCAGGAATTCGAATGGGCCGACGGGGATTTCCTCCTCACGGAAAACGCCCGGCCCGGCGAGACCATCACGGTCGCGCTGCACGCGGTCAACCGGCCGGGGTACGGAAGGCTTTATGAGGCGTACCTGGTGTGCGGCGCCGGCGAGGCCATGGTGGAAGCGCTGCGCATCTTGACAAATGACTTCGACACGGCCATACAGGACGCGGCATACGTGCCCGAGTCGGAGGCGGCCCACTGGAACGCGCGCGTGCACGATACCATGCAGGCGCTCGACATGGCCGCCTACCGCGCCTGCAATCAGGAGGCGTTTCTCGCTTCCGTCGCAGCGGCACGCGATATCCTCCTGTCCGACCGCCTGGACCTGGAGGAGCGTCTCGGCCGGACCGTGCGGCGGCTTGCCGAACTCAAGGATCGAATCCGCCACGGGCGCGCCGCCGGGCGCGCCATGGCGTATCAGGCCGCTGACGCGCGAGTCGTCGAGAGTTTCCTTCAGTACGTCCGCGATGACGTGGCCTCGGACCGATCCGCCGATCAACTTCGAGGATTGAAGGCCGCGACATATCTTGATCGCGTGTGCGCCAACGCACTCCAGGAGGCCGACCTTGCGGCGCAGCAGCCCCCCGGGGCGCGTACGGCGCGCTACGAAACCGCGCCGATTGCGATCAAGGACGGGGCGTTCTGGCAACACGACCGGCCGGTCTATTTCACGGGTGTCGGCCACTTCGGCCAGGTCAAGCACGACATTCCCCTACTGCACGACTACGGGCTCAACATCATCCAGATCGAAATGGGACCGCGCAACGCCCTCCCAGACCCGGACTCGGTCGACGTGGTCGCCATCCACGAGAACGTCGTCCGATGGCTGGACCTGGCGGCGGAACACGATGTGGCGGTGAACCTGCTGATTTCGCCGCACTACTTCCCCCAATGGGCGAAGGACGCCGACCCGGCGCACGACGAGTGCGGCGAAGGGTTCATCAAGTTCTGTATCGAGGCCCCGAACACCCGCCTCGTGATGGAGAAGTGGCTGGACGCGCTGATGCCGCGGATAGCCGGCCATCCGGCCTTGCACAGCATCTGCCTTTCCAACGAACCGCAATACAGGGGCAAGTGCGCCTACGATCGCGCGCGGTTTCAGGCATGGTTGAAGGAGAAATGGGGCTCGATC
This sequence comes from Candidatus Hydrogenedentota bacterium, assembly GCA_029556545.1. Lineage (GTDB taxonomy): Bacteria > Hydrogenedentota > Hydrogenedentia > Hydrogenedentales > JAGMZX01 > JAGMZX01. The sequence continues at coordinate 3,166 of JAKQEQ010000105.1, forward strand.
CGCAAGGCGAACAAGGTCTACGGCACACATTACCGCCGGTTTGAGGACGTGGACCTGCCCGGCGACGGTTCCCGTGGGTACGGTCTCTTCTTCGACGCCTGTCGCTTCAACCAGGACCGGTTCCTCGCGTTCCATGACATGCTGCGCGAATACGTTCACCGGCACGATCCGGAATTGCCGGTGCACGTCAAGATCATGTCGCACGCGTTCGAGGACCCGGGGCGCTTTGAAGTCGGCATCGACTACGAACGATTCAACCAGCTTGACCGCATCGCCGGCAATGATTGCGTGTATGCGTTTTCGGGCGACCGCCAAGCGCCCCACGCATGCGAATGGCTCACCATGGCCATGAATTATTCGCTCCAGCATTGCACCGCGCCGGACAGCCCCGTCTTCAACTCGGAAAATCACCTGATTGCCGATGGGGACGCGCGCTACATGCCGGAGACCTACATCCGCACGGTCTACTGGCATGAGGCGCTGCACGGACAGGGCGCCACCACCACCTGGGTATGGGAACGCGCGCAAGACGGGGATTTCGCCGAGAACATCCTCACCCGCGCCAACTGCGTTCGCGCGCTGGGCCAAGTCGCGCTCGACCTGAGCCGGCTCGCCCCCGAGGTGCACGCCCTCAGCCGCGCCAAGGCGGACGTCGCCATCCTGTACGCCTACTCCTCCCTGCTGCCGTCCATGGACTATGTCGAGGAAGCCCGCGCCGCCTTCGAGGGCGCCTATTTCACCGGGGCGGTCTGTGATTTCGTGACGGAGCGTCAAGCGGCGGCGGGAGCGCTGGCGCAATACAAGCTGGTAATCGCGACCAGGGCCGCGCACACGCCGGACGCGGTCTTCCGCGCTTTCCAGGACTACATCCGTAACGGCGGTACGGTCATGACTGTCGGCCCCTGCTTCACCCACGACGAGTATGGCCACGCCCGAAGAAAAGAACTGGTCCGGTCCGGTAATGGGCGACTGATCGTCTACCCTGAACCGCTGACGCCGCGGGCGTACCGCGACATCATCGATCGCCTGCTCGACCGCGCCGGCGCCGCCCGGCCTGTCCGGTTGGAGGATACGTACGGCGAACCGGTCTGGGGAGTGCATCTGCGCGCGGCGGCATATCGCGGCCAGTTGCTTGTGAGTCTGCTGAACCTGTCCCACGAGCCAAAACGCGTGCGCCTTGTCGCGGAAACGCCGGTTCGGCAAATGGTCGACCTTGTCAACAACAAGGAAGTCACGTCCGTTCTGACGCTCTCGCCGCTCGAATCCGCCTTGATCGCGTTAGGCCCCTCTTCCGATCCGGCGTCTTTTCGCGACGCCAAGTGACTCCCTTTTCAGATACGGGACAACCCGCCATCTGGCGTCATACAGTCCGCCAAATCGCTTTGCATGGTTCCCGACTTGGCGTGCCATGATGATCGGGGACTATCATCACCCTACCCGCCGCCAGACTTCTACGTTCCCTCCTGCAATCGCGACAACGTCTTCGCCAGTTCTCGGCGAACGGCCTGAATGCGCTCCCACCGTTTGTCCGTAACGCGCCGCGCGCCGGGCGGCCCGTCTGGGCCGGGCACGGTATCATCGTCGTCGAGACCGCAGAACCGCGCCACCGCTTCGGCGTGTTCCGTCAACACCCGTTTCGCCGCCTCCATGTTTTCGGGGGTTGCATTATCCGGCGGATTTTCCATCGCGCGCCGCAGCGCCGCGAGCACGGCGTAGTCTTCGACGCCGTCGCGGACCGCTTCCCAACGCTTGCTACTGACGACGCCGTCGCCAGGATAGACCAGCAGGTAGTCGTGCCGCAGCGACGGCACGAACCAGGGATCATCCTGCGAGGTGCAATAGGACCAGAACCCAATGCCGGTCATGCCGTGATGCCACGCAAGCCACGCCTGCGCCCGGTAGTATCCCAAAGGCGACTGATGCTTGGCGTTGTGGTCGCATTCGTACATCCACACCGTCTTCCCGGACTTCTTGATAATCTCCAATTTCGCGGCGTTGGTGGTGTCGAGGATCAGGCCATTTCGATTCGGACACCAGACGTCCACGTAGGGCAGCATGGCCCGCAACTCGTCCTCGGTAACCCGCCCCACGGGGTCCGTGTAAAGCACGATCTTCGGGTCGGCCTCGCGCGCCAGCTTTCCCAACAACACGTGCCGGTCGGCCAGGCCGTCGCTCAGGCCGGGTTCGTCCACCGGGTACAACGCAAAGCCGTCGTAGCCGACGCCCAGTGCGCGCAGGCGCGTGACCCACGCGCGCAGCCAGGCCACATGGGCTTTCGCGTAGGCCTCCGACTCGATGCCGCCGGGACCTTTCAGGGCGTGCTGATAGTTGAAGAAGAGGATCATCCCGTGGGGCGCGTGCCGCTTCACGTATTCGTCGTGCGCGGTGAAGTCAATCTCCCCGGCCAAATCGCCCTGTTCATCGTATTGCGCCTGCGGATAGAACAGCCCCACGAAGACATTGGTGCCGTGGCGCACCTGGTCCACCAGCGCCTCGTCGGGGTAATCCTTGAGCATGGATGCATGCACATACCCCCAGTGGCACAGCCGCAGCGGGCGTTCCTCGGGCAAGCGCGCCGCCCATACCGTCACCTTCAGGTCCGCCGCGGCCTCCAGCGATTCCACGTCCAGACTGCGCAGGCGCACGCGCCCCCTCCAATCGCCCGCCGCCATGCCCTTCGTATCCAGATTTATCCATAACTGGCGCGCGCCCCAGGCGGGGACTTGGAGGAGACGGGCGGGATTGATCCTCGGCAGGGCGTCCGCGGAGAAATCGCGCATTTCCGTCGGCACGTCAACCACTTCGTGCAACGCGATCGCGTCACGCGCGGGGATGATCGCGTCGCCCATAGACAAATCATCGAGTTCAACCCGGAACGTGCGCGGCCTGCTACTGCAATTGAAGACGTTCAGGGCCGCCGACTCCGTCTCGCCGCCGAAGGCCTCGATAGTCAATTCCGCCGCGCCGATACGACCCTCCGCGAATTCGTCCATGCCGCCGAACGGCGCCCACGGGTTCGCCGCACAGACGACCATCGGGCTGCCCGCCCGTGCCGCATGGTCCGCCGCGGCCACGGTCTTTTCCAGCGCGGCAACGCCGTGCAGCAGCGCCGCGATATTGTCGCGCAGGACAATGCGATCGCCGTCACCCAGCGTCCCCGCCGCCGCGATCCGCCCCCGCAATCGATCCGCCTGTATCCTCAGAAACGCGGCGCGGTCCTCGATACCCGCGCGGTCCATCAAGCCCGGCAACACGGCCTCGACGGCGTCCAGGGTGCGGCCCGCGTCATCGATCTCCTTCGCAAACGGCACAAGGTACGCCTGCCGCCTGCTGCGCGCGCCGACGCGGTCGTTTTCGAGCACCTCGCAGGTTAGCGCGAGGTTGATCGCCTGGTCCGAAGGCACGGTGTAGGAAAGTTGATGCTCGATGCGTTCCGCGCTGGAAGTGACCGGACTCTGTGACGCTTTTCCGTTGTTCCGCGCGGATTCGAGACGCACTGTCAAGGTGCGGCCCTCGGGGTTACGGACCTCCGTTTTCAGGATGTTCGACCCGACATACAGATCGCCGAAATCCACACTAAGGTCGAACGCCGGTTCCGCCGCGTCCCACCGGGGAAACCCCGACCGCAGCGAGTCAAAGCGATGTTCCGGCCAGAGAAGCGCCGCCTCGCCTTGCGACCCCGGCCAACGCAGCGCGCGCAGCGCCTCGCCCGACGGCGTAATAATGACCTGCACCCCCCCGTCTTTGATCGGAAGCAGCGTGGCGGTCCCGTTGGAACTGCCGGGCAACGGAATCCGTTCCTTGAGGCGACCATCCGGCTCGAAGACATGCAACGCGCCGCTGTAACCCGCCACCAGAATCTCCGGCACGCCGTCACCGTCCACGTCGCCGATGGACGGCGACCGTCTTGCCCGTTCCTCGACGCTCGCCGTCCACCGCACCTGCCCGGTCGGCGAAACGCAGGCCATATGCCCGGCAAGGTCCACCGCGTAGATTTCCACCACGCCGTCGCCGTCGGCATCCGCCACGGACAGCGCGGCGTCCATCTCACGACGCATGGGGACGGTCCACAACACCGTGCCCGCGCCGTCCACGGCCGTCAACTTGTCGCCGACCCCGAGAAGAATCTCCGCCGTGCCGTCGCCATCCAGGTCGTACAGCGTCGGACTGCCGCCGATGCCGCGCTCGATCCGCCACAGTTCCTTGCCTTCCGACGTCAGGCACAGCAACGGGACCTTATCGCCGCCGACGAGGATTTCCGCCCGCGCGTCGTTTGTGAGGTCGCCTATGGCGGGGGCGTTCGTCGTTCCGTGGTCCCCCTGGAAAATCCACAGCGTCTCCCCCCTGCCGTCGAGGCATACCACGGACCCCTCCCGGTCGCCGGTAACGATTTCAGGCAAGCCGTCCCCGTCCACGTCTGCGATGGCAAGCGTGGTCTCGCCCCACTGGAGGCGTCCCGGCAGCGTGGCGTTCCACAAGACCTCGCCCGTTCCGCCCGCCAGGCACAGTACCTGCCCCTGCCGGTTCATGACCACGACTTCCAGATCCTCGCCCCCCGTAATGTCGCCGATGCTCGGAGGCGTGCAGATCGGCCCCCGCATTTCCTGTCGCCAGATCTCCTTGCCGTAGGCGTCCAGCGCGACGATCAGCCCAGACGTGGCACCGACAATGATGTCGGCCTGACCGTCGCCCGTGAGGTCGCCTATCCCCGGCGACGAGTCCACGTACCCGGACGGCGGCGCGTAAGTCCACGCCACCTCAACCGCATCGGCGCGCGCCGACCCCACAAACACCGCCAGAAGCAATAACGAAAACCTTCTCATCGTGCAGTCCCCTCTCACGTCCATTGCCCACAGGGGACTGGCACAAGCTTGCCACGCCGTAGCTGTGGCGAAGGCGGGCGAGTCTTCGAGACGTGCCTGTCCCGGATACCATGGTACGTGCCACGCTTCCGCGCAATCAATGACCGGGGATATTCCGGCAACAGGCAGGGCCATCTGGTCCCCGAGAACCCAGCACGCGTGGCACGGGCATCTTGCCCGTGGTTCTCGATCACGGGCGGGACGCCCGTGCCACGACGTGCCCAACCTCCTTTTTATCCTACCCCGGCCCCGGGCAGAAGCCGTCCTCCGTACCCGCGCCCGGACAGGCGTGGTAACCGCCCGAGTTATAGAACTGGATTAGCCGAAGCAGTTCCGTCAGCGTGATGGTCCAGCTCGGGCCGCCGGCATAGTCCGACGAATGGGGCGCGCAGGCGTGGTTGTCGCCAGGGCCCGGCACGTAGCCGTCTTCCGTATCGCCCGCGTTTTCCGCGCAGTGGAAACCGCCCGAATTGTAGAACTGGATAACCCGCAGGAGCTCGGTCAACTCGATGAAGTTGTTCCCATTCTGGTCGGCTGCGTGAAACGCGGCTTGCCCTTCACCTTCACCTTCGCCTTCGCCTTCGCCTTCGCCTTCACCTTCGCCTTCACCCTCGCCCTCGCCCTCGCCTTCGCCCTCGCCTTCGCCTTCGCCTTCGCCTTCACCTTCGCCTTCACCCTCGCCCTCACCCTCGCCCTCACCCTCGCCCTCACCCTCGCCTTCGCCCTCACCTTCACCCTCGCCTTCGCCTTCGGCGCCGGCCGGGTACTCATATGCGCCGATGTCGTAATTCGAACCGTCGCCGCCTGCGCCGGGACCGTCCAAACCGCGGGCGTTTCCTTCGATATCCGTCGTAACGTTGCCGAACTCCGCGAGATTGGTATTCGCGCCGGCGTCGATGCACGGCGAAGCCGCCGCGATGCGGTACGGCGTCGCGCTGCCGGGCGCGGTATCGAGTTGTGGGTCCTCGTCCAGATTGCCCGTACCGGGGAATCCACCCTGGATATCGCTGTACGTGGCGGTTGTAACGCTGGCATTGTCGAAAACTTCGTCCGGCGAACCGGACCACAGGATGCAATTGATGACACGCGGCTGCGAACCCAGATTCGAGAGCGCGCCGCCGACGGTGGCGGCGGTGTTGTCGTAGAAGGTGCAATTCGCAATGACTGGTGCGGCCTGATAGTTGAAGACCGCGCCGCCCGGACCGCCCGTCGTGTTTCCTGCGAAGTACGAGTTGACGATCAGCGGCGCGGAGGCTTTGGCCGCCGACACGCCGGCCACGCGGCTGAAGGACGCGTTCATGAGAGCGCCGCCGGCGTCGCTGCTCTCGTTGTCGAGGAACAGACACGCCTCAATGCGCGGCGACGAACCGTTGTTGAACACGCCGCCCGCGTAAGGGCCGCCGTCGTTCGCGTCGAACGTGCAGCGGACGATAGCCGGGTCGCTGGTAAGATTGGCTACGCCGCCGCCCGCCGCCGTCGCGGTGTTCTGCGTGAACGCGCAGTCTTCGAGCACGGTCCCCGCCTCGGAAAGCTGATGGAACACGGCCCCACCGTATGCCGCGCTGTTCTGATCGAACGCGCAACGACTGACATGCGCTTCAGACTGCTCGATCTTCACAGCGCCGCCCGCTTCCGCACTGTTCCCGGCAAACCGGCAGTCCGTCACCTCGACCAGCGCGCACAAGAGATTGTAGATGCCGCCGCCGCCCTGCACGGCGATATTGTCCGTAAACAGGCAGTTCCGGACCACGAGCGACACGTCTTCGTTATACATCCCCGCGCCCGAGTCGCCGCGGCCGCCGCGCACGACAAAGTTATCGATCACCGCGCCTTCCGCCCCCAGCACCACGTGCTGCGCGGGCGCTCCCGCGTTCGCCGTCGCGCCGTCGAGAATCGTCAGGTCTTGGCCGATTGATCGTTGATCGCGCTGCGTTTCGTCGCCCGCAAAGCCGCCATAGATCGCAACGCCCGCGGCAAGTTTGATCGCGCCACCGGCGGCGCGCGTTTCGTCATAGATTCCATCGGCTACCCAGATTTCCCCAATACCTTGCGTCTGGGCCTCATCGACCGCGGGCTGTATCTGGGTAAACGCCGTGGCCCAATTCAAGCCGTCTTCCGTGCCTGAAGTGTTGGACTTGTCGACATAGACCACATCACCTTCGCCCTCACCCTCGCCTTCACCTTCACCCTCGCCCTCGCCCTCGCCTTCTCCCTCACCTTCTCCCTCACCTTCTCCCTCACCTTCTCCCTCACCTTCTCCCTCACCTTCTCCTTCTCCTTCTCCTTCTCCTTCTCCCTCGCCCTCGCCTCCGCCTTCGCCCAACAGGCAGAAGGCCACGTCATACTCCAACGGCATGCCCTCGCCGTCACCCTCCGCGTAGCAGTAGCTGTCGCCGTCGAAGGAAGGCATCCCAACGAATGCACACGTTTCGCTGCCGGTCGCTTGAACGGACACCCATCCATCGGCCAATGTAACGGGTTCCGGCAACGTCACTTCGTAGACAAACAACGTGGCTGTAAACGTGGGCTGCGAGGGAATAGGCGCGAATAGCTGGTCGGCGATTTTGGTCGCGATCACGTCGTATTCAACCACCTCCGCGCCATGCGCCCCGGCGTCATCGACGCAGAACGCAACGGAGAAGGTATCCGTCGCCCGTGAACAAGAGCCGCCGGTTCCTATGTTGATTTCCATTCCATACCACGACACTGCGACTATCGGCGCAGTCACCCCCGCGAAATTGTCATAGAAACGAGCGCCGTACACCGTGTCGCTAACCGGCGGCGTAGAGAGTCCTTCAAGCACCAATTCGGGATTCTGCCCAAAAAGGGCACTGGGGGGACACGTGGGTGGCTGTTCGCCTTCGCCTTCGCCTTCACCTTCGCCCTCCGCACCCGTGAGCGAAAGGCAAAACGCCCAGTCATAAGCCACCTGCGACGGCGGATTCACGCCGTCGTCGCTGTAAGAGACGCCATCACCCTCGGCGGACGCAAGCCAAATGAGAGTGCACGTTGTCGAACTGCCGTCGGGATCTTGGATGCTGATCCACCCCGAGGCCAGATCACACGGCGTGCTCAGATCGGCGTCATATTGGCAGATTTCATAAATATATGTCGGATTTTCACCTGTCTCGTCAACGTAGCGCCCCGTGCCGACCTTCGAGGCCGGGACCACCTCCGAATGGAACAACGCGCCGGGTTGTCCGCCATTATCAAGGCGGAACTCGATCAAGACGCTATTCTCTTCCCTCGAGCACACTTCGGGCATCGTGGGGCCGCAAGGAAACGGCATCTCAAAGGGCGTTACATCCATTCCCCACCACCGAACATGCACAATGTCCTCCGTTATACCCGAGAAGTTGTCAACGATGGCCCCTTGGTATCCACTGACTCCGGCATAAAAACCCGGGTCCCCCGGCATTGCCAGGAGCTGGCCAAACAGCGTGTCGCTCGGGCAGACAATCCCCTTCCCCCCGCCCCCCCGATCCAGTCGTTGCCCCGAAACAGGCGCTACGGACGCACACACGACATAACACGCGGCAACCGAGATCACACCCGCAACCGAGACCGACAATCTTCCGCTTTTCATTCATCTCTCCTTCGCCGCTGACCACGCGCTGCGCGTGGTCGGGGCCGCTTTGCCCGGGACGGCGCACCGCCCTGAGATAAACCGTTCCTATCGCCGTGTCGATCCTCTTCCGGATCGATTCGCCGATTCCATCGACTCAAGGCCAACGCCAACGCCGCCTTCGGTCCGGGACGCAACACGCGGGCGACCAATGGCCCATTTCCCGTCGAGCGGATGTGAACCATCGGCGCGGACTTGCCGCGGAAATCCAAAGGAAATGACGCTTCCCCCCGCCCCGACAATCCGTCCCCGCGAACAAAATCCCTTCCACAAAACACTGCATGACCCTCCACCCGGTCATGGTCCCGTTTTTCCACCCGCCCGATCCCCCGCGCATTCCCTCAGCCTCCCACCACCGCCCAACGATTCAATACCCTTCCCCCGAAGTTGTCGCACACGCCACTCCAGCGTCGCCGTCACGCTTCCCGTCGCGCGCTCGCCTTTCTCACTATACACCCGATCCGCCAATGCGTCAATCGCAATTGTCGCCCATCAACCGACGGCACACCCGCCGCACGAAGGCTTGGCCGCGTGACGGTCAGAACCGCATTGAAGCCAACAGCGCGCCTACTGGAATCCCACGCGTCAACGACGAACGTCTCTTGAGATGATGGCCTCACGCCCGGGTCGTTACCAAGGTCTCGCACGTGTCGAGGCACGAACACCCGTGACACGCGGCGCGGACCGCGTCACGGTCGCCCCGCCTCGCACGGTGAAACTCAAGGGCTTACCTGGCGAGTCCCGCTTCGCTTGCCCACACTTCGAGACCGTCATAAGGATTCGACAACCCCAAGAACAGTCGTCCTTCAAAGGATCTCATGGTTCGCACGCCGTAGTTGTTGTGATTGCCCAGGCCGTTCGCTGTCACGCAGTACCACGTCGCGCCGTCCTGAGTCTTGTACAAATCGCCGCCTGAATTGCCCTGTTCGAAAATGAGTTGGAGGCCGGTCAGGCATTTCTCACCGCCCAGGTATATCCCCATCATGCCCAGGAGATAGCGGGGGTGGGTCAACATGTAGGTCAAGCCGGTGACGATGTCATAGGTCCCTACATAGAACCACCCGTTATGTTCGCACATGGACCACATGTAGGAATTGCCCTTCTCTCCAAACCCGCTGCGTTCGCCGCCGATCGAACACGGGCCGGCCACGGTCTGCCACTCGTCATTCTTGTCAATGCGCAGCAAGTCGCACGGCTTCAATCCGCCGATCATGCGGAGAATGTGATTGGCCACCGTGCCGACGTAGAGATGATCCTGCCATTCGTACATGGTCATGGCCGCCTCGTTGAGTCGACGCGGCCCACCGTGGGCGATAACACGCTTGGGCGGTTCATTCGGGTCAGGCCCGTCCAATTTCCATACTTCCGCGCCCTGTAACGGGTTGTGCGTGCCGGCGTAGAGGTAACCGTTGAAAGACCGGATGGCAAAAATGCCTTTGTTGTTCTTGTTCCCGAATCCGTCATCACTGACGATTTCAACGTCCTGGCCGTCAGTAGCGAAGATGACGTTCTTGGGACCTCCATCGTCTTCGAGAAGCCCATAGTCGTTCAGGTAGTTCATGTACAGGAGGCCCTTGTGGATGACCATGCTGCGAATGCTGCCTTCCCGATTATAGGTGTAGAAGAGCTCCCACGAGCCCGGCTCGCCGGTCCGAGACCGCCACACCGTCGTCTTGTCGCCGCGGCCGCCCGCGTAGAGATACTTAACGCCGTCGGACGCATTCCGGTATTCCTTCATGATGCGGAATCCGTGCGGCCTGTCGCTGTCGGAAAGGTCCAGGTCGCGGGTATCCAGCACCCGCTCCCACGTGGTGGGGGAGATCTCCGGCCGGTAGCGGCGGATCTCCGGGTACACCGGTTTGTGGTCCTGGAACCCCTTCCACTGCTGGACCCGGTTCCACGTGCCGACATACAGGAAGCTCTGCGCACCTTCAGTGTCGGCTTGGTACACCTCCATTGACCACGGGTAGTCGTTGTGGTCCAGCGCCTGGTCCGCGGCATCGAAACCGTTCAGAGCCACCTGCACGAAGTCGCCTGCGTTCAGACCTCCGGGGCCCGGTTCCGGCATGCGGTGGCACCCTCCCAGGAAAAGACAAAGGCACAGGACAACAGATGCAATCAGTCCCTTCTTCATACGGATTCTCCTTCTTGTCGCGGCGGCCGCGACGAATCCTATTCTTGTTCCCCGAGAGCAACAACATAAACCGCAGGCGTCGTCGACTCCACTCCACGGCGCTCTTGGCAACACACCCCTCCCCGATGCAAGGATCAACGGCGCTACGGGGCCGTATCTCAACTTGCTGCGACAACTCGCGACATGCCCGAGTATCCAACGTTCCTCAGTGCTCCCCAGTTTCATGTTGGCAAGGCGGCCAGGGCGGCGAAGGCCGTAGCGAGTGGGCACTGAGCAATTTGGATGAAATAGTTTCCGATTCGTGCCAGTGACATCACGCGGTCGGTGCGGGTATTGGCTTTGAGTAAACGCGCGATGTCCAGGGATTCGGCGGCCGCGCCAAAGGCGCATAGGAATACGTAGGCGAGGGCCAGCACGCAGAAGTGGCGGTCGTGGCGCTCGGGAGTGGATAGCCGTACTTCATCCAAGCCGAGGCCCCAGTTGCGGTTCTTGAGGTCCCGGAACATGGCTTCGGTCCACATGCGGCGCTTGTAAATCCTCACGATTTCCGCCGGCGGCTCGAATTCGCGATTGGTCACCAAGTACCAGGCCTCGTCGGCGTCCCTCCCGAAGACGGTGATGAGCCGAATGGGGCCCCAGCCGCACTCGTCCATCGTCCCCCATCCCCAGTCCCGAGCGCGCCGTCCCCGCCGTATCCCCAGTTCTCTCAACGTGCCCATGTGCTGTTCCACGGCAACGTTGTGAACGTGGGACAAGCGCTGTACAAAGTGCCATCCCCTCTTTTGAATCTGCCCAAGCCACCGCACGTTTCCAAAGCCACGGTCGGCCACGAGAATCGGGACAACGCCCGGCGGGCACATCGTGGCCAACAACGCCAACGCCCGTTGTTCGGCGGCAACCATCGTACCTGCCTGCTCCTGCTCCGTGGTCCCCTTGCGCACCGTGATACACAGGAACGGCAGCGCCCGTCCGTCGCGGGGCAGGCTGAAAACCAATTGCTGGAAGGGGGCGATATCCGTCCAATCGGCCAGCACGATCACGCGGCCCGTCGGTGGACGCAGGAACACAAACAGCGCCGCGCTGATCGCCTCTACCTCGATGGCCTCGTTGCGGAAAAAGCGCCACACGCGCTTGATACAGTGCTTGGCTCCCACCTTGCCCGACATCGCCCGCCCCAGCGCCAAGACGCCAACGCCTTTCATCAGCAACGCCGCACTGACTATCGAGGCCAAGGTCTTGCGCCGGGACTGCCGCATCGACTGGACATATGTCATCAACCATGCCAAGATGTTGCTTGGGTCGTACATCGCTGAACCCTCCAAAATGAGCCTTGCTTCGCAACTTGAGCCCATTTTAGACCAGGTGACGCCGTGCACGGCCTTTATTCATGCAGCGTTCCAAAAACTGGGGATCACTGAGCCAACGTTCCCCTTTACTTGCGCCCCCCGGACGAGTCTAATCCACCTGTGGGAATGTCACGCCGTCACGTTACCACGGACCGGGCGGCTGGTCAAGTGACCAATAAACGATAATCCCGGCACAGCCGGACACGCAATCGCGCCATTCGCAGCCGCAAGGCGTCGGCGCTTATCCCGCTCAGGAAGAGGCATCAGCGTGCAGCGCGACATGCACCATTCTTGACGGAACGATACGCACAGGTCCCAGCAACCCGGACCGCGGCAACGGTTCAAAGCCCAGGCGCGCCTCCGCCGCGGGCACGGACTGCTTGACGCCTGTACCGAAGAACGGTTGCAGTTCCGCTGGTACGTCGGGAAACGCCTCCAGCCCGGCAACACGGTTGATAAGCGTGTTGGTAACCTCAATCACGAGCGCATTGTGGCCCGGCTGCGCGACGCCGTCGAGATCGAATTCCTGCGCGGTCATCCAGTGGACGCCCAGAGGCGCGCCATTGAGCCAGATCTCCGCGACATTGCCCACGACGCCCAATGAAAGCCGAAGTTTCGTGTTCTCCCGGAAATACTCCGCGGAAATGTTCAGCGTAGCGGCATACCGCGCGCGACCGCTGAAATGACGCAGTCGGCGGTCTTCCGTCCACGATTTGAGACCCGGCCACCGAGGTATTTCTACCGGATCGTCAAGTCCCACAAATTCCACCTGCCAGGGGCCGCCCACCTCATAGGCCGCGGGGAGGCCCTCGATTACCGTAACGTTACTATGGTTCTCGATTCCATCAAAGAAGTGGTAGCTGTGCGCGCCGTTATTCGCCGCCACGGCGGTAAATCCATCCGGATCGGCGTCGAGAATATCCCTGAAGTCGCTCTGAACGACGTGGGGCGGTTCCCGCCGATCATCCGAATCTTCAAACACGATGAATCGGGATTCGAACGGCGCCATCGATATTTGCATTCGCGTGTACGGCTCGTCCCAGGCATAGGCGTGAAGCGCCCGCCGCGCCCCCGTCTGGGGATTCCAGAGATAAGGCTGTCTCCCCGTAACGCGGAAACCGACGACGCCGCTGAACGGCGCATCCTGAAAATTCGCCAAGAAGTAGATGTCCATCGCGGGAGCGCGACGGTGGATGCAGGCCAGCCCTTCATTCGTTCTCTTGCCGGCAAGGACAAGATCGATGTCCATGTCCGGCGGCACGCAGTCCCGCAATGCCTTCAGGAAGGGATCGAACGGCGCGCTGTGCACGTCGAGCGGGTCGTCGCGCCGGAGGACGGTGTCAAGACGGAACGCTCGGCCTTCCCCGTAGGCTTTTCGGCGGATACCGGCCGATTCCGCACCCGAGGGAAACAACTCGGCGCTGATGCGCCGGACTTCCCCGTCTTTCCGCGCGTAATCCCGCATGCCGGTCGAGACCTCGGGAGCCCGCTCGAGGGCTATCACCGATCCGCCTTGCCGTACAAAGTCCTTTATCCGCTGCAACGTTTCCAGAGGCATGGCCTTGACGGCGGGCAGCACGAGGACCTGATAGGTCATCGCTCCCAGCCGCAGTCGCGAACCGTCCGCAACGGCGCGATGCTGCAATACGTCGTCATTAACCAAATCGAAGCCATACCCGTTGGCGGTGAGTAGCCTGCCCAATTCGCCCCAGTCGAATTCCCGGGTCCATTTCCGGGCGTTCAGCACGCTCTCCGTCCATTGGTTCGCCAACGGCGAGTACACGGCAACATCGGCGACGAAGTCGCCCTCCCGGAGAAGCCGGCAGCATCGGGCCGTGTACTCGGCCAGGCACCGGTAATAAGGCCACCAGATGTTCTCGTGGCTGATTCGGATGGCGGCAAAGAACCCGCGCGCAGGGACAATGTCGCGCTCCGGCGAAGCGATGTAGCCGTGGTTATAGAGTCGATTGGCGCCCGCGCGCAGGAAGGCGTCCGTGGCGATCTTCAACTCCTCAAGCGTCGCCCGGTACGGCTCCCAATGGAGGTAGGTAAAGGCTTCCGCGGTTACAATGCCGCGGCCGTAGAGGTGAGCGCCCGAGGCCACGTATTCTCTCGGGCCGATGCGCGTGTCAAACCACGGCACGGCGTCCTTCTCCCCCGCTGTTATCTCCATTTCCGGGATATGGGCGATGCCGGCCCCTTCGATGATGTCGGTGACAAACCCGTAGGGTTGTATCCGACCGGACACGCCGTGGCGCCGGCACCAATCGAGAAAGGTTCCGAAGAAAGCCGACATCCCCTGCCGGTGCAGGAACTCGTTCACGTCGTATCGGACCTTGGGGGACAAGCCGTCGACGTCCCACCACAATGCGGGAAGCCACGGCACGAGGTCGTATCCCTTCTCCTTCTCGAACGTCTCGAACAACCCGTCCGTCCAGTAAAGTCCGTTCCGGTAGATCGGCACTTCGAAACTGTCGCTGAAGAAGGACTCGACGGTCTTGCCGAAATGATCGCCGACCGCCTCGACGTAGCGCGCGCCCAAGGTCTCGCAGTACAGCCTCATGGCTTCCACGCTGAGATGATCCACCGCGTCGGCGTTGTCCCGCTGCGTGATCCAGAACGCCATCAATTGCCAGTGACCCTCCGGCACATCCCACGTGAGGTTCCGGTCACTCGCCTGATCCGAGAGATCGACCACTGAATCCGCCAACAGCCGGCCTCCCTCGCGGCGCGCGGCAACAACCTTCACAAGGCGGTCTTCCTTCGAGATGAACGGCATCGAGCGCGGCACGTCGCGCGGGTTAAGAGCGGCTTCCTCTGGCAAAGGGCCGGAGAAGCGGTCCGGGCCGTCGAGCAAGACCATGCTGGCAAGCAACACCTTGCTCTGGTGGTCGCTGGGCAGCCAGTTCCCTCCCCAGATCCAGCCCGGTCCGCCGAAATTGATCGAGAAAGACATGCCGTGCTTCCGCGCCTCTTCCACGGCGAACTGAAGCAGTTCAAAGTACTCCGGCGACAGGTAGTCGTGATTGCCCTTCGTGTAAACGGGCTCCATGGTGATCTGTTCGACCCCGCCGATGCCTTGCGCCGCCATCTGGTCCAATTGCCATGCGATATCCTCTTTGCGCAGGGCATTCCCCATCCACCACCATCGCGTGTGCGGTTTGCAGTCCATCGGCGGCCGGACAAATTCCGCGTGAACTTCCGCCGAGCGGGGGGCCTCCCCGAAGGCGACGGCCGTCGCGGCAACCGCCAAGAAACAGGCTCCGACGGCGACACGAAATACGAGTCGTTGCGTCATCTCGTTCTCCCGCTCGGTCCGAATGTTGCGCTCGGCGCCGTCGTCCTATCGCCCTCGGCCCTGGTAGCGCACGATCATGCTGGAACTCTTTTCCGGCAATCGGACTTCGAACGCGCGCATCTCGTCGCCGGTCAACTTTCTTTCAGTCCGCCGATGCCGTTCGTCCACGAATGTCACCGCGTATACTCGATCCGGTTGCACGCCCTTGACGTCCAGCGTCATCGCCGCATAGGCCGACTCACCGCGCCGGAACAGGATCACAACCCCTGCGTCCAGGTCCGGTCTGTGAAACTGAAATGCGCACCAGTGCTCAGGATCGGGCGCGGCGCCCGTGACGGGATAGAAGTCCCCGTACCAGAATGCGCGGTTCTCTTTGGCTTCAGCCAAGGCTTTGCGGGCTTCATCGAGCGGAAAGTCTGCGTCCAGATAAGGCCACTGGCAGATAATCCCCGCCGTTGCGGCGCTGCGCATCTCGTAAGGCTCCGGCTTCCACGCGCATGCCATGTTCAGCGGCACGTAGCGGCACATCCCGATGGTCTGGGCCTGGTTCCAGTCGTTGTGGCTCGGGGAGCAGTTCGTATCGCTTCTCCAGAAAGGCACGGATCGCATGCATAACTCGAGGTCGATCCGGCGGCCGCCGCTCGCGCAGTTGTCGATCAACAATCCCGGCCGCCGCGCAAGCAGGTCGTCCCACATGCGGTACAAACCCTCGATATAGCGTATTTCAGTAATTCCCTGCCGGTCCGGCGCATCGTTCTTCCGCCAGAAATCGAGCGGGTCGATGTTGAAATCGTTCCGGTAAATATCGATGCCCGATTCCTCGATGCGTTGCAGCAGCAGGTCCGTGAGCCATTGCCGCGCTTCCGGCAGGTCCAGACGGAACAACCCGCCGTCGCCGCCGCCGAACACGAATTCGGGATGATCGCGCGCGATCCGGGAACCCTTCGCGACGCGCTCCGGCTCGAACCAGACCACGAATTTCAAGCCGCGATCATGGCAGGCGTCCCCGACCGGCTTCAGTCCGTTGGGAAA
This sequence comes from Candidatus Hydrogenedentota bacterium, assembly GCA_029556545.1. Classification (GTDB taxonomy): domain Bacteria; phylum Hydrogenedentota; class Hydrogenedentia; order Hydrogenedentales; family JAGMZX01; genus JAGMZX01. Next base: position 19,463 of record JAKQEQ010000105.1, read on the forward strand.
CTCCTTCGGCTTGTAGTGCCAGTTGCCAACGCCGTTCGGGAACCCACCCTCGAACCACGCCGCGTCGAGCCACAGCGTATCGAATCCGGCTTCCTTGGCCAACGCCGCCGCCCCAATTTGTCCAGCCTCGGTAGCCCATTCGGGCCGGGTCCAGGAATAGCGGTCAAAACACTGCAACGCGGCGGGCAAGGATACGGGGCGTCCGTCCGCCTTGGGTACATACTCGAACAGCATCAGACGGCGAAAGCGGTTGTGCATGGTCCACGTGTCGCCGGAACCCCACATCAAGAGAATGCGCGGCGTGCGCACCGACTCACCAGGATGCAACACGAAGTGCGTCTTCTCCATACCCGCCAGCAGCCTCGCCGGGCCGCCTCCCGATCGCTCCAGTGAGGCCGCCCATTGGCCCGACCATCCGACGGCCGCGATCAAGTGTTCCGCGCCGTATTGCAGGCGAAAGAAGGGAAACGCCTGGTTCGAGGGTCTTCCCCCCACCGGCGCCATGCGCGTTGCGCCGCCCGGCTCGATAACCGCAGTCGTATTGCGAAAACTCTGATCGTCGCAGGAATCGCCGTAATTTCGATCAAGGGTCAGCGGATTCCTCGCGTACCCTGAACGAATTGCGAGATCAAGGGCTTGGATATTCTCAATAATCGGTGTGTTCGTGTTCCCTTCATTTCCGAGGGTCAGGACCCACTCCACGGCGGCATATTCCACAAACACGCGCGCCAGCGCCGTCACACGCAACCCCGTTTCGGGGTCCTTCCATTGCGACGTGTATTCCAACGACGATCCGATGTCACGCACTTCGACTACACGCTCCCATCCCGGCAACAGGCCATCCGAGGACACGCCGTGATACGTGAATGAGAATGGTTGCCTCTCCGCGCCGATCAGGGAATCGGATTGTTGCTCGTCAAGCCAGAGCACCGCCCCTCCGGCCAAATCGAGGCGCGCCTCCGCCCAATCCGTCTGGTCATGGCCAGGGCCGTCGTCCGTCGCATCCACCTCGAGCGTCAGCACCCGCGCGTTCGGCGGAATCTCGACGTCCACGGGAGTCGGTTCATCTCCACCGCGCAGCACCGCGCTTCGGAATAGTTCCTTCCCGTCCGCCCCGACGGAACAGACAACGCTCCCGCGCTGCCCGCCGGTGTCTTCATTGTTGTCAATGCCGCAGAACGCCCGGAACCGTTGGGTTCCTTCGGGAAGCCGGATGCAAATCTCGCTGTTCGCGTGCGTCCCGAGACCGCGTTCGAAAGAACGTGTCCCAATGCGAAGCGGCGTTTCGATGCAGGACCGATTGATCCGCAAAACGCTGTGATCCTGCCGGCGCACCACAAGGTCGAGACCCGTATGATGATCATCCGGTCCCCCAAAGACCTTCGCCGTCCACCCCTGCATCGCCGTCGCCTCCGACGCCGTGGCCATCACGGCGTCCCGCACAGGCGCTTCCGGTATTCCCATACCGGCCGTCCCTGTCGCGTGGATTTCCGAGCACAGCATAGCGAGATTCACAAGCACTGGAAACATGGCGGCTTCCTCCTGAAACGACGCGGGTTCCTGGTCCGCGGCGGGTGCGCATCCTGCCGGGCCCACCGTCAGGATACTCGAACCCCGGCGCGCCCACAAGGCCCCGGACTGCCGTCTCCGATTGCGTGAGGCATAGGACGGCGGGGCCCTTTCGGGGGCGCTTTGTATCCGCGGCGTGCGTTCCTGTTATATTCCCGTCAGCGTCCGCGAGGGCGGGTCGGCGGGAAAGCATCGTGTCCATCGATCATCCGCCGGGTTTCCCGCCGGTCGTCCCGCGGCGCGGTGAAGAATGCGAGACCATCGCCATCTACGAGTTTGTATCTGAATAGCACGCGGAAGGACCACCCGATCATGGCCATGACATTCATTGATTACGTATCCATAGTGCTCTTTGTGGCGGCGGTATTGGGCGTGAGCATGTACAAGAGCCGCCGGGAAAAGGACAGCGCGGCCTATTTCCTTGCGGGCCGCGGGGCGACGTGGTGGCTTATCGGTTTTTCGTTGATCGCGGCGAACATTTCGACCGAGCAGTTTGTCGGCATGAGCGGCGCGGGCGCGGGGAACGTGGGCCTCGCGATAGCCAGTTACGAATGGATAGCCGCGGTTACGTTGGTGTTTGTGGCCATATTCTTCCTGCCACGCTTCCTGAGCGCGGGCATATTCACGATTCCGGAGTACCTCGAATACCGGTACAACGCGGCGGCGCGCACCATCATGTCCCTCTTCCTCATGGTCGTCTACGTGTGCGTGACCATCGTCGCCGTGGTCTATTCCGGCGGCCTCACAATCCATGCAATCTTCGACTGGCCGCTCGTGCCGTGCATCTGGCTTATCGGCATTCTCGCGGCGGTCTATACGGTCTTCGGCGGCCTTACGGCGGTGATCTGGGCGGACCTGATTCAGGGCTCCGCGCTGATCGTCGGAGGCGGCATCGTCCTGTTTCTCGGCCTGCATGCCGTAGCGCCGGAGGGCGGCCTCGTCGCAGGGTGGGAATCGTTCATGGCGCAGGCGGGGGACAAGATGCACATGAGCCTGCCCAACGATCACCCCGCGCTGCCCTTTACCGCGCTGCTGTTCGGCATCTGGATACCGAACTTCTACTATTGGGGCCTCAACCAATACATCACCCAGCGGACCCTGGCTTCGAAGAGCCTCAGCGAAGGACAGAAGGGCGTCCTGTTCGCCGCCTTCCTGAAATTGATCATCCCCTTTGTCATCGTAATTCCGGGAATCATGGCATGGATTCTCTTCCGGGATGAACTGGGCGGATCGGAGAGCGCCGCCAAGGATGCGGCGTATCCGGTGATGATCCGCCACCTGGTCCCGGCGGGCCTGCGCGGCTTCATGCTGGCCGCACTCGCGGGCGCGGTAATGAGTTCCCTGGCCTCGATGCTCAATTCGGCCTCGACCATATTCACGATGGACGTCTTCAAACGCTACCTCAAGCGTGACGCCAGTGAAGGACAGTTGGTATTTGTCGGACGCAGCACAACCGTACTGTTCGTGGTTATAGGCTGCCTCATCGCGCCCATGCTCGCCAATCCCCGTTTCGGCGGCGTGTTCCACTATATCCAGGACTTCCAGGGCTTCATTTCTCCGGGAATCCTCACGGCGTTCGTCTTCGGCCTGATTATCAAGCGCACGCCGCCCGCCGCCGCTATTGCGGCCATGATCGCCAATGTGCCGATATACGGCGCGCTCCACTTCAGCGCGGTCCAGACGGCGATCGTCAAGGCGTTGCCCTTCATGGGATCGATGAGCGCGGACGGCGTCGGCAACATCGCTTTTCTGAACCAGATGGCCGTCACGGCGATTTGCCTCATCATCGTCATGAGCGTCGTGACCGCGATCAGGCCGCTCGAAAAGCCGGTGGTCATGCCGGTGAACAAGGGTTTCGACATGAACCGATCTTCGGCAGTGCCTGTCGCCGGCGCGGTCATTATCGTCGTGACTGCGCTTCTTTACTACATATTCTGGTGACACGGAGAGAGCGACGCAGGCTCAGAACGAAATTCGCGTCGTTGTCGAGAACGGAAAGAAGGGATAACACGCCATGGAACTGATCCGGGCCCAAGAAATCATGCTCACCCATCCAGAACACCTGCAACGGCCGTGCGACCCGGACTATGCCTTCGGCGCCGCCTTCGTCGCGGACCACCTCTGCCCGCTGCTCACGGCGGCCGTTCCCATCTTCGACGCGGGCCTCTTCCATGCCGACGCCGTGTACGACGTCGTGAGCGTCAGCCGGGGCGCGTTCTTCCGACTCGAGGAACACCAGGCACGCTTTGCACGGGCCTGCGACGCCATCCGCGTGCGCAACCCCTTCGACCGCGAACGGGAGGCCGCAATCCTGCATGAGGTGGTGGTGCGCGCGGGCCTGCGCGACGCCTACGTCTGGTGGACCGTCACGCGCGGCATTCCGCCCATGGGCCGCAACGAGATGGTGGACCCCGCCAAGTTCGACAACCGTTTCTACGCCTTCGCGACGCCGTTCGTGTTCATGTTCGACGACGATCAGCGCGCGCGCGGCATCGATCTCATCGTGAGCCGCGAACGCATACGCATCCCGTCGCGCGCGGTGGACCCGAAGGCGAAAAACTTCCACTGGCTCGATATGCAGATGGCGCTGTTCGAGGCGGGCGACCGCGGGGCCGAGTGGGCCGTGCTCACCGATGAGGAGGGCTATCTCACGGAAGCCACGGGCGCGAACATCTTTGCGGTCTTGGGCGGCGTCGTCGAGACGCCCGACTCCGGCTGCCTCGAAGGCCTGACGCGCCAGAGCGTCCTGGACCTCTGCGACGAACTGGGCATCCCCACGGCGTGCCGGCCCATTCATGCCCGCGAGTTGCAGGCCGCCGAGGACGTGTTCATGACCACCACCGCCGGCAGCATCATGCCGGTCCGCAGTGTTGACGGAAAGCCCGTCTGCACGCACGGCGGCGCGGGCGAGTTGGCCGTTCGCCTGCACAATCTATACTGGGAGAAGCGCTGGGCCGGCTGGCATGCCACGCCCGTGCGCTACGAACTGGCGGGCGGGTAGACACCGGCGGCGTCATAGGATGATCGACACTGGAATAGCGCCCCATCGTTTTGTCACCAGCCCGTCGGTCCAGGATTCCAGCCCGCTCAGGGAGACTCGTCTACGTGAGTGCTGAAGGCCATATTCTTGTACTCGGCGCTTACGGCCTCGCCGGGCGCGCCATCATCGAGCGGCTCCTCGAAAAGACCGGCTATGCCGTGGTTGCGGCGGGACGCAGGCTCGAAAGACTCCACGAGGTGATCGACACGCGCGACAGCGGGCGCGGCGGGAAACTTGTGCTCGACGCCGCGGACACGTCCGCACTCCGTGACGCCTGCGCGGGCGCGGCGTTCGTTATTAACGCCATCGGACCTTATTCGCGCAACGGCGCGGCGATTGCCCGCACCGTGATCGAGTGCGGCAAGCCCTATCTCGACTGCGCGAACGAGCAACTTCACTATCGCAAGCTCTCGGCGCTCGATTCGCTGGCGCGCGATCGCGGCGTACCGATGATAACCGCGGCGGGAGCAATTCCGGGCCTCTCGACGCTGCTGATCGCCGATCTGCTCAAGCGTTTTCCCGCCGCCGCGGCGGTCGATTGTTGCTGGGCGCAGTTCCGCCACGCATACGCGGATTCCGGCCTCGCCTCGATGATGGGCGGTATCCTCGAAGCCGTGGATCGGCCCGTTGCATTGCGCCAGGGCCAATACGCACCGGTAGTCATTGGTCGATCGGCCATGACTTTCGACCTCCCGCCCCCCTTCGGACGACGACACCTTCTGGAAGTGCCCACAATTGACGCATTGACCGTGCCTGCCCGCTTTCGTCTCCAGGAGTTCCACTCTTGGTTCTATATGGGCGAATTGCCGACGTGGCTGTTGGGACTTGTGCGTATCCTTCAGCCGGACAGAAGACCGTGGGCATACCGCCTCATCGAGACCACAATGCGCCGCGTCAATAACCGGGACACCGCAAAGGCCATTGCGGCAGGTGTCGGACCGGAGTGCCTGCTGCATGTTGAGGCCCGAGACGAAAACGAAACGAGGAGCGCCCGCCGGGTATTTTGGGACGGCGCCCTCGCCACGGCGTGCCTCCCGGTGCATATTGCGGATCGCCATCTACGAGGCGAAATTGCCAAGACGGGGCTTCTCACGCCGCTCGACATCATGAAGACAGAAGAACTCGCCGGATTGACGGAAGGCGTGGCAGTACGTTCAGACCCGACGTGATTCAGGACCATATGCCGAGAACCCTGGGGTCCGAAATCCACGGAGTCCGGAGCTTTCCGTCAGTAGACGCACTCCCTGGCGGCATCGGCAAAGGCCTGAAGCTTTTCGGGCGCGGCATCGAAGAAGTGGTCGCTCAGCGAGCAGACGTAGCCGCCTTCGTAGCCGACCTTCTCAAACAGCAGGCGAACCGCGGCCCGAATCTGTTCCGCCGTGCCCTCGGTGACGACGTTGAACTGGTCCATGCCGCCGATGAGCGCCAGTCGATTGCCGATCTTGGCCTTGAACTCCCACGGCTGCTGGTTGCCGCCGATGCCCGGCGGCGCAAGTGTTTCGGACACATCGCAGCCGTTCGCGACGATCATCTCCTCGATGCCCAAGGTGCCTCCGCAGGTGTGATACGTGACCAGGAATCCGAGGTCATGCAAGGCGTCGTGCATGGCCCGATCGTATGGAAGGCAGAATTCCCAATGAATGGCGGGCGAGACCACGGTCGACGATCCGGCGCCCCCGCCCGTCTCGATGAGGTCGAAACGCGCCCCCTTCAGCGATTCAATGAACCGCAACTTCTTGTCGAGCAGCACGCGCAGAAACGCGTGCGTCCAATCGGGCTTTTCAAGGCACGCCAGGATGAGGTCGTTGACGTCCATGAGACAGCACGCATGCTGCCAGCAACCGGCCTGATCGCCCCAGACGAATCCGCGCAGGATGCCCGCGTCCCCCACTTCGTTATAGCGCTTCGCCACGGGCCTTGGGTCCAGGGCGGGGACGGGCATGTATTTGCGGATGAGTTCGATGTCATCGTCGTGTTTGACGAGATACTCGGTAATCCAGGTCGTCCTGCGGTCGCCCGCGGTCTTATAGGTGAGCGCGCCTTCCGGCGTATGAATGGTGTGATGGCTTATGCGGTTGTCCGGGGCGTCGCTGACCACGGTTACTTCGTCGCGCCACTGGGCCGTCGAGAACTTGGTGTAATCGGCGTCAACAAGCCAGAACTGCCCCATGTCCTGGAAGTATTGAATTTGGGCGTCCATCCCGAAGCGGGCGAACGCTTCGAGATCGCTGATCCCGCCCAGGTACGTGTCGAGATGATACCCCTGCCACTGGTGTACCGAAACCGGGAGCCGGTCGGGTCTGCCGCGGCGCAGCGCGCACAACAAGCGATCTTTGCCGCTCATCAGTCGCAATGAAACACCTCCCGCATGTCGGCCCACCATTCGCCGTCCGCGCGCGTCTCAAGCGGTTCCTGGCAGGGCTTGCACACCGCCCACCAGCGCTGCGTGACGGGGTCCGCCGCCATCCGCGCCATGTCGGCCTCGAAGTCATCGCCCACGTACTCGAAATAACTGAAGAGCAGGCCGTCCTTGTGGTAAATCGAGTAATTGCGGATATTGCACTCGCGGATCATCCGCAGCACTTCCGGCCATACGGTCGCGTGGAGCCGCACGTACTCCTCGAATTTCTCCGGGCGCACCCGGATCACGGAACCGTAGCGCTTCATGGGTTATCTCCCGATTTCGCCGAGGTCCAGGTCGAATTCGCCGAGGTCCAGCGGATACTTCCCGTATTCGCGCACGAGTTGCACCACGTAGTCGTAGGTCGCGGGCGCGACGTTGTCCGGCACCGAATGGTCCGACTGCGGGATGTATCCGCCCCCCTTGGCCGCATTGAGTTTCGTCAGTACTTCTCGCCGTACCTTTTCGCGATCGTTTGTCGCGAGGACGACGACATCGATGTTCCCGTTGAACGCCCAGCGTTTGCCGAAATGCCTCTCGAGGGCGACCACGTTCAGGCCCGCCTTGGCCTCCAACGGATTGTATGCGTCTATCCCCGCCTCGATCATGTCCTCGAAGACGGCCGAGGCGTTGCCGCAGCCGTGATAGACGGCTTTCAGGCCCGCAGCGTGGATCGCGTCGCAGATTCTTCTTACTTGCGGCTTGTAGACCTCGCGCCAGTACGCCGGCGAGAAAAACATGCCGCGGTCATACGCGATGTCGCCCCAGACGTACAGCCCCGAGAGCCGCCCCTTCGCGGCCGCAACCTGCCCCTCGACAATACCGACCAGAAAGTCCCCGAGCCGCTCGATAAACCGGGCGACGCGCGCGGGGTCTTCGCCCAGCTTCAGCAGCACGTTCTCCGTGCCCATGATCCGCCAGATCATCTCGTGCGGCTCGCACACGCTCCCGAAGACGCAGAAATCGTCCGCATAGGCGTTCACGCGGTCGATGAACGACGGCAGGTTGAGGTTCAATTCGTCCCCCACGCTGTTGATCTGGTCGTCGACGGCGGCGAAGAAGCGCCGCTCGTCCTTCGGGTCGTCAAACCGGAAGGCGTCCATCTGATCGAAGGTCTTCGTATCGAAGTCCGCGTAATGCGGCATGGGATAGGTGTGACGCCGCTCGATGGTCGCGCCGAACCCCGTCTTGACCACCTTTCGGTCCGGCGTGTTTTCCAGCACCTCGATCCCGGTGATGTGGGGGTCCATATTGGGGTTGATCACGATCAGGTCGAGGTCCCAATAACGATACGGATCGAAATCGTCGCCCACCGGCAACTCCGCTTTCGCGCGCCGCAGGAAATTCGTCCAGAAGAACTCGCCGATAGGGACGCGGTCCGCCTCGCGATGCTCGATCGCCGCCATCACCCGCGAAATCTTGGCCTGTGCCTTCATCGTCCGTGCCCTCGAACGGCAACTGTCCCGCGTCCGCCCCGCCGTCAATCCCCCGAGCACATAGGCTACCAGTCCGTTTCGGTCCGGCGCATCTTTCCGCCACGCCGTGCCCTGTCAGGCCGAATCGTCGGAAACACGGATCAAGCGGCGCATGCACGCTCCCCGCACTCGGCCTGCGGCTACGCGAACGGTACTTCGCGTGCTAATATGAACACGCGAAGTGTTCTCCTCGGGCGATGAACCGAGGCCCTCGCCGGATAGGTTCCGAGAACGCCAGGAAAGGACGAAGAATGAACAGGACAACGTGGACCGTCATGTGCTGCCTGCTCTCGGGCATGATCGTAACGCCCGCCTTCGCGGACGCGGCGCCGGAACTCTGGCTCCACCCCAAGTGCCGCCCCCTGCCCACCGACACGCTCGGCCCGTTCGTCTCCTTGGGCGACGGGCGCGTCTTCGCCGTCGACGCCGCGAACGCGCTGGTCAGCCCGGACGAGGGAAAGACCTGGGAGACGTGGCCGCTGTTTCGCGACGGGCAGGACTTCTCAGTGAGCAATGAACGCGCCCTGCTGCGCACTCGCCACGGCGCGATCATCCTCGCGTTCATGAACATGCGCGAGAGGGACTGGCGATGGAATTCGGATCGTCACGACGCCGACCCGGGGACGCGGCTGCCCAATTACGTAATGCGGAGTCTCGATGACGGCAAGACCTGGACCGCCCCCGAGAAACTCCATGACGATTGGACCGGATGCGTGCGCAACATGATTCAGACCCGCGACGGCCGCGTCGTCTTCACCTCCATGCGCCTCCTGAACAATCCGGGCCGCCATGCCGCCTTGACCTATGCCTCCACCGACGACGGCGCGACCTGGAACCCCAGCAACCTCATCGACCTTGGCGGCAACGGCCATCACGATGGGGCCATCGAGGCGACCGCCGTGGAACTGCGCGACGGTCGACTCTGGAAACTGATCCGGACCAATCTCGGCGTATTCTGGCAGGCCTATTCGGATGACGGTGTGTACTGGCGGACGATGTCGCCGACGACCATCGACGCCAGCAGCGCCCCCGGCCAGTTACAGCGTCTCGACAGCGGACGCCTGCTTCTCGTCTGGAACCGGCGTTTTCCCGAAGGCCGGAACGACTACCCGCTGACCGGCGGCGATTGCGAGTGGTCCGAAACGCCCGTGAGCAACCATCGGGGCGAGTTGTCCGTCGCCTTCTCCGAGGACGACGGCGCCACGTGGACCCCGCCCGTGGTTATCGCGCGGCAGCCGGGAAAGAGCCTCGCGTATCCGTATGTGTACGAGCGGCGGCCCGGCGAAGTCTGGATTACCACGATGCAGGGCGGCGTGCGCGTCGCCATCCAGGAGACGGACTTCCTCTCCGGTTCGTGAGATTCAGCAACCACCCGTAGAACCGGTGGTATGAGGAAGGCCCCATAAAGGAGCCAAAGAACCGATTTCGTGCTCGTGCTCGTAATCGTAATCGTGCTCATAATCGAGTCTTCCGCTCGTGCAAGTGAACGAGCAAGAGCACGACAACGAGTCGGACTCCCGATTACGAGCACGAAATATTACGCGGGAACGGCAGAGCCTGATGAATTCTCACCGGCAGAGCCGGTGGATTAGCTTTGATTCATAGTTTTGGGAGATGGCGAAACATGTTGGGAACCTTGCCTCACGCGCCTCGTCCATGCGCTTCGCGTGGCCCAAGGCGCGCGCGGCTTCTGCACAACGTGTGAATCGAAGGGAACGTCTATTGGCGGCAGCCGATTTCTATTTCGCGATTAACGCGACCTTCCGCTTCATTCTTCAGAACTACGGAGAAGAGGCTTTGCACCGCTACTGGCGCGCCCTGGGCGCGGAGTATTACGCGCCGCTGGCCGATCGCTTCCGTACCGGCGGACTCGACGAGGTCGCGCGCTATTGGACCGCATTCTTCGCGGCGGAGCCGGGCGGTGACGTGTCGGTCGCGCGGGAAAAGGACGAAGTGATCCTCACCGTTCGGGAATGTCCCGCCATCCGGTGGCTGAGGCTGCACAATCGCGAAATCTGCCCGGGGTATTGTCAACACTGCCGCCATGTGTCCACGGCCATCGCCGAAAATGCCGGTATGCGCTTCACATTGACCGGCGGCGGCGGAACGTGCGAACAGACTTTCAGCCTCCGTGATGGAGAGTCTCCGGCATGATCGGCGTGCAGGATTTTTGCGGCCATTACGACTGGACCTTCGCGTATCTCCGGCACACCTACGGCGAGGCGGCCCTGCAACGGTACTGGGCCGAGGCAATCGCCTTCGATTCGCAGCGGCACGCCTATGAACTCATCCGCGACAAGGGATTCGACGGGATGGAGGCGTACTGGGGACACACCCTGACCCAGGAGGAGGCCGGGTACGCCATCACGCGCACGGAGGACGTGTTCCGCATCGACATGCACGACTGTCCGTCGAAGGGCTTCCTGATCGAAAACGGGCTGGCGGCCTATGACGACTACTGCGCCCATTGCATGGGCTGGATCGGCCCGGTGGCGCAGCGCGCGGGATTCACCATCGATCATGAACACAACCACCGCGGCCAGTGCTGGTGGCAACTCTATCGCCCGGACGAAGCCGCGGACTTGAATGCCGCGCGCGCGAAGGCGGGCGACAAAAACGTCGAATTACGGCCCGACTGGCGGCGCGGGGATCGCCACGTCTACCGGCAGTGCCGCCAGATGCCGCCGGAACACGAAGACAGTCCCGACGCTGCGACATGACTCACGCGGTCTTTTCCGAATGCCATATCGTGAGGGCCGGATTCACCTTTTTCGTCGGGAAGAACACGGCGACCGCCGCGGCAACCGCGATCGTAATCAAGAAGCTTATTGGGAAGTAGTAGACGAAGTGGACGGCCGTCGCCCGCTGCACCCAGAGTGTCGTCGGAAGCGCGACGGAAACCCCGGCGATCCATCCCGCGAAAGAACCGCGCTTCGTGAGGATGCCGAGCAGGAACAGTGCGAGCACCGGCCCGGTGAAGAGACCGAGAAAGGTCTGCGAGGTCTTGACGAGATCGCCGATGCTGGACGCGAAAAAGGCGACGACCGTAGCAAGGGTTCCAAAGACCAGCGTGAGAATGCGCGCGAGCCGCAGGTCGCGGGCTTCGGTAGCCGCCGTGCGGCGCAACGGTCTCACAAAATCGTTGATTACCACGGTGGAGAGACAGTTGATCCCGGAGTCCATGCTCGACATGGCGGCCGCGAAGATGCCCGCGATAATAAGTCCCGATAGACCCCGCGGCAGCGCGTGCATCACGTAGTACGGAAACACCTGATCGCCGCGGATGCCGTCGGGAAGAAGTCCCGGCCATGTCTGGTCGTAGGCGAACAGCGCCAGCCCGATGAAGTTCAACATGCCGACCACAAACACGGAGATCAGCGCATTGACGACGGTTGCGCGGATCATGGCGGCGAGGTTGCGGCCCGCCATCAGGCGCTGCACGGTCATCTGGTCCACGCCGTAATCGTGCATGAACTGGAAGAAGTAGGAGATGGCGGCGGCACTGAGGGTCATGTGGGTGAGACTGAAATGCCAATCGCCGAGATTGAGGCGGCCCTGCGCCGCGCTCACGCTGAGTATCTCGCGCAAGCCGCCGGGAACGTTCATCACCAGCGTCACCGCGACGATGACCGCGCCGCCCACCAGCACGACGAACTGACAGACGTCGGTCCAGATGACGGCGGCCAGACCGCCGAGGGCGGTATAGAAGGTGGCCAGCAGGCCCATGCACAGTATCCCGAACCACAGCGGAATCCCGGTCACTGCGGACAAGGCCAGCGCGGGCGCGTAAATGACCGTACCCAGCCAGCCGAGTCGCGCGCAAAGGAAAAGCGCCGAGACGCAATAGCGGGCGGGCGCGCCAAACCGGCGCAGGATATATTCGTAGGAAGTCGTCACGTTGAGCCGCTGATAGAAGGGAAGGAAGAGAAAGATGATGAAGGGCGCGGCAACAGGCATCATGAGGATGCCGGCATAAGTCGAGATATTCTCGGAATACACAAGGCCCGGCACGCCGATATAGGTGATGGCGCTGGTGATCGTCGCGAAGACGCTGACCGCGACGGCCCACCACGGCATGTTCCGCCCGGCGAGAAAGAAATCCCGCGTCGTCTTCTGGCGTCCCGCCGTCACAACGCCGACAGACACCATGACGGCCAGATAGACGCCGAGCACCAGGTAGTTTACAAGCCCAAACGCGTTCTCGTTCACACGGTCTCCTCCCCGCTTGACCAGGCTGTTCCTGTCCCGGCATGCTCGCACACAATAGCACAAGGCGCGGTTCCATGAACGTGTTTCAACCGGATGCATCGCCGCCCAGGCTCATTCTCGGGACGGCACAGCTCGGCATGCGATACGGGATCGGCAATGTCTCCGGGCAACCCGATCGCGCAACGGCGCGGCGGATCATCGAAGCGGCACTGGAAAACGACATCTTCTACTTCGACACGGCCCAAGCCTATGGCGAGAGCGAGACCCTGCTCGGCACAATACTTGAGGAACTCGGCGCACTTGCCGAGGCGCGCATTGTCACCAAGCTATCGGCCACGCTTGACCCCGCCGCCCCTGCCTGCATCGAGGCCGCCATCGAGGAGTCGCTGAACCGCCTGCGCGCGGACCGGTTGTGGGGCATGTTGATCCATCAGCCCGCCTGGCTTACTTGTTGGGATTCCGGACTGGGCGATATCCTTGAGCATTACCGGGTACACGGGCGCATCGCCGCGCTCGGCGTCTCGCTCAATACCGTAAACGACGCGCCCGCCGCACTGGCGCACCCACGGATGGAAATCTTGCAGGCGCCCTGCAACGCGTGGGACCGCCGTATGAAGGACCGTCGTTTCCTCGATGCGGCGCGCGATCAGGGTCGCCTCTGCTGCATTCGGAGCGTGTATCTTCAGGGGCTTCTCACGATGACACCCGACGCCGTGACCGCGAGACTCCCGGCCGCGCGCGACGCAGCCACGCGCTGGTGGCGACTCGCCGAAGAGTTCGGCGCGTCGCCCCAGGAACTGGCGATACGCTATGCGCTGACCCTGGAAACGCCGCTGGTCGTCGGCGCGGAAACGCCCGCGCAAGTGCACGACACCGCGCGCATGGCGAGGCTTGCGCCGCTGACTCCGGATGCCGTCGAGACCATCGCATCCGTCATGGACCCGGCACTCCACGAAGAAATTCTCGAACCTTGGCGATGGCCGGCGTCGTAAACGCCGAAGCGCGCAACAAGGCGCGCGAGATCACTTGGCCGTGTACCCGCCATCCACGGGCAGATTGACGCCGGTTACGTAAGCCGACGCGTCGCTGGCCAGGAAAACGACCGCGCCCATGAGGTCCGTGTCGTTCGCCATGCGGCCGAGCAACGTGCGCGCGCCGTAGTTCCGCACGAATAGCGGCGGATGACTGGGGGTTTCGTACCCGCCGGGCGAGACACAGTTGCAGCGAACGCCGCGCGCCCCGTAGTAGCTCGCGACAAACCGCGTGAAGTTGATCATACCGCCTTTGTGGAAGAAATAGTCCGGATACCACCCGCTCATCGAGGTCCCTTCATAGACGGTGGGGTCCGGGCCGACCATCCCCTGGATCGAACCGATATTCACGATGGAACCCGACCCGCGCCCGGCCATCATGTCGCCGAACGCGCGGGTGATGGTGAATATGCCGGTGGCGTTGACGCGCATGCTCTCCGTAAAGGCGTCGGCGGTATCCTGGTACCCGCGTGTCATGGGGCGGATCACGGCATTGTTCACAAGAACATCGATCCGTCCGCTGCGTTCCATCAGCGCATCACGCAACGCCAGCACCGAGGCTTCGTCCCCCTGGTCCGCGCGCAGCGGCGTAACATGCAGTTGTTTAGCGGCGAGGGCGCGGCACAACGCCTCCAGGTTCTCCAGATTGCGAGACGCCACGTAAGTGTCGGCGCCGGCCTCCGCGAGGGCGCGGGCAATCTGTCGCCCGTACAAGCCCGCCCCGCCGGTCACCAGCGCCACTTTTCCGTGCAGCGCGAACGTGTCAAGAACGCCCATAATTTCGATCTCCGTTGTCAGACTTCTCACGACGCGATGTCGCAAAGCCGGACCGGCGCGCCGCTCCTGTCGCGGCTCACTATTGCGGCGATGATCATGCGCATAAGTTCCTCCGTCTCTTCAAACGGGACGGGGCACACGCCCGTGCGCAGGAATTGCACGAACGCGAGCAATTGCGCGCGGAATGCACCATACGTATCTTGGAACTCCGCGAAAGCGGTCCCTTGCGTGCCGCAGATCATCAGTTTGCCGAATGCGCCGTACATGTCATCAATCGCCGCGACCAGCACTTCGACGCCGCGCTCGTGCGTGAAATGCGCCACCCCGCCGCTGTGCCGAACTTCGAGAAACCCCGGGCCGACGACAGGATAAACCGCCGACAGCGCATGGATGCCGTAGCGCTCCCAGGACTTCATGGTCGAGCTTACGGCAAGCCGCAATTCCCCCAAATCGTGCGTCGATTCCCTATAAGGGAAAAATTCCTTAGCATAGGCCATGCAACTACTCGACATGATCGGGCGGCCCTCATCATGCCAACGCCGAAATACCGCCAGGTCGGCCCCGTTGTCGACAAGCGGCTTGTCGACGAACACGGGCACGCCCGCCTCGACGAAGGGCCGGCAGCGCGCGACGTGTTCGTGGCCGATATCCGTGGCAACAATGACGGCGTCCACTGCGCCGATGACGGCTTCAGGGGTATCCACAATCGCCGGAATGAGCGAGGCGCGGGCCACACGCCCGGCGTCTTCGGGATTGTCGGTCCAGATGTGCGTGATCCGCGCGCCGGGGATGCCCAGTGAATTCTTCGGCTGCTTGCCGAGATAGTCGGGAATAGTGGGATAGGGGCACCGCGCCATCTCGCCGGGATCGTACCCATTGAAAATGGCGCTCCAGGAATACGGATGGCCGTTCCCCTCGACCATGCCCAACATGGCGATCCGAAGGTCTTTCTCGCCAAAACCACGGAAAGGCACGGAATCATCCTCCCGGCTGCGTCCCTGCAATAACCGCTGCATCTTATGCCGACGCACACGGCCATGCAATTCGCCAAGCAGACTACACACCAAAGACGTTGCGGTAGTATTATCCGGAGACGTTCCGGACAATCACCGGGATGCGGAGTTGACATGTTGCACGTCGGATTTGCGGCAAGCCGTATCACACCGCCCGTCGGCGCAGAGATTCCCGGGCTTTTCGACAAGCGCCTCGCCACGGGGGTCGCGGACGAACTGTACGTGCGGGCCGTCGTGGTCTCGGACGCTACGTGGACCGTGGCGATTGCGCAAGTGGACGCTATTGCTCTGCCCAACGATGTCGTTCGGATCGCCCGCGCGCGTATCCGGCGCGATACCGGCATTCCGGCGCATTGCTGTCTCTTGGCCGCCACGCATACGCATTCGGGCGGGCCGGTCGCCGAGCTGTTCGCGTCCCGCGCGGACAAGCGGTACCTGGCGCAGGTCACGGGCGCCATCGGCAAGACCGTCGCGCGGGCGTGGTCCTCGCGCCTGCCCGCCGTCATCGGCACAGCAATCACGCACGCGCCCGGAGTCGCGTTCAATCGCCGCTTTGCGATGAAGGACGGCACGCAGAAGACGCATCCGGGAAAGATGAACCCGGATATCGATCACCCGGCGGGCCCGGCGGATGATACGGTCACCACTATCGGGTTTCGTCATGCGAAGACGTTTGCGCCGCTGGGCTGTATCGTGAATTTCGGCTGTCACGCGACGCACATGAACGGCGTGGAATTCTCAGCGGACTATCCTCGATGGGTTGTGGAGACACTGGGGTCGGCCTATGGCGAGGGCTTTGGCGCGGTCTTCCTGAATGCCCCGTGCGGCGATGTGACGCAGGTGGACAATTGCAGCCCCCGCGCCGCCGAATTCGGTCCGTATTGGTGCGAACGCACGGGGCGCGCCGTTGGCGCGGCGGCCCTTCTCGGCCTTGCCACCATGGACTATGTCAAGCGCGCGACCATCGACGCCGCCGTGACGCGCCTCCCTTGCGCGATTCGGCGCGGTACACCCGCTGAATTGAAACAGGCGCGCGCGGTGTTGGCCCGTCGCGCTCTGGATTGCGGCGATGCTGAAGCGCTGTACGCCCGGGAGTTGATCGAGGTGGAACGAATGCGCCGGAGATCGCCCCGCCTGCGCCTCGAAGTACAGGCAATCCGGCTCGGCGACACATTCCTGTGGACCGTGCCCGCCGAACTGTTTCAAGCGTTCGCGCTCCATGTGCGCGCGCAGTCGCCCTTTCCCAAGACCTGCGGCGTCGAACTGGCGAACGGGTATCACGGCTACATATGCACCCCCGAAGCCTGCGCATGCGGCGGTTACGAAGTGCGGATCGCCCGCAGCAGCTATCTTGCGGAAGACACCGGGGCGCGCATAGCCCGCGCGGCGGCCAGGCTCGCGACAGCGCTCCACGAACGCGCACGCAAAGAACTCAAGCAACGGGATCGCAAGCGCTTCTGGCCCACCGCCGATGATCGCGCCCTGGACGGAATTCGATCTCTGGAAAGTCGTGGGCGCGGCTGAGTCAAGTCACGATATCGCCACGGTCTTGCCCGTTCTCGCCGACGCATAACAGGCCGCAAGCACGCTCTGAATCCGCAGCCCGGCCTCGCCGTCCACCGGCGGCGCGGCATCGTCCAGCACGGCCTGCGAGAACGCCTCCACTTCCGCGCGGTACATGTTGACGGGCTCCGGGGTTATGGAAATCGTGCGGCCCGCTTCCCGCGTCTGTTGCGCCTCATACCCCCGCGCCGCCTCTTCGAGGTACGCGGTCATGTCGCCGGATTCGCCCTGGCCAATCGTGCCTTCCGCCAGCACGCATCCCCGAGACCCGTAAAGTTCCAGCCGGTTTCTTGAACTGGCGTCGGGCACGTTGAACAAGACGTCCACGACGCCCCGCGCGCCCTTCTCGAACTCCACCAGCACGACGGCGGTGTCTTCGCTCGGGTAGGCCTGAACCAGATTGGCGATACTGCAACTCACCCGCGCGATATGGCCGAAGAACATCTCCAGCAGGTCCAGGCAGTGCGCGCCGAGGTCCATCAACGTGCCGCCCCCGCCCGTCGCCGGGTCCTGCCGCCACGCGCCCGGAATCGGCGGATACCAGCACGACAACTGCGCCCGCGCGAAGACCGGCGCGCCGAGCCTGCCCGACCTCACGATATCGAGCGCGGCCTGGTGCTGCGCGTGGAAACGCATCATCAGCCCGACGCCGAGTTTCACGCCGTTGGCGTGGCAGGCGTCGACGACGTCTTGCGCGCCGGCGACATCCAACGCGAGGGGCTTCTCGCAGAACACGTGCTTGCCCGCCTCCGCCGCGCGGACCGCCTGTGCGACGTGCAGGCACACCGGCGTCGCAATGTAGATGACGGCGGCGTCCGTGCGAAGCAATTCGGCCTCATCAAAGCAGGCCTCCGCGTCAAACGCCTCGGCGACGGCTCGCACCGCCTCGGCGTCCGTGTCGGCCACCGCCCGCAATTCGGCATTGCGCGCCTTCGTAATCCCTTCGGGAATCGTGCGGCGGCGCGCAATCCCGCCGCATCCCAGGACGCCCCACGTGGTCTTCATGGCGTGCCTCCCGCCGTTGCGTCACTTCGCGTACGCGGCGATGACTTTCCTGATGCCCTTGGCGATACCGTGCATGTGCGATTTCTTATAGGTCGGAAATATGAACGTGATGAACGTGTGCGTCTGGTGCCACACCGCGTTGGGCACGTCGACCGTCCCGTAGTCCACCGACTCCGGGCGCGTGTATTCGGTGCTTCGGAACGGGAACTTCGAGTCCCCGAAGCCGTTGTGCTCGCGAAACGCCCGCTCGGTATGGCACTGCGGCCAGAACACCTTCCAACAGGGCGCGCCTTCCGCCCCCAGCGCCTCCAGAAACTGGCCGATGTCGCACGACATATTGTCGATATCGAGCGTAATGGGAAAGACATACCACCCGTTCCGCCGATCCGGCGTATCAATCGGCAGGTGCAGCACCCGCGGCACGTCGCGCAGCGCGTCGAGCAGAATGCCCGCGTTGCGCCGGCGGCGCGGCATGTTCCAGGAATCCATGCGGTCGAGTTCCGCCAGACCGATGGCCGACTGCATTTCCGTCATGCGGTAGTTCCAGCCGAGCATGTCGTGGATGTACGAGAGTTTCTGCTCCATTTCGAGGAGCCGCAGCCTGTCCCGCACGTTATAGCCGTGATCGCGGAAGCTGCGGCAGCGCCACGCCACCTCCTCATTATCCGTGGTCACCATGCCGCCTTCGCCGCCCGTCGTGAACGTCTTGTTCTGACAGAAGCTGCATGCCGCGGCGTCGCCTATCGATCCCGTCTTGCGCCCCTTGTACTCGCCGCCGAAGGCTTCCGCGTTGTCCTCCACCACGAACAGATTATGTTCCTTAGCAAAGGCAAGGATGGGGTCCATGTCGGCGACGTTGCCGTAGAGATGCACCGGCATGATCGCCTTCGTGCGTTCATTGATCAGCTTCGCGGCGGACTCGACGCTCAGGCAGTGGTCGTCCCGGTTCACATCGGCGAAACGGGGAATCGCGCCCGCCTGCAGAATGGAAAACGAACTCGCGATGAAAGTGTAGCTCGGCACGATCACCTCGTCGCCGGGGCCGATCCCGAGTCCCGCCAGCGCCGTGTGCAGCGCGCTCGTGCCGTTCGTCGTGCTGATCGCGAACTTCGACCCCTGCCACTCGGCGAAGCGCTGCTCGAACTCCATGCCCTTCGGGCCGGTCCAGTAATTTACCTTGCCGCTGCGCAATACCGCCTTCACGGCCCGGACCGCGTTTTCGTCAAGGCACGGCCACGGCGGCAATGGCCCCTCCACCGCCTTCGGTCCGCCATGAATCGCCAGTTTCTCGCTCATCGTTCACTCCCCGTGCGCCGGTCAGAGTATCCCGGCGCGTTCCATGTCCCGTCGCATTTCCGGCAGCCGCTCGGCGGGAAACGGCGCGCCCGGCCGCCGCGGCGGCCCCACATCATAACCGCGCAGGAACATCATCGCCTTTTCGACGCCCCGCGTGCCGCCGTACTTGAACACGACTTCGACAACCTTGTTGATCTTGTCCTGCCAGCGCAGCGCTTCGGCCTGATCGCCGCGCTTGAACGCCCGATACAGTTGCACCACGTTTTCGATCTGGTAATTATACGTCGACCCGATGCCCCCGCAAGCGCCCGTCAACAGCCCCTGGTAAATTTGCTGGTCGCAGCCATAGAACGCCTCGATGCGCCGCCGGGGCCGCTCCAGCACGCCCCACAACAGGAACAGGTCCGGCGACGAATACTTCAGACCGGCGAGCCCCGGAATCCGGTCCACCATCTCCGCGACCTCGTCCGCCGTAACGTCGACATTGGTGATTATCGGGATGTGGTAATAGTACGTCGGAAGTTCCGCCGCCTCGGCTATCGCGCGAAGATGTTCGATAATCGCCGGCCACGGCTGCCGGAACACCAGCGGCGGCATACTCGCAATCGCCGCCGCCCCGGCTTCCCGCGCGTCCCGCGCAAGTCCTACCGCTTCGTCCGTCGACATCGCGCCCACGTGCGCCATGATCGGCACTTGACCCGAAACCTCGCTCGCGACAATCTCGATTACGCGCCTGCGTTCGGCGGGCGTCATGTACACCCCTTCCCCCGCGCTGCCGCACACGAAAAACCCGTTCGCGCCCGCTTCCACCTGATACCCCACCAGGCGGCGCAGACCCGCCTCATCAATCGCGCCCTTCCCGTCAAACGCCGTCAGCAACGCCGGAAAAATTCCCTCGATCGACATGCGTACTCCCCATTTCACGCCGCGTTTCCAGTCAACCAATCAAGCATAGCCACCGCATCAACAACCTGTCAACGACACTTCCCCCTCTTCGCCGTTCACCCCCTTGCCACGCCGAAGCGCCTCGCGAAGGCCGGGCCCGTTCCCTCCCCGCCCTCTGCGCCTCCGCGGTGAAATGACCTTCCCCAACACCGAATCGCGCCAACTCCCCGCCATGCTATACTCCCCCACATGGAGGATCACGCACCTTGCCGACCCATACAAAGCGCTGTTCTGGCCGGTTTCCCGCTTGCCGCGCCGAAACCTCTCGCGAAGGCCCGACCGCGGGTCTTTTCACCGTCCTGTCTGCGTTCGTGATCCTGCTGTCCGCCCCTTGCGCCCATGCCGACGCCACGCTCGTGGGACATTGGAGACTCCTCGGCGACATCACGGATATCTCCGGCCGGGAGGCGCACGCAGTCAACCACGGCGTGACGCTCACGCCCGAGGGCGCGGTCTTCGACAGCAAGGATGCCTGCATCGAGGTTCTCCCCGACAAGATTGGACTCCCCGCGACCGGCGAGTTCTCCGTGAGCGTGTGGGTCCGCGGCGCGGATCGCGACGGCGAGTGTTTCGGGGACGTGGTGTCGTTGTTCGACATCACGGAACGGAAGGGATTCAGCCTTGCGGTGCAGACAAGGCGCGGCGTCACTTCCGCCCAAACCAACTGGGAAAACCCTTTCTTCGGCGTGAACAACGGCGCGCCGGAGACGCCCTGGACGGACTGTGGACGGCCCGGCGACAACAACATGGTCTGGGCGCTGTGCGTATATGCGGGCGCGCTGTACGCGGGCACATTCGAAACCGGCAAAGATCAGACGGGCCATGTCTACCGCTACGAAGGGGGTACGGCCTGGGCCGATTGCGGCGCGCCGCACCCGAGCAACGCGATCACCGCCCTTGCGGTCCACGACGGGAGCTTGTACGCGGCGGCTTCCCACTACCGCGCGGGCGGATCCGCCCTCGCCGAGTCCGAGAATCTCGTTCCCGGCGGGCGTGTATTTCGTTACGAGGGCGGCGCGGCCTGGACCGATTGCGGCGGGTTGGGCGACAGCGAAGCGGTCGGCGGCATGGCCGTCTTCAACCGCAGGCTCTACGCCACCTCGATGTATTCCCCCGCGGGCATGTACCGTTACGCGGGCGACGCGGTCTGGGAGTCCTGTGGCGATCCGGGCTATCGCGTTGAAGCCCTCTCGGTCTTCCAGGACGCCCTCTACGCCGCAGGTTGGGACGCGGAACGGCCCGGCATATTCCGTTACGATGGGACGGCGTGGGCATACTGCGGGACGCCGCCCGACATCCACCAGAGTTATTCCTTTGCCACCTATGCGGGCCGCCTTTACGTCGGCACCTGGCCGAACGCCGCGATCTACCGGTACGGCGGGGGCAACTTGTGGGAAGACTGCGGGCGTCTCGCGGAGGAAGAGCGGGAAGTCATGGCCATGGCCGCGTACAACGGCGCGCTTTACGCCGGGTCGCTGCCTCTCGCCGCGGTCTATCGATACGAGCCCTCCAACCGATGGGCTTCTACCGGACGCCTCGATCTCACCCCGGATGTCAAGTACCGCCGCGTCTGGTCCATGGCCGTATATCAAGGCAAGCTGTTCGCCGGCACCTTGCCGTCGGGCCGCGTCTACGCCATGGAGGCGGGAAAATGCGTGACCCATGACCACGCGCTCGCCCCGGGATGGAACCACCTGATCGCCGTGCGCGAACGCGAACACATTCGCCTGCACGTCAACGGCGCGCTCGCGGCGGAGGCGGCGTGCCCAGCGGATCGGTATCCGCTGCCCGAGAACACGTCTCTTCGCATCGGCCGCGGGCCCCACGACGCATTTCACGGCGCCATGCGCGATCTCCGCATCTACAACCGCGCCTTGACCGACGCCGAGACGCGCGATCTGGCCGCCGTGCGCCCCGAATGAGGTAATATCTCAAGCTGAAGACGGCGATTCATGCAACTGAAGGCGTGGCCGGCGTAAGGTCCGATGATGTTCCCTGTGTGTAGTACGACCCTGTCGGAGAGTCCAATCGACAAGTCTCGCGAGTGCTCGCGTGCCGCCCCTGATCGACAAAGGTTGATGCTTGTCGTCCTGGGCTTGATCGCCTTCCTGGCCGCGCCGGCGGCGGCATCAGCAGTCAGCGTTGCGTTCCTGGCCGCCGAGGCCTCGGAAGAGGCGATAGGCCCCCACAATCGCGCGGGATGGGAAGCGGCATGGAACCTGGGAAACGCAACACTGCTGTTGACCGACGGCAATGGCGGCTTCCGGGACACGACCGGAGACAGTCGCGACTTGGCCGAGTTCGACGTCGTCTGGCACCACCAGGGCGACGCCATCGCGCGTACCGTGCTTTATGGAGGGCCCTACGTTGCGGCGATCCGCCGTTTCGCCGAAAGCGGGGGCGGGGTATTGCTTACAGGCGGCGCGCTCGCGCTAATAGACCACCTCGGCCTTGAGCCGGACGTGCGGTCGCAGCGGCATGACTTGGAACACTATCGGGATCCCGCGGCGATGGTTCCGGTCGAGCGGTCGCATCCCGTATTCGCGGGTCTTCGCGAAGAGGAGGGCCTTATCTGGCTGAGCCGCGGGGGATGTCCGGCAGTAGCCGATTTCTATTGGGGCGGCCCGGCGGAAGGCATGGTCCTCGCAAACACGCCACGCGGCGTCGAGCGGCCGCTTGTGGAATACGAGGTCGGCGACGGCCGCCTGATTCTTTTCGGCTGGCGGTGGCCGGATTACGCGGACGTGGAAAGCCCCTATCGCGACAACCTGATCACGCTTACAGGCAACCTGATTCATTACCTTGCGGACGCCCGATTGTGGCGTCCGGTCGTAATACGGTCGAAGTTTCCCGCCGCGGCCTATCCGGAAGAACCTGGCATAGCCGCGCCGCGTTGGGGGGCGCTGCGCATGGCAATCGAGGACCTCTCGCGCGAGTTCCCCGATCAATACGTGCGCGGCCCCGAGTATCTGCGGCAATTGGCGGCGCTTGAAGAAAGACACCGTCGTCTGTCGTCGGACGCGGACCCCGACGCTTATGGCCCCGTCATTGCCGAATTCGAGGCGATCCAGCGCGCCGCATTGCTCGACAATCCGTTGCTCGACTTCGACCGGCTCCTGATAATTCGGCGACGGATCGACAAGCTTGGACTGCCGCTGAACTACCACGGCAACGACGACCTGGAACCGAGGGGATACGAAAACGCCATCGTGTCGTTGAGCCCGCCCGCGTCGGGCGGCGCGGTTGCGACCGTTTTCACGCCGGGCGACGATCGCTTCGTCGGCGATCTCGACCTGCACTACGACGGTGAGAAGCTGCTCCTGTCGATCCCCGACGACGACGGACGCTGGGGCGTCGCGGAGTTGGACCTGAACAGCGGGCGCTTGGACCGATTGCCGCTCATAGACAAACCTGACGTCCACAACTACGATGCCTGTTATCTGCCCGACGAACGGATCGTCTTCACGTCCACCGCGCCCTTTGTCGGCGTGCCGTGCGTCGGCGGGCGATCCAAGGTGGCGAACCTCTATCTGCTCGACCGCAGCCGGCAGGTCCGCCGCATGACGAACGACCAGGATCACAACTGGTGTCCCGCCGTGCTGAACGATGGACGGATTCTCTACCAGCGGTGGGAGTACGCCGACATCGCGCACGCATTCATGCGCCTGCTGTTTCGTATGAATCCCGACGGCAGCGGCCAAATGGAGTATTACGGCAGCAACTCGTTCTGGCCGACGGCGGTGTTCTTCGCCCGTCCGGTTCCAGGGCATCCCACGAAAGTGGTCGCGGTCGTCGGCGGCCATCACGACGCGCCGCGCCAAGGGGAACTGGTCATCTTGGACCCGGCGCTTGGGCGTCACGAGACGAACGGGGTCGTGCAGCGAATACCCGGTTTCGGAGAGAAGGTCGATCCGGTGATACTTGATGGGCTGATATCGGCGAGTTGGCCGCGCTTTCTCCATCCGTTTCCCCTCAGCGAGAAGTACTTCCTGGTCTCCTGCAAGCCGACGAAGACGGCGAACTGGGGCGTCTATCTGGTGGATGTGTTCGACAACTTCGTCCTGCTCCACGAGGAACCCGGCTGGGCCTTCTTCGAGCCGATCCCGTGGCGAAGAACCGAGAGACAGCCCGTCATCCCCGACGTGGCCGACCCCGGGCAGACTGAGGCGACGGTATTGCTCGTGGACGTCTATCGCGGGCCGGGGCTTAAGGGCGTTCCACGCGGCGCGGTCAAGTCGTTGCGGCTCGTGGGGTACGATTTCACGTTCCACGGACTCGGCGGCGAACCCGACCGCGTCGGTTTGGACGGCCCGTGGGACGTGAGGCGGATCATCGGCACCGTGCCGGTCGAAGCAGACGGTTCGGCCAGTTTCCGCGTGCCGGCCTGCACGCCTATATCGCTTCAGCCGCTCGACGCCGAGGGCAAGGCGCTCGCGCTGATGCGAAGCTGGTTGACGGCCGCCCCGGGCGAGACGCTATCCTGCGTGGGTTGTCATGAAGCGCAGAACATGGGCGGACCCTTTGATGCACGGCCAACGGCGTTTCTGCGCGATCCTTCGCCTGTCACGCCATGGTACGGCCCCGCGCGCGGCTTCTCCTTCGACCGCGAAGTGCAACCGGTGCTGGATGCCTACTGCACCGGTTGCCACCAGGCTGGGCAAGCCGCTTTCGATCTTACGCGCCGTCCCGCGGAACGCGTGCCGTCGGCGTTCCAGATGCACTTCTCGCCTTCGTACATGGAGCTTCGCCGGTGGGTGCACACGCCCACGCTCGAAAGCGACGCTCACCTGTTGCCGCCGCGCGACTTCCACGCCGACACGAGCAGGCTGATTCAGATTCTGCGCGACGACCATTACGGCGTGCGGCTGAGCGAAGAAGCGTGGGACAGGTTGATCACCTGGATCGACCTGAACGCGCCCTATCACGGCACGTGGCAAGAGGTGGCGGCGGCGGACCCGAACAAAGCCGCCGCCGCGCGCCGGGGCGCGACGCGGCGTCGCGAACTCCATCGGAGATACGCGGGCATCGACGAAGACCCCGAGGCAATTTATCCCGCCGCCGTACTTGACCCCGTCGCGCCAACCACGGCTTCCGCCGCGCCGTTATGCGCGGACGCCGGCGAGACGCCGCCGGAAAACATGCGCGGCTCGGAAGAGACGGCGGACGATACGCAAGCCGTGTACGTCGAAATTGCGGATGGGGTCTTCCTGGAAATGGTCGTGATCAGACCGGGGCCATTCATCATGGGCTCCGATCATGGGTACCCGAACGAGCGACCCGCGCACCGCCAGTCAATCGATCAGGCGTTTCTTATGAGTCGCCTCGAGGTGACAAACCGCCAGTACCGGCGCTTCGACCCCGAACACGACAGCGGCTTGGAAACGGGAGAGGCCTATCAGTTCGGCGATGACGAACGCGGGTTCCCCTTGAACCGTCCGGATCAGCCGGTCGTTCGAGTTTCCTGGCACAGTGCCATGGCCTTTTGCGCCTGGCTCTCCGAGAAGACCGGCGAACGCTTCAACCTGCCCACCGAAGCACAATGGGAGTACGCGTGCCGCGCCGGGTCCGCGGGGTGTCTCAGCTACGGGACGCTCGACGACGACTTCAGCCGATTCGCGAACCTCTCGGACAGAACCCACCACTCTGTGTACTATCCGCACGTCCCGGACGCGCTGCCCCCGTGGCGGCCCGCCGATACACGCTTCGACGACGGCTGGCGGGTATCGGCGCCGGTCGGGACCTTCGCGCCGAATGCCTGGGGGCTCTTTGATATGCACGGAAACGTCGCCGAATGGACCCGTTCAGACTACGAAACTTACCCGCTTCCTCCCGCAACAAGCCTCGACAATACCAGACAGAACTCCCGAAAGGTCGTCCGGGGCGGCTCATGGCTCGATACTCCCCGCCGCGCCCGAACCACCTTTCGCCTCCACTATGATCCGTCGCAGCAAATCCATGACGCCGGGTTTCGAGTCGTCTGCGACTTCGCGTCTTTGCAGGCTGGTGTCGCGCGGGAACATCCATAACGAGACCGTCGCGTGTCTTGTCTTCTATTCAGGCGCTCCCCTCGCTTTCAAGTTGCGCCCCACCCCCCGGCGGCCGCTCGTGCGTATCGCCCACCCGGTCCATCCACTCCCGCATGTACCCGCGCAGTTTCAGGAGTACCGCCCGGTTCGCCTCGACTTCCGCCATGTTCGCCAACTCGAACGGGTCCGCCTCTTCGTCGAACAGCGCCTCCTCGTTCACGTCCGTCAACACGTATTTCCAGCGATCCGTCCGCACCATCCGGTGCCCCATGCCCCTCCCGCCCCCGACTCCCACGCATTCGCTCGCCACGTACCCGCGCAGCGCTCGTCCGGGATCATCGAGAAGCGGCGCCATCGAAACCCCTTCCAGACCGTCGGGAACCGCCGCGCCCGCCAGGTCAAGCAACGTCGGGAACAGGTCCAGCGACGACACAAGCGCTTGACTCCGCGCGCCCGCCCTTTCGAGCCCCGGCCAGTGCAGCAACATCGGCACCCGCACCGACTCCTCGTGCATCGTGATCTTGTTGCCCAGCCCGTGGTTTCCCAAATGGTACCCATTGTCCGACAGATAAACGAATACGGTGTTCTCGTATACCCCCGCCTCCTTCATCGCATCCACAAGCCGCCCTATTTGATGGTCCAACCGCGATACGACCGCATAGTAGGCCCGCGTGAATTCAACGATCTGCTCCCGAGAACGCGGCGGACCCGAAGGAAGTCCCTCGTAATCGTTCCGCACCTCGGAATCCCGGTAATAGTGTTCCCCCGGCAGACCCTGGTTGAAGATACTCTCTCGAGGCGGCGACTCCAGGAAGTTCCGATCCACCGGAATCTCCGCATCCCGGTAGAGTTCGAGCCATTCCGGCGGCGGCGCAAGCGGTATGTGCGGCTGCCGCGCCGCCACCCAGAGAAAGAACGGCTTCGGATTGTCTCGCCGCTGTTCGATAAACCGGCACGCGAACGCAAAGGTCTCATCGTCCGTCCGGTCCTTCAGTTCCCCGCCCTCCGCGAAACCGTAGTCGCGGGGCGGCCCCAAATGCGACTTCCCGCAGAAACCCGTATCGTAGCCCGCTCTCGCCAAGAGCTGCGCCACTGCCAACAGCCGCCCTTGCGCCACCACATTCTCCTGGAAGCCGCTCCCGTCAAGCGCAATGGCCCCATGTTGCTGCGGGAACAGGCCCGTCAAGAGACTCGCCCTGCTCGCCGCGCAGATCGGCGTCGCAACATAGGCCCGATCGAACACAATCCCCTCACGGCCCAGCCGATCCAGATTCGGCGTCTTCACCGCGTCATTGTTGTAGCCCACGGCCCGGTAGCAATGGTCGTCGCTAAGCACCACAACAACGTGAGGCCGCCGCGCCTTTCCCGAGGCCTCCCGCCCGACGGCGCGCGGCGTCGCCAATGCCACACCACCGACTACTGCCGTCCGCAGGAAATCGCCCCGCGTGATCCTGTCCTTCATCACAGCCGTCCCTCCGGCGTATGCCTTGACGCTAATCTTACCGTCTCGGCACGCCCGACGCCACGCTCCCCTCAACGTGCCGTTGGCCTCTTCCGGCCCCTACGTCATCGCGCCGGCATCCGCATTCTCTGGCTGTTATGTCGCATCGCGGCGCGGATAAGTTCCCTGACTCTCCGCGCCGCAATGCGATCGCTCATCAACCTCTCAGAGTCCCGGGCAGAAGCCGTCCTCCGTGCCTTCGTCCGGGCAGTAGTGGTAGCCGGGGAAGTTGTAGAACTGGATCACCCGCAGCAACTCGGTCAGCGCAATCTGCCAGTTATGCGGCGCGTAGTCGCTCGCATGCGGGCAGCAATCCTGGTTCGCGCCGGCGCCCGGCACGTAACCATCCTCGGTGCTCAACGGGTCGTCCGCGCAGTGGAACCCACCCGAGTTGTAGAACTGGATCACCCGCAGCAACTCGGTCAACTCGATCAGGTTGTTCTGTGACTGGTCCGCCGTGTGGTACTCGCTCGCGCAGGGGTCGCCTTCGCCTTCGCCTTCGCCCTCGCCCTCGCCTTCGCCTTCGCCTTCTCCTTCGCCCTCGCCCTCGCCTTCGCCTTCACCCTCGCCCTCACCCTCGCCTTCGCCTTCGCCCTCGCCCTCGCCCTCAGCGCCCGATCCCGTCGAGACCACCACGTCCACCAACACCCAGCACGAGACCTGCTGTTCCGGGAACGGCAACTGGCTGATGATCTCGCCCGCCGGAACCGTCTCGCTCGACGCCTCCGTCACTGTGCCCAGAACCAGCATCGCCGCGTCAAGCGCCGCCTCCGCCGCCTCGACCGTCAACCCAATCACGCTTGGCACCACCGTCAGGCACGGACCCAGCGAGATTACAATGTCCACCGCCGTGCCGTAGGGCACCCCCGTCCCCGCGCCCGGGTCCTGGCCCATCACCAGATTCTCTTCCACCGTCTCACTGTAGTCATAGGTCACCTCGCCCACCGCCAGACCCAGCGCCAGCAACGCGTTCTCCGCCTGGATCATCGTCAACCCCGTCAGGTCCGGAACCGGCACCGACTCCGGAACGAACTGGGCTATCACCTCCCGGTTCTGCGTCATGAACCCCGACAAAGTCGGCGACGTCGCGTCGAAACCGTCCGGCA
>JAKQEQ010000130.1 GCA_029556545.1 Candidatus Hydrogenedentota bacterium
ACCGTCGAGCGCACCATTGGCTGGATTCAAAACTTCCGACGCCTGTGCATTCGCTGGGAAAAATCCACGCAACTTTTTCAAGGATACCTGCACCTCGGATGCGCCCTCTTGTTACTCAACCAGGTTTTGGGATAGCTTCTAGTCTAACACATATCAGGAGCGCAAGGATTTCCGAGAATAGGTGAGACGTTCCGTGTTGCGTTATACTCCAGTCCCTGACGAATTTTGCAGCAGATTGCGAGGGACTCGCATGGCCAAGCCGACCGATGTTCGCCCGAAAGCCGCCGCGCTTTGGTTCCTTCCGGTGCGGACGCGCGTTCCGCTGAAATTCGGGGCGGAAACGCTCACGAGCGTCACGTGCGCGCGGGTGCGGCTGCGCGTCGAGGACAAGCGGGGGCGCGGCGCGGAGGGGTGGGGCGAGACGCCGCTGAGCGTGCAATGGGTGTGGCCGAGCCGCCTGTCGTATGAGGAGCGTCACGACGCGCTCAAGGAATTCACGCGACGCCTCGTCAAGGCGTGGGCCGGGTTTGACGTCTCGGGCCATCCGATCGAGATTGGCCGGGCCTTCATCGAGGGCCGTTTACGCGAACTGCTCGATGGGTTCAACGGCGAGCGCGGCGGCGAACCCATGCCGTGGCTCGCGGCGCTGGTCTGTTGCAGCGCCTTCGACATCGCGCTGCACGACGCCTTCGGGCGACTGCACAACGTCTACGTTTACGACACCTACAACGCCGGGTACATGAGCGCCGACCTCGGCCATTTTCTCGCGCCCGCGGGAAGCTCAGACGTTGAATTCACCGGCCTGTACCCCGACCGATTTCTCGTGTCGCCGCGGCCCGATCGTCTGCCCGCGTGGCACCTCGTCGGCGGCAAAGACTGGATCGACGACGCCGAGCGCGACGGCTCCGAGCCGAAGGACGGCTACCCGGTGCTGTTGCGCGACTGGATACGCGCGGACGGTCTGAAGTGCCTGAAGGTCAAGTTGCGCGGGAACGACCCCGAGTGGGATTACGAGCGGCTGGCGCGCGTGGGCCGGATCGCCGTCGAGGAAGGCGCGCATTGGATCTCGACGGACTTCAACGCGACGGTGTCCGACCCCGGCTACGTCAACGGCATCCTGGATCGACTGCTGATCGAGGAACCCCGCATCTACGGCATGATCCTCTACGTCGAACAGCCCTTCCCCTACGAACTCGAAGCGCACCGGATCGACGTCCACAGCGTCTCCGCGCGCAAGCCGCTGTTCATGGACGAAAGCGCGCACGACTGGCGGCTGGTGCGGATCGGGCGCGAACTCGGCTGGACGGGCGTCGCGCTGAAAACGTGCAAGACCCAGACGGGCGCGCTGCTCGCCCTGTGCTGGGCCAAGGCGCACGGCATGACGATCATGGTGCAGGACCTGACCAACCCGATGATCGCGCAGATTCCCCACTGCCTGCTCGCCGCCCACGCGGGGACCATCATGGGCGTCGAGACCAACGCCATGCAGTTCTACCCCGAAGCCAGCCTGCCCGAGGCCCGCATCCACCCCGGCGTCTACCAACGCCGCCGCGGCGAAGTGGACCTCGCCACCCTCGATGGCCCCGGCTTCGCCTACGGCGCCGCCGTCACCGCCCGCGAACTCGGAGAACCGGCGGAGGCGCGGGAATAGGCGTCATTGCGCGGCCCATGACCGCACCCGCCGGGGCCGAGCAGATCGCGGTGGAAGTCAACCCGCGATCTGGAGCACCTTCGTGCATTCCTCGCCGAACTGGCTGATGACGCGCACGGCAATCTTGTGTCCTTTTCCACGAATGAGGATGGGATGCGAGCGGTGGCCGTAGACGCGGGCGAACGCGTCATCATCGATCTCGATCTTGAGGGTCTGTTCGGCCTTGCGCTTGGCGCCGGCTTCAGCAAGGCGCGATAATCCCCTCTTCCAGTCGTTGAACTCGTCCTTGTCGCCGCCGCAAAAAAGGATTTGCCGCACGATGAAGTTGCCGCCGTCGTAGTCGTCGTCGACCATCCAATAGGCGATGTCCGCGGCATCGCGGGCCTTCACCTCGTCGCGTATCGGGTCGTAGATATCCAATCCGCAAATTTCCACCTCGACCTGCTTTCCCTTCTTGTGCAATTTGATATCCGGTTCGCCGATGGTGACGAACGAGGCGGCTTTCTTGTCTTTTTTCAGGAGTCCGTCCTGCATCAGGTCGTCATGCATTCGGACTTTCGTCACCTCGAACCCGCCCATGCTGGTGGTCACGCTCTGGTTCTCGATGTTGCTCTCGAACGAAAAACCGAGAATGATGAGCCAGTCCGCGTCGCCGCGGGTACGGCATTCCTTGATCGCCTCGTTCACGGCCTGGCGGCTCACGGTACCGAATTTCGGGCCGATGTGGATATACGCCTTTTTCTCGACGAGCTTTGTGGAAGCGCCCTCCCGGCCGCTGGAGGATACGCGGCGGGACGCCGCGTCTTTGGCCGCGCCCAGGTAGAAGCCCTCCGCGTGCAGGTAGGCGCTCGAAAGCCGGTCGACGCGAATGAATACGGCTTGTTCGTTGCGGATGCCGTTCTTCACGCCGGCGGATTTGAGGTGCTCGAAGATGCGCTGCTCGAACAGTTCGAGTTCGCCGGGCTCCGGCGTCTCCCGGTCGAGCAACGCCGGCGCCACCGGCTCGAAGTTCTGGAGCGTTTCGACCGTAAACGGGCCGGACACGCGCAACTTCTTCTTGTCCTCCATCGGCTGATCGTACAGCGTCTCCTCATCCGGCGGTTCCCCTTTTGCGAGATGCTCGAGTTTGATGTGCGGCACTTTCTTGTACAGGAAGCCTTGGCGGATATCCTCGCCCTCCTCGTCATACAGCTTATAGTACGGGAACGTCGCGGTAAGCAGCCGCGTCTTCGCGATATTCAGCGCAATCCGCGACGTGTCAATCGTGATCCACCGCCGGCCCCATTGCTCCGCCACATACGCCGTCGTGCCCGATCCACACGTCGGATCGAGAACCAAGTCGCCCGGATCGGTTGTCATCAGGAGGCAACGCTGAATGATTTTTTCAGAAGTTTGCACGACGTATTTTCTGTCAGATGAACCTCCGGTGTCTGTCCAATTGTTGCCCACGGGAAAAACAGGGAAGTCTTCAAAATAACGGACAAAGGCCAAGTTTTGACCTTGGGCTATGACACGCCCCATCTGAACGAGGCGCTCCATTGCGTCTCTTCCCGTTGTCCAACCGCGCGTTCCAGGAGGGAAGTATTCACGTCCTTCCACCACCACGGGGAAATGCATTGCTGAACCCGGTCCTGATGCCCGTCCCTGCCTCTGAGAGGAAATGTCCCCAAGACGAAACACCTTCGCTCCTCTCGGTAAAGTGCCTGAGTTGGCCCGCTCTTCGTCCGTTAAACGTCTTTTCTCGCCTGTGGGAAGTTCCACATACTGGTACATGGTGCCCCCTTGCCCGCCGACCTCCTTTTCAAGGAAAAGCTGGCGATACTTCAGGTAGCGGAGTTCTTTGGCATACCAAAGAACATAGTCAACGGTACCGGCCAGGTATCGTGCTGTCTGGCCAGCCGTCTTCTGCACAGTAATCAATGCAATGAAGTTCCCGCTGCCAAACACCTCGTCCATGAGGCATCGGACGAGGTGAACGTTTTCGTCGGAGATTTGGACGAAGCAGGAGCCGGATTCGGTGAGGAGTTCGCGTGCGACGAGGAGGCGTTCGCGGAGGTAGGCGAGGTAGGAGTGGATGCCGAGTTCCCAGGTGTCGCGGTAGGCCTTGATTTGCTCGGGCTCGCCGGAGAGGTCGTCGTCGCTGCCGTCCTTGACGGTGCGGTTGTTGAGTTTCATTTGCCAGTTCGAGCCGTATTTGATGCCGTACGGCGGATCGATGTAGACCATCTGGACCTTTCCGGCCATGCCTTCGCGTTCGAGGAGCGAGGTCATGACGAGGAGGCTGTCGCCCTGGATGAGTCGGTTGGTCCAGCCGTCGGCGTGTTCGTAGTATTCGGAGACCTTGTCGATCTCGTCGAGTTGCAGGCCGTTGCCGAAGAGTTCGAATAGGTTGAGCTGGTGTTCGGGGGCCTCCTTGAGCGCGTAGAGGCGGCGCATGATGACTTCGGGCGAGACGTGTTCGTGGCGGTAGAGCGAGCGGATATCGATGGCGAGCCGTTCGTCGAGCGCGGCCTCGCCGGGATTGAGGATGGCGTCCTTGAGGGCGCGGACATATTCGAGGGCGGGGCCGGTGGCGGTCTTTTCGAGCGCGGCGAGGGCCTCCGCGATTTCGCGGTCGCGCCGGTGTTTGTGCATCCAGAACAGTTCAGGGTCACGCCCGCGTTCGAGGATGGGGTTGAGGGGGAGGGCGGTGCGAAGGCGTCCTTTGCGTACGGCGGGGCTGGCCTGTTCGGCGCCGGCCTCCTCGGTCGAGGGGATGAGGGCGCGTTTGTTTTTCCCGTGTTTGATGGATTTGATCGACATGGCGTTTCGGTTCCCGTGTTGATCGCGGTCTTGTTACGCCCCTTCAGGGCTTTCTAATCCGAATTGCTCTTCTTCCCAGGGCGTTGCCCTGGGCTATCCTCTTGGGGCCCCTTCGGGGCGGCCTCGTGCGCGTCCGGTCGCGGCCCCTTCGGGGCGGAATCGCGGGTAACGCCTTCGATAGCCTGCGCCTCGTAGGTTGTCGAAGCTTCGGCAACCCGGGCCGGGCGCACCACCTCCTGGGCCGTGCGCGGGTCGACCCAAATGGCCCTGCCGTCGCGCCAAATGGCGATGGGCCGCCCCTCGCGCACGTGTTCCTCGACGACTTCCCGGACGGCTTCGCGGAGGGCGTCCGTAGCCAGATCAAAGAGCGTTTGGGTTTTCATAGGTTGTCTTCCCTCAGAATTCTTGCCGCTTTTTCAGGGTCCAGGATTTCGCGATGGGCCCCTTCTTGCCGCAGGACGGGCTCCGGCGCGGCCCCGGAGTTGTCGTAGATTATGTAGGCGTCCATGACCTCGGCATAGAGGGCGAATGCATTCTTGATCGACCGGGAATAACGCCGGCGGACATCTTCCTCCGCCACATTATGCCCGCCATGCTCGACACGCTCGCGAATGCGCAGAAGACACAGATCTTCGGACGGCACCCAGAGATAGAAGAGCCGGAGTACATAGCCGTTGTTCTTGAGCCGCCGGAACAAGGGCAGATAGCTTCGCCCCGACAGTGTGGTCTCGATTGCGAAATCCGCGCCGTGCCGCGCCAACTCGCGGATGCGCCGGAGAAGCAGTCTGCCCGCCATCATGGCGGCGCGCTCGGGATCGAACGGCGAGAGCCCTTGGGCAATGAGGTCGGGATTGAGGAATTCGACACAGCGGGCGTAGTGCGGCAGGAACTTGCGCGCAAAGGTGGTCTTTCCCGCTCCATTGGGCCCCGCAATGACGTGACAGGAAGGGCGCTCAGGCATCGGAGGCCTCCGCGATCTTGGCGATCAACTGGTTCTTGATATCGCGGATGTCGTTGGCGATCTCGATGAACGCCCACTCGTCATAGCCGTATTGCTCGCGGACGGCGTTGACGGCGGGAAGCCAGCGGTTCTCGACATACCATTTCTTCACCGCCTTATCTTTGTTCATTCCCGTAATCTCGATGATCAGGTTGAGGGGCGAAGCATTGTGGCGCCGGCAACGCGCGATGAAATCGGGGTAGTACGGCTTATCGTTGCCGTCGGCCACATACGGGATTGTGAAACCGAGATAGGCGTTCTTGACGTAAGCCTGGACCGCCTCGATTTCCTCGAGGGTCTTCGCGGCAATCTGCTCCCAGCTTTGCGTGTCGGCGACCACATAGTTTACGTGACTCTTCTTCGTCGGGTAGACGGGGCGCGTCGTGGACCCGTTTACGTATTTCGTGCTCCCGAATTTGTTGTAGAAGTTCAAGATGGGCAGGATGCGGTCCGTGCCGCGCGTCGCGGCGTGGATGCCCCGGCTGATGTGTTCGCAAATCCGCGCCGGGTCCTCGAAGAAGAGCACCTTCTTGTATTCCTCGTCCGGAATGCCCAACAGCGCCACCTTGGTCCGGTACCATTCCTCGATGATTACCCTAACCTGGTTGAACCGTTGAAAATAGGGCCGGCCGTCGTCATCGCTGTAATAGAGGCCGAGAAATTCCTTCGCAATCAGGAAGAACAATTCCTGCTCACGCTTCTGGATGACCGCTTGCACGGTAAGCCGCTCGCGCTCGGGCGAAAACGCGTTGGCCATCTCGGTCTCATAAGGATAGCGCGCACCGTCGATCTCGAAGTTCTCGATCTCGGAAAAGTCGGCGCGCAACGGCCCCTCCTGCGTCTCGACACGATAGCCCATCACGTTGGGAAATCGGATCTCGTAGTCTCTCTGTCGCTCGGGAAGTGCGCGGATGATGGTCGAATCGCGGGGCGGCGGCACGATCATTTCGCCGCCCTTGAACATCTTGAACGGGACGCCGATGATATGGGCGTATTCCGGCGGAAACTTCTGGGTGGCGGCCTTAGCCTTGGGGCCCACCGGCTCTCCGTGCTTGTTGTAGCCTTGCAGATAGTAGTTCTTGCGCCGCAGCGCGCGGCCCGCCACCTGCTCGCACAGCAACTGCGACCCGAATGCCCGTAGTCCCATAATGTGCGTGACCGTGTTGGCGTCCCAACCCTCCGTCAACATGGACACCGACACCACGCAACGAATGTGTGCGCCCAGGCATCCGGGTTTGCCGACGGTATTCACCACCTCGCGAAGGATTTCCGCCTCCGTGATATTCTCCGCGGCGCCTTGGCCGTGCATGCGCGCGTACTCGCGCTTGAACACATCGATCTCAGGCGCGAAAACCTTCTTGAATTCGGCGTCGACCTGGTCGGAGTTTTCGATCGCGTCACTGTCGATGAGTAACGTGGGCGGTTTTTCCAGGGCGCGATATGAAGTCTTGTCGTAGTTCGAAAACAGATCGAAATGGCCCGCGACACAGCGGGTTTCGTCGTCCGGTGTGACGGTTTCGTAGCCGGCAACGTACTTGTAAACCTCCTTGGATACGGAGGTGTTGTTGCAGACGACGATGAAGACAGGCGGGCTGTCAAACAGCTCGCGAACTCGGTCAAAATCGCGTTTGTAGTGGTCATAGAACTTGTCCATCGCCAGCTTGACGAGCGACGGCAGCTTCGGCGGCTGTTCGCCGGTTTTTGTCTTCCCCTCCTTCTTTGCATCGGCCTTCGCACGCTTCTGGCCCTTTTTCGGGAGGTCATCCTTGACGTGCTCGTATAGGTTTCTGAGCACCGGCATCGTCAGTTCATGCGTCGTATCGCTTTCGGGCAAGAACGGAATCTTGACAAGCCCGGATTCAATGGCCTCGATGAGTCCGAAATCGGAAACGACCCAGGGAAACAGCCTGTATGCCTCGTAGCCTGATCCGTGCAAGTAATAGGGCGTGGCGCTGAGATCGTAGACATTGTCCACCTTGAACCGCTGTGTGGTGGCAACTATGCCGTTGAACCAGACGGCGGCGCGTTTGTTCTCGACTTCCGTGTTTTCCCCTTCAATGGCGCGGCCCTTCTCGCGAGGCAAGTAGCAGTGATGCGCCTCGTCGTTCAAGATCAGCAACCGCGCGCTATGTCGGAACTTCCCGAGGACGCGGCGCAATACCTGACTGAAATCCTCGACGGCCTCTTGCTTGCGCCCTTCCGCATTGCGTTTTCCGTCGAACGGGCTGCGTTTGTTTCCTTGCAGGGTTCGTGGTTCGAATGCGTGGTAGTTTGTAATGACGATGCGCGCGTTCAGGTTGCCAAGACGCTCTTTCCATCCCTGCGGAATAAGGAATCTCGCGTGGTAGTAGTCCTGCTGCCCGGACTTGTGTTCAAGGTCCACATACAAGACCGCAAGCCGATTCTTGATGGTGATCCCGGGGGTAATAATGAGGAAGTAGTCTGCATAACGGGTGTCGTTGCGGTATTCCTGGCGGTTGAAGTAATGATAGAGTATTTGCATGGCCATTACGACCGTCTTTCCCGTACCGGTGGCCATTTTGAACGCGGTGCGCGGGAGATTGAGTAAGCGCGTCTCCTCACTGACGGATCGAGCCTCGGACACCTTGTTCAGGATATGTTGCCCGATATTGGAGAGGGGGGCAATCTCGTTCAGCCAGATGGTCGTCTCGATGGCTTCCCGTTGCGCAAAGAAGAGTCGCTGTTCCGCGTAGCGGTCAGGATTCTGGAACCAGAAATCGAGGAGCTGTTTGGTCACGCGGGTGGGCGGGGGCGCCGTGTACGCCGACGCGCGCCACGCCCCCACCTCTTTCCGCAGCAGGTTTACCAGGTGGTTCTCGTGCTCATCGCGCAGTTCGTTGACTTCAAACAGGCTGCGCTGAGGACCTTGGCGGAGAGGGACGCTCTGAATCTCTGGTGTGAAAATCCGGCGACCTTTCACCACCTTCGAATAGTCCAGCGCCCCTTCAATGTCCGTCGCATAGTGATGCAGCGGTTCGTCGTAAGGACTATTCAAGATCGGGTTGTCTGACTTCATCCCCTCTGCTATCTCCACATGTCGCCGCCCCAGTGGCGTTCCCTTCATTATATAGGAGAAAACAACTGCTAATCACCCGGAGCAGTCCACTTCATCCGGACGCCAGTGTACCGGCGTTGAACGCCCGTGTCCACTTTGCTTTGCCTTGCATCCTCGTTGCTCTCGGGCACGTCTTTTCTTGTCTGAAGAGTCCCTGCTATCCTGTGCGGGTTCTTCACCGCATGCAAGCGGGAACGTTTGGGAGGGTTATGGCCACACCGCCGCATGACGAACAGCCGACCTTGTCCGAGGGCGACGTGAATGTGTCGCCGCGGCGGGCGGCGTGGATCGCGGGGCACGTGGACGGGGCGACGCGGCGTATTCTCGACGAGGACGAGGCGGTGTTTTTGCATCAGGCATTGTCGACGCCGTGTCTCAACGTGATCGATCGTTGCGAGGGGCCGTATCTGTTCGACCGGCAGGGCCGGCGCATCCTGGATTTCCACGGGAACAACGTGCACCAGGTCGGTTTCGGCCACCCGAAGGTCGTGAACGCCATCATCGAACAATTGCGGAGGCTGCCGTTCTGCACGCGCCGCTATACGAATACGACGGCGGTCGCCCTGGCGCGCAGGCTGGGCGAGCTTGCGCCCGGCGACCTGAACAAGGTGTTGTTCGCGCCGGGCGGCGCGGAGGCCGTCGGCATGGCGATCAAACTCGCGCGCCACGCCACGGGCCGGTTCAAAACCGTCTCGATGTGGGACTCGTTCCACGGCGCGTCGCTGGACGCGATATCGGTCGGCGGCGAGGCGATTTTCCGCAAGGGCGCGGGGCCGCTCTTGCCCGGCGCGGAGCACGCGCCGCCGCCGGACCCGAGGCATTGTCCGTTCGGCTGCGGCGCGCGGTGCAATCTCAGGTGCGCGGACTACATCGAGTACATCCTCGAAAAAGAGGGCGACGTGGGGGCCGTGATCGCGGAGACGGTGCGCAGCACGCCGTACATCCCGCCGCCGGAGTATTGGCGGCGCGTGCGCGACGCCTGCGACCGGCACGGCGCGCTGCTCATCCTCGACGAAATCCCGACTTGCCTCGGGCGGACGGGGCGCGTCTTCGCGTTCGAGCACTACGACATCGTCCCGGACATGGTGGTCCTTGGCAAGGGCCTCGGCGGCGGGGTCTTTCCGCTGGCGGCGCTCATTGCGCGGGAAGGACTGGACGTGGCGCGCGATCGCGCGATCGGCCACTATACCCACGAGAAGAGCCCGGTGGCGTGCGCCGCCGCGCTGGCGACGATCGAGGTGTTGATCGAGGACGGCGTGATCGAGAACGCGAACCGCATGGGCGCCTACGCGCTCGAACGCCTCCGCGAAATGGGCGCGCGGCATCCGATAATCGGCGACGTGCGCGGGCTCGGGCTGCTGATCGGCGTGGAACTGCTGCGGCCCGACGGCGCGCGCGCGATTGACGAAGCGGAACAGGTCATGTACGGGGCGTTGTCGCGGGGGCTCAATTTCAAGGTCACGATGGGCAACATCCTGACGCTGACGCCGCCACTCATCATTACCCGCGAGCAGATGGACGAGGCGTTCCGCATACTCGATGCGTCGATCGCGGCGGTCGGCTCGTAGTTCTGGTTCCCGGGGTTACATGCGATGGTCTGATCCGTCGTCGGGGGCGAGATAAGGGCGCACGAAAGGGGTTCGTGGGTCAGGGCAGGTCGGGATGGGGGCGCTCGGGGAATGGTTGCGTGCGCTGGACGCATACCCACGAGAGCAGGAAGTAAAACCCGCACAACGCCCAAAGGACGAACCACTCGAAACGCACTTCGTGCAGCGTCGCGCCCATCTGGTTCAGGCGCAGAAAGCCCGCCACGCCGGAGGTGCTGGGCAAGAGCAGGGCGGCGTGTCGCAGCCACGTCGGGACGGCCTCCATGGGCCAGGCGAATCCGGCGAGGAAGACCGCGGGGACGGAGGTGTAGATGAGGGCGGGGATCGAGTGCTCCCGGTATTGGAACAAGGTGCTGAGGGCGAAGCCGAGATACACAATCGAGAGGACATAGGGTACGAGAAAGACCATGACGGCGGTCGTGTGGCCCGCGCGGGGGAGATCGTAGAGCGGGAAGATGAAGAACAGATAGAAAAGGGGATAGAGGATGTAGATTGAGAAGTAGGCGAAGCCGCGCCCGAGAAGGAGCGGGACGTAGCTGTCCTTGCCGCCTTGCGGCGGTACGGGCGCGTTGCGGAACGCTTCGTTGCGCGTGCCGCCGAGCATGCCGATCCCGATGAGGAGGGTCTGCTGCAGGATGAGCATGAGCACGCCGGGAACGACGTAGGTGGCGTAGCCGCTGGCCGGGTTGAAGAGCGGGCGACTGTCGAGCGGCAGCGGGTCGCGGGCCGCGCGCGCGTGGCGCTCGCCGAAGCCCGCCGCGGTGAATCGTTTGATCTCGATGCCCGCCGAGAGTGTCGCCGCAGCCTTGTAGCAACCGGTGTGGACCTGGCGATAGATGAGGAAGTAGCAGGCGTCCGCGTAGAGGGCGACGGTGGCCTGTTCGCCGCGCAGCACCGACCGCTCGAACCCCTCGGGAATCACGAAGAACCCCGCGGCTTCTCCGTTCACCACGCGCCGCCGGGCCTCGGCCACGTTCCGCGTGGAAGCCGCAAGCCGTACCTCCTCCGTCGCATCGACCCATTGCAGCAGCTTGCGGCTGAGGGTCGAGGCGTCCTGGTCCACCGGAACCACGGGAAGCTCCTTGACGACCTCCGGCGAGTAGGGCAAAGGATAGTAGGCGGTGTAAATGATGAGTCCGGCGAGAAAGATAAAGAGCACGCCCCTGTCCGAGAGGATGGCGCGGTACTCGTCGATACAGGCGCGCGCGAGGGTTCTCATAGGCGCCCCCAGTAGCGGTCGTCGCGCATGAGCCGCCCCATGCGGGGCAGGAAGAGTATGGGCGGCGCGAGCACGAACGCGGCCAGCGCCGCGAGATACGGGGCGGATGCTTGCCACGGCGCGCCGCGGAGCGCCTGCTGCAATACGATGTGCAGGTAGTGTGCCAGCGGCAAAGCCCAGCCGACCGCCTTGGCGAATAGCGGCATACCGATCGTCGGATAGGTGATGCCCGCAAAGGCGAAGGCCGGACCCGCATAGAAGCCTGCAAGGCTGTTCGCCAGCCGCAGGTTTGCGGACAGCGCCACGAACGCAACGCCTATCACTTGATAAGCGAGCACGAACAGGACGCTCGCCAGGAACAATACGCGGACGCTGCCGTGGAGCGGCACGTTCATGAATCGCACGAGCAGTGCGAACATGAAGTTCGTGAGAATGAGATAGGCGACGGTGTAGGGGATGCACTTGCCGAGGAGGGCGAGCCACGGGCGATTGCCGGAATCCGCGAGCCAGACGCCGGCCGTGCCGTGCTTGAGTTCGCCGCCCACCGCGCGCACCGTCATCATGATGACAAACGCCTGCACCAGCGTCGGCAGCAGCGACGGCAGCAGGAAGAACCGGTAATTCAAGTTCGGATTGAACATGGGATGGGCGTCGACCTGGATGGGCTCGTAGCGCTCCCAGGCGAGGGCCGGGTCTTCGCCGCGCATCATGCGCGCGCGCAGGTCGAGGCCGGCGGAAAGCGTGCCGACCGTCTCCCGCAGGGCGCGGTTCAATATGCCGCTGGTCAGCAGCCATTGATTGTTGAAATACGCGACCACCGGCGGCGCGTCGCCCCGCTTCGCATCCCGTTCGAGGCGCGGCGGGATATAGAGTACCGCGTAGGCTTCGCCCCGGCGCACGTACCCGGCGGCCTCCTCCATGTCCCGCGCGGTCGCCGTCACCGCCATCGAGGCCGAGGCGTCCGCCATCCGCGTCAGTTGCCGCGAAAGGGTCGAGCCGTCGCGGTCGCAGACGACAATCGGCAGGTCTCGCGGCGTCTCGACGTAGAAGATCGCGCACAGAATGGCGAACGAGACCAAGGGCAGCACGACAATGAAGAGAGTGCAGAACGGGCTGTGCGACATGAAGTGCAGTTCGCGTCGCGTCACCCGGTACAGGCAGCGGAGACGCCCCTCGTTCGCGCCGCGGGCGGCCATTT
Source organism: Candidatus Hydrogenedentota bacterium (assembly GCA_029556545.1). Lineage (GTDB taxonomy): Bacteria > Hydrogenedentota > Hydrogenedentia > Hydrogenedentales > JAGMZX01 > JAGMZX01. The sequence continues at coordinate 12,554 of JAKQEQ010000130.1, forward strand.
ACGGGCGCTCGCCGGGCAGGTATTCTTGGAGCCACGCGGGCATGCGCTGCCGCAGTTTGGTGAACGGGTCCGGCGCGGCGGCGAATTGCCACGGGACCACGACGCTCATCCCCGGGCGCAGCCCTTCGACGGCGTCGGCGGGTTTCGCACGCACTTCGAAGGTGCGCAGATCGAAGCCCCCTTGCGCGCTGGTCGATCGCCAAGTCGCGAAATCGCCCATGGCCGCGATGTAGACCACTTCCAGATCGACCGCCTGGAAACCGAGCGCGGGGACCTGGCCCGCAAGCCGATCACCCATTTGCAGTCCCGCGAGATGGTCCTCGCGCAAGTGGAACGTGACCCATAGGTCGCTGAGGTCGACCACGGTGACAATGGGCATGCCCGCCGACGCGAGTTCGCCGACCTTGACCACGTGTTCGAGTACCTCGCCCGCGACCGGCGCGCGCACCCGCGCCTCGTCGAGCAGCGATTCGACCTCGGCCACGGCGCCGCCCGCCTGCGCGACCATCGCGGCCGCCGCGGCCTTGTCTTCCTCCCGCGCGCCGTTCACGGCCATGTCATACTGCGCCCGGGCGGCCTGCGCCAGTTTCTGCGTCATCGCGAATTGCGCCGCGACCTCGTCGCGCCGCTGCTCCGGCACAATGCCGTCAGCAAAGAGGCGATCGACCCGCTCGTGGCTCTTACGCGCGAGTTCGAGGCCGGCCTCGACCTGGAGCCACTTGTTGTACACCATGCGGATCTCTTCTTCACGGGCGCCGCGATCCGCCTTTTCCTGTTGCGCCGTCGCCGCGGCGCGCGCCCCCGCCGCCTGCTGGCGCTTCGCCTCGAGTTGCGGGCTGTCCAACACGGCGACCAGGTCCCCCTTCGCAACACGTTGCCCCTCCCGGACGCGCAATTCCTCGACACGCCCCGGAATCTTCGCCGATACGTTGACCTTGGTCGCCTCGACCTCGCCCTGGAGATACGTGGGCGGCGGCGTCATGAAGAGCCACGCGGAGGTGGACAGGCCGAGCAGCACGAGGGTGAGCAATGTGATCGCCAACAGTCTGGGGTGTCGTATCATGGCGCCATCGACTCCCTGGGGATGGCCAACCCTATGTCGGGCTGAATATTGACGGGACCGTCGGGATCGGCGTCGATTTCCGCGTCCTCGACGGGGATCGCGCGTTCGAGGTATTCCCGCCAGGCGTGGGAGCGCCCCGAGGCTTCGAGCAGGCGAAACAGGGCGACGTCGAAATCGTGCGCTGCCTTGCTGCGGCCGAGCCGCGCCCGCGAATGACTCAGGGTGGCGTCTATGACTTCGAGGGACGTGGCCTGTCCTTCCTCGAACGCGCGGGTCCGCACGCGCAGATTCTCTCGCGTGAGGGCCAACGTGGCCTCGAACGCGTCGAATAGCCCGAGCGCCGTCGTCATTTCCTCGTGCCGCTTGACGACGAGCGTCTTCAGGTCGCGATCGTACTGCTTGCGGAGATGCGTTACCCGCTGCGCCGTCGCGCGCGCCGCCGCCACTTCGTGGCGGCCCCGGAAGCCGTCGAATAGGGTGTATTTCAAGCCCACACCGACGGCCCAGTCGGGGTCCAGCATGGTGAGATCGTTCGGAACAAGCTCCTTCATGCCGAAGGCGTACACGGTCGGGCGGTTTTCGCCCTGCTCCGCGCGCACGCCCTGTTTCGCGAGGTCTTCATTGGCCGCCAGACGGCGCATCACCGGGTGCTGATCGTTCACGAAGGCCACAAAGGCCTCGCGCGACTCGAAGTCGCGCACGAGGAACAACGACGTCGCCGGAAGAACAGGGCCGTCCGATACGATCGTATTCAGCAAGGCATCGTGAGCAATGGTCACGCTCGCTTCGGCGTCGCGCAACTCGACCCGCGCGCTCGAAAGCGCGACTTCGGCGTTCAGCACTTCGATGCGGGCGATGACGCCCTCTTCCAGGAGGCGTCGCGCGCGCGCGACGTGCCGTTCCATGACCTGCACCTTGAGCGCCTGCACCTCCCGCGCCTGCCGCGCGAGACTGAGGCCGAAATAGCGTTCCGCAAGTTCGGACAGCAGCGCCTGGTCCGTCGCGGCCAAAAGCGCCCGCGCCTCGTCTTGACGCGCCCGCGCCGCCTGGTTCGCGGCGTCTACCCGGCCCCCCGTGTACAGCGGGATAGTCACTTCCACCTGTCCGTTCCAGAAGCGGTCGCTCTGTACCTCCAACGAGAACGGGATTGGGTCGACGCCGACCTTCACCGGGTCGTCCAGTACATACCGGCGCAATTCCATTTCGACGCGAGGATAGCGCAGCCCCCGCGCGGCCTCCCGTTCGGCGTCGCGCCGGCGAATCTCCTGGTCGGCGGCTTTGATCGCCTCATGCCGCCCCTGGGCCCGCGCGACGGCCTCCTCAAACGTCACCGGATCGGCCGCCGAGGCAGACGCTATCGCAATCGCGGTGAGAAACCCCGCCGCAGCTGTCGTAAGTGTTTTATCGCCGTATCGCGGCGCCATTACGTTTACCTTCTTGCCCGACTGCCCGGCGGCGCTTGGCAGACGATCGCGGCAGTGTAAAAACCGCAAACATACCAAGTCAAATCCGCACACAAGAATGGATTTTCAGGATTTTCAATAAACTCGTGACTATTTGACGCTCGAAGCACAGGGCTGGTTTCGCGCCCCGCTCTCGGGATACCGCATAGCGCTGGTCGGTCCAACCGGCGGCGGGCTGTCGCGGAGGGGGGAACGAGATGCCTTGTCGCAGGGCAATCCTGTTGCGGCGTGAAGGCCCACTGCGATGGATCCGGCCGGGGCATGCGTGGCGGGGGGTGGAAGGGTGCATTGGTATGGGAAGAAGCCTATACTGGTAATATGCACTGCATGGACGGTGACGGTTTCCGGATATTGTGAACGGATGCTTCCAGGGGACATAGCCTATGGCGAAAACTGGAGTGGAGCGGCCCGTTGTCAGGCGCCTGTCGCGCGTGGTGGCGTGGTTACTACCGCCGTTGGCGCTGCTTTTTCTCGTGGTGGGAAACGTATTGGATTGGCGGCATGCGGACCGGCTGGCTGAAATGCTGGCGCGCACGGAGAGCAAGGAACAAGCGCATCGTCTTGGTATGTCGCTATCGGACTTGTTGCGCGGTTGTGCGAATGATCTCTCCCTCTTGGCGATGATCTGGCGCGTCCCTTTTGCGGAGCAGCGCACGGAGATATTTCACCGCGAAGCAACGGCCCTGATGACGCGAGAGCCCGTGTATCGCATGATTGCTTTCGTGGACGATACCGGCGTGATTCGCTTGAGCGTGCCGGTGGAGGAAAGCGCGTCCGTCATAGGGCTCAACGTCCGCACGCTGCCTAAGCGCGACGCGTGGCACCGACAAGCGCTGGAATCGGGCGCGCCCCTGTGTTCGGATGTCGTCACCCTGCAAACCGGAGAGAGAGCATTGCTGGTCTGGGTGGCCGCTCGCGAGGGCGGCGCTTCCGATCAACCGCCCGTCGGTTTGCTGGCCGGCGTGCTGACGTTGGACTCGCTGTTGGATCGCGTGGTCGCGCCGCCGCCTGACGACGACTACGAAGTATGGATGACGTGCGGGGATCAGGTGGTGGTCAGTCCTCCGGAGGCGGATGAAGCCGGGCGTCGCGTGACGGCGGACTTGGCGGGGTCCGAGGATCTGACGGTGCTGGGACGCTCGTGGACGATTCGGACGGTGCCGAGGGCCGCGGCGGTTTTTGACCGCTTCTTCCAGTACAACCGCGCGCGGCTTCGACTGGACCTACTGGTCTCCATTCTCGTGTTCGCGCTGTTCACGATGGTGATCGTGGCTGTCGACCGACTGCGCCGGAGCCGCCGCGCGTTGCGCCTGAACGAGGAACGACTTTCCCTTGCCATCGCGGCGACACGCGACGCCATGTGGGAATGGGATATTCCCTCGGACGCGTATCGGTGTGATGGCCCGTGGTGTGACAAGCTGGGACTTGGGCACGAGGAAGCCGTGAGGACATACGCTTTCTGGCGCAAGCTGGTCCACCCGGATGACCGAGCGCGGTTCGAGGCGACGCTTGAGGAGCACCTCCGGGGCGGCAGCGCGTTCTATGAGTGCGAGTATCGCCTGCTCGCGAACACGGCGGACCCGCTTTGGCTGCTTGACCACGGGAAAGTGGTCAATCGGGATGCAAGAGGCGCGCCGCTGCAAATGATGGGCGCGCACCGGGATATCACGGCGCGCAAGGAGGCGGATGCGGCGCTGCGCGCGAGCCGGGAACGCTATGCCTTGGCCATCCGCGCCGGCAAGGTGGGTGTCTGGGACTTTCGAATCGATACGGAGGAGTTCCACGCGGATGAACTGCGGGCGCTTCTCGGATACACGGAAGACGAATTGGGAACGCAGGTCGGTTCCTGGCTGGAACTAATGCCGGAGGAGGACCGTGAAGAGACCCAGCGGCTGGTCCGCGCGCATCTCGCCGGCCATATCCCGCGCTATGAGTGTGAGCACCGCATCCGGCGAAAGAACGGATCAACGGCATGGTTCTTCTGTTCCGGGTCTGTCGTCGAGCGCGTCGACGGTAAACCGGCGCGTCTTATGGGAACCAGCACGGACATCACCGACCTTAAGAACGCCGAGATCGCCCTGCGCGAGAGTGAAGGCTTGTATCGCCTCCTCGCCGAGAACAGCACCGATATCATCACGCGCCATCTTCCCGACGGGACGTATCTGTACGTCTCGCCCGCCATCCGCAGGTTGACCGGAAATGAACCGGAGGAGTTGATTGGCCACACCGCCTTCGAGTACGTGCACCCGGACGACGTGCCGATTCTGAGAGAGGCAAGCCTTCGCGCGCTGGGGGGAGAAGGCAGCGCGGTGGCCACATACCGCAGGCGCCGGAAGGACGGCACGTACTACTGGGCCGAGAGCACCGGCGCCGTCGTACGGGACGCGGCCACGGGCGAGGTGAGCGATATCGTCGTCGTCACGCGGGACGTTACCGCGCGCATCGAGGCGGAACGGGCCGCGAAGGAACGGGAACAGCAGCTTATGCAGGCCGATAAGATGGCCTCGCTGGGCGTGCTTGTATCGGGCGTGGCGCACGAGATCAATAATCCGAACGCTTTCATCCTGAACAATCTCGATCTGCTCGAGTTGGTTTGGAACGGGGCCTTGCCCGTGCTCGATCGCTATCGCGAGGAACACGGCGCATTTTCCCTCGCCGGACTGGATTACGCGCGCCTGCGTGAGCGCATGCCGCTGCTATTGGCCGGCATGCGCGACGGCGCGCGCCGGATCAAGCTGATCGTCGAGGAATTGCGCGGCTTTGCGCGCCAGGAGCCGGACGGCATCATCGAGTCGGTGAACCTCAACCACGTCATCAATTCGGCGACGATGCTGCTCGCGAACATGCTCAGCAAGGCGACGGACCATTTTGTGTTCACGCCCGAGGAGAACCTCCCGCCGGTCCACGGCAGTTTTCGTCGGCTCGAACAAGTGGTTATCAACTTGCTGCAGAACGCCTGTCAAGCCCTCACCAGCCGCGATCAGCACCTTCACGTCAGCACACAGTACCGTCCCGGCACGCGCGTCGTGCGGCTCGTCGTCGAAGACGGCGGCGTGGGGATTCCGGCGGAAGCCATGCCGCGCATCACCGATCCGTTCTTCACGACCAAGCGCGACGCCGGCGGGACGGGTCTCGGCCTCTCGATTAGCGCCACCATTATCCGGGAGCACGGCGGAGTGCTCCGCTTTGACTCGCAGACCGGCCACGGCGCGGTCGCTACCGTCATCCTGCCTGCCGGTCACGCTGCAACGGGAGACGTTACGTGAGCGCCCGAGGACCTACCCCGCTGCCCGTATTGCTCGTCGATGACGAGGTCCATGTTCTCGAAGGCGTCGAAACCATACTTAATGTCGGCGGCGTCCATGACGTGGTCCGCTGTCAGGATAGTCGCCAAGTGTTGCACCTTCTGGGCACGCGCGAGATCGGCGTTATCCTGCTCGATCTCTGGATGCCGCACGTCTCCGGCGAAGAATTATTGCCCCGAATCACCGAGAAGTATCCCGATGTGCCCGTCGTGGTCATAACCGGCGCCAATGAAGTCGACACGGCCGTACGCTGCATCCGCCAGGGCGCGTTTGACTACCTTGTCAAGCCCGTCGAGAGCGGACGCATCCTCGCCGTGGTTCGGTGCGCCCTCGAAATGCGCGAACTGCGCCGCGACTACGCGCTGGTAACCCAGCGGCTGATCTCCGACCGGCTTGATCGCCCCGAGGCCTTCACCGATATCGTAACCCAGAACGAGCGGATGTTCGGGATTTTCCAATATATCGAGACCGTCGCTGGAACCTCGAAGCCCGTTCTTATCACCGGCGAGACCGGGACCGGCAAGGAACTCATGGCCCGCGCGCTCCACGCGCTCAGCGGGCTGTCGGGATCGTTCGTGGCCGTCAACGTGGCCGGCGTGGACGACGCGGTTTTCTCGGACACCTTGTTCGGGCACGTGCGCGGCGCGTATACCGGCGCGGAAGGCATGCGCGCGGGGCTCATCGAGCGCGCGGCCGGCGGCACGCTGTTCCTCGACGAGATTGGCGACCTGAGCCCGGCCTCACAACTCAAACTGCTGCGGCTCATCGAGCACCACGAGTATTATCCGCTCGGCGTGGATATGCCGCGCCAGAGCGACGCCCGCATCGTCTGCGCAACCAACCGATCGCCCGAGGAACTGCGCACGCGCGACACCTTCCGGCGGGACCTCTATTACCGACTCCGGACCCATCATATTCATATCCCGCCCCTGCGCGAACGCCGCGACGACCTGCCGGTTCTGGTGGAACACTTTCTGGCGAAGGCGGCGGAAGCGCTCGATAAGAAGAAGCCCACGGCGCCCCCCGAATTGCATGCGCTGCTGCGCCTGCACGACTTTCCCGGCAACGTCCGGGAACTCGAAGCGCTCGTATTTGAGGCGGTCTCCCACCACAAGTCCCATGTACTTTCCCTCGATGTTTTCCGCGGGTATCTCCACGCCGACGCTTCGAAGACGCCAACGGCCGCCGAGTCCGAAGGGGTCGGCGCGGCGAGCGACGTCAGTTTTGGCGAGCGGCTTCCCACGATCCAGGAAATGACGGACCTGCTCATCCTCGAGGCAGTGCGTCGCGCCGGCGGCAATCAACGCATTGCGGCTTCCATGCTGGGTATTTCGAGGACAACCCTTAATCAGCGGTTGAAGCCACTGAGGTAGGGGGCGCCGGGCGACATGCCGCGGGGGTGATCGCCGTGATTTCGGTCGCAACATGTTCACGGAAGGCGGGCTCATACACGCTGTCTATCTGCAAGCCGTCCACGCCGTACTCGATCATGCGGGCCACGTCCCGGTTGCCGTTCTCCTCCCAGTCGCCGACGCGAAGGTAATGGAAGATGTTGATACTGACAATCACTTTGAGACCGAGCGCCTGAAAGCCTCGAACGGTGGGCGCGTCAAAAGCAACGGCGTGGCCGAAGATGAAGAGATGCCGGCCTGGGGCGTTCCGAATGTGGTCGCTCGCTCGCGCTTCCTCCAGGGACGGTTTCCAGGAAACACGGGCGCGATCCGCGAACCGTTTCGTAATCGCATGCTTCCCGATGAAGAAGGCGTTTTCCATCAACCCGTGCCTGATCATGGGCTGCTCGATACTCTTCGCGAATGCCTCTTCCGCCTCGGGCGGCCACTCCTTGATATCCGGCATGAGGCCGATGCGGCCTTCACAACGCGCACAGAACGTGGCGAAGTCCGGGACCGTCTTGACCGGCGCCAGCGCGCGCAGCTCGGCCAAGGTCAGTTCACTCACCAGCCGCGAGAGACCGGCGGCGCGGCGCAGGCTGTTGTCGTGCAGGCACACGGCGTGCCCGTCCTTCGTGCTGCGCAGGTCCACCTCGATGTGGGTATAGCCGCGGCGGATGGTTTCTTCGAGCGACGCGAGGCTATTCTCGGGGATTGTGTCCGTGACCACGCCCCGGTGCGCAATAAGAATACGGCCCCTCACGTCCATTCTCTCGACGGCGTCGTCACAATAGCCGACGGTTCCGAACAGGAAACACAAAGCGCCGACGGATAACCATAATGGTGATATACCTGTCAGCGCACAGCGATTTTCGCGACTTATGCCGCAAGTCTCTCGTTGTCGCGCCATGAGTCTTCCGCACCCTTGCGCGCAGTCGGAACGCCTCGCGCCAAGACGCCGAGTCCGCCAGAGATCAGGCCAACTTCCTCGCCGCCTCGCCCGCGATACGTGTCTTGATCCCGAGGTTGAGGCACGTCGCCGCGAGTTCCTGCAGGATGTCGCCGTAACCGACCACAATGTGGTTCGACATGTGCGTGGCCATGAGCTGGTTGCGGTCGTAACCCGGGATGTGCACGTTGGCGATGGGCCATACCGGGGTGGTCTTGTCGAGTCGATCCCGCACCTCGGGCGCGGGCAGTTCGAGCACCTCGCCGACGCCGCAGTCCATGCCCATCTCGCCGTACTGCTCGTAGCAGCGCGCCCACGTGATAACGCCGGGCTTCGATACGCCCGAACAGGTGCCGCCGCCCAGCGGGAAGTACATGGCCGGCTGCCGGTACACGTGCGTCTTTTTCCAGCCGCCGAAATGGGCCGGCGGCGCGCCGCCGCTGATCAGGAGCACCCAGACGAACTTGCCGTCGTACTCGCGGCCCCAGCGCACGTCGTGGAGCGTCGTTTCGGTTGGCATACCCTTGCGTTCGTAGATTTCGTTCATGAGAAATTGCGGGATACCCGCGCCGAGGTCGCCTTCGTTGAAATGCGGGATGGCCTTGCCTTGCTTGACGATGGCGCCCGTTTCCGGGCTCTTGATCGGCGGCCGGTCCGCGTTGTTGAGCATGCCCTCGACCAGGTCCGACGCTGGACAACAGCGTACGAGGCCCAACTGGTACGGAATCCCGATGGCGCTCAGGCCGAACCGCTCGACGAGCCGCCCCGCCGCCGCGTACATCTTCATCTGCGACATGACTTGACCGTGTACGAGTTCCTTGAAGCCGTCAGCGCCCCAGTGGAAGTTGCACCCTCTTCGCACGAGCCAGTTCAGATGTCGCTGCGCCTCCGCGTCGCTGACGAGGTTCATTTCGGCCAAGAGGTCCGACTGGTTCAGATACTCGATGGGCATACCCGCCGCGCCGACCAGCGCGGGGTCCATGACCGCATTGAGCATGCCCATGCAGCCGGGATCGAACTGCCCCATGATGCGGCGATGCTTCCGAATGTCCGCCGCGAGTTCCGCGCCGAAACGTCTTGCCGCCGTCGAGAGTCGCAGACCCGCCGCGTCGTATACGTGCGAGGTGTCGTGCGCGATGCGTCCCGTCCGCACCCACTCGCCGAGCCGCGCCATGAAATAATCGTCTTTCGTGAAAGCGTCTGACCAGAGGCGCGCGTGCTTGACGTGCAACCGGTCCAGCGATCCCGAATGATTGAGCAGTGCCACCAGGCCCGGCCACGTACCATCGAAGTTCGCGAGCAGCAGAATGGGACCCTTGTGTGTCTGGAGCGGGCCGCACACGTGGTGCGAATAGGCCCAGCAACTCAAGACGACGACAACCGGCGCATTCGGTTCAATCTTCGATAAAATCGCCGCACCCTCGCTCTGGCGCGTGATGAAACCATGCTTCTTCTTCGGGTCGTACTTCGTCAGCGTTTCCGTCTTGATTCCGAGCTTGCGGAACGCCTTCGTTACCTCTTTCAGCGTCAGTTCCTGCATGGGCCAGCACTCGACGCACGCCGTGTCGCGAAAATCGCCGTTCGAGACCAGATACACCTTGTCCATACCCTTCGCCATGACCGCTACTCCCTTCCGTCTTGCGGCGCCGTCCGCGGACGACGCGGCTAATTCGTTCGAACAACCCCGCAAGCATAAATCGGGACATGACGGAAATCAAAGGACGTTCTGCTTCAACTCCCGTGGCATACCTCTTCAGAGCATGGTCCAGGGTGGGCCGCTCGCGCCGCTTGCGGTGTGTGAACGCGCGTCGTATTGTATGCTTGTAACGGGTGCGGGCGGGGCGAACTCGCCGCGACCAACGGAGGAAGCACGATGGAACTCTTCGGCAAGCGCTATTCCGTGGCGGACCTGCGCCGCCGCGTCGGGAACATGGACCAGATTGCGGGCATCCGCGTGGTGCAACTCGACGACGGCAATGAGCGGCCCGCGCGCGCGGCATTGATCCATACGGGCGGCGGTCTGGAATTGACTGTGCTCCTCGATCGCGCGCTCGATATCGCGGCGGCGTCGTATCAGGGCAAGGCGATGGGCTGGCGCTCGACAACGGGCGACGCGGCCCCGCAGTACTTCGAGCCGGAGGGCATTCGCTGGCTGCGGAGTTACTTCGGCGGCTTGGTGGCCACGTGCGGGCTGATCAACGTCGGCGCGCCCGCGCCGGGATTGCGCTCGGCGCTCACGGGCGAGGGACTGCACGGGCGCATCGGCAACACGCCCGCGCGCAACGTGAGCATCGTCCAGGAATGGCGCGGCGATGACTACGTGCTCGAGGTCACGGGCACGATGCGGGAGACGGTCGTCTTCGGTGAGAACCTCACCTTGACCCGCACGGTCGCGACGAAACTGGGCGAGAAGCGGTTCTGGATTCGCGACGTGCTCACGAACGACGGGTTCAAGCCCACGCCGTTCATGCTGCTCTATCACTGCAACATCGGCTGGCCCGCCGTGGACAAGGGATCGGAATTGATGTCGCCGAGCCGCGTTGTCGCGCCGCGCGACTCCGTCGCCCACGACGGGAAAGAGCAGTGGTTCAAGATGGACGGCCCGACCCACGGCTACGCCGAGAAATGCTACTACCACGACATGGTCCCCGCGCGCGAAGGTTCGGTCACAGCCGCCATTGTGAACGACGGCTTCGATCGCGGCGCGGGGTTCGGCGTGTACGTGAAATACCGCAAGGACGAACTGCCGCGCTTCGTCCAGTGGAAGCAGATGGGCGAGCAGGATTACGTCTGCGGTCTCGAACCGGCGACCTGCGGCGTCGAGGGCAAGCACATCGACCGCGAATTGAGCCTGCTCCACGAGTTGCAGGCGGGCGAGCGCCGCGAGTTCCACCTCGAATTCGGCGCGATTACCGAAGCCGCCGAGGTCAAGAAGCTCCGCGCCGCCCGCGCAAAGACCAAGACGAAGATCGTGGACAGCTACAAGCAGTTCGTGCGGTAACGCGGGCCCCAGGAAGGGACGGAAACGACGTAAGCGACTCAAGAGGACACTGCCTCATTGACGAACATGATCCTGAGGACGTCTCGTCCCATAGGTCCCATTGGTCGCATGTCCTCCACGCGATCGTAGGAGCAGGCGTCGATTCGCCCCGCGAGGTATGCTTCTCGCCGTTTTCGCGCCTCTTCCGCCCAGATACGGTTCACGTCTGGGGGCGGGGCCGTGGCCGCATTGGTCCTTTGGGTCCCTTTGGTCCCTTCTCTGCCTTCCGGCGCGACCCGCTACAGGATGCCCTTGCCCTCGAAGACTTCCGGCACATCGAGTCCGAGATACTCAAGCGCCGTGACGCCGATGTCCAACAGCGTCGGGTCTTCCGCCGTCTTGCGGTTGGCGAAAAGGACGCCGGGCGTGTCGGCCACGTCGGAACTGGCGTGCTCGCCGCTCCACTTATCGAGATTGGGCGAAAAGACCTCGTTCGGCGCGGCGCCGGACGCCGAAGCTTTCGCCGTCTGGTAGCCCTCGGCATAGCCGAGTTGGATGTCCGGCGATTCGATCTTCGATTCGCCCTGATCGCCGTGCAGTACGTAGATCGCGCCGAAAATCTTCTCGCCCGTCTCCGGATCCGTGACCTCGGCCAGCTTGCCGCGGATTTCCTCGATCAGGGCGGGCGCGTCCTCGGGCGGGACGATGCCCTGACCCTCGCGGCCGCGCAGGTTGAGGAAGATCATCCCGAGCCCGAGACCATAGGCCCGCGTGCGCGACCAGTCGAACCCCTGCAAGTACTTCTCATCCGTGTATGCCGTCGCGGGGTCGGTTTGCCCCTTCACGGCGAGGTAGCCGTTGCGCACGAGCCACGTGTTGACGCTGAAGCCCGTGCGGAAGCTGTGGAAGCCATGGTCCGAAATCACCATGAGGAGATCGTTCGGTTCGAGTCGCCGCATCACGTCGCCGATGATGCCGTCCATGGTCTGATACGTGTCCTCGACCGCGCGCCCATACTTCGCCGCGCCCTCGGGCGTGTAGAGCGGGTGCTTCGGGTCGCGGAAACGCCAGAACATGTGCGAAACCCGGTCCGTGGCGGTCCACGCCGCGACCAGCAGATCAAAATTACCGCGGTCGATCTCGTCGAGACACAGTTGCCGCCGCCAAGCCATGGTGCGCTTCACGTCCTCGAGGAACATGTCCTCGGTCATGTCATCCTTTTGAAGCGCCTTCGTGTCGTAGACCCAGCCGATGGTCTTGAAGAGGCCGTAACGATCGGCGAGTTCCCCGGCGTAGGTCGCCGGCGCGCTGATCGGGATCATCGGTTCCCGAGGGTGCATCTGGAGGCAGGTCATGTAGACGCGGACCGGCGCATCGCCTTGCATCAGATGGAACCGGCTGATGGCGCGCACGTTGTGCTTCGGCGATAGCGCGAAGGTCCACTCCATCCACGGCGACCACTCGCCTTCGCCCAGCGCGACCTCCTGGCCCTGGACGGTGATGCGTGTCGTCTTTGCCGACCGGTCCACGACCACTTCGACCGGGACCTCCGCGTACTGGCCGCGTTTGCCGGGGATGCCGATGCCGGGCACCCGGACCGTGGCGGTGTCGCCGTTGAATTCGAGCGGCAGGCGCATGCCGCCGGGCACTGGCTCCGGCTTCGTGAAGTCCTCGGAAAACGCGAAGTAGGTGCTTTGCGTCCCGCGGATGTCCGGAACGTCCAGGCCGCACAACTGGCAACAGCCCTCGGACAGATCGTCCACGGGATACGCGAACGGCACCACCAGCGCCTTCACGCGCGCGCCTTGGTCGTTGGCCGTCTTCCAGAACGTGTCGCCCTTGCGATAGTTCATGTACGTCGCCGGGTTAGCGAGCGCGCCGTCAGGCGCGAGGTCCGGCTGTTTTGTGACGCCGAAGCCCGGTGCGGGGAAGTAGTTGCCGGGATTGCGACGAAGGAAATCGAAAATGCCGTGATTCACCGGCGTGCGGCACGTGGCGAAATTCGACCATGCCGTCGGCGATTGCGGCGGGTTGCTCGATGCGAGGGGAACGAAGGTTCCGTTGCCCTCGAGTTGGGCTACGTGCGGCAGTTCGCCGGCATCAATCATTTGGCGCGTGATCTTCGGGTCCACGCCATCAAAACCGAGAATGATCACGCGGCCCTTGGCGTTGGCCAACTCGGCCTCGGCAAGACCGCCGGCAAGCACGGAAAGCAGCGCCAATACCGCCGCCCGGCGGTGGAACATCGATATCTGAACACGACGACCAAGCATTTCTTCGGGACTCCTCAAACGTTTTCATTCCCACGCGCGAAGAAGCCGCAGCCTAGCGCACCCCGCCTTTTCAGAACAAACGTGCCGCCCGCTTTATGCGATGACCTTCGGTCGGATCAGTCGGATCGGCATTTCCTTGCTTCCGGCGGCATGAATGGTTCACAATGGAAACCTGCTTTTTCGAGTTTTGGTCCCATATGGGAGTTCGCCGTCGCGCGAACGGGTCGCAACCTGAATTCTGGGAGACACAGGTCATGGGTATTTCACGCAGGAAGTTCCTCGGTACGTCCGCCGCGGCAGTGATTGTCGCCGGAACGCGGGCGAAAGGCAAGGTCTTTGGCGCGAATGATCGCATTCGCGTATGCGTTGTCGGTTTCAACGGCCAGGGCGGCAGCCACATCGACAACATCATGGAGCAGCCGGATGCGGAGGTGGTCGCGCTGTGCGACGTGGATTCGCGCGTCCTGGCCCGCGGCGCGGCGATGATGAAGCGAAAACAGGACAAGACACCGAAGACCTACGTGGACGTGCGGGACGTGATGGCGGACGCGGATATCGACGCGATCAGCACGGCGACGCCGAACCACTGGCATTCGCTGATCACGGTGTGGGCCTGCCAGGCGGGCAAGGACGTATACGTGGAGAAGCCCCTCTCGCACAGCGTATGGGAAGGGCGCCAGGTAGCCGCCGCCGCGGAGAAGTATGGCCGCATCGTCATGCACGGCACGCAAAGTCGATCGAACCCGACGCTCATCCGCGACATCGGGCTCATGCACAAGGGCTTCATCGGCGAGATCGTCCACTCGCGCGGCTACGTCTACAAGAACGGCAACCGCATGGCCATCGGACACGGCGCGTCCGCCGACGTGCCGGACTATCTGAACTGGCCGCTCTGGCAGGGGCCGGCGCAGGAAAAGCCGTATCTGGTGAACGCGGACGCCTCGACGCCGCGCGGCCTGCTCGTGCATTACAACTGGCACTGGGTCTGGGAATACGGCAACGGCGAAATCGGCAACCAGGGCGTCCACGAGATGGACATCGCCTGCTGGGGCCACAACCGCGGCCTCCCCGTCAAGATTTCGAGCACGGGCGGGCGCTACAAGTGGGACGACGACGGCGAGACGCCGAACACGCAAGCCACGCAGTTCACTTACGCGGACGGATCGATGATGACCTTCGAGGTGCGCAACCTGGGTTCGTTCCAGGAGGCCGACGGCGGCGACTGCGGTAACAGCTTCTTCGGCACGGAGGGCTACTACGTCCGCGGGCGCGGCTTCTTCGACTACAAGAACAAGCCCATCCAGGTGGACGAGCCGGAGCCTGCGGGGCTTCCGAAATTCGCGCATTTCTTCAAGGCCATCCGTTCGCGCAATCCCGAGGACGTGACCGCGCCGGCGCTGGCGGGACATCTGTCGTGCGTCCACTGCCACATCGGGAACATCGCGTACCGCATCGGTCACACGCTCGACTTTGACCCCGCAACCGAGACCTTTGTCAACAATGACGCGGCCAACGCGCTGATCAAACGGTCCTATCGCGAAGGCTTCGAAGTGCCGCAGGTGGCGTAAGCCCGAGGGAAGACGCCTATACCCAGGGATGGCCGACGCCGCGTCGGCCGTCCCTGGGTTCCACGCGCCGGGTCGGCTATAATTCGGAATCAGGCTTTGGACAACATGCGGGAGACCTTGGTCATGACGACGAAAAAGATTCTCGCCTCTTTTCTTACGGCTGTGGCGATCGCGGCGTATGCGCTTTGCCTTGCCCCCGCGTGCGCCGCGCCGGCGATCGAGGAACAGTTCCCCACGACGCCCGACCCCTTCATGGGCGATTGGGTGGGCCGCTGGTCGGAGGAGGAAGACATCGACCCGGAGATCGCCGCCCAGGTGTTCCCGATAGGCCGCGACCGGTACCGCATAAACCTCGTCCCCAAGCTCGACATGCGCTGTCCGCCCCTGCTTGTGGTCGAGGTCGAACGCAGCGGCGACTCGCTCTCGTTCAAGCAAGGCGGCATCTCGGGCGAGTTCCGGGACGGCGTATGCACCGGAAGCCGCCGTGCGGGCGGCGCCACGTTCCAGATGAAAAAGACCGAGCGTCTCTCCATTTCGCTTGGCGAGGCGCCGCCGCAAGGAGCGATTGTCCTATACGACGGCACGAATCTCGACCAATGGGAAGCGGCCGAGGGTTGGGAAATCCTGCCCGACGGAACGCTCATGGTCACTCCCGACGGCAAGGACCTGAAGTCGAAGGCCACGTACAAAGACGTGCGGATGCACATCGAGTTTCGCACGCCGCTGCTGCCGCACGCGCGCGGCCAGCAGCGTGGGAACAGCGGGGTCTTCCTTCAGGACGCCTACGAGATTCAGATTCTCGACAGTTACGGTCTCGAAGGCTACTACAACGAATGCGGCGCCTTGTATAAGGTGGCCGCGCCGCGCGTGAACGCCTGCGCGCCGCCGCTCCAGTGGCAGACCTACGACATCACCTACCGCGCGCCGATCTACGATGACGACGGAACCCTGCGCGCCAATCCCTATATGACCGTATTCCACAACGGCGTGCTGGTGCACAACTACCAGGAAGTGCCCTGGCGCACCGACTGGAAGGAAAAGGACCGGCTTCGGCCCCCGCCCACCGAGCCCGGCCCCATTCGCCTTCAGGCGCACCACAACTACATCCAGTTCCGGAATATCTGGCTGTTCGACTTGCGCGACGCGCAATGATCGTCCACTCGAGCGCGGATCCGCGTGAGCCCCTGGCCGACGCGCTGTCTTACAGGCCGAACTGCGCCATGTGATGTTCGAAGTGGCGCACGTGGAATTTGCCCCAGGCGCGCGCGCTGAGTTCCCCAAAAAAAGGATGCATTGCCGCGGGCAGCGTTCCGGCGTCTCGGCGCGCAAGGTACTCCTCCACTGTCTGGCGTAACGATTCCAGATCGCTCTCCGGCGGTGTTTCTGGCGCGCCTTTCCGTTGCGGCAGACGGATGTTCCGAGGGATTGCCGCGAGCCCGTGAAGGATCAGGGGCCCGAATATCCACCGGCTGCGCCAATTGCCGCGAAACGGTAGTGGCGGTCCTTCTCCCATGGAATAACGCACGGTGGCGGCCAAGTGCGCGAACAGTTGCGCAGGCGTCATCTTCCCCCATTGCGGCGTCGCGTCGAGAGGCACGCGGGACAAGCGATCCAACGCGCGCGCCGCGTATGCGCGATCAAAGACCGGCACGGGCGGCTACAACGCCGGCGCGCAGCGTTCTTGCACGACTACCGTGAAGACCGCCTCGTTCGACGCCGCCACGTCGACCGCCACAGGCCGTTCCGTGATTACCGGAAGGGTAATGGTTCCCGGCGCGGGCAGGAGAACGCGTAGGCGAATCAGCACCTGCTCCGGGTACGACTCCATCACCAGCACCTCCGGCCCCAACACGGCATAGCCGCTGTTCGGAAACTGGAAGCTGCCGCGAAGGCGCCATTCCGCGTCCGTCAGGTTCTCCTTCGTGAGATGTCCCTCAAGTCCGTATGGCCCTCGCACTGCATAGCCGAACGGGCCGGACAACGGAATCAGCGTAACCGGCAGATCCGGGTTTCCGCACGGACAGCCGCTGAGCACTACCGCCGCCAGCACCGCGACTACGACCGCACTCCGCGCTAACATGGCTTTATCTCCCTTTTCTCATTCGCCAAGGCCATCATTATAACATACCCCGCGTGGCGTCCTTTGTTTCGCTGTGCGCGATTTTCCGTGGCGCGAAACCGGAAGTCATGTTATCATGTTATGAGACAAGCGTTTCGAGGTAATGTGCAATGAGTGCTTGACATTGCGGATGAAGTGGAGTAAACTGTTTACAAATAGGGCGGTTTTTACGCTCCCTAGCAGTTCCGACAGATGGTGCCGGTTGGAGAGGAGGACGTTCTCTTGAAGCACATCACGTACGTGTCCAGTCGAAAGCCCATGACCGCCGCAGCCTGGCAGGACGTGCTCTGCCAAATCGTCATGGCCGCCAACGCCTTGGTTGAGGCGCTCGGGGGCAGTGCGCCCTTCCTGGGCCTTATCAACAGCAAGTGTGAGATTCCCACGCCGAACAATCCCGGTAGCTAGACATGGCCGGATCGCGTTGGTTCGCCTGTGGGCGCGGCGTCCCCTTTGCCCTCGTGCGGAGCGGTCGGGCGGGATGCAAGACGTTTTTCTCGTATTCGTGAGGAGTTGTGGATCGCCGTTCTTTCGAAGACGGGAAAACTATTGACAAGAAAGGCGTATTCGCGCATACTATGAAGGACATGGAAGGGCGGCGCACGATGCTCCGCTCGCGGTTATCACCTGATGCCGATGGGGCGGCTCGCAGGCCCCCAGGAAGGTTGACGCCATGTGGACGAAATGTTTAAGAATGGTTGGACTCGTTGGACTTCTCGGATGCCTTTCGCTGGGCCTTGCCGGATGCCCGTGTATCGGCGGCCCGTTTCTGATCCGCGACGCCGCGCTCGAGTCCGCGGTGCGCGCGGCCTTGGGCAAACCCTTTGGCTGCCTGTCGAGGAATGACCTGCTCCGAGTTACCGAAATCCAGGCGGCGAACCTGAATATCCACACGCTTGACGGCATCGAGAACTGCAAGAACCTTCGGATTCTCAATCTGAAAAACAATTTGATCCAATCGATCACGCCTTTGACCACGCTGATCAACCTGACATTCCTCGATCTGGGGTTTAACGAAGTGTCGCACCTGGAGCCGCTCGCCGGCCTGTTTTTTCTGGACCAGTTGTATCTCGATGGGAACGAAATCCTTGATTTGAAGCCGCTGGTCGCGAATGCGGTGAACGGCGGACTGGGCGACGGCGATATACTCGTCCTGCCGGCGACGGTGCTCGGTTCGGATAACGAAATCCAGGAAATATTCCGGGACGACGTCCAAACCTTGCATAACGCCGGAGTTCGCGTATTCGTCGAGGACCGTCCCTAGAGCAACCAAGACCGGAAGCCGCGGTTCACCGCGTCCGGGCGTGTGGAGCGGGCGTTGTCCCGCTTTTTGGCCGGTACGCAGACGGCCCGAGCGGTGCGAACTACAGCGTTGAGGTATATTGCCATGACGACGATAACCCCGCGCGCACGGATGCTTGCCGCGACCGTCGCGCTGCTCGTGCTTTCGGGTTGCCCCCTGTTCCCGCAGCTTAGCGTCACCCCGCGCGCCCTGGATTTCGGCGAAGCCGGCGTAACCCGCAACTTCACCATCCTCAATTCAGGCGGCGGCGTGCTGGATTGGGTTGTCGAGGAAGTGGTTCGCGCCAATCCGGACGCGCCCTGGACGGCACAGGACGTGCCCTGGCTCGCGGTGGACCCGGCGTCGGGAAGCACCACCCGGGAAACGGACCGGGTGACGCTAACCGCGAACCGGTCCGGCCAGGCCGCGGGCCAATACACCAACACGGGCGTGCGCATTGTCTCGAACGCGGGCACGGAAGTGATTCCCGTGGCCATGTCCGTTACCGCCACGTTGATCGTCTCGCCGACGCAGTTTACGCTTTCCGGCGTCGCCACCAGCGCGACATTTAGCATCAGCAATATCGGCGCGCAATCCGCCTCCTGGGAGGTGCTCTACGTTCCCGATCCGCAGTCGCCGGCAACCACCCAACCGCTGCCGCCCGGAATCACCGTCGCCCCTGCGACGGGGACCACGGCCTCCGGCGCGGCTACCGCCGTATCCGTCTCGTGGGCGGCCGGGCAGGACACCTTCTACCTGCGGGTCGTATCCGCGGCGGGGTCGCAGTTGCTTTCCTTCGTCTTTGGCGCGCAACTGCAAGGGCTCGAAGTAACGCCTTCGCCGTTGACGCTTTACGTCGATTCGAATGCGCAGAATGCGGATACTGCCATCCCGCAGACGCCCAGCAGGCTGACCATTCGCAACGTGGGGGCCGTGGTGCGTAATTGGACCGTCAAGGTGGTGAATCGCGTCAGCCCCAATCTCGGCGCGCCTATCAGTGTCGCACCGTCCTCCGGGGCGACGCCCGCCGGGCAGGAAAGCCAGGTGCAGGTCGCGGTATCCGATCCGCGTGGTATCGTGGCGGGCAGCGGGACCTATGATCTGATTGTCGAGTCCGGAGACGGTTCGCTGATTGTCCCCCTCGTGATCGAGATTTTGCCGATCCCCGCGATTGCGATTTCCGATGCGCCGAACCCCGAGGAAGCCTTTCCCACAGTCGAACCGCTTACGACGCTCGATTTCGGGCGCGAAGAGGTGCAGAAGGAATTCTGGGTCGTCAATACCGGGTCGCGCGGGTCGCGCCTCTATTTCCGCGTTACTCATGACGACCAGGGCGTGACCAGCCCGCTCATTGTCGATGTGGTCCCCATCGAGGGCGACACCACCGGCGCCGACCGCGACTTCTACATCCCCGAGTTCGGCGACTTCGTCGACGGTGTGCCGGTGAAGGTTACCGTCGACCGGAGCAACATGACCGAGGACATCGAGTTCAGGACAGTCACTGTTGAAGCGTTCGACGCCGATTTCCAGTTTCCGCTCGATGCGGTTGAGAAACAGTCGATCCAGATTCGGGTCGAGCGGCCGCCGTTGCGGATGGAAGGGACCTTGAATCGGAGCCGGCCGCCTTACGTCGAGCGTTTCGTGTTCATGTTGCGCGACACGGTCGGGCGAATTATCCCGACGCGCGCCGCGGAGGACCTCGCGCGCCTGCAGTTCCTGGTGTATGAGGACGAAGTGCTGATCGATCCGCGCGAGACGAATCAGTTCGTCTCCCTGCCGGACGACCTGCGCGTCAATCTGGTCCTGATGCTCGATTTTACCGGCAGCATGTTCTTCGCGGGCACCGAGGACCCGATAACGCCGCTTGCGCCCGGCGAAGCCATCGAAATCATGAAACAGGGCGCGGCCCTGTTCCTCGACGATCTGCCGGCCAGCTATCGTGTCGCGATCATGTATTACAACGACCGGCAACAACTCTCGCGCGTGATCCACCAGTTCTCGACGGACCGGAATTCGCTCAAGGCGGCCCTCGAGGATTTTACGCTGCCCACTGCGCAGCACGGCGTGTCCACCGTCCGCGATGCGCTTATAGACGCCATGAACGTGTTGTTGGAGGAGGATCCCGCGGAGACCTTGCCCTTCGACGACGCCGACGTACGCGCCCTCGTGTACATAACCGACGGCGTCGACAACGCCTCCGCCGCGTCCGAGAATGACGTGCTCACCCGCGCGGAGGAGACCCGGGTGCGCCTGTATCCCATCGCGTACTCGGCAAACGGCGAGACGGTCAACTACGCCGAATTGCTCGTTCAGGCAACAGACTCGGGCGGGCACCTTTACGCGGTGAACGACGTGGAGGACCTTACTCGCGTGCTCGGCAGCGAGCGGAGCCTGGTCCTGGAACCGTCCATGCTCTCCGGGCCGAATCTTGTCTACTTCAATGTGGGCAACGTGGGCGCCTCGAACCTCTCCTGGAACCTTGCGGTGACGCTCGGCCAGGAGTGGATCTCGAACGTCGCGCCGTCCGGCTCGGTCCTCTTGCCGGGCGAGTCCGCGCCGGTCGCCGTGAGCCTGAATCCGTCCGCCGCGCCGCTCGGGAGCCGCGTCGAGGGCGAAATAGCCATCACCTCCGGTGATGGCGCGGCGACCATCGTAATACGCATGACCCCCGCCGATGACGGTCTCGGCAATATCGTTGCGTCGAATCTGACCGTTTCGCTTCAAGACGAGCCCGGAACGCTCTGGAACGACCTGCGCAACCAGGTTGTCTTCACGTACATCACCCCGAAGGAAGTCAGCTTCAGCTACCGGCTTGTCACTCGGTACACGCCGCCCAGCGGACCAGCCATCCAAGGCCAGTTCCAGCGTGACGGCGTCTTCTTCCCCGGCGACGTGTTGGCGGGCCAGATCGCCATGACGACCACCGGCATTGTCGAAGACCTGCGCGCGGCCACGCCGGAAGACGCGGTGCGCGCCGAGGTGTTTGTGCGCACGGATTACGTGCCTCGGAACGTGAATCGATTCCGGATGCGTTTCTTCACTTCCTTGCCGCCGGAAGCCCCCGCGGGGGCCGCGCAGGCGCTCGCGTCCGCGCAAATGCGGGTGCGACTCGCGCCCGGCGGACTGCTCGACACGGCCGGCGCGGCGTCTTCGGGTTGGCGGTTGCTTTCCGAGGGCGACGGCGTGTACCTGTTGCTTACCGAGGAAGCCAACGCGCTCCGCTACGGCGCGTTCGGCAATCTTCTCGCCATCACGTTCACGGGTCTCGACGATTTCGTGGCGTTGTATGACGGCCTTGTGCAACAACCGGAATTTTCTGTCGAGATGCGCGCGGACAACCAATTGTATGTTTCGCCCGCGACGCCCGGACGGCCCAGCGACACCAAGTTCTTCCTCTACCCCGCCGGGCCCACGTACCCGGATCGACGGCTTTCCGTGAAACTCAACGCGCGCGACGTGGCCGCGCCGGCCCGCACCATCGAGGACCTGGCCTTCCCCGGCATCAACCCCGAGGCGCCGAAGGCGTGGGACCGTGACGACGACGGGTTGTCCGACTTTGCGGACCCGTTCCCCGACGACGACGGACGTCCCGGGAACCTTGTCGTGCCGAGTCCGCTGCAGATCGGCGAGACCCAGAACTCGGGCACGTTGACGATTCGCAATAATCGGTTGGACACATTCGAGTGGGACATCGATCCGGGATCGATTCCTTCCTGGATTTCGAGCATTACTTATGGCAGTCCGGCCGGCGCCACGCCCAAGAGCGTGTTGTCGCCCGGCGAATCCGAGCTGATTCATCTTGGTGTGAACCGCGCGGGCCTGCCCGGGGGCTCGTCCGTGCAGGCCACGCTCATCGTGCGGCCCGATGTCTTCCTCGATGAAGAAGTTACAGTGCGATTGTTTACCCCGGAACTGCCCTAAACCCGCCGCGTGGGAACGCAGGGTCGGGTGAAGGAGTGCGGTATGACGCATAGGAACTGGAAAATCGTTTCGCTCTGTATCGCGGCGGCATGCTTGGCGCTTGCCGGTTGTCCGTGGCAACCCTTGCTGTTCGTCTCACCCTTGGCCGTCAACTTTGGGCCGACAAGCACGACGCAGACGTTTCGCATCTACAACGCCGGCGGGGGGATGCTCAGTTGGGAGGTCTCCGAGGAGCTGCCCTGGCTCACGCTCGTCGAGAAGACCGCCGGGAAGCAAGGCGCGATCCTGCAGGGCACAACGACCACGGAAATCGACGTTATCGAAATGCGCATCGATCGCACGGCCCTCGTCGGCGCCAACGCAAGCGGGCAAGTGCTTATCACGTCCAACGGCGGCAACCAGACCGTGGCCGTATCCGCGACCGTTGCAGCCACCGCTCAACTGCAAGTCTCGCCGACCTTCCTGGATTTCGGCGATTCCCTGAGCACCGCGCAACTTACGCTCACGAATCTCGGGCTGGAGGCGCTGAACTGGCAGCTTGCCGTAAGTCCCGACTCGCCGTGGTTGAGCGCGACGCCGACGGAGGGAACCCTGAGCAGTCAGGGAGCGACGGCTGCCGTGACCGTTACGGCGAACCGCGCCGCGCTGCCTCCGGGCGCGTTCCAGGGGCTCATCAGCTTCACGTCGAACGGGGGGGATGTTCAGGTTATCGCGGCGATTGAGACGCCCGTCCTCTTCGTGCTGCCGGACAGCCTGGCCTTCGGCGTTCTGGCTTCGCCCACAAGCCGCCTGGTCACCTTGCAGAATCAAGGTCTGGACCCGATACCGTGGACCGCGACGGCCAACGCGGCAGGCGGCTGGTTGTCCGTGACGCCTTCCAGCGGCAACGTGCCGGCGGGGGCCACGCAACAGATCAACGTTACGGCCAGTCCGACGGGTCTCGCGCCTGGCGCGTATTCCGGAGAAGTCGTCGTGGCTGCCGCAGGATTGGGGTTCACGAAGGCCATACCCGTCACCATGAGCGTCTCCGGTTTCGTAGTGAGTCGGAGCCACATCGCGTTCGGCGTGATCGAGCGGGCCGCCAGCGACACGTTTGCAATAACCAATACGGGCGCGACGCCCATTCCCTGGCAGATACAGAAACCGGCCGCCGCCACGTGGCTGAACGTCAGCCCCGCCTCGGGCACGTTGACCGCCTCCGAGACCATCACCGTTACCGCCGACCCCACCGTCGTTGCGGCGGGTCAATACGACGTAAACCTGAGCATCCTCCACGATGACGCCACGGAGATCGTACGCGTAACGATGACTCGGCCCGCGCCCCCGGCCCTCGTGGTCGCGCCCACCGAAATCGACTTCTCGACGACACGAGTCGAGCAAACCCTCGCCATCTGGAACCCGGGCACGGGCACTGTCGGCTGGCGCATCGACACAACGGGTTTTCCCGCGTGGTTGTCCTTGACGCCCGCCGTGGGCGGCATAGCCTCCGGCACGGTGACCGGCGATGAGACCGCGATCCTGGCGGTACGCGTCGACCGCGACCAGGCGCCCCCCGGATCGCTCAATTTCTCCCATACGTTTGCCGTCGAGGCCGTGAGCGGCGCCTCGGGCAGCGTGGACGTGCTCGTCCGCATGACGATTCCTGTGACTCCGCGCATCGAGATTGAAGCGGACGGCTTCGATTCGACCGGCATTCCCTTCGTCAACCTGGACGTCGACGAGAACGCAGTCACGTTTAAGATATCGAACGTCGGCAACGGCGCGCTGTTCTGGAGCATCTCGGGACAGGAGCAGGCGCCGTGGATTACGTCGGTGGCGCCCGCTCAAGGCACGCTGGACCCGAACACGCAGACTACGGTGACTATCAGCGTGGATCGGAGAACACTCACGTATCTCGGCGCGCAGCATCTGCTCACGATCACGTCGAACGACCCGAACACCGGCGCGGCGCTCCTCCTGGTCGAGATTCAGGTGGCGAAAGTCATATCCGTCGCCACGCGTCCCCAGCAGTTGGCGTTCGGCGTGGACGTGATCTCCGACGTGCTCGAAGTCGCCAACTTCGGCGATCCCGATACGGTGCTCAACTTCGCCGTAACCTCGAACAAGGAGTGGTTGAACGTGTTCCCGGACTCGGGAACCAGCATCGGAACCCCCACCACCATCAAGGACTGGCAGCCCATAAGCGTGACCGTCGATCGTTCGCTAATCGACGGCGTCGGCGCCTCCGCCAAACTCACCGTTACGGCGTTTCAGGTCGTTGACGGCCAACGGGTCCCGCTGCCGGGTGTGGCGCCCATCGAGGTGCCCGTGTCCGTCGAGGCCGTCGAACTCTCCTTCGAGTCGGCCCGGCCCCGTCTCCGCGTGCCCTCGCTCGTGCGGACCGTGCTCCTGATGCGGAATATCCGCCAGCAGGTCCTTCCGATACCCGACGCGCTGCTCGGCGAGGTCGCGCGCAAATTCACCATTTACGAAAAGGGCGAGCCGCTCGAAATAACGGAGACCAACCAGTTTCTCCGCAGCGCCAACCGCATTCGCGCCAATGTCATGATACTTCTAGATTACTCCGGAAGTATGCTTTCGGCGGCCCGGCAGGCCGTCGAGCCCGAGATTGCGAACGCGGAGGACCCGATTCAAGCGTTGTACGAATCGTGCATCCCACAGCTTATCAATGAGTTGCCTGATCACTACCGCATCGCCCTCGCCGTCATGAGCGAACGCATCGGCGACGGGTCCGAATTGAGTTCCCTCCGGCTCCTGGGCGGCGATGACGGCGAGGAAGTTTTCACGACGAACAAGGCCGTGCTCGAGGCGCGGCTGTTCGCCCTCGATGTCAATGACAACGGCGCGACCACCCTGTTGCCCACGTTGCAGGCGGCCGCAAACGTCCTGCTGGCGGAGGACCTGGACGAGAACCGGATTCCTTTTGACGACGCGGATATGCGCGCCATTATCGCCGTCACGGATGGGCGCCTTACGACCTCGTCCAATCTCAGCATCCCCGACACGGCGCTCCACCTCTTGGACCGCCACGTGCGCTATATGCCCGTCGGGTGGGGCCTCCAGGTGGCCGCCGACCCCTTGATTCGACTGTCCTACGTCACGGGCGGGCACTACTACGCCACGCGCAATGTCCCGACGGGCGAGGTGGACGCCTTCGGCAACGCCGTCCGCGTTCCGGTCGCGTCCACGCTGCGTGCGTGGTGCGAAACCGACCTTGCCGATGACTGCGATCAGTCTATCGCGAGAGACCTGAAATCGCAGGTCGTTCTTAACTACTCGACGCTGAAGAACGAGGCGAACGTGGTGGTTCAGGGGCGGCTTACCTTCAACGATCCTAACGATCAGAACAGCCCCTGCCTGCCGGAGCAGGGCGATATTTCCGGCTCGTTTAGCCACACGCAACTGGACTTCCAGGCGATCTCCGGCGACCCGCGTCTCGGCCAGGTTTCCCTGCGGACCGACGGGCTTGAGGGCGACGGCACGGCGCGGGTGGTCGTGCGCCTCGAATATGCGCCGCGCAACCTGCGGCGTATCGCGTTCAGTTTCCAGGTGGACAGCGTCGAGCCTTATGCGGTGAACATCGTCAAAGTCGCGGAGAGCGCGGGCGGCGTGTTCCCCACGTGGACGCAAAGCGGCGCGCTGGCCAACCTCGCGTTCGCCACCCCGGATAACACACCGCTGCAGTACGGCGATTTCGGCGACATGTTTGAACTGCGCTTCTCGAACGTGACCCTGCCTTTCACCGTGCACGCCGCCGTGACGGACCCCGTCATCGTTCCCGCGAATCCCGAGTCAAAATACTTCACCATCCCCGACAGCATCTACGTCGGCGCGACCCGTTTTCTGGCGCCCGCTTTCCCGACGCCGCTAATTTCCTCAGTGCCCCAAATGACGCTCGGCGCAGACGACGCGCGTATCATCGACCTGGGCACGGCGATAGACGCGGCGCAAATTTCGATCTGGAATGGCGGCGGCAGCCACGCGCCCACGGGGGTGTGGCTCGACTGGTTCCTGAATATCGAGGAGGGGGCCGGCTTTGTCTCCGTCGTGCCCCTCGAAGGGACGGTCGTTTCGACCCTTACGCCCGACCTGATCACCGCGACGGTCAACCGCGCGCAAGCGCCGGGCGACTACCGGGTCGTTCTGGGATTCAGCTATGTCTACGGGTCCCTGGGCCTGACTTTCCTGGGCAAGCCGATTACCCTATTGTTCACCGTTACGGATGCCGCCCTCGAGGTTACGCCTACGGTCTTCGCCTTTGGCGACGTCACCGTCGATCTGCCCATTGCCGTCACAAACACCGGCCAGGGCGTCTTGCGTTGGTCCATTAACACCGCCGCGCTCCCGGCGTGGCTTGTCGTCACGCAAGGTTCGGGCGTGCTCGGACCTGGACAGAGCAGCAACTTCCTCGTGCGCGCACTACGCGGGCAGGCGCCGGGACCGGGAGACCATCTCCATACCTTCCTGTTGGAGACGGACATCGGCCAGTCGGTGCAACTCACCGCGACCATGACCGTCAACCCATAACCGGACCCGTGACCGGGCGTGCGGCGATCATACGGCGGGGCCGTCGGGTCGCGTCGGGAGTCCGCCTTCTTGCGCGTTTCCGATTGTATCGTGTATCGTCAGGGGGAATGACGTGCGTGAAGGGGGTGTTGTCGAAAACGAGGCGATTCGCCCGGACGAGTCTCCCGCGGATGGCTTAAGGCATGACGGTTCTATTGGTAAATATCATACTGGCATTCGCCGCGATGGCGGTTATCCTGGCGACGTGGACCGCCGTGCATCTCCTGGCGCGCCGACGCATGGGCGAGCGGACCTTCTCCTGCAAAGGCCCCACCGTCGATGCGCAAGGCTTGGCGCGATGCTGCAAAGGCGATGGCTCCATCTGCTCGGAAATCCCACAGGGCCGGTAATCGCCTTACGTCATGACCCTGACGTGGTCACGACCCGCCCGCGGGTCGTTCGCGATCTTGGCAACGAGCTTGTTTGATTGTCCGGGATCTTTTGTTATAATCGGGCGCCTTCGCGGGGAGGCATTCCGCGAGAATATCGAACAGGGAGTTCGTGTATGCCGGTGAAATATAAATGTCCGAAATGTGAGCGGCGCTACGTCGAATGGGGCGCGGAGAAATACGGCTTCAAGTGTCCCCATTGCGTGCAGGAGGAACTCGTGCGGTTGGGCGCGGTCGAGCAGTCGTCCTCGCGGCAGACTTCGATGAAGCGGCGCCTGCGCCGGCCCGCGCCGCAGCCCGTGCCGGACGAAGAGGCGGAAATGCTGGAAGTTGTCGAGGCGCCCGCGCCGGAGGACGTTGACGAGGAAGAAGAAGAACTGGAGGAGGAGGAGGAGGTCCAGGTGGGTGTCGGGGCCGCCGCCGTTCCTTCCACGGAGGAGGATGCCGATACCGATGCGGAACCCGCCGCTGACGAAACCCTGATTGAAGGCGAAGAGGACATGGAGATCGGAGGGGGGTTCGAGGAGGGCGGCAATGAGGAGCTTCCGGACGAAATGGAGCTA
Source organism: Candidatus Hydrogenedentota bacterium (assembly GCA_029556545.1). GTDB lineage: Bacteria > Hydrogenedentota > Hydrogenedentia > Hydrogenedentales > JAGMZX01 > JAGMZX01. The sequence goes on from JAKQEQ010000130.1 coordinate 40,383, forward strand.
GAGGACCGCTGACCCGAGACCACAACGACGTTTACCGCGGCGCGTTCAGGCTCGCGCCGCTTTTCTTTCAGCTCTCCGGGTTCGGCCGTTGAACGGGTGGGCCGCCGCAGGCAGTTGCTACGGCGCGGCGGGCGTCTCGTTAGCGCGGTCGGTCGGCTTGGTCTCTTGGTCTCGGGCGTCGCCTGCCGCCTCGCGCGCCTTCTTCGCCTCCGCATCCGTCGTCAGAATAAGCCGGTCGTGGTGATAGACCACCGCCAAGTCCGGAAACTCGCGCAGAAACTGGTAATTCAGCACGGCGAAGAATGTGGTCCCCGGCTCAATCCGCGCGGTCCACCGCCGCTGCTCGGCGGCGGCCGGCTCCAGCCCCGGTCCCAGTTCGAGCGGCACCTCCGCCTCTTTGCTGAGCCGCACGATGGCGGCGAGCGCGTCTTCGTCCGCGATAGTGATCGGGTGTTCGGAGACGGGACCGACGAGTTTCTCGTACAGCGCGGGCGCCAGCTTGACGCCGGGAATGAGTTCCTGTTCCGGCGCGACCGGCCCTTCCTTGCCTCCTTGCGGTATGGGCTTGGTGGTGTCCAGTTCCACCGTCGCCACCTGCCGCATGGGCAGGGTCATCTCGACCCCGTCCATAATGCGGATGACCAACTCGCGGGCGTCCTGCCGGATGACCTTGAAGCCAACGAGTTGCTTCCCGCTCTTGAGCGTAATGACGTCGCCTCGAGGTTGACGGGCGACGGTTTCCGGAGAGGTATCGGCGGACGGCGAGGCCGCGCCTTCCTGCGACCAGCCCGCCGGACACAAGAAGATCACAGCGGCTAAGAATAGCCGTAAAACCCGCCCCGAAGCCTGCATACCCGCGAGTCTCCATCTCTCAAGACCATTCTAGGAGCGTTGCCCCCGCAAGTCAAGCCCTTTCTTGCCTTTTCTCGGCCTGGACGCGGCCATGCGCGGAGCTTCCGCGCCCGTCAATCGCGCCGTCCCGGCGGGGTTGATGCATTGGCAAGCCCTGTGCCATTATGGGTGCGCGGGCACAGCCCGTGGAGAAGGATCGCATGGCCCGAATCATCCTTGCGGGAACCGACGGCCCCAGTATCGCCGTCCTTGCCGCCGAACTCGAGGCGGAAGGACATGAGGTCGTCAAGGCATCGGACGGATACGACGCATATGGCTTGGCGTCAACGGCGGATTTGGTATTTATAGAGATGGATTTGCCGGTTTATAGCGGTTTTGATTTGTGTGCGATGCTGCGAAGCGACCCGGACATGCCCCCGGGTTTGCCCCTGGTCCTGTTCACCGATGAGAATCTCGACCCGCGCAGAATGGAGCGCGCCCGCGCCACATGCCGTTTCCCGAAGACCCATGGCACGGGCGACCTGCGCGACCTGCTTGCGGCATTGCTGGGGGAAAAGGCCCGCGCGTAGGCCGCGCCTGTTCGTCCCGTCTCTGCTGTCCGTATGCCTTGGCAGGGCGTGTTCCCCCTCCACTCTCCAAAGCGGGGCGTTGCGCCCCCTCACTCCGTCTGTGGCGGCAGGGCGTCCAGCGCCCGGCCGATCTGGACCCGGATTTGTTCGATGCGCTCCGCCAGGTTTGTGAGTTCTTGCGGGGTGGTTTGCGGCCCGAAGAGCATGCCCGGCAGGATGCGTCGCGCCTCGTCCGTGGGCAGCCTGCCTTCCCGCACGGCGTCCCTGAGCGCGGCCAGATACTCGAAGTCCTCGATGCCGTCGCGCAACCGCAGCAGGCGCGCGGACGGGATGCACGTTTCGACGCCCGGATAGACCAGGGGTTGCCGGGCCGCCTCCCCGAGCGTTTCTGCCGACCCGCCCGCACTCCAGTCCGGCGGCCACCAATTCAGTGTTCCCGCGTGGCAGCCTTCAAGGCCGCGACTGTGGCAGACCCACGCAACAAGCCGCGCCTCCGCCGGGTGCGCGTCGAGAGCGAGCGAAGGAAACGAATCCGGCTGCAGTAGCAGCCACGGCGAGACGGGCGGCGCGGAAGGGATGGGCGGCGCATCCTCCTCGTCGTGGTTGAGTCGAAGTTCGGCGATGCCGGGCGTATCGGCAGCGCCGCCGCGCCATCCGATGCGCAGGCCGAGCACGTCCTTCGGATATCCCAGCGTGCCGACGGAGGCCATGCGGGGGTATACCCCGAGCAAGTCGTGATGCTGCCAGATGACCGTCGAGGGGGCATAGGCGCGCCCGTCATACGTGGTTTCGAGGAGGAGGTCCCGCGGCGCGCGCCCGGTGGTCCAGAAAATCACGACGGACCGCAGGGGCGTGGGTGTGTCGAAGTCCAACGCTATCCAATTCGCCGACCGGGAGCCGGACTGCCTTTCGGGCAGCCAGGCGCTTACGCGGGCGCCGTCGCAGGCGTCTTCCGGCAGCGTCGCGACGCCTTCCGGCGAGGTCCCGTTCGAGGAGGCGCGCACGCGATAGGGGAGGGGTTCCTCCTCGACGAGCGACTCGCCCGAGAGCAGTCGCCTGGCGTACTCGGGTTCATAACCGAGAAACGGGGCGGCCCAGATTTCGGCGTAGCGCTCCCACTGCGGATGTAGCGGGGCGGCGATCAATCGCTTGAACCGCTTATCGGCGCGCCAGACCCGGTGCAGGGTTGCCAGCGTCGCCAGCCATTGATCGCGACGGGGCGGCACGCGGACCTCGACGAAGGCCCGTTCGAGCCAACCCCGCGCCGCCAGCCAATTCCCCATGTCGTGCAGCAGCAATTGCAGCGCGTCCTGCAATTCGCCGGGCCGCGGATCGGGCACCAGGAGCGTCGCGTGGCCGTTGGCGCTCGCGTCGATGGCGGCCATCCGGGACGCGGTAACGGCATATTCGAGGTGTTCCTTCCACGGCCCCGTGTCCGCGCGTCCCGAGGCGTCGATGCGGACCAGTTCGCCGCCGTCCCACACGGGATACGAGAGGCGGAACGGCGCGAGCGCGTCGTAGACCGGTTTCCAGGCCTCGAGGGAATCGTCGAGGCCGTACACGCGCCGCAACGCGCCCCGGTCCAGCGCCGTGTAGACGCGCAGGCGCGAAACCTCCGGCAAGGTGAACGCGAACACTTCAAGGCGGACCGGGACGGTCCGCGCGCGGCGACTCGCGCCGAGCACGCGTACCTGGCCGGTATGGACGCCGGGCAGCACATCCCGGGGCACGGCGTAACTAACCCAGAACGCGGCGGTCTCGCCGGCGGCAAGAGCGCTCGGGTGACCGGGGCCGAAGGGTATCAACACGTCGGGCCACGCCGCTGCGGCGCCGATCGCGCGCGGCGAGGGCTTGTTAGCCGAGGCGGGGCCGACTGCATACACCGTTGGCGCGGGGATTTCGCCCGTGGGATCGCCCACCACATCGAGACGGTCGATCCCCTTGCGCCCGGCGCGCACAAACAGGAGAAACGACTCGCATTCGCCGCGCGCGACGTAGAGCCGCGCCTCGGGCGACGCGGCGATCGTTCCGCGGCTCGCGTCGAAGAGCGGGCAAAACGTCGAGGTGGTCCATATCTCCGTCGACGTGGCCGCAAGCAGGCTGAATAGCAAGGCCGAGATCATGGCTTCGATTATGCGAACCCGCACTCGCGCACGCAAGCGTTCCTTGCCCCGGCCGCCGCCGGGGCTTATACTCGGTGTTCTCCAACCGGCGCGTTGCCGGGGCGGGCGCGAGATCCGCTCGGGGTGATCAGGAAGGGTAACACCATGCGCAGGACAGGTCTTACGATGAATGTACTGTTGACGAGTTTCCTCTTCGCGGCGGTGAACGCGCCGGGCGCGTCGCCGACGGCGTGGCGGGCATCATGGATTTGGGCGCAACGCGATCGTTACGACGGCTACAACGACACAATCGAGGCGCGCCGCGTCTTCGAGTTGGGCGAGTTCGCCTCGGCGACGCTGCGCATTACCGCGGACAGTTACTACCGCCTCTATATCAACGGCGAGTGGGTGAATGACGGCCCGTGCCGCAGTTGGCCGAACCACTACCAATACGATGTGATTGACGTGACGTCGTACTGCCGCGCGGGCGTCAATGAGATTCGCGTCATCGTGAAGTTCTATGGTATCGGTACGTTCCATCAGGCGCCCGTTGAGGCGGGGCTGCTGGCGCAACTCGACGTGGCCGACGCTCAAGGCAACGTTAGCGCCGTCATGACGACGGACGCGAGTTGGGAAGTGCGCGACGCGACGGCGTGGGCGCGATGGGCGCCGAAACGCACCGTGCAGATGGACCTGTACGAGACATACGACGCGCGAAACGAAGACGGCGGCGCGTTTACGCCCGCCGTGGCGCGCTACGCGGCGGAGGCCGGGCCGTGGCGCGACTTGAACCCGCGCGATTGCCCGCTGCTCACGCGCGAGCCTTTCGCCATGCGCGCGTTCGCGCAGGCAAGCGTGGTGGCAAGGCCGGAATGGCGATCGTTCGTGTTTCCGACCGCCGCGTTTGCCCGGGACAGCGTCGCGACGGCGAATAATCAGAGCATGAACACGGGCCTTTACGCCACGGTGCTCGAACTCGATGAACCGGCGACGGTCAAGTTCGATACCGACGGCAACCGCGTGATTGTGGACGGTAAAGACGGCAGAAACGGGCGGTTCAAGCTCGAAGCGGGCCGTCATTTCGTGTTGGTGCTGCTTTCGCAGTACTTCGGCCATTGGCGCACGGACACGGTGCTCCATGTCGAGTCGAGGGCTGCGTACACGCTGCATCATCCCGTGAATGACGCCGAGGATGCGCCATGGTGCTACGCGCGCGTCGATGGCGGCGACTTCCAGGCCGCCGACTATGTATGGGCGCTCATGCCCGAGGAGAAACGCCGTGCGGCGCGCGAGCGGGTGGACAAGGCGCTCGAGGACTGCGCCGCGAACGCCGGGACGCTCGACGGGTTTCGCGCGAGATTCGGCGCGTCGGCGCGCACCGTGGGCGCGGACCAGGTTACGGAGGACGTGCACGGCATGTTCCGCGAACGGCGGGTGATCACGGAGGCGACCGCGCGGGTCGAGCGGCCGGAGGCGATGCTCGAAGGCGGCGCGGGCGAGACGGTGATTTATCCGGCGGCGGACGGCGACGTGGAACTCGTCTACGACTTGGGCGAACAGAACTGCGGCTACTGGCAATTCGAGGTCGAAGCGGAGGCAGGCCTGACCGTCGATCTCGCCGCCGTCGAATACATCACGCCCACCGGGCGGGTCCAGCACACGGACCGCTACCGCAACAGCATGCGCTACGTCTGCAAGGAAGGCGAAAACGTCTTCATGAGCCTGGTGCGCCGTTCGGGGCGGTACCTCTTTCTCACGTTTCGCGGCTTGACCCGGCCCGCGACGTTGCGCAGGTTGCGGCTGATCGAGTCAACGTATCCTGTCGAGCCCGTGGGCCGCTTCGAGGCGTCCGACGCGCGCCTCACGCGCATTTGGGAAATCTCGGCGCGCACGCTCAAGCTGTGCATGGAGGACTCTTTTACCGATTGCCCGCTCTATGAACAGACCTTGTGGGTGGGCGACGCGCGCAACGAGGCCGTCTTCGGCTACACGGCCTTCGGCGCGGCGGACCTTGCGCGGCGCTGCGCAAAACTCACGGCCTACTCGCTCGAAGAACACCCAATCGCGCTGTGCCAGGTGCCGACGACGTGGGAGACACTGCTGCCGGCCTGGAGCTTCCTCTGGGGGATCATGGTCTGGGATTACTATTACTACACGGGCGACGCGGAATTTCTGGCGTGGGCGCATCCCTACGTTATCAAGAACCTGGAGGGCGCGGAACGGTTCAGCGACGCGCGCGGGCTCTTCAGCGGCCCGTTCTGGAACATGTTCGACTGGACGGAGATCGACGACGGCCACGCCACCGTGACGCATAACAGCATGTTCGTGGTCGGCGCGCTCGACGCGGCCATTCGCTGCGGCGAGACGCTCGGCGACACAAAACACCTCGATTGGCTTCGGGGGTATCGTGCGAAGATGATTGACGCCGTCAACGGCCTGTGGGACGCGCAGCGCGACTGGTATCCGGACAGCGTCCACGGCGACGGGGCGATCAGCCCGAAGATCTGCGTCCACACGGGCTTTCTCGGGCTCTTGTACGATATCGTGCCCCAGGAACGACGTGCGGAGGTGCTCGCGAAAGTGCTTGCGCCGCCCGAGGGCATGACGCAACTCGGCTCGCCGTTCGCCGCCCTGTACCTGCTCGAAGCGCTCGAGAAAGAGGGGCGCAACGACGAGATTATCCGGCTGATTTATCAATACTACCAGCCGATGCTCGACTTGGGCGCGACCACGGTATGGGAGTCGTTCGCGGAGGGCAACATCGGGCGCGACCAGTTCCCGACGCGCAGCCACTGCCACGCCTGGTCGTCCGCGCCGATTCATTTCCTGAACCGTATTGTCCTCGGCATCGTGCCCGCCGCCGTCGGCGGCGCGTCCTATCGGATCAGCCCGCGTCCGAGCGGCTTGGAATGGGCGCGCGGCGCGAGCGCGTCGGTCCGCGGCCCGATCGAGGTCTCGTGGGTTCGTGACGGCGACACGCTGATTATTGAGGCGACCGCGCCCGAAGGCGTGACGTTGCACTACGAACCGAACGACGCCCTCGCGGGGCTCGAAGTGGTGTTCAAGCGGATTTCAGCGGCCGAACCGAAGTGACGCCAATTACGCTGTCGGACCAGTCCGACAGGTGCGACGGGTGCGACGGGTGCGACAGGTCCGACAGGTCCGACGGGTCCGACGGGTCTGACCGGCTTCCGCGTGCGCCTGACTGCGGGTTCAGGGCGTCGCGCCGTGCTCCGCCGGCGCCGGGCGGCCGTCCACCAGCGCGTCCGGCGCATCCTTGAGCAGCATCAGCGGCGCGCCGTCCGCGCTTTGCCGCGCGGTGAAGCCGTCGATGCGCAATCCCCGCACGTTCTCACAGTAGAGGGCGAGTCCAGGTTCGCCAGGCTCCGAGGGGGCGGGCGCGCCGTCGTCATCCGGCCACGCGACGTCGCGGTAGACGTCCGTGGTGATCCGCCAGAAATCATCGGCATAGGTGAAATCGATGTTGCGCAAGGCCAGACCTTCCACGTGACGACAGAATAGACCGTAGGCCGGCAGCGTGCGGAACATGAGCGCCTCGGGGTAGACCCGCGCGAGTTCCATGACCGGCTTATCCACGGGGTGCGGCGCGTTCCCGCCGACGAACGCGACCCGGATATCCGAAAGGGTGACGCCCTGAACGCGGGCATCCGGGATGCCCGTGACGCTGCACGCGAACGACGCGCGCGTGGCGACGATGTTGCTGATGCTTACGTTGCGCAGCGCGCCCGGCACGGGCGTCTCCATGTCGCGGCCTCGATTTCCGAGGCGGATGAAGATGGGCGCGCGCACGCGGTCCATCGTGATGTTCGACACGACCACGCCGTCGAGATCGCCGCCGTCCACCGATTCGAGGGCGATTCCCGAAATGGCGGGTCGATTGTCGCGATATCCGGTGATGACGCAGTTGCTCACGGCGATTCGCTTGAAGCCGCCGCCGGACTCGGTGCCGAGTTTGAACCCGTTGCATACGGTCGAGAGGACGCAGTTCGTGACGGTGATGTTCTCGCAAGCCCGGCGTTCGCCCAGCGAGAAGCTGGCCTTCGGCACGATGGCGTCGTCGATGCTCTCGATGCGGCAATTCGAGATGCGCACGTTCCGGCACGAGTCCGGGTCGATGCCGTCGCAGTACCCATTGAGGATCGTGACGCCGTCGATATGGACGTCGTCGGTTCCGAGCAGGCTGATCGTGTAATTCGGCGCGTTCAGGATGTGGATATCGCGGATGCTCACGAACCGACATCGGCGCAACGCGATGGGCTTTGGACCGCCGCGCCGCGTGAAGTTCGCGTCGATGAGGCCGCCGCCCACGATGGCGACGTGTTCGAGACCCTCGCCGAACAACAGCGCATGACGGAAGAATGAGGTCTCGTGGTCGGCGTCGTTCTTGAATCCGAGTTCCTCATAGGGATCGTAGTCGTCCCGATTGTCGCTGCCGAGCAGCGTCGCGCCCTGCTCGAGGCGCAGCGCCATGCGGCTCCGCAAATGCAGCGTGGCGCTGCGGTAGACGCCCGGCGAAAACAGCACCGTCCCCCCTGTCTCGCCGCAGGCGTCGATGGCCCGCTGTACGGCCGCCGTGTCGTCCGTTACGCCGTCGCCGACGGCGCCGTGTGCGCGAACGTCGTGCATCCCCTCTCCCCGAGGGAGAGGGTCAGGGTGAGGGTTTTCGCCCATTGCGATAGGAGAAAGGACGAAAGGGGCCAAAAGGACCAAAAGGACAGAGAACGATTGCGGGGTGCGCGTCACGTTCATGGGGTTTCTCCCCGCGGCAAGGCGCCGAGTCGCGCGGCGAGTTCCTTCACTGTGTCGAGGACGCGCCGCTCGACGTCGTTGCGCCATTTAGCGGGCATACCGTATTCCATCTGGGCCGTTTCGCCTTCATAGCCGCCCTCGTTCAGGACGCGCACAGAAGGGATGTAACTCATGAGATCATTCGAGAAACCCATAACAAAGGTGTCGCGACCGAGCAGCCGCTTGATGAATATGGCGTAGTCGACGACGACCTCGCCGCCGAGCGCCACGACGTTCTGCTCGCCGAGCCGCCAGAGTTGCACCGGATACGGATACGAGGTCCGCAGGGACTGGCCGGCGTCCAACTGCGCGATCATGGCTTCCGCGGCGTTCCGGTTGTGCGGGGCCGCGGTCTTTGCATACGCGACCAGTTGATCGCGCGTGGGCGGCGTCTCGAGCAGCAGTTCTTGCTCGATGTAGGCGGTCTGGAGTACGGGATCGAACGCCCGCATCGGATCGGCCAGCGCGCGCTCGACAGCGGCGGCGAGTTCCTTGCCGTACTGCTCCGCAAGCGCCACCGAACGCCGCGGCAGCGGATTCTGGTCCGCGCCGCATCCGGCGAAGAATAGCGCCGTCGCACCGGGATGCGCCGCCTCGATCGCGATCTGCGCATAACCGGGATAATCGCCGCACCACTCGTAGCCGCTGAGCACGGTGCCGTGGCAGGCATAGCCGAACACGAGCGCCGCCACCGCGCCGTCGGCGCCCGTTACGCGCAGCACCGGCACGGCGTGGTCCACTGGTCCCTTGAAGTCGTACGTGTCGAGTATTTCCGCTTCCTTATTGTTGCGGCGGTTCACGGCGAAGCGCGTGACTCCGTTCGCGGAGGCCAATTGCGCGGGCCGCATGTCCGCGAAGGCCGCCTCTACCAGCGAAACGACCCGATCCTCGAGGGCGTCGGAATAGCGTTTCACCTTCTCGATGCCTTGTGAATCGAGCGGATACATACACATTAGCGATTCATTAATCACCGGTCCCGAATGCGTGTGCGAGGCATTCAGGATGATCGCCGCGCGCTCGAGCCCGAGGCGATCCCGCAGCCGGTCGCGTATGCGATCGGACATGGCCTTCGGGAAGCCGAGGATATCCGCGGTGACCAGAACCGCCTGGTTGCCAGCGGCGTCGCGCAGCGCCAGCGCCTTGATCCATAGCGGATGCAGCGCGCCCTCCGCCTCGCGATCACGCGCGGCGTAGCCGGCCAGCCACATCGGTTCCTGGGGCGTGATGTCCGCCCGGGCCACGCCCGCCATCCAGACGCCATCCGCCGCGCCGCACAGCATCGACCCGCCGAGCAAAGCCATCATGATCGTCCCCATGCCGGAAATCCTTTCATCTTGTACAGCGATGATCCACCCGCACGATACGAGCAGCCGCGCCGGAGAATCAAACTTACGATGGCTTTTTCTTGATAGCGACGCGATTGAAGGCTATGATGGTTCGAGAATCATAGGGACAAGGGACAAGGGACAAGGGTTGCCCCGGTTTCCTAATCCCTGATCGCTAGTCCCTCACAGGAGAACATTATCATGTCACATCAGGAAACCCATGAAAAACCGCGTCCGTCCCGCCGCGATTTCCTTATCTCGACCGGAGCGTTGGCCGCGGGGCTTGGCGTGGCGGGCCATGCGCCCGCGCGGGGCGCCGTCGAAAAACTCGCGCTGCACGGGGGCCCGAAAGCGGTGACCGTCCCCGACGGCGACGCGGCCGCGTGGCCCCGCTACGGCGCGGCCGAGGAGCAGGCCATCCTCGACTTGGTCCGCGCGCCCAGCTACGACCCGATTGGGAAGCTTGAGGACGAGTGGAAGGATTTCCTCGGCGTGCCGCACGTGAAGGCCCATTTCAACGGCACCAGCGCGCTCGCGTCCATGTTCTTCGCGCTGAACTTGCCGCCGGGCAGCGAAATCCTCGTGCCGAGCTACACGTTCTTCGCGACCATCGTGCCCATGCGTCTCTTCGGCCTCGTGCCCGTGTTCGTGGACATCAATCCGCGCACGCTGAACTTCGACCTCGAGGACGCGAAGAAGCGCCTTACGCCGCGAACCAAGGCCGTGCTGCCCGTGCACTGGATCGGCCTGCCCGCCGACATGGACCACATCTCGGAGTGGGCGAACGAGAAGGGCCTGATTGTCCTCGAGGACGCGGCACATGCGCACGGCGCGAAGCTGAAGGACAAGTACATGGGCGCGTGGGGCCGCATGTCCATCTTCAGCTACCAGATGTCCAAGCCGCTGCCGGCCATCGAGGGCGGCATGGGCGTTTACCAGGACGAGAATGACTTCCAGCGCGCCACGGCCTTCGGTAATTACGATATGCCGGGGGTGTCGCCCGAGGGCGGCTACTTCAAGTACAAGGGGTCGGGCCTCGGCCTCAAGTTCCGGATGCACCCGTTTGCCGCCGCGCTCGCGCGCTGCCAGCTCAAGGGACTTGTCGAGCGTAACGAGTCCGGCGCGCAACAGACCCGGCAGCTCAACGACGCGATCCTGCAACTGCCCGGCCTTTACGAGCAGTCGAGCGGGCGCAAGGACGTGCAGCGCCTGTACTACGCTTGGAACATGCTCTTTATCGACGAGCGGGAGGCGGGCATGTCCCGCGACAAGGCCGTCGAGGCGCTCAAGGCCGAGGGCGTGCGCGTGAGCTGCACCCACTACACGCTCCAGCACGAACTGCCGCTCTACGCCGAAGACAAGTGGTGGCACCACAAGCCGGAAATCCCCGACCTGCCAGGATCGCGCCAGGCCAACGCGACCTGCACGGGACTGCCCTACTTTACGAAGGAGGTCCCGGAACTTGTCGAGCAATACGTCGCCGCGTTCCGGAAGGTCTGGGCGCATCAGAAGGAATTGTGAAGCGACGAAAAGGACTTTCTGCGGAAGCGCATGAGGATTCGAAATGATGGCTGGGAAGAGTACGCCCAAGTGCCCAATATGTGACAATTGTGTTCTCGACTACAGGCAGCGGATTGAGAACTTGAACGTAGACTACTTCGATTGTCCTAACTGCGGCAGGTACCACGTTGATGATATTACCATAAGGCTCATAGGTAACCTAAACCAGAGAGAGAAGGCCGCGCTCAGTCACGGGATTTGGCGAGGACAGCACCAAGAACAGCCGTTCGAGGTGGGTTGTCAGCACATTGATGCCGCAAAGAAAGTAGAGCTTCCCGACCCCGCCACGCAGCTTGACCTGCTCATCCTGTTCCTTGGCCAAAACCAATCCTCAAGCGGTGCACGCGTGGATGTCCCCGTACACTGTCTTTGCGCCAAAATAGGCGCGTCTTCTATCGGTGATGAGATATTCGTCGTGGATGCAGCCAGCGAAAAAGGGCTCATGTCCGCCCAATGGAGGCCGAAAATACCGCCGATCGTAGCAGATGTGCGCAGTCTCCGCCTCACCCTTACCGGCTGGCAACGCTTTCACAAAATCCAGCGCGGTGCGGTGACAAGCCGAACGGCGTTCATGGCTATGCCGTTCAAGAATTCGGAAGTGGAGAAGGTCTTTGAAGAGGTATTCCGTCCCGCAGTCGCGGAGACGGGATTTGAACTCAAGCCAGTAAATGTGAAGCAGCCGGCGGGCCTCATAGACGACCAAATTCGCGTCGATATTCGGCTTAGCCGGTTTCTCATCGCCGATTTGACTTGTGATAACCGCGGCGCTTATTGGGAAGCGGGCTACGCGGAGGGTTTGGGCAAGCCGGTGATTTACACGTGCAACAAGTACTACTTTGAACATCCAGGCACTCATTTCGACACGAACCACTGCACGACCGTGATTTGGGACCCGGAAGAACCCGAGGAGGCTGCGGACAAACTGAAAGCCACCATCCGCGCCACACTACCGTTTGAGGCAAGGATGGAGGACGAGTCATCGTGAAGCCACAGTTCATCTACGTGGACGCGTCGGTGGTCGGGGGCTGCGAGGACGCAGAGTTCGCTGAAGCGAGTCTTGGGCTTTGGGGGCAGTTTATTGCGGGGCGGCATATCATGGTGTTGTCAGACCACACATTGCGCGAACTCAGGCCGGCGCCTGAAACGGTAAGACGACACATCTCGGATGTTCCGGAGGAAAACACGCTTGTCTTGTCTGACAGCGGGGAGGCGTTGGACCTCGCGGACGCATATCTGCGTCGCGGCGTGGTAGGGCGCGGTTCGCATGCCGATGCGCTGCATGTCGCCTTGGCAACGGTGGGACGCGCCGACGTACTGGTCAGTTGGAATTTCAGGCATATCGTCAATCTTGGACGAATTCGCTTGTTCAACGCGGTCAATCTCGAAGAAGGGTATGGTACAATCGAAATCCGTACCCCGATGGAGGTGCTGGCTTATGAAGAAGGACTTTGACGCTGTCGCGTTCATGCGCAAGAGGCGCGCGGAGATTGATGACGAGGATGCGGGGCTGACGTGGGAAGAACGCAGTGTCAAGACCCGCGCGCTGCTCGAGGATGACCCGCTGTGCCTGCGCCTCCGCGAGCGGCATGTACGCGCGGGTGACAGGGGCCAAGCGCGCGCTACCCGATAGTCGTGGCAGTCGGAGATCAGCGAAGGATGAGTATTGTGAAGTCATGCGGATTCATCGTTTGCCTGTGCGGTCTGTTCTGTATCGTCGGTTGCATGTCGGCGGGGTCCGCCGAAGCCGACGCGGCTTCGCCGTGGCCGCTGGCCGTGCGGGTGATGAGCTACGGCAAGTATCAGGACGCGGCGTGGGCGCATCTCCAGGAACTGGGCGTGAAATACGTGTTCATGGCCGTGCCGGCGGCGGACGAAGCGGAGGCGGAGGTGGAGCGGCTCGCGCGGTATGGGCTGAAGCCGCTGGTGGTGCGTTGCGGCGCGGAATTGAGCAAGGACACATTTCTCCACGATATCGCCGCGCAGTTGGCCGTGTGCGAGAAGATGGGCGTGAAATTCATGTTCATGTCCGCGAAACGGGGTGACTTGTCGAAGGAGGCGGCCTATGCGCGGCTTCGTGCCGCGGGCGTCATCGCGCAGGCGCGCGGCGTCACGATCACGCTCGAGACGCACCCGGACCTCGGCACGAATGGCGCGGTCCAGGTCGAGACGATGCAGGCCATCGACAGCCCGAGCATACGGGTGAATTTTGACACAGCGAACATCACCTATTACAACCGGGACACGAGCGCGGTCGCGGAGTTGGCGAAGAGCATCGAGCACGTGGGCACGGTCGAATTCAAGGACCATAACGGCGAATTCGAGACGTGGAATTTCCCCGTGCTCGGCAAGGGTGTGGTCGATTTTCCCGCGATCGTGAAGATGCTGCGCGATCACGGCTACGCCGGGCCGGTGACGCTCGAGTTCGAGGGGGTTGAGGGCGTGGAATTGAGCGAGGACGAGACGAAGCGGGCGATCGCGGATTCCGTGGCGTATGTCCGCGCGCTGGGCGGTTTCGAATAGCACGCGGCGTCGCGCGGCCGTGGCGGAAGGAGACCCGGAACGATGCCCGTGACACAGGGCCATCTCGAGTTCCCGGACCTGTTCATGATCGGCGGCTATTTTGCGTTGATGCTCGGGATCGGCGCGTATTTCTACCGCCGTATGCGGCGGATGAAGGACTATTTCAGCGGCGGCAATCGCATCCCGTGGTGGCTCAGCGGCGTCTCGTTCTACATGACGAGTTTCAGCGTGGCTGCCTTTGTTTTCTATCCCTCGCTCTGTTATCGCTACGGCTGGGTTGGTGTGACGCTGCTCTGGGTTGCCATACCCGCCACGCTGTTCAGCGCGCTATTGTTCGCGGCGCGGTGGCGGCGCGCGCGCATCGACAGCCCCGTCGAGTATCTCGAAATGCGCTACAGCCCGCTGCTCCGCCAGTTGTTCGCGTGGCAGGGCGTACCCGTCAAGATCATCGATGACGGCATAAAGCTCTTCGCCACAGGGACGTTTATCTCGATCTGTGCCGGCATCGACATCCGATACAGTATCCTTGCGGCGGGCGGCATCATTTTGCTCTACACGTTCATGGGCGGGCTCTGGGCCGTGGCCGTGACCGACTTCATTCAGTTCGTGGTCCTGGCCGTGGGCGTCGGTGTCATTCTGCCACTCTCGGTTGCGCGGGCCGGCGGGCTCGGCGCGATTGTCGAGAATGCGCCGGCGGGATTCTTCCGTCCGACCACGGCGGAATTCGGCTGGAGCTACGTCATTCCGCTCATTCTTTTGTACGCCCTGGCGTGGAGCAGCATCAACTGGTCCCTGATTCAGCGGTATTACTGCGTTCCGAAGGAACGGGACGCGCTGAAGGTCGGCTGGCTGGTCGTCGCGCTATACCTCGTTGGTCCGCCGCTGATGTTCTTCCCGGCCATCGCGGCGACACGGTTCTTGCCGGGGGTCGAGGACGCGGGCACGATCTACCCGATGATTTGCCGGGAACTGCTGCCCGCGGGCATGCTCGGGCTCGCGGTGGCGGCTATGTTCGCGGCCACGATGTCCACGCTCAGCAGTGATTACAACGTGTGCGCGGGCGTGCTCACGAACGACGTTTACCGGCGGCTTATCCGCCCGCGCGCGAGCCAGAGCGAACTGGTGCTCGTCGGGCGGATCATGACGCTGCTCGTCGGCGTGATCGCGCTTGGCGCGGGCGTTCTCATGGCGCGCGGAAAGGCGGAAGACATGTTCCGCGTCATGGTCACGCTGTTCGGCGTCGCGACGGCGCCGGTGGCGGTGCCGATGCTGCTGGGGCTCGTCTCGCGCAAGGCCACGAACCTCGGCGCGGTGCTCGGGTTCCTTTTCGGCATTGGCGTGGGACTCAACCTCTTCTTCCTGTCGCGGTACCGGCAGGAAGTCGAGTTCCTGGGCATTCTCTGGGACCCGAGCAAACAGGAACTGCTGTTCTGGGGCCTGGCGCTGAAGATGGAGATCGTGCTGTTCTTGAGCACGGCGCTTATGACGTTGGTCGTGATGCTGGCGGCGGGTGCGCTCGCGCCGGCGGATTGTGTCGCACAGGAACGCGCCGACGCCTTCCTCGCGCGGCTGCGCATGCCGATCGGCCGCCTGCCCGAGGACGAGGACGCAGAGTCGGTGACGGACGTCCCGTCGCCGTTTGGCGTGGTGGGCGTGTCACTGCTGTTGATCGGGGGGCTGCTGTTGGCGGTGGCGCCGTGGTGGCGCGGCGGGTTGGTTGTGGCGCTGGATGTTGCGCTTGCACTCGTGTTGATGGCGGTGGGCGGCGCCTTCTTGTGGTTGGGCCGTAGCCGCCTTGCGGGCGGGCCGTAGGAGAAGCGATTGCGATTACGAGTTGTCATGAAATCCTCCTGCGGCGGATTTCTCCCGCAGAGGATGAAAATGGATGCTAGAGCGGTGCACAAGCGGCGCTGAAGCGTTCTTTGCTGGGCAAGACCTCTTACCCCCCGGCTGAAGCCGGGGGCAAAGAAGATCCCGCTGAAGCGGGCTGACAGGCCCGTCAGCGTTGATCTTGGGAATAGCGGGCTGAGAAAGTGGACTGGCGGGATGTCGCGCGTGCCCTGGCCCCGAAGGGGCCAAACGTGAGTAGCCGTAGGCGAAAGCCTACGGATAAGGGACGCCCATCCCCTTTGCCCGGCCCCGAAGGGGTCGAACGTGAAAACTCGCGGGTACGCACCTGGCGAGACATCAAGTCGGTTTTCGGAGTAGGAGTAGGACGAGGACGAGTGTGATTACGAGGACGAGCGGTGTAGATGTATATAGATATATCACTACACTGTAACCCTAAACCCTAAACCCTAAACCCTATTCAGGACCTTCGATATGAGACACTTCACGTTCTTCTCGCTTCCACTTCTTGCGCTGGCGGCGACGGCCTGCGCGGCGCAGGATGCGCCTGAACCGCCGTTTCAGGACGGCGTGGACCTCGTGGTGTTTGACGCGCCGTGGTTGCGGACGATTACGCCGACGTATGAGCGCCGGGACCACGTCAATACGTACAAGGTGTTCACGCACGTGTACGATTTCGACGGCGTCGGCCCGATAACGAAGGGCCCCGGCGGCCTGTATACGCACCACCGGGGACTCTTCATCGGATGGAAGGACACGCTGGTCGACGGGACGGACTTTGACACGTGGAGCATGGACAAGTGCTATCAGCAGCACGTGGCGTGGCTCGCGTTCGGGAACTATGGCGCGTCCACGTTCCAGCGCCAGAAGATCGAGTGGCGCGATCCGCGCGACACGCCGTTTATCGAGGAAATCCGCACCATCACCGCGACGCTGGGCGACATGGACGTGCGCATCGTGGACTTCGGGTCGCGGTTGACGTCGCTACGCGGAACTATCCAATTGAAGGGCGATCTTCAGCATGCGGGCATGCACATCCGCATGGCGCAGGAGGTGGTCGAGCATCAGGACACGACGCGGTACATCCTGCCCGAGGGCGCGGAAGAACGGGAAGGCGACGAAGTGGTCGGCGCGTGGTGGGTGTGCGCGAGCGTCGTGGTGCGGGACAAGCGCTATTGGGTCATGCATATGTCGCCCCGGGAACTGCCCGGCGGTGTTCCGGTGTACTCGATTCGGCGATACGCGCGGTTCGGCGCATTCTTCGAGCCGACACTTGAGGAAGGGCGGCCGCTTGACCTCACGTTCCGGCTGGTCTTCTCGGAGCGCGAATTGGATCGGGCGCGGTGTCAGGCCTTGTACGACGAATTCACGGAGGACCTTCCGTGATTCTCGGCGTGATGAGCGACACGCACGGCCGGATCGCCTTGATGCATCGCGTGGCCGAGCAGATGGTCGCGAAACATGGGGTCGAATGTATCCTCCACTTGGGCGACGACTACGCCGACGCCGAAATCCTCCGGGTTTCGGGGTATGACGTGCGCGCCGTGCCCGGCCTGTGGTGTCCCGAATATAACGAACGGCGTGTGCCGAGGACGCTGGTCGTCGATGTGGGGGGCGTGTCCATCGCGTGCGCTCATTCGCACGAGGACTGGGGGCCGCGCGAACGGAGCGCGGACATCCTGCTTTGCGGGCACACGCATCGCGCCGCGATAAATCGCGTCGGTCCGAAACTCTATCTGAATCCGGGGCACCTCCGCGGCCCGCTCGACCGCGGCCAGCGCGCCTCGTATGCCGTCATCGAGATCACACCGGAGACGATTGCAGTCACTATCCACGAACTCGACGGCGCGGTGCGCACGGCATGCACGGCCCGGCGGCGGGAGGCGGCTTCATGAGCAACTCGGTGGCAACCGGGCCGCCGTGTCCGGCGTGCGGTGCGCCGATGGCGCCGGGGCGCAGTGTGTGCCCGTCGTGCGGGTATGTCTCGCGTTGGTTCAAGGTGCGGCTGGTCGTGGGGTGCTTGTTCCTCCTGCTGGCGATGGCGGGGCTGGTCGGCATGATCATCATGGCGCTGTATGCGCCTCGGTGACGGGAGTAGAGGCTAGAGGCCATGAGCATCGAAGTGGAGCAAGAGACAGACGGACGCTGGATTGCAGAAGCGGTCGACTTTCCGGGGGCCATGGCCTATGGCGCTACTCAGGCGGATACAGTTCGCACTGTGGCGCGCTTGGTGGAAGGTATCGTTGCTGAGCGCAGCGAGCATGACGAGGATTCGCCTGGCGCGCCGCATCAGGCCGGCGTCAGTTGATTTGTTCGAGGACTTCGCGCAGGAGGGTGTCGTAGGTGCGGCGGTAGTTCTCGCGCAGGGCCTGTTCCGCGGGCGTGCCGGAGGCGAGGGCGGACATCATGTCGCGGAGGCGGCGCTGGCCGAAGCGGTCCCACAGGTGACGCACGGTGAGATGCGCTTGCAGGTAGGCGATGCGCAACGCCTCGGGGTTTCGCGCGCGGAGTTGGCTCGGCGCGAGTTCCGCGAGCGAGAACAGCGCGCCAGCCGCGCGGGCGGCGCGCAGGGTTTCCGCCATCGCCGGGGTAAAGTCGCCGCTGAAGGTCTCGGCGAGTCCCTCGTTGAGCCACCAGGGCACGTTTTCGCCCGCGAGGAACCGCACGACGACGTGCACGTATTCGTGCGCCAACCGCCGCCGCAATTCGTCCTCGGGCAGCCATTGGCCGTCCTTGTCGGTCATGGGCGCGCGAATTTTGCCGTCGTAGACGGCGCCGACGTGGTCGTCCAGTTGGGTCGCTTCGCTGAACTGGTCCGCGCCGTAGAGAATGACCTGGATCGGTCCGGGCGGATACACCCCGCCGAACTTGCGGCCTATCTCGCGATAGGCGTCCTCGAGCAGGCGGATGATACGGTTGCGCACGTGGTGGGGGAGGTCCTTTGGCCCGGTGAGACGGAAATGGCTCGAATCGGTCTTCTTGAACCCGGACTCGATGGATTCTTCGCGAAACGCCTTGTCGTAACGCTCGCGCAGGCCGGGCCGTTTCGGGTCCATGCGCAGCACATACTCCCACTGCGCGCGCGCCCACGGCAGGTCATTGTCCCGGTAGTACGCCTCGCCGAGCAGTTCATGCGCGTCGAGGTGCCCCGGTTTGAGTTCGATCGCCTCCTCGAGACGGCGAATCGCCTGAGACACCATGTCCAGACGCAGGTAATACGCGCCCATCTGCACCAGTGGCGAGGGGTTCGCCGGATCCGCGGCAATCGCGCGTTCGAGATGCGTAACGGCGGACGCGAAATCGCCGGATTGTGCGAGTACGTCGGCGGCGCCTTGCCGCGCATTGCACAGGTTCCGGCGCACGGTGGCGTTTTCCGGGGCCTGCGTGAGCGCGCGCTCGAACCACGTGATGGCGAAGTCGAAGTTGCCAGCGTCGTAGGCTTCGATGCCGCGATTGTTGTACTCGGCGGGCGACTGCGCCACCGCCCCGACGCCCAGCATACACAACACGATTATCAAATACCCTCGAAAGCTCACCCTATATACTCTCCTACTCTAGTCCCTAGTCCCCAGTCCCTCTCCAAGCCACCGCCTCGATCTCGACCTTGATATCAAGCGGCAAACGGCCGACCTGCACACAACTGCGCGCCGGGCAGTCCGTCGTGAAGTACTCCTGGTAGATGCGGTTGAACTCGGCAAAGTCGTTCATATCCGCGAGGAACACAGTTACCTTGACGATGTCCTTAAGGCCGCATCCGGCGGCGGCGAGCACCTTCTCGAAATTCGCGAAGGTGACGCGCGTCTCATGCTCGAACGTGCCATAGGCGACTCCTTGCGCGGTGAAGGGGCCCTGCCCCGAGACGAAGACGAAGTCGCCGGCAATCACAGCGTGGGAATACGGCCCCTTGGCCGGCGGGCCGTCCGTGGCGTTGACGCATTGTTTTTGCATGGCGCTGTCTCTCCCCGGATCTGCTCTTGGTTCCTTTGGGTCTTCTCGATCCGTTACGTCCCTTTTCCCGTCCTGCGAGAACGCTAACATAAGACGCCCGACCCGTCAATCCGCGGCGTCTTCGAGTGCTCGCTCTGATAGAAACAGGCGATGCCGCAGCAGGATTTCCGGGAAGCCCCGGGTCGCCACGTGGGAGGCGGCCTGGAAGTCGTGGGCGCGCGTGCCCTCGAGGGGCAGCGCCACCGCCACAGGAACGCCCGCCGCGCGCAGCGAGATGACGCCGGGCTCGGTGTCCTCGAAGCCGACGACCCGCGCGAGGGCGGCGGCATCCACGCCCAGCCGCGCCAGCGCCGCGCTGTACGGGTCGCGGAAGGGTTTCAGCCGCGTTTCCGGGATATCCGTCGAGGTTACGACGGCGTCATAGCTCGTTTCGGCGGTCTGAAAAAGCTCGTGGACGGCGTCCGAGCGCTCGGGCGGTAGCCCCCAGTCCATGATCTCCGCACGGAGTCTCGTGAATACGTGGCGCAGCACGTGGCGCGTCTCGAAGGCCGACGAGGTCGTGACCAGCGCGAGTCTCGCCGGCTGGCGCTCGAAATGGACGCCCAATGCGCGCAAAGTATCCCGTCCCTCATCGGCGTTCACGACGTCGTCGAGGGCCGCCGCCAGCATGTCGAAACAGCAGGCGGCGTCCGCGCCCAGGCGCCCCTTGAGCGCCGCCATGACGACGCCGACGCCGGGCAGGGGCCGGATCATGGGCTCGTCGTTGCCGACGAGGCGGCGGTGGTAGTCGTGCGCGTAGATGGTGAGGCCGACGTCGGTTGCGCACGCGGGCCAGGCCGCGCGCAACGCGCCGATGCACTCGGCGCACAAGGCGTCCAGCACGCCGCCGTGGGCCGCGGGCTCTTTCCCCGAGCGCATCAGCACGCGAAAACGCGGGTCATTCAGCAGAGCGGCAAGGCCAAGGCCCGCAAGCCAGTCGCGCACGTTTGCCGCCTGCGCTGGGTCCGCCCACGGACCAATGTTCCATGCCGCAGCCTCGATATAGGCGCGCGTCGTCGCGTCCAGCGAGAACAAATGGCCGTACTTCTCGCCGAGATATTCGAGGTTTTCCCGCCCGCTATAGCCGATCAACGCGGGGTGGTCTCGATCCCGGTCGAGCCCCGGCCAGGCTTCCGCGGCCAAGCCGCTCATGCGCCGCATCATTTCCTCCATCGCGAGACAGCACACATCCTCCGTCGAGGTTGTCGTACCGTCCATGTCCATGAGCGCGACGGCGAGACCGTCGTCGAGCATCGTGCGTTTCGGGGCCAAGGGCACGACCTCGAAGGGCGGAAACGGCCCCGAGTCCTTGCGAATCACGGCGAAGTCCTCAGCGAGATTGTGCAGTTGACGTGTTGCCGATCCGCCATCGAGATAGGAGACGGCACGTGGCACGGGTGCGCCGTTCTCGGAGGGCTTGCCGTGCGTCACGGCGCGCCGACTCCCACGGGCAACGCGTCGCGCGGTACGAATGCGATCAATACCGCGACGTACACCAAGTACAGCAACAATAGAATGGCGCCGTTCACGCGGCTGAGCCGGTAACCCCAGCGGAGCATGACCAGCATCACGCCGACAATGATGGCGACGGCGGGAAACATGATGAGGATGACGCGCATTTCGGCGCGCAACGGGTTCGCGATTGCCGACAGCCCCGCGACCCAGCAGATGTTGAGGATGTCTGCGCCGAGAATATTGCCGACGCCGATCCCGCTTTGCTTCTTGATCGCGGCGGCGGTGCACGTCGCGATCTCGGGCATCGAGGTTCCAATGGCGACTACGGTCAACCCGATTACGACCGGCGGCACGCCGGCCGCCGTCGCGAGGCCGAGCGCGCCGTGCAGCAGCAGATGGCTTCCGCCGAGCACACCGACGAGGCCGAGGGCGAAGAGCCCGACGACCTTGCTTGTGGGAAGCTGGGCCAGGCTTTCGTCCGGTGGCTCGAAGGGCAGATCCGTCGCGGACGCGCGACCGCGCTTCACGCGGACATAGGACACGACAACGTAGCCCGCGTAAAGACTCAAGAGGATGATCCCGTCGGCCCGGGACAATACGCCGTCCAGGCACATGGCGAAGGCCAGCCCGATCGCGGCGATGAGCATGACCGCGCTCGTGCGAAAGAGGCGCGGCTCCGCCACGAGCGGCGTAACGGCAAGCAGGGCGGCGAGCCCAAGCGCGACGGAGGCGTCGACGATTACCGAGCCGATGGCGTTGCCCAAGGCCACCTCGGGCATTCCGCGCAGCGCCGCCAGTACGGAGGCCATAAGCTCGGGTGAGGTCGTCGCAATGCTGACGATGACCAGCCCGACAAGCATCTGCGGCACCGCCAGCTTCTCCGCCATCGCCACCGCGCCCTCGACGAACCAGTCGGCGCACTTCCACAGGATCACGACTGCCGCCGCGACATAAAGCAGGTCCTGGACCAAAGGGGGCATACCCGGAATTCTCCTCGACGCCTCATGCTCGTCACGGTCATGGCATGGACATCTTGCCCATGAACCGTCCCAAGTCATGGTACGTGGCCGCCCCCACGGCGTGCAACCGTTGCCGAGCCCGTTGCCGAGCCCTCAGGCAACGTCGCGCCGCCCGCTGCTGCTTCCGGTGTGCTTTCCTCCTGTTCTTCTCGGCCTTGCCCCCCGGCCAGTGCGTGGCCTACCATGCACCCGCGCTCGACGCTGAAGCTCCAAGGAGACCCAATGCCATGCGTTATCTGCTTGTCTGCCTGATTACCGCCCTGTGCGTCGCCACGGCATCCGCAACCGATTCCCGGCTTATCGACGTAACCCAGCCGCCGTACAACGCCGTGGGCGACGGCGCGACCGATTGCTCGAAGGCATTTCAGGACGCCTTGCACGCGGCGGGCGAGGGCGACGACGGCGGGGTGGTGTTCGTGCCCCGGGGGCAATTCCTGATCTCTGAGCCTTTGCGGATGCGGCCCAACACCGCGTTGCGCGGCGTGTGGACGTATCCGCCGAATTCGCCGCAATTCTGGCCGCCTTTCGAGGAGAAGGCGCTACCCGGCTCCGTCCTGCTTGTCACGGCGGGCGAGGGCGACGAGGACGGCCCGCCGTTTATCACCATTCACGCGAGCTGCGCCATCGAGGGCCTCGTCATCTATTACCCGAAGCAGGTGAAGGAGAATCCGCCGAAGCCCTATGCGTGGACCGTGCAAATCACCGAGGGCGGCGCCGACCACTGCACGATTCGCAACGTGCTGATGGTCAACCCATACAAGGCGGTCGATTTCGGCACGCATCCCTCGGGCCGGCACTTCATCGAGAACCTCTACGCCTATCCGCTCTATCGGGGCCTCTATATCGACAAGTGCTACGACATCGGCCGCGTCTCGAATGTCCACTTCTGGCCGTTCTGGGGCTACACCGGCGACGACGACCCGGTCGGACGCTTCGTGACCGATCACGCGGAGGCGTTCATCATCGGCCGCACCGATTGGGAGTACTTCAACAATTGCTTCGCCATCTTCTATCACGTCGGGTTTCGCTTCGTGAACCGCGGCGCGGGGGGCGGCAACGTGCTGCTCACGCAAAGCGGCGCGGACATTTGCCCCTACGCGGTTCTTGTCGAGGAGGTCCAGGGACACTCCGGCGTGTCCTTCTCGAACAGCCAGATTTTCGGGCGTGTCACGGTCAAGGATACGAACGCGGGTCCGGTGCGCTTCACCGGCTGCGGCTTCTTCGGCGCGACGCGCGAACCCGAACCGCGCGATCCCATCCATTGCGAGATCGCGGGTGCGGGCCATGTGTCGTTCGAGAACTGTCACTTTATCACGCTCGATCCGAAGAACACCGCGAAGACCAGCATCCTCGCGGCCGGCGGCGGGTTGAGCGTATCGAACTGCCTGTTCATGGACGTGGGCCGCGTTCACTTCGACCTGCGGCCCGGCCTGCGTACGGCCGTGATTGTGGGTAATACGTTCCAGGGCGTGATGGTGATGCGCGATACGAGCGAGGCGAATGTGCAGGCCGGGCTCAATGCGGACCAGCGCGCGCCGAAAGAACCGGACAGCCTCACGGTGGATAACCTGGACGAGGGCGATGGCTTCTCGACAGACGGTGCGTGGTATCTGGGCAAGGCGGGCGGCGACTATCGCGGCGTGGTCCACTGGGCTGAGGCGGGCGACGGGGAAGCCACAGCGACATGGCGCGTCAATTTACCCCAAGCCGGCGATTACACCGTGTCCGTCTGGTACGGCGCCGACCCCTTCAGTGACCGCGCCACCGACGCGCCGTACACGGTGCGGCACGCCGCAGGCGAGGAAACTATCCGCATCAACCAGCGCGAGCATAGCGGACAGTGGGTCGAACTCGGCACATTCCGTTTTGAGGCCGGATCTGCCGTCGTTACCCTCTCCAACGCGGCCAACGGCAACGTCCTCGCCGACGCGGTAAGGTGGGTTCCTGTGGCAAAGTAGTCGCGCGTTTCCCGATCGCGACGGGAGTACTTATCGGGAGGGGACGCGAAGATCAAACGCTTGACTGAAACGACTGTTCGGTATAGAATAAGCAGCGGTGAACGCGGCCTTCGCGGGGTTGCTGGGGGCAGGAAGCGTAACTCATGGAAAGACCGTTGGATACGAAGACTGTGCTGCTCGACACCGCTGGCGAGTTGTTCGCCGCGCTGGGGTTCGAGGGCGCGAGCGTGCGCGCTATTGCGGAGCGCGCGGGGACCAATATTGCGGCCGTCAACTATCACTTCGGCACGAAAGACAACCTCTACGCGGAGGTGTTGCGGCGGGCGGCGCTGGCGATTCGCGGCGCGGGCATCGAGCAGTTTCTGGAGCCGCCGGACCGCATCGCTACGCCGGCGGGGGCTGCGCGGGTCATTCGCGAGATCGTACACGCACGATTTGCGTCCTACTTCTCGAATGACTATCCCGCGTGGTACCGTCGCCTGCTCATGCGCAGTCTGATCGAGTCCTCGGCGGTGTGGCAGGACCTGGTGCGGGCGGTTTTCGCGCGGGAACACGAACTGTTGTCGCGCGTGGTGCAAGCGGCGAATCCCGCGCTGACGGAGGCGCAGGTGGCGCTATTCGCCTTCACGCTGACGGGGCAAATCGTGGTTTTCGGCTTCGCGGAGACGCCCATCTTGATGATCCTGGGCAAAGAAGCCTATGACGACGCATTTCTTGAGGCGGCGGCGGACCACGTGTCGGCATCCGTGCTGGCCGCCTTGGGGCTTGCCGGCGCACTGAGATAGGACTGAAGGCATGGCGAAGAACAGACTAAGACGGGTGATACGGAGGGGGGGAGTCGTCGCCCTTGCGGCGGCGCTGTGCGCGGGCGCGATCATCTTATACGGCGCTCGCAACGGCGGCGCCAACGGGATTGGCGCGCAGTCCGCGGTCGAGGCGAAGCCCGCGGTCCCGGTCGTGACGGAACCGCTTGCGTTGCGGGACTTTGAGAGCGTGGTCGTGGTGCAGGGCACGATCGAGGCGAAACACACGGCGATTGTGTCCGCGAAGATACCGGGGACCATCGAAGCGATTTACGTGGACGAAGGCGACGCGGTGGTCGAGGGCGAGACGCGGCTTTTCCAGACCGACGCGCTCAAGCTGCGGAAAGCGGTCGACATCGCGCGCCAGAACCTCGAAATTGCGCGTTACGGTCGCCAGGAGAAGGAGGCGTACCGCGAGCGCCTGCAGGCGGACTTTGAGAAGGCGAAGATCGATTACGATCGGCACCAGTTGCTTTACGAGAGTAACTCGATAGCGATTGACGTGTTGGAACAAAACCAGAGCCGGTACCGGCAGGCGCTGGCCATGTGCAAACACGCACAAAGCCTGGTGGACCTTGCCGCCGAACAGGAACGGCAAGCCGAAGCGTCGCTCGCCATCGCGCAGAAGGACCTGGGCGACGCGCTGGTCACGGCGACACTCACGGGCAAGGTGACCCATCGATTCCTGGAACCGGGCGAGATGGCCGGGGCCGGCACGCCGGTGGTGCGGATCGAGGACACCTCGCTCGTCGAGGCATCGGCGTTTCTTTCGTCGCAATACTACGCCGACGTGCGGCCCGGCGAGACGATAATGCGCGTCACGGTCCACAACACGGGAGTGGGGGAGGTTCCGGTGATTTTCAAGAGCCCGACCATCAACCCGAAGCTGCGCACCTTCGAGGTGAAGTGCCAGATCAAGGACCCGCCCGAGGGTGTAGTCTCGGGAGCGATGGCGCATATCGCGGTGCTGATCGCGCAACACCGGGGGTTCGGTGTGCCGAAGGGCGCGATCCAGACGCGCGATGACCGGTCCGTTGTATTTCATGTCGAGGGGGACACGGCGCGGATGCTGTCCGTCACCACCGGCTTCGAATCCGGAGGCATGGTCGAAGTACAAGGCGAGGGACTGCGCGAGGGACTGTCCGTCGTCACCATGGGCCAGTTCCAGGTTGAAGAAGGCAGCCGTGTCGTCGTGCGTCGGGAGAACCGGTGATGTCCCTGTTCAGCCTGCCGGCGCGGCGACCCGTGGCGACGGCCTGCCTTATCATCGGCCTGTCTCTGCTCGGGTTTAACGTGTATCGCAAGATGCCCCTCGAATTCTTCCCGAGTGTTGACATGCCGTACATCACCGTCGTCACGGTCTATCCCGGGGGAAGTCCGCTCGAAATAGAGACGGACATCGCCAAGCGCATCGAAGACGCCGTCGTCGCCATCGACGGGCTGAAGCACGTGTCGTCCGTGTGTATGGAGAATGTGTGCCAGAACCTGCTCGAATTTAACCTTGACGTGGACGTGGACGTCGCGGCGAACGACGTGCGCGAGAAGATCGACCTGATCCTGAACGAACTTCCCGCGGGCGCGGAGAAGCCGAAGATACTCAAGTTCGACGTCAACGCCCAGCCCATCATCAGTCTGGCGCTCAAAGGCCGGGCGACACTCGAAGAATTGCGCGATTACGCGGCGAATACGCTCAAGGACCGGATCACGGTGATCTCGGGCGTGGCCGAGGTGCGGATCATCGGCGGGGCGGATCGGGAAGTGCAGGTGCTGATCGACCGGGAGAAGTTGGCCGCGCGCGGGCTGACGAGCATGGAGATTGTCGAGGCGATCCAGCGCGGTGTGCGCACCGTGCCTTCGGGGCGCGTGCGCGAAGGGGACATCGAGTATTCCGTGAAGTTCGACGCCGAATACGACAATGTGGACGACATCGGGAATCTGGAGGTGGCCGGCGCGGACGGGGCGCGGTGTTACCTGAAAGACGTCGCGACGGTGAAAATGACGACTGAGGAGTTGCGGCAGGCGTCGTATATAGACGGGGCGCCGTGCATCGGCATTCGGGTGGTGAAGAAAGCGGACGCGAACGCCGTGCAGGTGGTCGAGGCCGTGCGTTCGGCGATGGATCGGCTCAACGCGCAACTACCGGGCGACATGAAACTCGAGTGGATTTCCGACAACGCCGCCATGATCCAGGCGTCGGTGGACAGCGCGGTGCAGAACATCGGCCAGGGCATCCTGCTCACCGCGCTCATTCTGTTCCTGTTCCTGTACAATCTGCGGACCACGATTATCGTGGCAATCAGCATGCCGGTAACCATCCTCATCGGCGTGTTCTGCCTCACCTTCTGGGACTACACCCTCAATTTCTCGACGCTCATGGCGGCGGGGTTGTCGGTGGGCATCCTCGTGACTAATTCGATCGTGGTGCTCGAAAGCATCGTCACGCACTTCAAGCGAGGCGGGGACGCCAAAGATGCGGCGCAACGCGGGACCTCGGGCGTCGCCGTGGCGGTGGTCGCGAGCGCAACCACGAATCTTGTCGTGCTGTTTCCGGTCGCGGCAATGCAGTCGCAAATCGGGATGTTCTTTGCCCCGTTCGCGGTCACCATGATCCTGATGACGGCGGCCTCGCTCTTCGTGTCATTTACGCTGACCCCGCTGTTGTCCACTATTCTGCTGAAACCGGCACGGGCCGATCGGAAAGGTGCGCTGCAACGCGTCGAGGCTGCATGGAACCGCGGCTTCGACAGGTTCTCGGGGTGGTTCAGCGCAATGCTTGATTTCTTCGAGCGGCGGCGCTGGGCCGCGGCGTTCTTACTGGCGACAGTGATTGCGGCGCTGGTCCACGCCGCCGTGCTTGCGCCATCGCTGGGGTTTGGATTCTTTCCGGAAGAGGACAGCGGCGAGATATCGGTCAAGCTCGAGTTTCCCACGTACTACAATCTTGAAAAGACCGTGGGCCGCGTGAAGGAGGTGGAGAGGCTGCTCGCGGACTTGCCGGAACTTAAGAAGACCTTCACGACCATCGGGAAGGTGGAGGGCATTTTTGGGCGTTCGTCCGAGGGCGTATACCTCGCGCAAGTGCTCATGGTCTTCTCGGATAAGCCCGACCGCGACATCACTATCGACGAGATCATGACCGCGGCCCGCGCGCGACTCGCGGGGTTTCCCGAGTGTCTGGTTTCGGTGTCGCAGCCCACCGCCATGGGCGGCACCGCCTCGGAAATCGAACTCGAAATCGCCGGCGAGGACCTTGACGTCCTGGACGAACTGGCGGTCCGCGCGCTGGCGCTGGCGCGCGCGATTCCCGGCTACGCGGACCCGGACACGACGGTGCGCACGGGTAAGCCCGAGCTGCGTGTGCGCCCGAACCGAGCCGTGCTCGCGGACTTGGGTGTTCCCGCCACGGGGGTCGGTATGACGCTACGCGCGAACTTGGAGGGCGTCGAGGCCGGCGTATTCAAGCAGAGCGACCGCAACTACGACATCGTCGTCAAGATGCGGGAACAGGAGGGGAAGGACCAGGTCCGTCAGTTTCTGTTCCCTGGGCCGCCGGGTCGCCCGGTGTTGTTGACCAGCCTCGCCGACATCGAGGAAACGCGCGCGCCCATCCAGATCACGCGCAAGGACAAGGAACGCATCTCGAAGCTTTTCGCTAACCTCGAAGGAGGGAAGCCGCTGGGCAACGCCGTCATGGAACTGTCGGCGGCCCTCGAAGAACAGGGGCAGTTTCCGCCCGGGTATCGCTACAGGTTCTCCGGTCTTTACGAAATCATGCGCGAGGCGAACACGGAATTCATCGAGTCGTTTCTGATAGCGTTTATTTTGGTCTACCTGACGCTTGCCGCCCTGCTGGAATCGTTCAAGCAGCCGTTCATCATCCTGATCACCGTGCCCTTGGGCTTCATCGGCGTGATCTGGGCGCTTTACCTCACGGGAAACTCGATATCGCTGATCATCCTGCTCGGGGCCGTGATGCTCATCGGTATCGTGGTAAACAACGCCATCCTGATCATCGACGAAGCCAACGCGCAGGTCGCCCGCGGCGTGCCGCGCCACCAAGCGATGGAGCACGCCGCGGCCAGTCGTCTGCGGCCGATCGTCATGATTACCCTCGCCGCCGTCCTCGGCATGCTGCCCCTCGCCGTCGACAACAGCCTCGGCAGCGAGCCCCGCGTTCCACTGGGGATCGCGTCCATTGGCGGCATCCTCATCAGCGCTGTACTCGCTCTCGTCGTTGTTCCCGTCGTCTACAACTTATTCACCCGGCGCAGCGCGTGAGGCGGCGATTAACAGGGGACTGGCACAAGCGAGCGAGTCTTCGAGCGAGACGTGCCTGTCCCCGAACCACCGATGGGCAATATCCGTCCTCGCTGTCCGGGCAGGCTTGATAGCCGCCGGAGTTGAAGAATTGGATAAGCCGTAGCAACTCGGAAAGGCTGATACGCCAGTCCGTCGGACTGTAATCGCTCGCGTGCGGCCCACACGACGTGTCCCCCGGACCAGGCCCATAGCCGTCTTCCGAGGTGCCGTCGCAATGAATCCCATTCGAGTTATACAACTGGATCACACGCAACAACTCGCTCAACGAGATTACGTGGTCCCCGTTAATGTCGCTGCTGTGCGCGTCCCCGGGCGCTTGTCCTTCACCTTCACCTTCACCTTCACCTTCACCCTCGCCTTCGCCCTCGCCTTCGCCCTCGCCCTCTTCGCCTTCGGCGGATTCAAGACACGAATCGTTAAAGGTCATGCTCCAACCGTTCAGAACGCCCTCGGCGCCCGTGCGCGCGTCGTACACCATCAGTTTCCACCTGCCCGCAATGCCCTCGCCGTCGTACCGTGACAGTGCGTCCACCGGCCTGAATACGCCCGCATACGGCGGCGTGGCCAGCATGATCGAGAAGTCGGCTTCGTCGTCGAAAACCGTGCCTTGAAGCGCCGTGCCCGCCGAATGGAACTGCGTGGCCAGAAAAACAACGGTCCCTTGGGGTGATTCAAGCCACAGGACCAGATCACGCACGTCGGCGTGATCGATATCCACTTCGATGTTGATATCGGAGACAATACCCGCTGGAGGCGCGGTGATTACGCTTTCGGTCGTATCCATGTCCACTATCGGCAACGGGTCGAGATTCTCGAACCGCAGACATTCGGGAATCTCCTCACCCTCTCCTTCACCCTCACCCTCGCCCTCACCTTCACCGTCACCCTCGCCCTCGCCCTC
>JAKQEQ010000149.1 GCA_029556545.1 Candidatus Hydrogenedentota bacterium
GCGCTGGCGGTGCTGGTGGCGTTGGGCCTGGCGGCGCTGCCCCGGCTGCGCCGGGCGCGTCAGGACTGAGCCGGCGCGGGCAAGGTGACATTCCGGGGCCTCGCGAGCACCGCTCGCGGGGCCCCGTTTCCGTATACGGAAAGGATTGTGCTATTACAGGATATCCGCTTGTGCCGCGGCGCCGCGAGTAAGGGCGAATCGGCACGTTGAAATTGACAGCGGCTGACGGTTACTCTATGGGCGATGTTGTGAGGGGCCGCATGCCCTCGGCGCGCTTGCCGGCGCGTATCGACGAAGCCGGAGAGCGCTGGAGGAAAAGCTGATGCAGGCGGCGCTGAACAACAGGGGACAGCGGGTGCAATAGCGGCGCCTGCCCGATGCGGTGGTATGGAACATGGTGTCTAGGATTGGCCGTGGCGGGCATGTGTGTGGGACGCCGGGACTCGTCCGGGAAGGGACGGAAGGATTGACCAGATGAGCATGTCCAAGGATTTGCTTCGATTCCTGAATGACGTCCTGCTCGAGAAGTTCGAGATTCAAGGGGACGGCGCGGAATCCACGGAAGAGATTCTGAAGCGGTACCCGAATCTGCTTCCCGAGGAGGCGGCGGCCATTGTGGCGCGCAGCGATGCGCAGCTCATTGGCCTCGGCGTCCCCTACACGAGCAGGTCGTGCTGGTTTACGTGCGGCGTCTCGTGCGCGCGCACGACCTGAACGCGATCACGCCGAATACCGAATCTCTGACGCTGCCTGATATTCCCGGCGCGGGTGTTCGTTGTCGCGCCGGGTGTTTTCTTGCCGGACGCTCGTGGCCAAGGGGCATGCGAGAAGATGTTGGACCCGCAGGGTGAAGAGGGACTGTTGGACGCCGTCGAGGCGGTCTTCCGTCCGTCCGAGGTGGCATGCGACGGCATCTGGCTGCGCGTGCGCAAAAGCCGCTTGAACCCTGAGATACGCTCCGGCTGGAAACTCCACCTATCCGCCGCCCCCGCGATTGTGCGCGCCCTGCTTGCGGCGGCGCTGCCGGTGCTCGCCTCGACGGGACTGTCTTTCAAACTCGTGCGGTCGCTCGATGTCCTCGAAGATTTGAACGACGGGCGCTACGGGCTTACCCAGGTCGGCAAGGCGGTAACGGTCTATCCGCCGGACGAAGCGGCGGCGCTCGATGTCGCGGCGCGTCTCCGGGAAGCGTTGCGGGGACTCGACGGGCCGGACGTGCCCACGGATTTCCGCGTCTACGCCGACGCGCCGGTGTATTGCCGGTTCGGGCCCTTTGATTATCGCGTGCGCATCGACGCCTTGGGCCGACAGCAGCGCCTGCTCGCCCACCCCGAGCGTGGCGACGTCGTGGACCCCGCCGACGGCGGGGACGCGGACCCGGCCATCCCGATACTGCTACCCCGCAACGCGCCCGCGGATCATCTTGCGTTCCTGCGTGATGAATACCTGTTCGTGCGCTTGTTGCACCTCACAGCCAAGGGCGGCGTCTTCGGCGCGGTGTCCCGGCGCGCGCCCTCGTCCGGCCTTCTGCTTGTCAAAACCGCCCGCAAAGGGGCGAACTCGGATCGGTTCGGTCGCGACGCGCTGTGGGCGGCGCGACATGAGCACGCATTGCTCCGCGACCTTGCCGGCGATCCGGGCGCGCCCCCTTGTCCCGAACTCTTGTGCGATGGCGACCGCACGATTGCGCTGGTGCGTCCGTGGCTCGCCGGGCGCACCTTCTGGGAGTTGTGGACTTCTCCCGACGCGGCCACGGACGCGGCACGGCAACGCATGGCGACATGTCTGCGATTGCTTGCTTCTGCGGTGTTGCGGGCGCACGAACGCGGCATTGTCGTGCGCGATCTCGCGCCCGCGAATGTACTAGAAGAAGACGGCGCGGTCGTCATCCTGGACTGGGAACTGGCGCATCGCGTTGGCTCGGACGTGCCCCCGTATCGGCGCGGTACGCCCGGCTTCTACAACCCGGCGCGTGACCGCTTCCGCGCGCCGGACCTAGAAGATGACCACTATGCGTTGCTGGCGCTGGCGTTCATGGTGGCGTCCGGCGTGCACCCCATCCTGCTGTTGTCGGCCCTGCGGGAGGCGGGCGTCGCGGGCCCCTTCCTCGCGCCGGGCGTTCGTGAAACCTGGCGTCGCGCCTGTTCACAATCCGCGGACCCGGCGGGATTCAGACAATCATTTGCCATCCTTATGGATGCGATATCCGCCACGGCGGGCGACGCCAGTGTCCAGGAAACGTCGCTCGACGTCGCCGCGCTGCGCGAGGCGCTGTGGGATGACCTGCTGCGCTCCGTCGGGTCCTTCACCGGCGACATCGACGACGCCACGGTCTACTCGGGCGTCGCGGGCCGGATGATCGTCGCCATGGAATGCGGGCTTGAACCGTTGCGCACGCCCGAGGGCATCGACCGCGTCCGCCCCTTGCTTCGGCGTTTACTCGACGAAGCCGCGGCGGTGCGGCATATCCCCGGCCTCCACTTCGGCCTACCCGGCGTCGCGCTCGCATGCGCCGTCGCGGGCAGGCTCTGGGAAGACGCCGCGCTCGAGACCAGCGCCCTTCAAGCCTTGACGCAACTCGAACTCCCGGCATCGCCGTCCCCCGATCTCTCCCACGGCCTTGCCGGTTACGTCGTTGCCCTGCTTGCGGCACACGGCGTTACCCGCGACGGTCCGTGCCTCGATGCGGCAGTGCAAGCCGGGAACAGGCTCTTGCAAGCCGCGGCGCGCGACGGCGAAGACACGTTCTGGCCATGGCCCGAGGGGCCCTACGGGAGCATGTCCGGCGCGCGCCTGTTCGGCTTCGCGCACGGCGTCGCGGGAGTCGGTTACGCGCTGCTGCGGCTCGTCGAGGTGACCGGCGACGATGCCTTTCGGCGTGCCGCCGAGGCCGCCATCGACACCCTGCGCTGCCACGCCCGTCCGCTCGACGCCGCGAACGCGGTCTGGTGGGCCGTCTCCCCCACGGACGAAACGGTCTGGAACGCCTGGTGCCACGGCACGCCCGGCGTCGTGAAGACCTTGTCGCTGGCGGCGGCGGTGCTTGGCCGCGACGCCGACCGCGAACTCCTCGAACGCGCGCTACGCGGCGTATACGTGGCGAACAACCCCGGCTTCTGTCTGTGCCACGGCATCGCGAGCCGCCTGGACGCTGCCTTGGACGCCGCCGCGTGGACGCCGCTTCCCGCGGGCGCCCACCGCGACGCCGCCATTCTCGCCGCGCTCGACCTGCCCGCCCTCGAGGAAGCGGCGCACGGCATCGAGAAGAGCGGGCGCTCGCGCGGGCTTATGACCGGCGCGGCGGGCGTCCGGCGCGCCCTGATCCGCTACGCGGGTGGCACCCGGGGGCCGTTCGGCATTATCCTTCCTTGAGCGCGGCCCGGATGTCGCTTGTGCGGATTGAGGCTCCTGGTCGCGTTGCAGGACGGGATGGCACGGAGGAAGCAGGATGGCGCGGCGCGCATATACGGAGGTAGGCCCCGGCACGGCCCGCGTCGGCAACGCTTGGTGCGAGCGCGCGTGGTCCGCCTTCGTGGGCAACACGATCGAGTTGACGCAGCGGGCGGGGCAATTCCAGTGGCTGCGCGGCGACGCCCTGGAGTTTCAGGTTGTCTGTGACGACCGCGTGTTCGGCGTGATGGAACTGGGCGACATCGAGTGGAGCGAGGAACGCACGCAATATGCGGCGGGCCTCGTGCTGCGAAAGCAGGGGCCCGAGGGACTCGGCGTGCTCATCCGCACCTACGCGTTCCACGATCACCCCGGCATGCTCCGCACGTTCCGGGTCTACAACGCGGGATATACGCCGAGGCGCATCGAACAGACCGCCATCGAGGCGCTCGCGTTGGGTCCCTGCGAGATGGAGGCGCGGACCGAGGCGTCCCGCGCGGTGTTTACGTCGCCGGGGCGCGGCCTGCTGCTCGAAGTCGAGCGTGACGCCGAGAACATCGCTTTCGCGCCGGACCTCGCCCACTGCACCATTGTAGTAGACGGCCCCGGCACGCTCGCGCCCGGCACGTATTGGGATGGTCCAGACACGTATCTAATGCCGTTCACGGGCGAGGTCCGCGATGCCGAGGACCGACTTTCCGCGGCCTTTCGCGACCGCGTCGCCGCGCTCCGCGCGTGGTGGCAACGTTGCGCCGCCAGGGAAGACCACGCGGCGCAGACGAATTGATGGAAGGGTTTGGGGTCTGGGGTTGCGCGGGGCGCAGTCAGGACATGGGTAGCGGCATGCCCGCTGGTACCTCAGCATCACCGAATTGTTGCGGTCGTCCAATGCTCTAACATCGGCGCGAATCACCGTTGCGACCACGGCGAAGGCGGCTTTTTCCCGGGCGTGGGGTAGAACAACGGTGACTCGGGGACAGGCATCCCGCGGAGCGCGGGACGCAGCGCGTGGTCGCTTGGTACGATCCCCGTTTTCGGGCTACAATGCCGTGAAGCGGGACGCGGTTCTGAAACGTGGGACTATCTCTATCCACCATGCGAAAGCGCCTTTCCATAGTCATCGGTCTGAAGGCAGACCCCATCGAGTACCGGTACTCGTATCCCTGGCTGTTCCGGATCATGGTGGAAGAGGGGGTCCACCACCTGCAACTAGGTTCTTTTTTTGAGCTGTATCAGCTTCCCGCCGCGTATTTTGTCGCGTTGCGGGAGCAAGCGGCGCAATTCGGCGTTTCGATATCGAGTTGCTTCACGGCGCACCGGGAACTGGGAGGCTTCTATCGCGGCGAGCCGGGCTGGGAGGCCGTGGCGCGGCGGAATTATGAGCGATTCATCGAGGTGGGCGCGCTGGTCGGGGCGCGACACGTCGGGTCGAATCCGGGCGCGGTCCCGCGCGACCGGCTGGACACGAAGGCGGCGGGCAATGCGTGTTTCCTGCGCCATATGAAGGAACTCATGGCCTGTGCCCATGAACGGGGCCTCGAGCGGCTGTGCATCGAACCCATGTCGTCGCTGGCGGAACCGCCGACGCTGCCGGAAGAAATCCGGGAGATGGCGGAGGAACTCATGGCGCACCACCGCGCGACACCCGGCACGACGCCGATCGGTTATTGCGCGGACGTGTCCCACGGCTACGCGGACCGCGACGGAGCGGTGCGGCACACGCATCTCGAACTGTTGGAGGCAACGTTTCCTTGGCTCGCGGAGTTGCATCTCAAGAACACGGACGGGCGGTTCGGGGCCACATTCGGGTTCAGTGAGGAGGAACGGGCGCGCGGCGTTGTCGATCTGCGCGCCGTGCGGGACCTGCTGCACGCGCACGCGGACCGCATCCCCGTGCGGGAGCTGGTTGCGTATCTCGAGGTCGGCGGTCCGAAGCTGGGCCGGGACTATAGCGATCACGCGCTCGAGGAGCAATTGCGCGCCTCGTTGCGGCACGTGAAGGCCGTCTTCGAAGAAGCGCCGTCCACGCGGGCGCCGCGGCCCGCCAAGTCGGTGTCGGTTGCGCCGGTGCAAATCGCGCCGTCGGCCATGTGCGCCGACCTCTGCCGGCTCGAGGAGTCCGCGCGCCGCCTCGAAGCGCTCGGGGCGGACTGGCTGCACCTGGACATCATGGACGCGGTATTCACGCCGAACATGCCGCTCGGCTTCGAGACGTTCAAGCAACTGCGCGCGCATACGGGCCTGCCTTACGACGCCCACCTCATGGTCACCAAGCCGGATTTCTTTATTCGGCAGATGGCCGACCTCGGCGCGACGGCCGTGTCCGTTCAGGTCGAGGCCGCGCCGCACCTTGATCGCAGCCTGAGCCTGATTCGCGATCTCGGTATGGTGGCCGGGGCCGCGCTCAATCCCGGCACACCCCTGGACGTCCTCGAATACGTGTTGTCGCGCCTGGATTTTGTGCTGCTCATGATGGTAAATCCCGGGTTCGCCGGGCAGACCCTCGTCGCGAACGGTATCCGAAAGATCGCCGAATGCCGCACGTATCTCGACGCGCGCGGTCTATCGATCCCCATCGAGGTGGACGGCAACGTCAGTTTCGAGCACATCCCCGAGATGGTCGCGGCGGGCGCGGACATCCTGGTCGCGGGTTCGAGCAGCTTGTTCCACGCGGATGGAACCGTCGAGGCGAACTACGCGCGGATGCGGCAGGCCGTGATCGAGGGGTTGAAGCGCCGCAAGACGGCGCGGAGCCGTCGGAGCGGCGGCGAATCACGGCGTGCGCAGGACCAGTAGCCGAATCTCGGTCATGTCCTCGATGGCGTAACGGATGCCCTCGCGGCCGAGGCCGCTATCCTTGACGCCGCCGTAAGGCATGTGGTCCACGCGCCACGAGGGCGCGTCGCCAATGACGATGCCGCCGACCTCGAGGGTTTCCCAGGCTTTCATGGCCTTGTAGATGTCGCGGGTGAATACGCCGGCCTGCAGGCCGAACTTGCTGTCGTTCACTTCCGCGAGCGCGTCGTCGAATCGACTGAACTTCGAGAGAATCGCCGCGGGACCGAAGAATTCCTCGGCGTACATGGGCAGGTGTCGCGGCACATTTTCGAGCAGAGCGGCCTCGATCAGATTGCCGGTGCGCCCGCCGCCGCACAGCAGCGTGGCGCCGGCGCCCACGGCCTCCTTGATCCAGCGTTCCATGCGGTCCGCTTCGTTCTTCGAGATGATCGGGCCGATGAAGGTGTCCTCGTCCTTCGGGTCGCCGCTCTTGAGGGCCTTCGTCCTGGCGACGAGTTTCGTCTTGATCGCGTCGTAAATGTTCTCGTGGACGATGATGCGCTGCACGCTGATACAGCTTTGGCCGCTCTGGTAGAACGCGCCGATGATGAGGCGGTCCACGGCGTCGTCGATATTCGCGTCTTCATCGACGATGCACGCGGCGTTGCCGCCCAGTTCGAGGACCACCTTCTTCTTGCCGGACTTGGCCTTGAGCGCCCAGCCAACCTCGGGCGAACCGGTGAAGCTGAGCAGTTTCAGGCGCTCGTCCGTCGTGAAGAGGTCCGCACCGTCGCGCCGGCACGGAAGGATCGAGAACGCGCCTTTGGGCAGGTCCGTTTCCGCGAGCACTTCGCCGATGATGATCGCGCCGAGGGGCGTCAGGCTCGCCGGCTTGAGCACAAAGGGACAGCCCACGGCCAAGGCGGGCGCGACCTTGTGCGCGGCCAGGTTCAGCGGGAAGTTGAACGGCGAAATGAACGAGCAGGGTCCGATGGGAACGCGCTTCCACATGCCGGAATACCCGGCGGCGCGCGGGCTGCGGTCCATCGTGAGTACCTCGCCGGTCAAGTTCACGGCGTCCTCGGCCGCAATCTTGAACGTGTCGATGAGCCGCGAGACCTCCCCGCGGGCGTCCTTGATGGGCTTGCCGCCCTCGACGCACAGCGAGTAGGCCAGTTCCTCGAAGCGTTCCTTGAACCGGGCCACGCAGTGTTCGAGTACGGCCTGCCGCCGGTACGCGCCCAGCTTGCACATCGGTTCGACGGCCTCGACCGCCGCGCCGATGGCGGCGTCGATAGCGGCGGCGTCCGCCATCGCGACCCGCGTGGCGACCTTACCGGTGTACTTGTCGAGGACCTCGAGGTCCGCGTTCGGCTGTTGCGGCTCATTGGCCAGGTAATAGGGATACGTTTCCTTAAGCTGAAACATGCCTGCGCCTCCTGGTTCCTGCCTCGCACTCGCACTCGTTCTCGTACTCGACAAATCATCGACTACGACGCGCAAAAGCGCGTTCCTGTTTACACGACGATTCGCAGTTGGTCCATCAGCCGGTCATTTTCCCGGTAGTCGATGGGCACGGCGATGACGACGGGTTTCGAGGCGGCAAAGGCCTTATCGAGCGCGGGCGCGAGGTCGCGCGCGTTCTCGACGCGCAGGCCGATGCAGCCGAAACTCTCAGCCAGTTGCACGAAATCGGGATTGCCGAAGGACAGGTTGCTGTGATGCCCGAATTCGTTTTTCTGCTTCCACTCAATGAGGTTGAAGCCGTTATCGACCCAGACCATGACGACGATGTTCGTCTTGAGCCGCACCGCCGTTTCGAGTTCCTGCACGTTCATAAGGAAACCGCCGTCGCCGCACAGGGCCATGACCTTCCGGTCAGGGTGGACCAGCTTCGCGGCGATGGCGCCCGGCAGCGCGCCGCCCATCGAGCAGAACCCGTTCGGGATCAGGCAGGTGTTCGGTTCGTCGCAGTGGTAATACTGGGCGACCCACATCTTATGGGAGCCGACGTCGCTGAGGAGAATATCGCGCGGGCCGAGGGCCTGGCGCACGTCCCACAGCGCCTTCTGCGGGCGGATGCGCCCCTCCGTGTCGTCGTCTTTATGTTCCGCGAAGAGGGCGAGCAACATCTCGCGCGTCTTGCGCTGCCGGGGTACGTCGAAGCGGAGCGGGTTCGCGCGGAGACGCTCGTTCATCATCCAGAGGGTGTGGGCGACATCGCCGATGACCTCGGCGTCCAATTGATAGCTCTGGTCCACTTCGGCGGGAAGGAAATCGACGCAAATGATCTTCTTGTCGCCCCACTTGTTCCACAGGCGCGGCGGATACTCGACGAGGTCGTAGCCGACAGTTATCACGAGGTCGGCTGCCTCGATGGCGGCGTTCGCCAGGTTCTTGGTTTGGAGTCCTATCGTGAAGACGCTCTCGGGCGCCTGTCGCGAGACACAGCCCTTGGCCATGAACGTGCTGATGACGCCGATGCCGGTCAACTCGACAAAGATGCGCAGTTGTTTGCTCGCGCGGGTGCGGATGGCGCCGTTTCCGGCAAGAATGACCGGATGCTCGGCGGATCGCAGGACGTCCATCGCGATGTCAACGATCTTGTCGTCCGCGACGGTGCGACGCAGATAGCTGCGCTTGATAGGCTTCTTGCCGGCGGCCATGGCCGCGACGTCCTCGGTGAGTTCGATGTGGCAGGCGCCGGGCTTCTCGCGCGTGGCGACGCGGAACGCGCGCCGCACGACCTCGGGGATATTGTCGGGATGCACGATACGCGCGCCCCACTTGGTGATGGGCTTGAACATCGACATGACGTCGAAATACTGGTGGCTTTCCTTATGCTGGCGCTGGAGGTCGGCCTGGCCCGTGATGACCACCATCGGGGAACGGTCCATGTTGGCGCTGGCGACGCCCGTGACAAGGTTGGTGGCGCCCGGCCCGAGCGTGCTGAGGCATACCCCCGCCTCGCCGGTCAGCTTGCCGTAGGTCTCGCCCATGAAGGCCGCGCCCTGTTCATGGCGCGTGAGGATCAGTTCGATGGGCGAATCCTCGAGGGCCATCAGGAAATGAGCGTTTTCCTCTCCGGGCAAGCCGAAGATATAGCGGACGCCTTCCGCCTCCAGACACTTCACAAAGAGTTCCGCCGCGTTCATGACTTTCCTTTTCGCCGGGACGCCGGCCCGGTGCTTAACACTGCGAGCGTAGTTGTCGTCGGTATCAACCCCGATGCACGACCCCGCGCGGCAGTATGCTGGTGGCATGGCTTACCATAAGCAACCGGGCGGAAGGCGTCAATATTTCCAGAATCTCGTTTCTCCATACAGGCGC
The DNA here is from genome assembly GCA_029556545.1 of Candidatus Hydrogenedentota bacterium. GTDB lineage: Bacteria > Hydrogenedentota > Hydrogenedentia > Hydrogenedentales > JAGMZX01 > JAGMZX01. The sequence goes on from JAKQEQ010000149.1 coordinate 9,499, forward strand.
AGATTCCCGGCCTTTCGCCAGTCATACCACAATGCCCTCGCCGGGCAAGGCCGGGCGGGGCGGCGGCCGTTCCTCCACGAAGGTTTCGAGCATAACCTGCATTTCCCGCAATTCCGGGTGGCCGGGTGCGAGACGCAGCCCTTCCCGCACGTGCTCCAGGCATTGCCCCGCCAGCTTGGCGAGATATTGCCCCCGCAGCCCCCGGTCCATCGCCTCCCGGAGCCACGCGATTCCAATCAAGGCCCGGCCGCGGTGGACTGCAAGCTCGAAATCGTGGTCACTGTCGAAACGACTCAGGGCGCCCCGTCGTCCCGTGCGCCGAAAACAGGCCAGCGCCGTGCCGAGTTCGCCCTCGGCCAGGGTGAGCCACGGCGGTGTGACGGCCCGGTAGCACGCCCCGAGCAGATAATGGGCCGAAGCGTCCTCCGGGTAGTCGCAAAGGTACTGCTTCGCCAGCAGCAGGGCCTCGTCGGCCCGGCCCTCGGAGAAGAACGCGTCCGCCTGTTCGAGCAACGCGGGATCTGCGGGACCGCGCCCGCACCCCACGCTGACTAGAGCGACGAACGCAGCGCAGAGAGGTAGGCGCCGCCGGGTCATGGTTCGTCCCAGCGAGGTTCGAGCCGGAAGAAACCGGTAGCCGCGCCAAGCCGCCCGAAAACGACCACCTCCTGCGGCCGATCCGCGGTGACTTGCTCGACCGCAGCCTGGAAATCGGCCAGATTCGTTACTAGATGGCCGCCGAAACGGAGGATCACGACGCCGGGACGCATCCGCGCAATTTGGGCGACGCTGCCCGATTTAACCCGCCGCACGATAACGCCCTCGATGTTCTCGGGCAGGTTGAGCGCGATGCGCACATCGGTGGTCAATTCGCGGACGGTGAGGCCGAATTGGGGGGCCTCGTACTCGCCGGCTTCCTGGGCGCTTCGCGGGCGCGTGCCGAGCACGGTGGTAACATCGACGGGCTGTCCGTCGCGCAAGACCCGCACGACCACTTCGCGTCCCGGGCCCGCCTCGCGCACAAGCTTGGTAAATCCGGGCACGTCGCGGTCGAGCTTCGCGCGGATGGGTGTACCGTCGAATTCCACGATGATGTCGCCCGCCCGCAGCCCGGCTTCGGTGGCGGGTGAGCCTGCCACGACGGTGCTGATAATGAGGCCGCCGTTCGCGGGCAGCTCCCAGTACTCGGCGAAACGGTCGGTTAAGGGTTGGGTGAATACGCCGAGCCAAGCGTGGTCGCCCGAGGTCTCGATCTCCGTTTCGCTGGGCGGATTATCGATATAGCGCTGGAAAAGGTCCGTCTGATATACGAGCGGATGACCGCTGCGCACGTAGAGATCCCCGCCCTCGGCGCGGGACAGGTCAAAGCCAATCACGCCGACGACGCGCCCGGCGGCGTCGGCCACGGGGCCTCCCACATAGCCGTAGCGCACGGCGTCGTCGAGGCAACAGGTCGTGCGCGGCTTATCAAGGATGGCGCCGATGCGTCTCTCGATCAGGCCGCGCGCGTAATCCAGCGGGTCGCCCAGGAGACCGAACAGCGCCACCGGCTGCCCGAGGGCGAGCGTCGCGCCGCGGGCGAACCGCACGTGGGGAAGGCGCAGCCGTTCCTCGGACTTGAGCCGCAGGAACACCACATTGACGTCGTCCGGCTTCTTCAGCAGCGTCGCCTCGTATTCCTGTTCCTCGTCGCCCCGGCCCAGAAAGACCTTGATATTGAAAGGCTGCGAATTCTCAAGCACCATGTGGCCGTGGGTCATGACGAGACCGTCCGGCGATACGATGAGCGCGAGCGCCAGATTGTCCCGCTTCGTGATTTCGCCGGTGTTGGGATTGGTGACTTCGAGGGCATAGCGCACGATCCCGATGGCCGGGGTGACCTGGGCGTGCAGTTCGGCGAGCGCCTCCTGCGTGAAGCTTTGCGCCGCCGTGTGCCATGCCGGGATCAGCAGCGCCGCACACAGCAGCAGGCAAAGCACGCGCGGGGGCGTCCCGGAATTCAGCCTATTGTGCGTCATAATCACTCCGTTTCCGTGATGGCTTCGAGCGGCGTCGCCGGGAGAAGCTCGCGGTCTTGCTCGACCAGGACGAAGCGTGTGAGCGCGCCCCGCTTGACGAAGAGCAGCGTGAGGGGCCGCCGCGCCTCGACGCGGGCGCGGTAGCCTTCACGGAAGCCGGCAAGATCCGTTACCGGCTCGTTGTCCATTTCGAGGATGATGTCGCCGTTATTCAGGCCGGCGTTGCGCGCGATGCTGCCCGGCTGCGTTCCCGACACAAGCACGCCCTGGCGCGCATCGAGGCCCGCGCGCCGGGCGATGGCGGGCGTCAAGTCCGTGGCGGTGAAGCCCCATTCGCCGAATTCGACCTGTTCGCCCTTGAGGGCGCTGCGTTCCTCCGCGACCACCGTGACGGCTACGGTCTCGCTGCCCCGCTGCAAGGTCAAGTGCGCACTTTCGCCGATGGGCAGCGTGGCCATCATCTGGCGCAGCGCGGGCAGGTCTTCGGCGAACCGCGCATGGACCGGCTTGTCGTTGATGGCGGCAAGCACGTCCCCGGGCCGCACGCCGGCCTCCTCGGCGGGCCCGAGCGGGTCCACATCTGCGATGACGACGCCGCGTTGCGTTGGGTCGTCGGTGGTGGCAAGCATTTCCTGGAGGGCGAGGCCGAGCCAGGCGCGCCGGACGCGCTTGTGGGCCTTGAATTGCGTAATTACGTCTCTCGCGACGTTGATCGGAATGGCGAAACCGACGTTCTCCGCGCCGCGCAGCACCTTGGCGTTGACGCCGATGACCTCGCCCCGCAAATTGACCAGAGGCCCCCCACTATTGCCGGGGTTGATCGCCGCGTCGGTCTGAATCCAGTTGTGATAGGGCTCGGCGCCCATCTGGGATTCTTCGAGGTAGCGGTCCGTGACGCTGATGATTCCCAGTGAAACGCTCCTCGCGAGGCCGTGCGGGCTGCCCAAGGCCATCACAAGCTCTCCCGCCTCGATGCGGTCCGAATCGCCCAGCCGCACGTACGGTAGCGGGCGGCCCACGTCGAGCTTGAGCAGCGCGATGTCCGTGTACGGGTCCACGCCGACGACCTCCGCGGCCACTTCGTTCTTGTCCCCGAGCACGCACTTCACGAAGCGGCTCTCGCCGGCCACGTGCTCGTTCGTCACCACGTACCCGTCGGGCGAGATGATGAAGCCGCTGCCGACAATGAGGACCTCCTCGCGCTGGCCGCTGGTGAAGACCTCCTTCACGGGGCGGATGTGCACCAGCGCGGGGGCTACCTCGTTCTTCGCGCGCAGCACTGCGCTCGACTGGCCGCCGCCCAACGTCGCGCAACCGTCGATCGCTAACGCCGCAATCAGGGCGCCCGCGTAATAGAAAACACCTCTTAGGGTTCCGTCACCGTATTTCAAAACGACCTCCTAAGCGCCTGCCGGAAGCGCCCTCCGGGGCGCGTCCCACGCGCGATTATATGCAAGCTTCCCGTCGTTGCGCGAACCGCACCGTGCGCGGCGTGCTATACTCGCCGCGTTTGCGAACAGGATAAGGCGAGAGCGAAATGGGGCTGCTCACGAATACGGTCAAGCGGCAGCGCCTGCGCGTGGTCACGCCGTATGTGCGCGGCGATGTGCTCGACGTCGGCTGCGGCCCGGCGCTCGCGCTCGAGGCCTGCCGCGACCGCATTGGGTCGTATACTGGCATTGAGCATACGGACGAACGCGTTGCGGGGCTGCGCCGCCGCTTCCCCGACCACACCTTCCTGCGCAAGGACCTCGACGAAGACCTGCTCGATTTGGGGCGGCAATTCGACACCGTGTTGCTCGTGGCCGTGATCGAGCATGTCTTTAACCAGAAACACCTGATGCGGCAGTTGGTCCCCCTGCTCAAGCCGGAAGGCCGCCTTGTCGTCACATCGCCCACCCCGTTCGGAAACGACGTGGTGCACCGCATCGGGGCGGCGCTCGGCCTGTTCAGCAAGGACGCCGCGCACGATCATGTCGTTATTTACAATAAACGCCGTTTCCTGCTGCTCGCCCGCGAGTTTGGGCTGATGCTCGAAACATACTGTCGCTTCCAATGCGGCTGCAATCAGTTGGCTGTGTTCCGAACGGCTGTCGATGAGGGTTCGCCCTATTCCCCTCCGTAATGGACCCAACGGCGGGAGAGGCGCAGTTGAAAGAGCGTCAACGCGACGACGATCACGAGCAGCATCCACGCCATGGCGGACGCGTAGCCCATCTTGAAGTAGTTGAAGGCGTTGTTGAACAGGTAATAAGCGTAGAAGAGCGTGGAGTCATCCGGCCCGCCCCGGGTCATCACGTAAGCCTGAGTGAATACCTGCATCGTGCCGATGACCCCCATGATCAGGTTGAAGAAGATATAGGGCGACAACATCGGCAGCGTGATGTGGAAGAACCTGCGGACCGGTCCCGCGCCGTCGATTTCCGCAGCCTCGTACAGGTGTGCCGGAATACCCTTGAGGCCCGCGAGCCAGATGATCATGCCCGCGCCCGCGCCCCACAGCCCCATCAGGATAATGGCCGCCTTCGAGCCGAGCAGCCAGGAACTGCTTTGCAGCCACAGCGGCGGATTGGCCGCGCCGAACATGCGCAGAAACGAGTTGATGAGGCCGCTTGTCGGGTTCAGCACCCAGAGCCAGAGCACGGAACTGGCGACGATCGGCACAATCGCGGGGAGGTAGAAGAGCGTGCGGTAGACCTTCATCCCGAGAACGTCCAGGTTCAGCAGCATCGCGATGGCCAGCCCGACCGTCATCCCGATCGGGATGCCGAGCATCATGTAGGCCGTGTTGAGCAGGGAACGCCAGAACAACGGATCGTCAAAGAGCAACTGGCGATAATTCTCGAATCCCACCCATAACGCGGGGTTCAACACGTCGTACTGGCAGAAACTGTAGAGGAAGGAGACGAGGATCGGTCCCCCGGTAAGCACGCACAGCCCGAGCAGCCACGGCGATGCGAACACCAGAGCCGCGCGGCCCTCGGGCCGGCACAGCCGCCGCGCCGCATCGCGACCGCGTGCCGATCGCAGCGCGAGCGCCGCCCCGGTCAGCGCCAACGCTATCGCGCCCGCCAGAAACTTGCCCCAGGGCGCGCGGGGGTACACCGCGCCCGAGTGCAACAGGTCCAATTGGCGCTGGACCTCGCGCCGACCCCGCTCGAGCGCCTCGCGCGGTGTGAATGTGCCGCGCCACGCCTTCTCGGCGGCGCGCGCGTGTTCGTCCCAGAGGAGCGTGCCCACGGCGGTAACGGGCCGGTAGAACGAGACGTTCATCAACTCGGCGAAGAAAGGATAGTAGCGTTTCACGCGATCGGACAAATCGGAGTTGTTCGCGATGAGTTCGCGGTGGTACCAATCGTTGATCGCGGGCATGGGCGACATGATTGGGACATAGGCGCGCCCGCGGCTGCGGTAGAAGCGCGAATTCACCTCGGCTTGGTACCGCCACATCCGCTCGGTCTGCAAGAAGCGCACCAGTTCGAAGGCCGCCTCCGGGTGCTTCGACCCCACCGGGATCGCCCACGAGAAGCCGCCGGACCACGTGATCGCGGGCCGGCCTTTCGGCGACGGCGCGGCGGCCACGCCGAAGCGCAGGTTCGGGGCGAGGTCCACGAGGCCCGTCAAGAACCAGTCGCCATCGATTTTCATGACGACCCTGCCGCTGAGAAAGGGGTCAAGTTCGCCGGCCTGGAACGTGGATTGGAAGACGTCAACCTTCTCGAAGCCGCCGAGAGCCTCGTAGACGTCGAGCGTGTACTCGAGGGCCTCGACGATAGCCGGTTCGTCCAGGGTGCAGGTACGTCCGTCGTTGGATAGGAACATACCGCCGTTCTGCCAACCGTAGAGATAAAGCCAACTGTTGCCGTACTGCGGCGCGAAGCCGAGGCGGGTTATGTTGCCCTGCGCGTCGTACTTCGTAAGCCGGACCGCGTAGTCCTTCAGTTCGTCCCAGTCGCGCGGCGGGCGAGGACGCCCCTCCTCGTCCACGAAGCCTTCCGCCTCGAGAATGTCCTCGTTATAGTAAAGCGCGCGGTCGTCCGCGTTCATCGGGATGGCGTACACGTCGCGGTCGTCGCCCTCGCCGTAACTCGCCTCCTGCCAACAGGCGACGTAGTGTTCCTCCTCATGGATGCCGTCGCACAACGCGCGGAGTTCCTCAGCGAGCGGGATCGCTTCGGCGGGCACGGCGGCGTCCAGCCGCCGCAGTAACGCTTCCGTCTGCAGTAGGACGTAGCTGCCGGGAAACACGGCGAAATATGCCCGTACTTCTTCGAGCGCCACCCGCGCGTCGCGCGCGTCGCCGTCCCGGAGCGCCGCAAGGGCCTTATCCGCCGCCGCCTCGATCTCGCTGGATTGCTTGACGCGCGCCACCAGCGGTTCGAGGGCGCGCCGCACGGCCCATTCGCCCACGGAGAAACGATCGAAGACCAGCACGTCAGGCGGGCTGTTCCCGGCGATCGCCGTGAGCAGCTTCTGCTGGCCCGTGCCAGTGACGCCAGTGTGATACCCTCCGATGATGCGGTAGGCCGGGTACTCGATCTCGAAGCGACGGAACGCCGCCTCGAGTCCCCGGTCGCGCCAGATGACCCAGACGACCAGTTCCTCGACATCGTCCGCGTGCGACGCTTCGCCCTCCGCTGTTGCAGCAACGAGCGCCGCGAGGGCCAGAATTGCCAACATAATACGCATCATGGCGCCCCGTCCCTTTCGTGGCATTATCGCAAACGCGGGGCGCATGAGGCTAATGGACGGTGCTGCTTCCGCGCGGGGCCGCATATTCGGGGTTCTCGGGGAAAAATTGGTTCAGCAATGCGAACATGATAGAATGCAGTGCGAATATCTGTTCATGGCACTAAACATTGGAGAGCGCACCGTGACCGTCCCGGCAAATGACGCCAGCCACTGGCGGGACTTCGACAACAATCCCGTCACGCATTCCATGGCGCACTATCTTATGGCCATCAACAGGCTGCGCAAGGAATTCGGGTATGCGCGCTCGACCGACGTGGCCCGGGTCCTCGCGGTCTCGCGCGGCGCGGCTTCGATGGCGCTCGCGCAGCTCAAGAAGCGGGACTGGATCACGGAGGACCTTAACCGCTTCCTGTTGCTCACGGATGAGGGAGCGCGGATCGCGGCTTCCGTCGAGGAGAATTTCACGATCCTGTCCGGATTTTTCGAGCGTGTCCTGGGCGCGTCCCGGGGCATGGCCTTCAGCGACGCCTGCAAGATGGAGCACCTGATGAGCGTCGAGACCGGCGGGCGGCTTCTGTGGTTTATGAAAAGCCTGCTGGACGACCCGGAGCGTCTGCGGGACTTGCGGAACATGATGGAGGACTATCGAGACGGCGAGGGCGTATCGGCGGCGATTGAAGGTCCCGAGGCAAGCGAGTCTAAACCCAGGCGTCCTTCCACCGCACGCGGCGGCGCTGCGCGCGGCGGCAAGACGAAGTCCAAGTGAGGTGGTCATGATCGAGAGCATCGTGGTGCTGGGCATCATCGTGTGTGCGGCGGTCTTCGTTGTACGGCGCGTGTACGGCACGTTCGTGCGGGCCAAGCGCCCCGGTTCCTGCTCGGACGGCGGCTGTTCCGGGTGTGGCGGGAGCGGCTCGGGCCGCGGGGTATCCGAGGCGAGACCTTGATTATGCCGCAAGGTCCGTGCAGTTCCGGCGGTCCGATGCTCTTGGAAGACTGCTTTCCACTTGCCGTGTTGTTTGCCCGGGAGTCTGCCCGGGGGTTGAATGGCGTTTCTCCCGCTCGATGGTCATGGACGGTCGCGCTCCGCGCGTTGTCGCGATCAGGCAGTACGAGGCGAAGGACGTATGGCCCAGACTCTTTATGATTTGACGACCGGCGCCGTGGCGCGCATCGTGCGCATTCGCGGCGGCGGCGCGAAGAGCATTCGCCAGCGGCTGCTCGATATGGGCGTGACGCGCGGCACGGAAATCCGCGTCGAGCGTCACGCACCGCTCGGCGATCCGGTCGAGGTGATAATCAAAGGTTATCACCTCGCGTTGCGGATGAGTGAAGCGAAGGACATCGAAGTCGAGGTGTTGGAAGCGTGATTCGATTCGCCATCGCGGGGAATCCCAACGCGGGGAAGACCTCGATTTTCAATTTCCTGACCGGCGCGTCGCAACAGGTCAGCAATTATCCCGGTGTCACCGTCGAACGCAAGGAAGGCATGGCGCGCCTCGGTGATCGCCGTATCGCCGTGGTGGACCTGCCGGGCACCTACTCGCTCACCGCCTACTCGCGGGAAGAGGTGGTGGCCCGCCACTTCATCGTCGAGGAGAAACCCGATCTCGTCATTGACGTGGTGGACGCCTCGAACCTCGAGCGCAACCTGTACCTCACCGTCCAGCTTATGGAAATCGGCGCGCCACTCGTGATTGCCCTTAACATGGCCGACATCGCGGAGAAACGCGGCTTTGTCATCGACGCCGAGCGGCTTTCGCTCCTGCTGGGTGTGCCGGTGGTGGCGACCATCGGAAACAAGGGCCGCGGCGTCTACAAGCTGCTGAAGACGTGCGTCGAGGCGATGGACAATGGCGTCTCGCTCATCCCGAAGCCGGTGACCTATGGCCATGAGGTCGACCAGGAAGTCGATGAACTCGGCGAGACTATCGCCGGGTTTCCCGCCGTCGCGGCCAAATATCCGCCGCGGTGGACGGCTGTGAAACTCATCGAGGCGGACGAGGAGGTCGTGGACGAGGTGCGCCGACTCTGCGGCGCGGACTACGACACGCTCGCGCCGCACGTCGCGCGCGCCGCACACGCCATCGCGGCCCACTTCGACGATGACGCGGCCACAATCATCGCGGAGCGCCGCTACGGTTTCGCGGCGGGCGCCTACAAGGAATGTGTCGCGTTCAAGGGCGAAGCGCGCCAGCACGTTACCGACAAGATCGACACGGTCGTATGCGACCGATTTCTCGGCCCGCTTTTCATGCTCGGCGTCGTTACCGCGCTATTCTTCTGCGTCTTCAAAATCTCCGACGAATGGGCCTGGATTCCTTGGTTCGGCGGCCCCGTCAGCCCGACGGGACTCATGGTCTGGCTCTTCGATCAATTCTCCTCGCTGGTGGCGGGCCTCGAGGCCCGTGCCCCCATGCTGCACTCGATGATCGACGACGGGCTCATCCAGGGCGTCGGCGGCGTCATGTCGTTTGTCCCGCTCATTTTCGTCATGTTCCTCTTTATCTCGGCCCTCGAGGACACCGGCTACATCGCGCGTGTCGCGTTCATCCTCGACCGCGTCATGCAGACCTTCGGCCTGCAAGGCAAGAGCATCCTCGCCATGATCGTCTCGGGCGGCCTCGGCGCGGGCGGCTGCGCCGTGCCCGGCGTGCTCGCCACGCGCACCCTGCGCGAGGAACGGGACCGCCTCGTCACCATGATGGTCGCGCCGCTCATGAACTGCGGCGCGAAAATGCCCGTGTACGCCATGCTGATCGCCGCCTTTTTCCCGGACCGCCGCACCGCGATGATGCTGTTGCTGTGGGGCATCTCGTGGCTTATCGCCCTCTCGGCGGCGTGGGTGCTGCGCCGTTTCGTCATCCGCGGCGAGCAGACGCCCTTCGTCATGGAACTCCCGCCCTACCACGTGCCCGTTCCCCGTTCCGTGTTGAAGCACACCTGGGAACGCACCTGGATGTACATCCGCAAGGCCGGCACCATCATCCTCGCCATCAACATCGTGATGTGGGCGCTCATGTACTTCCCGCGCCCGCCCGAAACGGTCGCGGCGGACGCCGCCCGCGAAGTCGAGACGACGGCGGGCGAGGTGCGCGCCGCGGAACTCGCCTACAGCTTCGCCGGGCGCTTCGGGCAGGCCCTCGAACCCGCGACCGCGCTCGCAGGATTCGACTGGCGCACGAACATCGCGCTGGTCGGCGGATTCGCCGCGAAGGAAGTCGTCATCGGCACGCTCGGCACCGCCTACTCGATGGGCAACGTCGACCCCGACGCCTCCGAGTCCCTGTCCGCGCGCCTGCGCAACGACCCCGGTTGGACCCCGCTCAAGGCCTTCGCCCTCATGATTTTCGTCATGATTTACGCCCCGTGCCTCGCCACCGTCGCCGTCATCACCCGCGAAAGCGGCTCCTGGAGATGGGCCGCCTTCGCCACCGCCTACTCGACCGCCACCGCCTTCATCCTCGCCGCGCTCATCTACCAGACCGGCGCGTTGCTTGGTTTCACCGCGTAGGTCCCGTGCGCCCCATAGGTCGTATTGGACCTGGAACCGTTTGAAAAGACGCCCGTCAGGTATAATGCGTGTGTATACGGCCACGGAGGGCGATTCCCATGGACGGCATCAACGCAATCGACGGCGCGGGCGGCCTCGCGGCGTTGCGTCTTGCGGCGGAGTATCAGGCGCGCGTCCTCAAGACGCAGCAGGAGGCCATGCGCCTCGAGGGCGAACTCGCGTTGAAGCTGATCGAGTCCGCCGTGGTCCAGCCGCCCGAGCATCGCCTCGATGTGCGCGTGTAGGACTCGACGGCCGCTGTGCCCCGGCCTCGGAGCGTGGGGTCGCAGCCCCGATCGCGGTCGGTTCAGGTTCATGTCGACTGGGTTCCCGCTTGCGCGGGAATGACGACACGGTAAGCCCAGTTCAACCCCTCCGTCATTCCCGCGCAAGCGGGAATCCAGCATAATTCGCGCAATTGCGAGACTATGCCGCAAGAAGTGTTCAAAACGGTCATTTAACGCGCCTGGGCCGCACACGGCCATTGCCGACGGGGTCCATAAGGTCCTCCGTCGTCCGGAAATAGTCTGCTTGTGTTACGGCGGGGGCGTGTGGCAGTATCTCCGGGAGTCTGTGAGGGAAGTGTGTTCGGCGTCAGGCGACGCCGCTTATGAGGGGCCGGAAATGGCTATCGAGCACGAGTCGTCGGAGCATGGCCACTTCACGTGGCGCTTCATGAAGGAAGTCTTTCGGACGACGAAAACAACGGGCGCGGTCGGTCCGAGCAGCATGGCGCTGGCGGAAGAGGTGACGTGTCGCGCCCAGTTGCAGGCCGCGGACGTCGTGGTCGAGTTCGGCTCGGGCACGGGGGTGTTCACCGAGGTCATCGACCGCAACAAGAAACCGGGCGCGTATTTCCTGGCATTGGATGTCAATCCGGAATTCGTGCGGGCGACGCGGGAGCGGTGCCCGCGGGTGCACGTGGTCGAGGGCAGCGCGGAGGACACGGCGCGGTTCCTTCAGGAGGCCGGATACCATCACTGCGACGTGATCATTTCGGGCCTGCCCTGGACGCTGTTCCCGGAGGAATTGCAGGACCGCATTCTGGGCGCGGCCTACGACGTCCTGCGACCCGGCGGCCGCTTTGTCACGTTCGCCTATACGTTGAGTCCGCTGTTTCCCTCGGGCAAACGGTTTTTCAAGGGCAAACTGCCCGCCAAGTTTCCGAACGTGACGCGCTCGCGCGCCATTTGGAAGAATTTCCCGCCCGCCCACGTCTATATCGCGGACAAGGACTGACTCGCGCAACGGCGCGCGCCACGTTGCAAACTCCTGACGGGACCCGACTGCGGAGGGACAAGTCTCATGAACCCCGTAAGAATAGGTATTATTGGCTGCGGCAACATCTCGGACATCTATTTCAAGGCGGGCGCGCGTTTCGAGAACATCGAGATCGTCGCCTGCGCGGACCTGATCGCGGAACGGGCGGCGGCAAGAGCGAAACAACATCGTGTTCCAAAGGCTGTCCCGGTCAAGCAACTGCTCCGGGACAAGTCGATCGAGATTGTGCTCAACCTGACCGTGCCGAAGGCGCACGCGGAGGTCGCGCTAGCGGCGCTCGAGGCGGGCAAGCACGTTTACAGCGAGAAGCCGCTCGCCCTGACGCGCGAACAGGGCGAGGCCATGCTGGCCCTCGCGAAACGGAAGAGGCTGCTCGTCGGCTGCGCGCCCGACACGTTCCTGGGGGCCGCCGGCCAGACGGCGCGCAAGGCGCTCGATGACGGCTGGATCGGCGCGCCGGTGGCAGGCACGGCGTTCATGCAGTGCCACGGCCACGAATCGTGGCACCCCGACCCGGAGTTCTATTACGAGGCCGGCGGCGGGCCGATGTTCGACATGGGGCCGTATTACCTGACCATGCTGGTTCAACTGTTCGGGCCGGTGAAGCGGGTCGCGGGGGCCGCCCGGATTACCTTCCCCGAACGCCTCATCACAAGCGAGAAGAAATACGGCAAGCGCGTCCGGGTCGAGACGCCCACCCATGTCGCGGGAACCCTCGAGTTCGCGTGCGGGGCGGTCGTCTCGATGACGACCAGTTTCGACGTGTGGCGCGGCAGTCTGGCCCCCATCGAAATCCATGGTACGGAAGGCTCGATGCAGGTTCCGGACCCGAACGGCTTCGGCGGCGCGGTGCGCTTGTTTCGACCGGGCGCGGACGATTGGAAGGAACTGCCGCATTCGCACATCTACGCGGACAACGCGCGCGGGCTCGGCCTGGCGGACATGGCCGCGGCCATTCGCACGGGGCGACCGCACCGTGCAAACGGCGCGCTGGCCATTCACGTGCTGGACATCATGCAGGCGTTCCTGGATTCGGCGGCGAAGGGGCGTCACGTCGCCTTGAAAAGCACATGCGAGCGGCCGGCGGCCTTTCCGCTCGGACTACGGCCCGGCACGGTGGATTGATCTCGCCGCCGCGACCTTGCGACTGCTATACTGGGGCAAACAACCGGTGGGGACGCCGCCATGCAGGCAGAAGACAGAATCATCCATTTCTCGGCGGAGCTGATTCATGCGCCGCAGGCGCAGAAGAAAGACGCCCTGCAACGGCTGTACTACGAACTGACACAGACGAAGGCCGCCTACGACGGCAGCGACTTCACCGTTCCGGGCCAGGCGCGGTTCTACTCGAGGCGGGGTACGAAGACGCAGTCGATATGCCTTTTCCTGCCGGACCGCGTTCTCCTCGTCGAGGAGTGGGCCGACGTGCCCCTGAGCAGTTTCCTGGACCGGGTCCGCGAGGTCGCGGAACGCACGCTCGCCGCGCGCGGCATCGACAAGTATCTCGCTCATGCCGCGACGATTCGCTCGACGTTCGCCCTGACCCATTTCGACGACGCGCGCGTCTTCCTGCTCGATCATGTCTGCGGCCAGGAGGGGATCATCGGGCCGTACTTCCAACGCCCCGTCGCCGTGGGCGGCCTGCGATTCGTGTTGCCCGAGACACACGAGCACAACGGCATGCTTTCGGTTCTTATCGAGTCGTGGCGCCACAGCCGTAACGAGGTCTTCGTCGAAGTCAAGGGCGTGTTTGGCCGGAAGACGGTCGGGCCAGGCGAATCCGATATCGTTATCGAGAACATCCGCGCCGTGCGGGAATTCATCGCTTCGAACATTTATCCCTATCTTAACCAGCACGACGAGCCGAAAGAAGCGGAGAATGAGTGACGCGGTCATTCATCTCTGGCCCGGTTTGCCCAAAGCCCGCATCCACCCGAATATCTACGGTCACTTCGCGGAGCATCTTGGGCGTTGCATCTACGAAGGTGTCTGGGTCGGGCCGCATGGCCTCGCTCCCCACGCGGATGGCGTGCGGCTCGACGTGATCGCGGCGCTCAAACAATTGCGCGCGCCGGTCGTGCGCTGGCCCGGCGGCTGTTTCGCCGACGACTACCACTGGCGCCAGGGGATCGGTCCGGTCGAGAAACGCCCCACGACGGCGAATCTTTGGTGGCGTCAGACGGAACCGAACGCCTTCGGCACCGACGAGTTCCTGCGCTTCTGCCGGGCCGTGGGCGCGGAGCCGTATATTTGCTGCAATGTCGGCTCCGGCTCGCCGCGCGAGGCCCGCGAGTGGCTGGAATACTGCAATTTCGGGGGTGATTCGTCGCTGACGCGCTTACGCGAGGCGACTGCGGGCGCGCCCTACGGCGTTCGCTACTGGGGCGTGGGCAATGAAAGCTGGGGCTGCGGCGGACGGTTTCGCGGCGCGGACTACGCGAAGGAATACGCGCATTTCGCGACCTATCTGCGCGCGCTGGACCCGTCCATCGAGTTGATCGCGTCCGGTACGCACTACGGCGACTACAAGGACCCCATATTGAACACGTGGAACAAGGATTTCTGCGAGGAGATGCATCACGCGGATCTGATCGACCACCTGTCGATTCACCGCTACTTCTCGCGCGGCGGCGGGGTCTCGTTTACGGACGCGGAATACCACGCGGTCTTCGCCGACCTGATCACCCTCGAACGCGACCTGGAACTCACTGAGGCGGTCCTGCGGTACTTCTATCCCGATAAGCATGTCGGCATCGCAGTGGATGAATGGGGCATGTGGCATCCCGAGGCCACGGTCGAGAACGGTCTCGAACAGGCGGGGACGCTGCGCGACGCGGTTTTCGCCGGGGCGGTGCTGAACCTGTTCAACCGCTGGGCTCGCCGGGTGACGATGGCGAACTTGGCGCAGACGGTGAACGTGCTGCACTGCCTGGCCGCGACTGACGGTCCAAACTTCTACCTGACGCCGACGTATCACGTGTTTGACATGATGCGCCGACACATGGGGGCGAACCTGGTGACGCAGGAGATCGAGACGCCCGCATACGAGGGGCATCCCCTTGGTTTGGGAAAGAAACTCGACGTTCCGGCGCTGAGCGTGAGCGCCTCGATCTCGGGCAAGCGCCTCCACCTCACGGTGGCGAACCAGACGGCGCAGCAGGACCTTGAGGCATCCGTCATAATCCACGAAGCAAGATTGGCTGCCGCCGTGGGACGGTTGCTGCACGCCGAGAGCCCCCGCGCGGTGAATACCTTTGAGGACCCGAAGCGCGTGGCCTCGCGGCGCATCAAGGTGGATCACGCAAAGAATGAAGTGGTGTTTGCCTTTCCCCGACATTCCTTTACGGCGTTTTCCCTGACCTTGGAATGAATTGGAGGGGCATATGGCCGCCACGCCTTCCATTTCAGTCCTGTTCCCGTTCCACAATGGCGCGGACATGCTTCGCGATGCGCTCGAATCGCTCGTCGCCCAGACTTGGCATGATTTCGAGGTGGTGGCTATCGACGACGGGTCCGAGGATGCGTCGCCGGATATAGCGGCGGATTTCGCCGCGCGGGACCGCCGCGTGCGCGTCGTGCGCTCGCCGCGCGTCGGATTGGTCGGCGCGCTTGTGGCGGCATGCACCGTCGCGCGCGGCCCGTTTCTGGCGCGGATGGATGCCGACGACGTGGCATTGCCCGAGCGGTTCGCGAGGCAGATGGCCCTCCTTTGCGAAGACCCGGCGCTGGCCGTTTGCGGGAGCCGCGTGCGTGTGACAGGGTCGTCGGTCGGTTCGGGCAGGCGTCGCTACGAACGCTGGATAAACGACGTGGTCACGTCGGAGGACATCACACAGAACCTTTTCATTGAATGCCCGATCCCGCACCCGACGTTCTTGATGCGCCGCGCGGCGTTCGAGTCGGTCGGGGGCTACCAGGACCACGGTTGGCCCGAGGATTATGACCTCCTGATGCGCTTTTTCACGGCGGGCATGCGCATGGGCAAGGCGGCGGAAGAACTCCTCGAGTGGCGCGACCGCCCCGGGCGGCTGTCGATGCGCGACGCCCGTTACTCGGAGGCCGCATTTCGGGCGCTGAAACGCCATTACCTGTTTCAGACTTACCTGCGCGAAGGCCGTCGCTTTGTCCAGTGGGGCGCGGGCGAAGTCGGCAAGCGCTGGCTCCGCACGTGGGAGGCGCGCTGTCCCGAGACTGTGGTCGACGTGCACCCGCGCAAGATTGGCCGCAAGATACACGGGTTTTCCGTGATCGCGCCGGACGAACTGCCGTCGCCGGGAGAAGTATTCGTTGTGGTGGCTGTGGGCGCGCGGAACGCGCGGGCGGAGATTCGCGCCTGGCTTGTGTCACGCGGCTATGAGGAATTGCGCGATTTCCTCTTTCTAGCCTGACACCGCCCGGCAAAGCGTCGCGCGCATTGCAGCGCGCAGCGCCCGTTGTCTATAATTCCTTTTCTGTGCGTTTCGCCGGGATTTGGGGAACTCGGGGCGCTCCGTCCATTCGTTTGGAGCGTATCCAGGGCGCAATGTATGAGGGCGAGGCCCGCACTGACGAAACCCGCACGGCGCGGACGAGGGAGACCATTATGTCCACGGCAAAGTTGATTCTGGAAGGCAAGGAATACGAGCTCCCGGTTATCGAAGGCACGGAGCAGGAGCGGGCCATAGACTGTACGAAACTGCGCGATACGACCGGATACATCACCTACGACCCGAGCTATGCGAACACGGGGTCGTGCCGGAGCCAGCTCACGTACATCGACGGCGAGAAAGGCATCCTGCGTTACCGCGGCTACCCCATTGAGGACCTCGCCGGGAAGGTTCGTTACACCACGGCGGCCTACCTGCTGATACATGGCGAATTGCCCACGCGGGAACAGGCCATCGAGTGGCGCCGCCAGCTTACCCAGAACAGCCTCATCCATGAGAGCATGATCAACTTCTTCGACCAGTTTCCGGTGACGGCGCACCCGATGAACATCCTCGCGTCGATGGTCTCGGCCATGTCGTCGTTCTATCCCTACGACGCGGAGGACGAAGAGCACGTGTATCGGAACGTGGTGCGGCTGATCGGCCAGGTGAAGACCATTGCCGCCTTCGCCTACCGCAAGTCGCGCGGTGAACCCGTGATCTATCCCCGTATGGGCTACAGCTATCCGGCGAACTTCTTGCGCATGATGTTCGCGAGCCCCGCCGAGGATTACCGGGTCCCGAAGGTGCTGGAGGAGGCGCTGCGTGTGCTGCTCATCGTCCACCTCGATCACGAACAGAATTGCAGCACGTCCACCGTGCGCATGGTCGGCAGCAGCCTCGCCAACATCTATGCCGCCGTGTCCTCGGGGGTCAACGCGCTCTGGGGCCGACTGCACGGCGGGGCAAACCAGGCGGTGATCGAGATGCTCCAGCGGATTCAGACGGACGGCGGCGACTACAAGAAGTATGTCGCGATGGCGAAAGACAAGAACTCCGGGTTCCGCCTGATGGGGTTCGGTCATCGCGTGTACAAGAATTTCGACCCGCGCGCGACGATCCTGAAGAAGGCTTGCGACGACGTGCTGGGTACGCTCGGGATCAACGATCCCTTGCTCGATATTGCGCGACATCTCGAGGATACGGCACTGCACGACGACTTCTTCGTCGAGCGCAAGCTGTATCCGAACGTGGACTTCTACAGCGGTATTCTCTATCGCGCCATCGGCATTCCGACGGACATGTTCACCGTCATGTTCGCCATGGGCCGCATGCCCGGGTGGATCGCCCATTGGCTCGAAATGCGCAACGACCCCGAGACACGCATCCATCGCCCCCGGCAGATATATGTGGGGCCTACCGTGCGCACCTCGGCGGGGCGCCGGGCGGTTGACTGAGTCCGCGAAGCGGGGCGCGCCGCTCTCTTACAGTGGATGCGGCAACTCGAAGGGCTCTTCCTCAATTTCCACGTCGGGCGGCGGCTCGGTTGCGGCGAGGTGTCGGGCGCGCAAGGCCCTGCGTCTCCGTAGCAGACGCTGGATGCGCTCATGTTTCGCGTCAGTCAGCGGCATGAACAGGAAGGCTATCGCGGCGAGCGTGAAACAGCCGCCCACTACCGGTCCATAGAGGATGGCGAGGCCGCGCGCGGTCTCGGGCGTCTGTTCGAGTTGGCCTTCCTGCAGGCCGATAGCGCGCAGCAGGATGCCCGTGGTCGCCAACGCCACCGCACGGGCGAATTTCGTGCTCATCGTCCAGAATCCGAAGTACAGTCCCTCGCGTTGGACCCCCGTCTTGAGTTCGTCGTAGTCCACGATATCGGCCACCAACGACTCGAAGATGATGATCGAGCCGACCAGGAAGCCGCCCAACACGGACCCCAGCAACATGGGGGGCAGCACTTGGCCCGGCGGCAGCAGCGGGTAGATGACGATGGTGCTCAGTCCGAGGCCGAGGGCGCCCCAGAACGCCGGCGCCTTCTTTCCGAAGCGGCGCGATATGAATACCCATGCGCCGATGGACAAGCAGATGACAACGGTGAATAACCCGAGAACGTTGATGTGGATTTGGCGTTCCGTCAGGCCGAGGCGGACCTCGTAATAATAAATGGCGGTCGAGGTGTTTACAGTGCGGCCGATGTACGCGAGAATGTAGGTAATCAACAGCGGCACGAACGCCTTGTTGGTCGCCACCGATTGCAGCCCCCGGAAGAAACCTCGCAACTCCATCATGGCGCGACTATACCGGTCGCGCAGTTTGCCAAGGCTGATGGTGAGAGGCGGCGCGGGTTTGTCGATTCGGCGCACGCTCAGAAACGTGACCAGGCCGGTCGCCAGAATTGAAATGCCGATCCAGCGGCTCGCCAGCGTGCGCGAGACGCCGAGGCGTTCCTCGAAGTAAATAACGAGGAGCCCCGGCAGCAGGACGGCCACCATGAACCCGAACGTCCGAAACAACAGCCGCCAGCCGAACAACTCGGTGCGCTCGTTGCGGTCGAAGGACACTTCACCCGCAAGCGCCGCGTGCGGCACCGCAACGATCGTCATGGACGTGTTCACCAGCATGTACGCGCCGAGCAAGTAGAAGAACTTGCCCGCTTGTGTCTCGATGTCCGGGCGCGAGAAGATGAACACGATACCGAAGGCGAGCAACACGGACCCAAGAATAATGTACGGGCGCCGTTTGCCCATGCGCGACCGCGTCCGGTCCGAAACGCCGCCCATCACCGGGTCCGTGATCGCGTCCCAAATCATCGCGAGGGCGAGCGCGAACCCGGCGAGTTCGGCGCGCAGCCCGATAACCTTGGTGTAGAATTCGAGGAGGTAAAAGAGCAGCATGACCTCGGCGGCGGACATGCCGAGTTCGACCGCGCCGTAGCCGGTCTTGGTGCGCAGCGAAAGCCGCCGCCTGCCGCGCCTCATGGGACGCCCTTCTTAGGGAACCAGGGGAAGAACTTGCTGGTCGTGCGCTGATACTCCCGGTAGTCGTCGCCGCGCGACACGAGGGCTTGACGCTCGGTATAAGGGATGCCGGTGACGCGAAAAAGAAACACGAACATCAGCGCGGGCCCCGCCAGCGCGCCAATCACGTGCCACGTACCTGCACAGAGCAGGACGTAGGCCCACCAGTGCAGCCACTCGAAAAAGTAATTCGGGTGGCGTGAATACCGCCACAGGCCGCTGCGGCAGGTCCGCCCGCGATTCGCCGGGGCGTCGCGCCACCGGCGAAGTTGCCGGTCCGCGATCGTCTCGCCGAGGATCGCGCCGAGTCCCACGACCACGCCGCACCAGCCCCACGGCGACAAGCCCGGTCCGGGCCGCAACGCCGTCATGAGATGCGGCGCGGAGAATAAGACAACAAGAGCGGCCTGGGCAAGGAAGAATATCAGAAAGTTGCGCTGTGCGCGCGCGCCCCAGCTTTCGCGCAGCACGCGGTAGCGCCCGTCTTCCTTCGCGTACAACACGCGGTCCCGCAGCAGATAGAAGGAAAGCCGGAAAGCCCATAAACTGCCCACGACCGCGAGGGCCAGCCGGTGGGCGCCGTCTCCTGGCGCGGCCGCCGCGTACCAGAGCGCAACGCCACCGACGCCGGCGGCCCAGCCGAAATCGACGATGTTGGCGTTAGCCCGCGCGCGCTGCACGAAGTACAGCGCGCCCATCATCGACGCGGCGCAACCGGTCGCGACGGCGATCAGCAGTATCGGAGCCAACTACACGCAGTTCCCATCCACGCGACAACGCTTCCCCGAGCGCCGGCGCGTCGTCAGTGCCGACAGCATCCGCCGATGGCCCGCCACCCACCCGTAGACGACCAGCGTCAGGCGCGCGAAGCCCGGGACGCACCACGCCGAGGCCGCCCAACGCCAGCCGCGCAGACCACGCAGCAGATGCGGTAACGCATCGGCTCCAGCATACACGGCCCCATCCGGCAGGACAAGGTGGATCGCCTGAAGACACGCCTCGGACGATACCCCCGGCGCACGCCGCGCTAGCTGTTCCGATTGACACGGCAGGAACTCGATGGCATCCGGCGGCATGCGCCGCGCCAGCCAATCGCGCGCCGCAAGACACAACGGGCACGCGCCGTCGTAGATGAGCAGGGGACGTTCCATGAAAGGCTCCTCTTCGGATAACACCCCCGCCAAACACCCCAATTCCTCACGCTCGCACTCGCACTCGTACTCGCACTCGCACCTGTCCCCCAAGACGCGGTTACGCTATCCTCGCCAGATCGCTGCTCGCGGGATCCCCACCCAAGCATAGAATAGCGTCGCGGTCGTAGCCCGCGTCGCGCAACGGCGCGACAATGTCGCGGCCTAGGTCGGGTACGTAGTAGTCAAGCACGATGCCGTCGCCCTCGATGTCGAAACGTTCCCGGCAACCGGGGATGAGCACCGCCTCGCCGGGCCGGATCGCCGCTTCGTCCGCGCCCGCGCGCACCAGCAGCGCGCCCGCCTTCACGAGCAGGATGTGGAAAGACTCGCCGCCGGTAACGCGATGATATGCGCCGTTGACGGCAACCGCCTCGCCTGCAAAGTAGTGACACGCACCGAGCACCTCGATGGTCGCGTTGTCGCGCGTATAAGTCAGTGTTTGCGCGGGACCGCCCCGCCACGGGTCGAAACGCGCGGCCTCAATCGATTTCTCGATGTGCAATGTGCGCGGGCAGCCGTTGCTGTCGACTCGGCCCCAATCGTGGCAGCGGTAAGTCAGGTCGCTGTTCTGCTGGATTTCGGCGAGGACGATGCCCGCGCCGATGGCGTGGACCGTGCCCGCGGCCACGAAAACCGTCATATCCGCGCGCGCGTCGAACCGCGTCAGCAGGTCCTGCACCGTGCCGTCCGCGATGGCGGCGGCAAATCGCTCGTGGGTGGTGCCCGAATGCAGCCCGCAGAATATAGGGCTTCCCGGCGCCGCGTCGAGCACGTGCCACATCTCCGTCTTGCCGACATCCGGCTCGTTCAGGCGCGCCGCCGTGGCGTCGTCGGGGTGGACCTGCACCGACAGCACGTCCTCCGCGTCAATCAGCTTGAGCAACAGCGGAAACCGTCCGAAGCGGGTGAGTTGCGGGCGCGCGCCGAGAATCGCCGCGGGCGCGGTCTCGATCAGCTTCCGCAGCGACTGCCCCGCGAACGGGCCCAGAGACACAACGCTTTCGCACGCGGCGTGGTCCGACACCATCCACGCCTCGCCGATAGGGGCGCGCTCCGGCAGCGGCTTGCCATACAACGCCGCGAGACGGCTCCCGCCCCAGAGACGCTCGAAATACGCCTCCTCGAACCGCAGCAGCCCCATATCACCCACATTCCTCGTACTCATCCTCATCCTCATCCTCGTGCTCGTGCTCGTGCTCGTGCTCGTACTCGTACTCGTACTCGTACTCGCCCCACTTCCCCTTACTTCACGACCCCGCCTCCGCTTCCACGATAGTCTCGCATTCCGCGTGCTTAAAGATCATGACGCCATTCCGGTGCTCACTGCAAAGGCGGCCCTTTTCCTCGAGGACCTCGAGGTGGCCGAGCGCCACGGAGAGCACGAGGTACAGGCTCTCGGGCGGCATGTCCGGGTAGAGTTGACGCGCCACGGTATACGGCGTTACGCCTTCCGGCGCGATCAACCGGAGGACGCGCGCCTCGCGCCGGGCATGTTTCGCGAGGATGCCGTCAATAACGCGGCGGTGATCCGCGAACGGCGCGCCGTGGCCCGGGTAGCACAGGCCGAGTTCGAGGGCGCGCGCGCGACGCAGCGATCGCTGATAGGCGACAAGGCTCTTCATGCGCGGCATATCGGGCCGCGCGGGCCGGTGGATCAGCGGATTCGGGTTGATGTTCTCGAGGAGGTGGTCGCCGGTGATCGTGTAGCCGCCGTCATGGTTCACGAGCAGCGTATCCGTCACCGAGTGGCCCGGCACGAAATAGGTGGTGAACGGGGCCGCGTCGCCACCGTCCTCATAGACCGTATCGATATGATACGGCTCCGACAGCTTGCGAAAGTCCGCCATAAACGTCGTCAACACATCGGCCTCGGCCTCGGGAACGCCCAACTCCGCGAGCATGCGCGGGAAGTAGGCGTCCCATGCCCCGGGATCCACAGCCCGCGGCCGGTTCTCCGACGGCACGTCCGGATGCGCGAACGTGACCGCGCCCGATTCCTCGAGGACGCGCCGCAAGAGCCCCACATGGTCCACGTGATGATGCGTGAGCAAGACCCGCTCGATGTCCGAAACGCGAACCCCATGCTCGCGCAACCCCGCCTCGAGGGCCGCGTAGGCCTCGTCCGTGCGCGGCCCCGTGTCGATCAACGTGAGCGGGTCGCCCCGCCATAAGAACACGTTCACCGGCCCCACCGGGAACGGCGTCGGGATCGCGATGGGATGAAGGTCCGCCCGCCGCGGCGGGTCGGTTGGCGGCCGCTGCGTGCTCATAAGCCCTGCAGGATAGGAACCAGTTCCTCCGCCGGCAATTCGAGCGCCGCCCAATACGCCAAGATGGCTTCCGGCCCGAAGAAGAGGAAGATCAGCCCCGCCAGCGCCAGGTACGGCCCGAACGGGATGTAATGCCCCGGAAGCGCCTTCTCCGTGGCATGGGCATCCTGCTCCTCTTCCCCAGTCCCTAGTCCCTTGTCCCTTGTCCCTCCCCCCAACTTCTCCAGCACAATCAGCGACAGCCCCACCGCGCTCCCGAGGATGCACGCCAGCATCAACGTGCCCAGCACCCCGGTCCAGCCCAGGAACGCACCCAGCATCGCCAGCAGTTTTACGTCGCCGAAGCCCATGCCGGGTTTCTTCAGGATCAGGATGGTGATTCTGTCCAAGAGATACAAGATAAGCCCGCCGAGCGCCGCGCCCGCCAGCGCGTCGAACACACTGACCACGCGCAGGGCGCTGCCTTCCGGGAACGCCATGCCCAGCAGCGACACCGCAATCCCGGCGAAGATGCCGGGAATCGACACCTCGTTCGGGATGATCCACTCGCGGAGATCGACGAATGTCACGATCACAAGCCCCGCGCACAGCGCCATGTAGACCGGCGTCGCGATCGTGAACCCGAACCACGCGTACACCGCCAGGAACAACAGCGCCGTGATTCCCTCAACCACCGGATACTGCCAACTGATCGGCGCGCCGCAGCCCCGGCATTTCGCGCCCAGCAAGAGCCAACTTACGACCGGGATGTTGTCGTACCACGCGATGCCCGAGCTGCATTGCGGGCACCGCGACCGGGGCCGTATCACCGACTCGCCCGCCGGCCACCGGCAGATGCACACATTGCAGAAACTGCCCACCATCGCGCCGAGCACAAACGACAGCGCAATAAAAAACGTATCCAACTGCGGGGGGATATCCATCCGAACTTCCTGCCTCAGATAACCGGTTGCAAGTATAGGGCCGCGCCGCCGCACGGAGCAAACGATATATTTCGGATACACTTTAGCTTCAGGCAACGGGGTAACAAGGGCCACAGCAACTCGGATGCCTTTGCGCGCTGTGGCCCGTTTCCCGCTGGTCGTGTTACGTTCTTTGGCGGGGTTGCCCGCGAGTCAATCACGCTTGAACCACGGGTCTCACTGTCCTGACGTGCGTTCCCTCCAGTAGCCGGGGTCACGACGGAGGTGCATTACGGCCATGATCTCTAAGCTATCAGGTCTGGTGCGAAACAGGACACCGAACGGGAAGGTCTTGGTCAAACAACGACGGACATCGCCTTCCACAACCGGATAGATTTCTGGATTGAGTTGGACTCTGTTGAGGGCGTCCTGCACGGCGATGAGAAAGCGCCTGCCAAGGGATACTTGCCGCTCCTCGTACCATGCGGCCGCCTGGAGCATTTCCGACTCGGCCTCGGGATGGAAGCGGATGGTCCTCATTCCAGGGCCGCGTACGCTCTGGCGAAGACCTCGGCGGCGTCGCGCAATGCGATGCGGCCCGTATCCGCGTCTTGACAGCGCCTCCGAATTTCCTCACGCCATGCGGGAGAAATCTCCGTCCCCGGGTCCGCGTCAAGGCTCTCGATGAGGCGCTCCGCCAGAAATGCCCTTGCTTCGGGAGAAAGCGCAAGGGCTTCGGTCATGATCCTGTCTGCCGTCATGCTCATGGGACTATGTTAACCGGTTGCCGACGGGCGATCAATCCTGGTAAGAACCTATGATGGCGCTGTTGGGACTGCGTCAGTGGGGCGCGAGCGGGAAGTAAGCGTCGTGCGCGGGGTCGTTCTTCGATTACGATTACGATTACGAACACGAGCACGAGTACGAAGAAGGTGCGGAGGGAGAGCCCAAGTTGGGCCACACGAGGCGTGTCCGCGTTGAATGCGGCGCGCCGGTTGCATAGAATCTTGGCATGCCGGGCGGGCGCGGAAGACGGCATTTCGCGCGGGCCGGCGCGTCAACCGAGAAAGGGAATATGATGCTGGAGGATTTCTTTGGTTTCCTGTTGGACACGCTGCTGGGGATTTGGGATGCGATTGTAATGGCGTGGTTCTTCGTTTTCGGCTGGATTTACTAGCGGGAACGTGGGCGCCGGTCCCCTGTGCCCATAAAGCGCGTGCGCCGGTCAGGGCGACCGGCGCAAGCGTGTGTGTATGGCGAGATGAGGCGCTGGGCTACTCGTACAGCGGCTCACCGGTGTGGGCCAGGGACCTGCCTTGGCTCGCGAGCGACGTGCTCAGCGTCTCGGCCCCGATGGCGAGCGAGTAGCTGAGCAGCGTCTTGTCCCAGTCATTGACCACGCCGTTCTTGTCTATGTCGGCGAGACGCGGCTCGACGGCGGGTCTGCGCAACATCCGCAGATACCAGTTGAGCGTGGGCTCGCCCCACGCGACAAGGTATTGGACCATCGTGACGTCATAGCCGTCGATGCGCCCGTCTTTGTTCACGTCGCCGATGATCCCCACCAGTACGCCCCGCGACGCGGCGACGGTCACGGTGCGCTTCACGGCTTTCGCGGCGTTCCCCGCGTTGTCGGTCACGCCGTAGGTAATCGAATACGTGCCGGGGACCGACGTGTCCACGGACCCGGCTGTGGTGACTCGCGCCGTGATATCCCCGTCGATGTTGTCATGCGCCTTCGCGCCGGGGTCCACGAATTCCTGTCCGTAGGCGAGTTTGATCACCGCCCGGCCGTTCAGCGCGATTACCGGCGCGGTGGTGTCCACCGTGAGTTCGCCGGAGGTGTCGTCCACGCCCGAGTTTCCTTGGGTGTCCGTGGCGACGGCGCGCACATCATAGACGCCGTCGGCGACAGCCTGCGGGAACGTGAAGCTCCATGTATCGCCCGCGATCGCGGCGCGGTAATAGTCCGTGCCGTTCAGCGATACACTGACTTCCTGTGCATTGGCGACCGTGCCGGAGACTGTCGGCTTCGTGTTGCGCGTGACGAGCGGGTTGACGGTGACGACCGGGTTCACGACCCCGAAATCGAGCGTGGCCGGGCCGCCCTTCGTCAGGTGGAACTCTGTTTCGTACACGTTGCCGTCGTATTCCACGGTGATGCGGTAGCGGCCGTGGAACCCCTTGAAATAGTACGAGCCCGAAGCGTAAGTCTGCCCCTGCACGTTCGTGCGCCATTCCTCATGGATTAGCCGGCGCAGCGCGTCGTACACAGGCTTCGGACTCAGGTCTTCTCGCAGCATCCCGCCGCCTGGGACCCAAGCGCCGTAGTCACAGAAGTCCCACCAACTGATGGCTTGGACGGCGGGATGCGCAAAATTGACGCGGTAGAACTTCTCGGCGTAATCGGCTTGCTGGGCTTCGTCCCACACGCCGCGCCACGGAGACCCGGTAACGGTCCAGCCGTTCGCGCCCGGCGTGAATTCGGTAATGTGTATCGCCTTGCCCAGGCTCGCGTAGAAATCGAGCACCTCTTGGACCCGGAACATCGGGAACGCCATATCGAGGGGGGCGTGCGCCTGAATGCCGACCGCGTCGAAGGGCACGCCGGCATCGAGGGCGGCGGACAGCAGGTCGTACATCGGCAACAGGTCGTTGTAGAAATGGCCGTATTCATTTGCCACCAGCGTACCTTCCGGCGAAAGGGCGCGCGCCCAGGCATGCGGGGCGTCAAACGGGATACCCGGCTCGTTCACGGGCTCGTTCACGACCTCCCACATCGAGACCTGCCCGGCGTAACGCTGCATCACGTCCGTGACGTGCTGCTGCTGCAATGCGGGATCGGGCAGCCCGCCCATCCACGACGGCAGCATGCTCTCGGCGGCCCACAGCAGTGCGTGGCCCTTGACGGGGAGGTTGTTCGCCACGCACCAATTCACCATCGCGTCGAAATGCGTGTAATCCGGCTGACCCTGGACCGGCTCCATCAGGTTCCAGTACATCGGCACGGTGGCATAGTTGAACAAGTCGAGGAACCGCTGTTCATAGGCGGCGTTTTTCGCCGGGTCGCTGAACTGCTTGTTCCCGGCGATGCTCGCGCCGAAAAGGAAGTCGTGGGAAATCTGCTCGGCATGGACGCGCGCGTTCGCCACGGCGTTGCCGTTGGCGTCGCGCACCGTGATCGTCAGGTCGCCCATGCGGTGTTCGCGGATGGCGTCGTTGCTCCGTGCGACCACGGCGTCTTCGCGCGCCTGCGCGTCCGCCAGCCAGACGGTCCGGTTCGAGAACGTCGGGTCAGACTGCCCTTCAAGTGCGGTTATCGTGACGCTCTCGAGGCCCAGGTTGCGGTCTTCCGTCTCGCTGACCGCGTCGTTCATGAACGCCACGCCGACCGTGTACGTGCCCGCCTCGAACGCCGCGTCGTAGACGTGATCGAGCCAATACCCCGTGCCGACCGTGAGACGATCTCCGGGGAATCCATCGACGCTCAGCGCCATGACCGGCCACACGTCGCCCAGCGGCACGCCCAGCGCCCGCACCGTTACCCGATAGGCGCCCGGCTGCTCGAAACGGACGTATTCGGCCACTTCGCCGAAAGTCCAGAGATGGCCGCTGTCCGGGTCCTGCCGAATCGAGGCATTCACCGTCTGATAAGTTAGCGCGTCGGCGGAACCGGCGGTCAACACGAGGGCGGCCATCAGCGCGGCGTGGGTCCAATGCGTCATTGCTCATCCTCCGGGGTCCATCGTCAACCGGATAAGATGAGCAAGCCTTGTGCCGGACGCCGTCGGCGCGCCGTAAGTGATTGTTCGGCAATAGGTTAGGTGGGCGGGAGACCCGGTTGACAAACGAGATGAAATGTCAAAGTTGACGATTGACAGTCAGGTCCTTGTCAAACCGCCAAATCATTGACAGAACCTCGCACACAGATACATTATGACCGGCACTGAATCTGCGGCCCACAAGCAGGCCAGACGCGATGGCGGCACGATCACGACCGTACGCGTCCGGCCGTCATTGCTCGTCACCCGCAGGTGTACACGACCGCGATGAGGTACGCCTTGAAGGTTTGGCCGGCGAATTCCACGGTGTCTGTAACGGCGTTCCAATCGACGATCTCCGTCACTTTGCCGACGGTATAGCTGTGCTGCAGGTCGTCGTCCTGTTTCTGCGCGTATCCGGGTACGGCGGACGTGGTGAGATAGTCGCCCATGGCGATGTCGCCGTTCGCGGTGCATGCCCAAACGCGGCCGTCCCCTAGGGCGTTCACTGCGGCGAAACGTTCGTCCGCCGCCGGCTTGTACCAATGGTCCTCAGCCAGCGGCAGCTCTTTCACTATTACCCCCAGTACCGTCTTGTCCTGCGGGGTATCCGCAAGGCGCACCGTGGGCAGGGTCGAGGAAACATAAACGTCACCCTTCTCATCCGCCCGTTTCAGGCTGGGGCCCGCCGTGCACACCAGCACCCCCGGTGTGATATCCAACGGGAAATCCTCCGCCAGACGCACCTCATGCGCCCCGGTGAACGGCCCATAATTGGTGCCGGTGCCCCCGGCATAGAAATCGTAACCTTTACCAGAAGCTTGCACGCCGCGTCCTATGGTAGATTCCGCGGAGAATCTCGCGCCATACTGAGTGTATGAACCCGTGTCGGTGGCGCTACATTCTATGCCTACGCCGTTGGCGCCCAGTGCCTCAACCACCAGGGCGTGACCGGTAACATCTGTACTCGTTATGCGCAACAGACCACCGGACAGTGCAATTCCGGATATGTCGCCCCCACTTGTCGTGATGAAATGACTGGAGTGTTCCCCGTCCAGTAAGTCTGCATTCAATCCGCTGCCGGGTCCATCGTTTGCCAATATCGTCGGCATGATCTCGCTGTCCCGGGCAATGGTGCCCGCGATGCGTGCATCCGCAACGGTTCCGGTGTCAATGTCGGCGCCGGAGTGGCTGTGCGAACTGGCGGCGAACGCGGCGGCCTGCTGCCCGTCCAGCTTGTCCGCATCGAGTCCACTGCCCGCGCCGTCATTTCCCAGGACCTGGGTCATGATCTCACTGTCGCGCGTAATCGTCATGGGGATCGCCGTCTCGGGAATCATGCCGCTGGTGATGTCGGCGCCCGAATGCGCGTGCGAACTGGCGGCGAACGCGGCGGCCTGCTGCCCGTCCAGCGTGTCGGCGTCGAGCCCGCTGCCGGGGCCGTCGCCCGCGAGCACGGCGGGCAGTATTTCACTGTCCCGCGCGATGGCAGGGTCAATGTAGGCCGGGGCAATCGAGCCGGCCCGAATTGCGCCTCCGTCGACGAATGCGGAGGAACTCAGGGTGATATTCTGGGGAATCATGAACGGGGGAAACACGCCGCTCTCGATGTCGATCGCCGTATGGGTGTGATAGGCGTTCGCAAGGTCCGTCTTGTGCGCGCCGTCCACCGTGTCCGCGTTGCCGCTTTGCAGGGCGTAGGCGACCGCCCCGACCCGCTTGCGCGGCGCGAGGTTTTCCCCGTTGACATTCACGTTCAACCAGACGTTGTTGCCGCTGAACACTGCGGCGGGCACCGGAAGCGAGGGGTCGTCGCCGATGAAAGTACTGTAGACGCCGTCCGCGTCAGGCGTGACCGTGTCCGCGTCGGAGAAGCCGCCGCCCAGTTGCGAGCCGCCGGACTCGGAACTCCAGAAGGTGAACGTCACGGTAATCGCGCTTGTCACCGGGTTCCCCTCCGTGTCCGTGATGCGACCCTGGTAGGCAATCAGTCCCGGCGCCGCCAGCGCCGCTCCACCCACTGCGATTGCCAATAACACCAGACCCAAACTCGCTTTCATCGCATTATTCTCCTGTAGTTTTCCGGGGAGCCTGTCGGGCTCAAGGCCCCGGGCAGAATCCGTCTTCCGTGCCCTCGCCCGGGCAGGCGTGATAGCCGCCCGAATTGAAGAACTGAATCACACGCAGCAACTCGGTCAGCTTGATCTGCCAGTCCGGGCCTGACGGCGCATAGTCGCTGTCATGCACCGCGCAAGCATGGTTCGCGCCCGGCCCGGGAAGGTAGCCGTCTTCCGTCGCGCCTGGGTCGTCGGCGCAGTGGAACCCGCCGGAGTTGAAGAACTGAATGATACGCAGCAGTTCCGAAAGGCCAATCTTGCGGTTGCCATCCTGGTCCGCCGTGTGAATCGCCCCTTCTCCTTCTCCTTCTCCTTCTCCTTCTCCTTCTCCCTCTCCCTCTCCCTCTCCCTCTCCTTCTCCCTCTCCTTCTCCCTCTCCTTCTCCCTCTCCTTCCCCTTCGCCCTCGCCTTCAGTGCCGGCGGTGAAAGGCGGGACCGTGTGTGCGAAGCCTCCGAATTCATGAAATGAAGCGGACGCGCCGGTGCGGGGCAGGAATTCAACGCCGATTATCGCCAACGGCGCATCAAAGGAGGAAGATACGGACGCGCCACCGCCGGCGCACAGGACATCCGTTACGAGATCATAACCAGCGCTGGAAGCCGCCCGAGCGGGGCAGGATAGAAACAAGACCGCGGAAAACGCCGCAACGCTTACTGGAAGTGACCATCTGCCTCGAAGATGCGCCATATGCGCCCCCTGACATTTCGAGATATGAGTTGAAGATCATCGTGGGAAACGCTCCCCCTTCCCCACATCGCTATCTTAGAACAGAAGGACTGTCTTGTCAAGATCGATTCCGGTCCATCGGCGGCGCATGATTGCGCGGTCCGCAGTCGGGGGGGGCTCCATTGTTGGTGGCGCTTGGCGCGGCGCGCGCGTGTGGCCCGGCCCGCTACTGCAGCCGCAGCACGAAGCGGTTTTCGCCGTCCCGCGCGAGGTGGAACGTATCTTCCGCGACGTGCCCGGCGTAGCGGGCGCGCACCTTGTACGCGCCGTGGAAACCCTCGAAAGCCACTTGGCCCTGGCCGTCGGTGGCGGTTTCGAGGCGGGTCCACCATTCCTCACGGATGAGCCTGCGGAGCCGATCATAGGCCGGTTTCGGCGTGCAATCGGCGCGGAGCAGCCCTCCGCCCTCCGCCCACGCGCCGACGTCGCAGAAATCCCACCAACTGATGGCGGCGACGGCTGGGTGGGCGAAGCAGACCCGGTAGAACTGCTCGGCGTATTCCGCCTGCTGCGCTTCGTCCCACGCGTCGCGCCAGGGTGCGCCGAGGACCTTGCGTCCGCTTGAGGTCGGCGTAAACTCGGTGATGTGAATTTCCTTGCCTAGACCGGCGTAGAGGTCGAGTAGAGCGCGTACCCGGTCCAGGGGAAACGCCATGTGCAGGGGCGCGTGCGCCTGGATGCCGACGGCGTCGAACGGGACGCCTTTCTTGATGGCATCCTCGAGAAAACGATAGAAAGCGGGGTGTCCTTCGTAGAAAATGCCGTACTCGTTCACGACGATCTTGGCGGTCGGGTCGGCGGCGCGCGCCCAGGCATGGGGCGCGGCGATGTCGAGGCCGGGCGCGTTCACTGGTTCATTGACCACTTCCCAATAGGGGATACGGCCCGCGAAACGGCGCATGAGGTCCTCGACGCGCCCGCGCTGGACGTCTTCGGGCGGCAGTCCTTGTGACCACGGCGGGATGCCGACTTCATGGGTCCAGAGGAGGGTATGTCCCTTCGCCTGTATGCCGCGCTCGGCGCACCAAGCGAGGATGGCTTCGGTCAGGGCGTAGTTCGGCTTGCCACGCTCGGGTTCGTAAAGCATCCAGTAGAAGGGGAGCGTGGCGTAGTTGAACAGCGCCGCGAAGCGGTCTTTGTACGCCTGGTTCAGCCGGTGCTCGGGAAACTGCTCCCAACCACAGATGTTACCGCCGAAAAGAAAGGCGAGCGCCGTCTGCTCGATCCACACCGTGGCGTCCGGCGCGGGGTTGCCCTTCGGGTCCAGAACGGTCACCACGGCGGGGCTGATGCGGGTCCGGCGGAGGACCGCCTCGCTCTGCTCAAGCGCAAGGCGTTCCCGCGTTTGCGCGTCCTGGTTCCACGCGGTTACCGTCGCTCTCTCGACCTCCAGCGCGTCACCGAACGGTTCGATGGTCACGGATTCGACGGCCAAGAGCGTTTCCTTCGCGCGGTCTTCGTCTGGAAGAGCCTGGACCCCCACGGTGTGCACCGCCGCCGTCAGCGTAATGTCGAAGGCGTACTCCTTGGCGTCGGCGCTGTCCGCCGCCACGATGCGCCAGGGTGTGCGATCGATGCTGAGCACGATACGAGGCCAGGCTTCCCCGCGCGGCACCGCGCCGCACCGCGCCGTGACACGGTAGTCGCCCGCTTCCGACACGCGCACGAACTCGGCGATAGCGTCGCCGCCCCGGAGCGCGCCGTCGCTTCCGAGCGGCTTGATGGCGGCATCGGCGGGCGTGAACGTGAGAGCCACGGCATCGATGGCCGCACAGGCCGCCGCCAAAACAATCAAGACGCGCACAGGTCGCATGGTCTTGCTCCGTGTCTGGCCGCCGCGCGCGCGACTATCCGCGCCATTCAATGCCAGAAGTGCGCAGCGGCATTGGACTTCATTGCCTCGATGAGCCGCCGCTGCTCGTCCGCGGTCAGACGTTTCTGAAGGCGGGCGATATACTGCTGCCAGGAGAACGTCAGCAATTCGACCGCCCCCTTGGCGATGGCCGTGGCGGTCCACTCGAGCGCGGGCTCATGTTTCGGCATGACGCCGATCAGGTGGGGCGCGCTCACCGTCTTCTCCGAGCGGTCGGAACCGACCAATTTCACGGTTCCAGCCATGAGCAGGTGTCCTTTCGACTGACAGCGCGCGCCCGTCTCGAAGATCGTTTGCCCGTCGGCGAATCGCGCCGCGTCGGCAATCCAGGGGAAGACAATGCAAACCTTGAGGCGCAATTCCGCCTCGAGGCCGCGGAACAGCGGCAGGTCGAGCAGCGGCTGGCCGCCGAACCGGTCCCAGACCAGGCGCTCGATAGCGTCCATGAGGGCGCTGTAACCGCCTTCCGACAGCGCCTCGCGCGCCCTCTCGTAAAAGTCCTCCCACTGGAACTGAAGCACGGAGGCGTCGCCCTTCGCGCGGACGCTCGCGGTACGGGTGTCGCTGAACTTGAATTGGGACATCTCGCCCAGAAGCGCGGGGGCGGTCAACGTAGTAGCGTTGCGGCCCTTGCGCTCGATATCCACACCGCCCTCGATAAGCACGTAACCCGAATCGAAGGCGAGATGGCCTTCCTCCATCAGCGTTTCGCCGTCGGCGAGGTCCCAGCGCTCGGCGATGTCGAGGATGACGCGCGCCACCTGCTCGCGGGCGTCTTCCGGCAGGCCGCGCAACAGAGGAATCGCCATGACGTGTTGCAGTTCAGCGGATTCGCTCATTCCCGGTCTCCCTGTCCTGAAGGCGGGACTTGCCGCGCCTTCTCCCGCACAATGCGTCCAGGATGGCCGCAAGAATATGATATGATGCCGGGACTGGCCAGAGCAACACGCAAAACGGGAGGGCGCCGGCATGAACGCGCCGGAACAGGACACACGCAGGCGGCCCACGGGCCGGCAGCTCACGCTGCACAAGATTCTGTCATACGCGGTGAAGAAGGGGGCTTCGGATATCCATCTGAAGGTGCCCCGACCGCCCGTAGTCCGCATTGACGGCGAAATCCGCTTCGCGGGCGAGACACCGCTCACCCAGGAGCACATGCTGGGCTATCTCGACGAGATCATGACGCCGGAGCAGAAGACGCGCTTCCTTGAGACGGGCGACGCCGACCTGGCCATCAGCGTGTCGGGGATCGGGCGTTTCCGCGTGAATTGTCTCAAGCAGCGAGGCAGCGTGGCGATCATCATGCGCCACGTCAAGGGCAAGGCGCCCGACCTCGCGAAGCTGCACCTGCCCATGCCCGCCATCGAGCGGATCGCCGCCATGCGGCGCGGGCTGATCCTCGTGACGGGCACCACCGGCAGCGGCAAATCCACCACGCTCGCCGGGATTATCGACATCATCAACCGGACGCAGTCGGTGCATATTGTCACCCTTGAGGACCCAATCGAGTTCTTGCACGAGGACAAGAAGAGCAGCGTAATCCAGCGCGAGGTGGCCATTGATACCCGGGACTTCAAGACGGCGCTGCGCGCGCTCATGCGCGAGGACCCGGACGTCATCCTCATCGGTGAGATGCGCGACACCGAGACGTTTCAGGCGTGCATCTCGGCGTCGGAAACGGGCCATCTCGTCTTCAGCACGCTGCACACCACCAACGCCATGCTGACCATCGACCGCATCCTCGACCTGTTCCCGCCGGACCAGCACCAGCAGGTGCGATCGCAGCTTGCCCTGCAATTGCGCGCAATTATGGCGCAGCGGTTGCTCCCGAATCTCGAGGGGACGGGCCGCGTGCCCGCCATCGAGGTCATGTTCATGACCCCCGCCATCGCCCAGCTCATCCGCGAAAGCGCGCTCAAGCAGATTCCGAACGCCATCGCGGGCGGCAAGGAAGACGGGATGCAGACCTTCAACATGAGCCTCGTCCAACTTGTCGAGCAGGGTCTGATCAGCGAGCAGGAAGCCGAGTACGCCTCGGACAACGCCGAGGAACTGCGGATGAACCTGAAGGGCATTTTCCTCAGCCAGGGACGCGGCGGCATCCTCAAGCGGTAGCGATGGATGACTCGGATGGCGCGCGGCATTTTCGGGCTTGCTGCCTTGTTTTCACTGGGAAGAGATCGGAAAATCAGTCCCTTGAACAGTTGAAAGGAATTTCTCGACATGCGACACTTGGGCCTACTTATTGCGCCGGTTCTGGCGCTTACGGCCGCGGCGGCGGACCCGGACGCGCCGCAATGGTACAAGGGGGTTACCCACGTCCACAGCCTCTGGAGCGACGGCGATATGTCGCCGGACCTGATCGCCGCGTGGTACAAGGATCGGGGCTACCATTTTGTATGTTTCAGCGATCACAACGTGCTGCAGGAGGGAGATCGGCATATCTCGATTGTGCCGGACACCAAGTTGAGCCCGGAGCGGGTCGAGATGATTCGCGAGCGGTTTGGAGACGATTGGCTGGATATTCAATCGGAAGGTGAGAACCGCCGCATGCGGCTGAAGACGCATGAGGAACTCAGCGTCCATTTCAATGAACCCGGCAAGTACCTGCTGGTGCAGGCCGAGGAAATCACGTCACTGGGCGGCGCGCCGCATGTTAACGGGCTGAACCTGCGCGAGCGCATCTCCGGCAGGACCGGCGAGGTGATTGAACTGCTGAACCAGTACCTGGACACCGTGCATGCGCAGCGCGAACAATACGGTGTGCCCATGATCGCGCACGTCAATCATCTGAACTGGTCCGACGGCATTACGACCGAAGAAATGCTGGCCGCGCGGCGGCTGCGCTTCTTCGAAATCTACAATGGCCACCCGGGCGTGCGGCAGTGGGGCAGTGAAAGCCGCGGTATGCCCGACAATGACCGTCACTGGGACGTGATCCTGGCGTTGCGCATGTCGCGGGAGCCCGCGTTCATCCTTTACGGTTTCGCGACGGACGACAGCCACGAGTACTTCGAGTGGGGCATGAAGTCCGTCAACCCGGGGCGGGGGTGGATCATGGTGCGGGCGGACCGGCTCGAAGTGGATACCTTGATCGGGGCTATCGAGCGGGGCGATTTCTATGCGAGCACCGGCGTGACGCTCGACGAGGTCCGATCAGACGACAAGTCCCTGCATGTGAAGATTGCGGCGGAGCCTGGCGTGACCTATACGACGCAGTTTATCGGCACGCGGAAGGGGTTCAATCCGGATTCGACCGAGTTCAAGAGCGCCGAGGGTGAAACGCCCGACACCGCCTCGCGCGTTTACAGTGACGACATCGGCGTGGTGCTCCATGAGACCACCGAGAACCCGGCGGTGTACACCTTCGCGGGCGATGAGATTTACGTGCGCGCCAAGGTGATCAGTTCCAAGCCTCAGGAGAATCCCGTGCGTGAAGGGGACTCTGAAATCGCCTGGGTGCAGCCGGTACGCGTGGCGCAATAGCCGCCGGCTTCAGACCCCTTGGGGAGACCAGTTCGTGGCGGAACCCTCCGGCGTGGGGCTTTACTCCTCCGTACTGAACGGCTTATCCTTGCCGTTGCGTGCGCGCAAGCCGCGCACCATGATGCCGGGGCGTCCGAAGCTCTGCCCGGAAATCTGGCGGTTTTGCGGGTCGCGATAGCCGACGCGGACGAGGCGGCGCATCTTGTCGGTCCGGTTGATGTGGCTCCCGTGCGCCGTGAGCACGTTAAAGCAGACGACGTCCCCGCGTTTGGCGGGCACGGGCACGGTATCCTCGATACGGTACTGGTCCGTGGGCAGGTGGGGGGAGCAGGGGCCTTCCGGGGTCTCCGTCACGTGGGGAAGATAGCCGCGCTTATGCGAACCCTCGAGGAACCGGATTTCCCCGTTTTCGTGGCGAGTGTCATCAAGGTGGACCAGCACGTCGATGTATTTGTCGTTGACGTGTTCGTAGAAGGCGTTGTCCTGATGCAGGGGAAAGGGATGGCCGGTCTCAGGCGGCTTAATGTGCAGGGTGGTGTGATGGAGTTCGACGTTCGGCCCGATCAGGTCGGCCATGGCCTCGGTCAGTGCGTCCTGGGTTACGGCGCGGCGCCACGCCTCAGAATAGAAATGCAGATCGTGTAGGTGGGTCAACTGGGACCGTTTCTCGGTGTCGGCGTCCATGTACACCCTGCGCCAGGGGCCGGTCCAGCCCATACTGGTCTCCGCCCATTGGTCCAGCAGGAAATCCAGGTCCCGCTCGATGGCGTCCATTTCCTCCGGGGAGAAGGCCCGGGGTATGCGCAGATAGCCCTTGTCCCAAAACTCGTGTACCTGTTGTTCGGTAAGCATGCAGGCCCGGCCCTTGTATTGCGGCGATTACGATGCCATGCAAGAAAACAGCATGGCGGTCGGGCCGTATTCCGGCGCGACATACCTGCCGCAGGGTTGGCCGATGCCCGCGCGCTTTCAGGTTTCTGAACAAGGCAGGCGACCCGGCCCCTCGTCTCGGATGGGGCCGGGCCGCCTTTACTCGTTATCGTTCCCGTGTTGCGCCCTGCGCCTTTGGTTTATGCCGGGCCAGGGCAGAACCCGTCCTCCGTGCCCTCGCCGGGACAATAGTGATACCCGCCCGAGTTGTAGAACTGGATGATACGCAGCAACTCGGTGAGCGCGATCTTCCAGTCCTGCGGCGCATAGTCGCTGGCGTGGGGGCAGCAACTATTGCTGCCGACCAGTCCGGGCGCGTAACCGTCTTCGGTGCTCGAAGCCGGAATCGCGCAATGGAACCCGCCTGAGTTGTAGAACTGGATGACGCGCAGCAATTCCGTCAACTCGATGAGGTTGTTGAGGCTCTGGTCCGCCGTATGCCACTCGCTCTCACAATCCTGGCCTTCGCCCTCGCCCTCGCCCTCGCCTTCACCCTCGCCTTCACCTTCACCCTCGCCTTCGCCCTCGCCCTCGCCCTCTCCCTCGCCCTCGCCTTCGCCTTCGCCTTCACCTTCGCCTTCACCTTCGCCTTCACCTTCGGCCGGCACAGGCTCAAAAAGGGCTATAAAGGTGGTGTTGAAATTTCTCGTGGTAAATTCCATGGGATTCAACGAGCCGGCGGGATTGCCGTTGCGCCTCCAGCCAACAAACTCATCGACCAAGGAATCGTACACGGCCGTAAGAACGACATCCGTGCCCTCGTAGAATTGTCCTGTTGGAAGCGATGGACTGCTAGGCGGCTCCACGGTTACAGATGCGGGGGCCGTATTCCCTGAAACGTAGGCGTTAAGCGCGTAGCTCGGCGGCGGCTCACCTTCACCTTCACCTTCACCTTCGCCCTCGCCTTCACCTTCGCCTTCACCTTCGCCTTCACCTTCGCCTTCGCCTTCACCTTCGCCTTCACCTTCGGCGGCGAGGCATGTTATCGGCGTGCCGTCCGGCAGGAATCCATCCGGGAAGCCGTCGCCATCATTGTCTTCCCATTCGTCCGGTATGCCGTTTTCATTGAGGTCGTAGTAGGCTTCATCGCAGGGTGGCAGGAACTCGATGATGCCGAACCGGGTGTTGTCGTCATCGTTCCAGAAACCGTCGGTGCGGATTTCCGCCCACGGCTCGTCCGGCTTGCTCGGCTCGCCGGAGCGCCAGTTTGTGTACGTTACCGGCTCGCCGCTGTACCACTCCCAATTCTCGTTATCCAGGTCGGGGTCGTGCAGGCCGATGATACGCGTGTCTGGCACCAAACCCTGATCGAGCAACCATTGGTTTTCTTCCGCGGAACGGATGGTCACCACGTCGCCGGGAATGTAAACGCGCTCCATCTTGCCGATGTAGTGGTTCTTCGCGTAGACCTGACAGCCGTCTCCGGTGCCGGGCACCAGCGTCGTGTGGTAGACGTGCCGGTTCTCGGGCTTGTAGATGTAGCGGACGTTGAAGTCATACGCTTGGTCCGGACATTCGCTGGAACCCGGCGGTACAATGGTTGGGTCCAGCGCGGCAATCACGTACTGGATCGGGTTGTCCGGGTCGAAGAAAGCGTCGTATTCAAGTCGGTTGCAGTAACCGTCGCCGTCCGCGTCGCCAAACCAGGCGAAATAGGTCGGCAAATTCACGAAAGTGGCCGGGTCGGGCGTGGGGTTTGCCGCGTATTCACCGACAAGGCCGAACAGGAAAATCACGGAAGCTGCGGACAGGTCATCGCCGAGAATCAAGTAACTCGACATCAGGTCGACGAGACCTTCACCAAGATAGGCAAGGCCGAAGGCTTCAAGAAGCGCCACGATGTCCGGTCCGAGGTCGGCATAGAGGCGCGTCCGGTTTACGTGCAGCCCTTGCGTGATGAGGCCGTAGGAGATGCCGGGCCGCACCTGTCCGGGCGCGGTTCCGCTCGAGAGGTCGAAACTTGGGTTCTGTAGCACCGCCCGAATCAGCCCAAGTTCGTACTCGACATCGAGCATGCCGTTGCCTATGGGCAGTTGCGCGACCTCGTCGATGCCGCCGTTGATGTCCGGCGACGGCTCGGGTGGATTGACCGGGCACCACGCGGCGCCGGGGTTCGCGGCGCAATAGGCGTCCGACCCTTTGCAGAACAGCTTGTTCAACAACAAGGCGTCTTCCGCGTCCAAGAGGGACCGTAGCAGGCCGTTGCTCGCGATACTGTCCACAATAGCGCAATAGTCGGGCACGCGGAAGGGGTTGCATCCCGGCTGACCGGGCTCGGCGGGGTTGGTCACATATTCGGCATATTGGATACGCCCCATGCCTTCCGCGAGGACGCGCTGATATTCGCAGTAGTTGACGCTGCCGTCGTTGTCATAGTCGCCGGACCAGGAAAAGGGCTCGTTCGCCATCTTGCCCAAGGTGAAGGTGGGGTAATCTCCTTGGAGGTCCAGGACATGCTTGATCCGGTCCGACGTATACTGATCGACCAACGTGAGGACCACCAGGGCGTTCTCGAAGGGCTGCAGGAGCGTGGCGTATTCCGGTTCCGCGCGCAGGGTCGCCAAGTTGGCCTGATACAGCGCGCGGACGGCCCCATGGTGTGGCAGTGCCTCATTGCAGAGAACGGCCTCGAGCGGCGCCATCTCGAGTTTGTCGGTCATGGCGTTGCTGTTGATGTCCAAGGCGTTGAAATCGGGTTGCCCGAGCGCCGTGGATAGCGGCCAGCCTTCAGCGACGAAGGTATTCCACGCCGGGCAGGCTGGTTCGCCGACGATTTCCCCGGACGCCGTCAGCGACACCAACAAGCAACACGCCACTAGAGGAAGCAGATTCTTCCACGCGCTGCTCCCCCTCCTTCTGGAAGAAATGATACTCATGTCGACCTCCTTACAGTCGCCGCGTTGAAGTGCGCGGCGCTATTGCAGCGTTAGCATAGGTTTTCCGGCCTCCCCACCCCCGTGGGCAGGCACACTTCATGCTAACATACCTTTACACGCCCCGCCGCCCGGCGGGAGCGCACACCATTCTACCTCGTGGCAATTATCGCACCAAACCTCGAAAAAAGCCAGTATCTCTGCGGATCTTGTCCGCCGAATCACACGATATCCACCCGTTTTCCCCGTGCGCCATCTCCCTGCCCCGCACCGCCGGGGCGATTCCATGCTATGCTGAGACCATGCGAAACGCGTTCTGGTTTACCTTGGCCGCCGCAGCGCTTGCAACAGCGCATCTGGTCCGGAGTCCGTACATGGCCTTTGCGCTGTATGCATTCTTGTTTCTCGTCGTTCTAGCGCAGGTCTCGTCCCGCATATGGCTGGCCGGGCTCGACTGCGAGCGAACCCTTTCGCAAACCATGCTGCAACAAGGGGATGATACCGAAGTCGCTGTGACGGTGACAAACCGCCGCGGGTTCCCAATACCCTGGATTTATTTCGAGGACAGTTATCCCGCCGATTTTCCACGCGAGGGCGCTCACGCCCAACTGGCCGTGCTTATGCCGGGCCGCTCGGTGACCTTGCGGTACCGACTGCGCTGCCCGCGCCGGGGCTACCACCGCATCGGACCGCTCTTGATGGAATCGGGCGACCTTTTTGGTCTGCAGAAGCGGTTTCGGACCGGTGAGCGCCAGGATTACGTGACTGTCCTGCCGACCATCGCGTACATCGATACCTTCAACATCTCGGCGAAGCGTCCGCAGGGGCCGGTCCGCATCGCAAACCGGGTTTACCAGGACCCGACGCGCATTCATGGCATCCGCGAGTATGTTCCCGGCGACCCGCTCAATACGATTCACTGGAAAGCCACCGCGCGCACGGGAGCGTTGCAGGTGAAGACCTTCGAGCCGACCCAGGTTTACGGCGGCACGCTCATGCTCGACCTGCACGATGACAGCTACAAGCCGGCAGCCAAGGAAGAGCGCATGGAACTCGCCGTCACGACGGCGGCTTCGATTGCGTATCTCCTGCAGATGTCGGGTGAGCAGGTGGGGCTTATCACCAACGCCGTCGATGCGGCGGAGGTGGCGCGCTACGAGGTGGAGGCCCGCGGCGCGCTTTCCCGCTTGGAGGCCGAAATGCGCGCGGGGGAGGAAGATGAATCCACGCGGATCAACCCGCTTACCGTGCCGACGGTCCGCGGACCGCTCCAGGCGCGCAAGATCGCCGAGAACCTGGCGCGCGTTCTGCCGGGACACGGCCTCGACGCGCATCAGTTGCTCGTGAATGAGTTTCGGCGCCTGCCGCGCGACGCCGCGCTGCTGCCTGTGGTCCCGTTGGTGACGGGGGAATTGGCGCTGGCGTTTGCGGCCATGAAACTGTCGGGGTTCAATGTGACCGTGTTCGTGATCAAGGACCTCGATGCGTACAAGGAGGCCGCGGCGCTGCTGGCGGCCCACGATATCCACGTCTTCCACATCGAGCATGAATGGAGCCTGCATGAGCTGTCCCCCGCAAAGATCGGACGATGAACCGCCCGCCCGCACCGATTTCGCCTCGCTGGTCGCGGCGCCGGTAACCGCGCAGCGCAGAAAGCGCGCGGCGACCCGCACCGATTTTGCCTCGCTCGGCGGCGCAGGCGCACGGGGACCGCGCCCGGTGGGGCGTACCGTCACGGACTTGCTTATTGACGGGCTTACGCCGTTGATGATCTTGATCATGGTGTATTCGGTTATCTTCTTTCTGCTCGACGTGCGATACGTGTATACGGCGGTGCATGACAGCAATTTGCGGGTGGTCGCCTTCTTCTTTGTGCTGGGCGTCGTGGCGTTGAACCGTCTGATCGCCCGCGACGGCTCGAACGAGTCCATCCTTTACATCGTGACGCTCGCGGGCTCGGTGGGCATGTATACCCTGGCCACCACGAGCATGTTCGGCGTCGGGTCGGTGAGTCGCAACTTTATGAATGACAATCCTTGGCTGGCTTCGGGCTTCAATATGGTGCTCGTGGCTCTTATCTGGTGGCTGGTCAACCGGCTGACCCACGAATGCTGCGTGGACGAGAACCTCACGGCGGGCGACATCGGCATCTTGCGCGGCACCGCGCTGCGGGTGCAGCGCGCGATGCGGCGCGAGCCGCTCCCGGCGACGAAGGACCGTCGCTGGGGATACGATACGGCAGAGGAGGCCGCCACGGGACCCCTGTACGGGATCGAGCCCTTCGACCCGTCCACGGACCACACGGTGGAAAAACCCAAGCTGCCGCCCGCGCCCATTGCGCCGGTCAAGCGCCTGCCAAAGCGGCATCCCGGCATATCGATATTGCTCGTTTCCGTGCCGGTACTGTTCATATTTGCCATCGGTTTGCCGGTGGTGCGCCACGGCGGCGAACGGTGGGTCCGCGCGGGCATGTTTTACATGGGCGTTTACTGCGCGGCGGCTTTGATGCTGCTGATGCTGACGAGCCTGGGCGGGCTTCGCGCCTATTTCCAGACGCGCAATATTCGGATTCCCGCCGGCATCGGACCGTTCTGGGTCGGGCTGGGTGTGGTGATGATCGTTCTGGTCCTCGCTGGGGCGCTCCAGATGCCCTTGCCCGAGTTGCCGCCCGTAGCCCATGTTGATAGCCATCAGACCGATCCGTGGGCGCGCGATCAGGTCACGCTACGGCTCGTCGATCCCGCGACGCTGCCCGACGCGCTGGTGACGCGGACCGCCCGCTTCGTCGACCGCCTCGGCGAGGGCGTGCTCGCGCTTTTCGGCGTTTTTCTGGCCTACGGCGCGCTTCGCGGCATCGGCGGGCTTGCCGCGCGTATTGCCCGCCGCCGCGACCGTTATCCGCGCTTCGTCCGGCGCTTCTTCGACGCGGTGGACCGGCTGATCCAGTTTTTGTTGCGGGTGCCGCGGCTCCCGGGAGGCGCGCGGCGAGTGCGCATTAGCCGGAATATCGCAACCTGCGTGAAGTATCGCAACCTGATGGGGGACCCTGTCGCAAGCGCGCGCATGGGCGTGGCGGACCATGTCGCCTACGCCTACGAAGCGCTGTGCGCGCTGGCCTACGACCTTGGCGCGCCACGCAAGGAGGGCCAGACGCCGTTCGAGTTCATCAAC
Organism: Candidatus Hydrogenedentota bacterium; assembly: GCA_029556545.1. Taxonomy (GTDB): domain Bacteria; phylum Hydrogenedentota; class Hydrogenedentia; order Hydrogenedentales; family JAGMZX01; genus JAGMZX01. The sequence goes on from JAKQEQ010000149.1 coordinate 51,769, forward strand.
GCCTTGCCCGAGGCATTGAGGACCCTCCGCGAAGAGGCGCGGGAACTCACACAATTATACGTGGTGACGGCGTATTCACCCGAAACGCTCGACCCGCGCGTCACGGACCGCCTGCGGAAGTTCTGGACTACCTATAACCGTGTTCGCAATCGCGTGCTGCGGTGAGGCGGGGCGTGTCTCTGGCCGCCCAATCGGCGCCGCGGGAGCGCGAATGCCTTGGTTCAAGAGGTCCAATCACGATTACGAGTTGTCATGAAACCGGTGGTTTCTCCCGCAGAGGATGAAAATGCGCGACGCATGTGGACTGCGCAAGCTTGCTTGCGCTCTTGTCCGGCAAGCTAGCTTGCTGGACGGGAAAGCTGGAGCAAGCTCCAGCACTCCA
>JAKQEQ010000195.1 GCA_029556545.1 Candidatus Hydrogenedentota bacterium
AAGGCGAAGGTCAGGCGCCCGCGCAGCACACGGCAGACCAAGACGGCAACAACCAGATTAGTCTGACCGAATTGTTGCGGGTCATCCAGTTCTACAACTCGGGAGGGTTCCACTGCGCCACCGACCCATCGAGCACGGAAGACGGTTATGTACCGGGACCGGGCGGGGACTATTCGTGCGCGCCACATGCCGGCGACTACGCGCCCAGCGGTCCGGACTGGACGATCACCCTGACGGAATTGCTTCGCCTTATCCAGTTCTACAATTCCGGCGGATACTATTGGTGCCCCGACGAAGCTACCGAGGATGGTTTCTGTCCGGGGACTCCCAGCGGGCGCTAAAGACGAATCGAACGCCCCGACGCAAGAGCAGCTACCATGCGACGTTGAGTGTGCCCGAAATCTGGCAACGCATGGCGGGGAAAAAGAATGGCGCGCCCGGCGCGACTCGAACGCGCGACACCCAGCTCCGGAGGCTGGTGCTCTATCCAACTGAGCTACGGGCGCGGAAGAAAAACATCATACCACACGGCGCTCTGGCGTGTCGATTTTCTGGACCGCTGCACGGGTACGGACTGGGCGGTCAGACCGGTTGCGTTGGACAGGTCGCCCGGATCGGACGATCCGAACGAAAACCCTGGTAACGGCACCGGTTGCCTCGCCGCGTCAGGCGGCGTGGCGGGACCGGAGGGCGTCCTCGATTTCGGTGAGTAGGCGCTTGAGTTCGAAGGGCTTGTGGAGGCAGGCGCGGATGCCGAGTTCCGTGGCCTCTTGGATTTCATCGTCGGTGGCGAGGGCAGTCACGACGATGATAGGCAGGCCGGGGTCGTGTTCGCGGATGTGGCGCAGGAGCGCGATGCCGTCCTGCCGCGGCATGCGTATATCGAGCACGACGAGGTCGACGCGGTGGCCCGCAAGCAGCGCCTGCGCTTCGACGCCGTCGGAGGCGGCCAACGCGCGGTAGCCGCGCCCCTGAAATATCTCCTTGAGCACTTCGCGCAGGTCGACATCGTCGTCGATGACGAGAATGGAACGGGGCTCGGTCGCGGGCCGGGCAATAACCGCGGCGGATGACGGCGACGAGGCATCGAAGCGCGGTTCCGCCGGGGCCGGGCGGCGATGCTCGCGGATGGGTCCGGATTGGGACGGGGTGAGGCGGGCGGCGGAACGGGCCGGACGCGAGGGCGGCGGCGCGGATGGCGCAAGGGGGGCGACCGCTTCGGAAGCGGCGTGATCGGCACGCCCCGCGACGGGTCTGCCGGCCGACGGAACGGGCGCGGGTTTCGCCGCCGCGGGCGCCAGATCGATGGCCGCCGGCAGAATAACCCGGAACACCGCGCCCTGTCCGGGCGCATCACTCACATCGATGGCGCCGCCGTGACTCTCGATGATCCCGTGGCACACGGCAAGGCCAAGTCCCGTGCCTTCGCCCTGGGGTCGAGTCGTGAAGAAGGGTTCGAAGATGCGGGTGCGCAGTTCAGGCGGCACACCGGGACCGGTGTCGGCTATCTCGATGCACACCTGTCGCCGATCGGCGCTGGGCCGCGCGCGAATGGCGAGTTCGCCGCCCTTCCCGGTCATGGCCTGTTCCGCGTTCACAATGAGATGGAGAAAGACCTGTTCGATACGTCTACGGTCGAGGCGCACACGTGGCAAGTGGTCGCCGTATTCCTCGATGACCCGAATCCCCTGGCGATCGAGGCGGTCGCGGAGCGTCGCCGCGACCTGCCGCAGAATAAAGCTGATGACGGACGGTTCGAGACGGGGTTCCGGGGGCCGCGCGAACTGCATGAGGTCCGTCAAGATTCTACTGGCGCGCCGGCTTTGCTCGATGATGGTTTCGAGGCCGCGCGTGTCGTCGGCGGAGTGGGTCCGGTTCAGCATCATCTGGGCACGCCCGGAGATAACAGCCAGGGGATTATTGATTTCATGGGCGGCGCCGGCGGCCAGGGCGGCGATGCCCGCGAGTCGCTCGCGACGCAGGCGTCGTTGAAACTCCGCCTCCCGCTCAAGCACCGCATCGGCCATTTCCTCCGTGCGTCGCTCGAGCGCTTGGACCTTGCGCAGCCGCGCGAGGGCGGCCCCGGCGGCCCGCGCGAAGAGGCGCAGGTCCGCGAAGTCTTCCTCCGTAAACCCGCCCGGCGCGTCGGTGGTGTCGAGGAGCAACTGGCCCATGTGGCGGCCGTCCGCCGTCATCGGCGCGACAAGAAAGCCCGGACGCCGCACCAATTCGCCGAGGGACGTGCCGCGCAGCACGCCGTCAGGCGCATCCTCGGCGACCGCATCGAGCGCGGCGGGCAGAGCGGCGTCAAGTTGCTCGGGCGTGGCATTCACCGGTGCATGCAACGGTAGCGCGAGCGGCGTCAGCGGCCCCTGCGCGTCGGCCCACCAGCGCCCCTCGAGGCACGCCAGATCGAGGTCAACCGCGCAGCACATGCCGGACGGCACGTGAAACGCTTCCCGGACGTGCGGCCCGAGCGCATTGAGGACTTCGGCAACGTGCCGGGCGTCTGCCAGTTGCGTATGGAGGCGTTCGAGCAGGCCGAGACGTTCGAGGCGGCGTTCGAGGCGATGCTGCGCGTCCGCAACCGGCGACGACGTGAAAACCGGGCGCGACAAGTCGGCCATGGTCGGGACTGCGGTGTTTGCGGTCTGGCGATTGAGCGCCTCGCGCAATGATTCCTCGGAGAGTCCCAGCCGTTTGAGCAACACCGGGTCGGCCTGCGCGGCGCTTTCCGCGCCGTCTTCGGCTTCGAGGGTGCGGCGCGCAGCGTCCGCGGCCAGTTGCACGAGGTCGATGAGCCGCGTGGGATAGTGCGTTTCGTCCAATGCGCCCGCCGGGTGATGGTGCAGCCACGCCGCCGCCACATAGAGTTCATGCAGGCCCCAGTTCTCCAGGAGCCACTTACCCGCCAGCGTGTGATCGACCCCGAGTTCCCGCCGTTCGGCCTCGATGAGCCCGCGACCCTCCGCGATCGCGGCGTTTCGCACGCGAGCATAGACCTCGGGCGCAACCGCATCGAGCGCCAGCTTGCCCACGTTGTGCAGTAAGGTCGCCACATAGGCGACGGACACGTATTCACCGGCGCAATGCTCTCCAATCGCCACGGCGTATTCCGCGGCCAGCCGCGCGTGCCGCCAGAACAGGTCGCAGTCGAAGCCTGACTCGGGTGCGGCGGAAAACATTGCCGGGATCGAACGGGTGAAGACGATGCGGCCCAGCGTCTCGGCGCCCAGTTGAAAGACCGCGTCGCGCACGGTGCGCGCCTGCGGCGCCTGCCGCAGCAGGAATCGCGATACATCGGCGTCGAACGAGGCGATGGCGGCGAGTTCCTCGAGGTCCGCCGGCCTTCCGGGGACACAGCGGGCCGTCTCACGCGCGAGATGCGGCAATGCCGGCAACCCGCGCATGAGCTTGATACCTCGTTTGACCTCAAGCGCATCCACGGCGGGCCAGACTCCCCTGTTCCGGCAGGACGCTAGAAAGTAAACGGTGCATTTGTCAAGTCCCCCGTTGTCGCCACATTGTGTTCCGTCACGTAACTCAGCCGCATTCCGAGCTTTCTGAGACCGTGTGTTACGGTTCATAAAGCTTTTCTTTGACTGGTACACGGACTGCGTGCTAGACTTCGAGTTGGGCGCAGTGGGGTGTATGGCAGAACGGGATTCATAGGTGAAGCATGTTCATCGGAAGTCGGGCAAACAACACGATTCTGGACGTTTTTCGCATTGGCCTCAGCGAATTAATCCGCAAAGTGGGCTTACCCCGCGAGGCAGTCTATAAAACCGATGGGTGCCAAATCCGCGTCCGGGCCAATGACCTCTCGAAGCGCGTGGACAACATGCGCATCGTCTTCGACCTCCGCGAAGGCGTGACGCAGGACGAGGTGGTGGCGGCGATGGAGGAGTCGCGTTTGGGGGGGCGCGTGAAGTTCGAGAACGGTTCCTGCACTCTCCAGGCGCCGCCCTTCGAGTGGCGGCAACTGCCGATGCTGGTGCCGCTCGACAAGATGGTTCAGGATTTCGCGGTCCACTCGATGCGGTCGCAGACGTGGAGCCTCGAAACCGTCGAGTATGTCAAGCACAGCCTGAACATCAACGTTCTCATCGAGGAGATGGAAAAGCGCAAGGCGTCGGACCTGCACCTGCGCGCCGGCACCAAGCCGTACATTCGGGTGGACAACGACCTCTTCCCGCTCGACCACATGCCGGTCCTTTCGGCAGGCGACATGAAGGAGTTCCTGCTGCAACTGGGCGGCGAGGCGGAACTCGAAGCGCTGATGTCGGAGAAGGAGATGAGTTTCCAGTACCACGCGGCGGGAATCGGCTACCTGCGCTGCAGCGGCTATATCAAGACGGGGGCCATTGCCATCGCCATCCGACTGATCCCGGAGGAACCGCTCCCGTTCGAGGCGCTCAACCTGCCGCTCGTGGTGCGCGACGTGTGCAACCGGCACCGCGGCCTCTTCCTCGTCTGCGGCATCACCGGCAGCGGCAAGTCCACCACGCTGGCGGCGATGGTGGACTTCATCAACCAGACGCGGTACGCGCACATTATCACCATCGAGGATCCCATCGAATACGTATACACGGACAAGAAGAGCGTGATTTCACAGCGGCAGGTCGGCCGGGACACGTACAGTTTCGCCAACGCGCTGCGCGGGGCGCTGCGCGAAGACCCGGACGTGATCCTCGTGGGTGAGATGCGCGATATGGAGACGATCCGAGCGGGCCTGAGCGCCGCGGAAACCGGCCACCTCGTATTCAGCACGCTGCACACGACCACGTCGGTGGACACCATCAACCGCATCATCAGCTACTTCCCGCAAAACGAGCGCGACCTCATCCGCCAGGAACTCGCCTACACGCTCCAGGGGGTCGTCTGCCAACGCCTCGTGAAGCGCGTCGGCGGAGGGCGCATCCCGATTGTCGAGATTCTCCTTGGGGGGCGTCCGATCGTGCGCGACGCCATCCTCGACGGCGACATCGACAAGCTGCACGGCATCATCGAAGTGGACGGCGACATGACGACCTTCGACGAATATGCCGTGAAGCTATATCAGTCGGGCCTCGTCTCCCGGGACGAAGCCATCTCGGCGTGTTCGAATGAGCAAGGCTTCGAGCGCGTCATTTCCGGCATCAAGTCCTCGGAAGGCCGCAAGATTCTCAAATAAGGAGGCGGTATGCGCTGGGCCGCCGCGATTCTCGCCATCGTACTGCTTGGGGCGCTGGCCGCGGTGCAGACCGCGCGCCTGTGGCGGTTGGCAGCTGAAAATCAAGCGGCGTCGCCGACCGTTCCGTCCATCGCATCCACTGGGGAGTCTCCGTCCGACACGATCCCCGAACAAACCCCAATCGACGCCGAAACGCAACCACAAGAGACGAGCGAGGGCGACGCCGCCTTCGGCGAAAGGCTCGTGGCGCAGGCTATCGAGGCGATGATGGCCGAAGCGGCTTCCGCCGAAGCGGCGCGGGCGCCGGAGATGCCGGCCGCGGGCGGGACCGACGCGACACACGTCGAACGAAGGCGCAACGGCGCACGTCATGAACGTGCGGGCCGCGAAGGCGAGGAACCGGGACGCAGCGCGCAACGGGCGCAGCAATTGCTCAACCGCGCGAAGAACGCGCTGGCGGTGGGCGACTTCGAAGGGGCGGCGGGAATGCTCGCCCGAAGTCTGGAACTGGATCCCCGGAATCGTCAGGCCTATCGGGCGTTGGCCCAGATGCACCAGACCCTTGGTTTGACGGAGGACGAAATGCGCGTCTACCAGGAGTGGGCCGCGGCAATGCCCAACGATGGAATGCCGCACTACTTGCTTGCGCGCGCGTACGAACGTATGGGGCTCAATGCGGAGGCCCTGGCGGAACTGCGCCTCTTCGAAAGCCTCAGCGGCGGCAGCCTGCCTTCGTTCCCGGTGCTGGCCAATATGTACCAGGAACTGGGCATGCGCGCCGAACAACAGCAGGTGCTTCAGGCGTGGGTCGAAGCCGCGCCGGATTCGCCGGATGCGCGCCGCGCAATGGCGCAGTATTACCGGCGCATGGGGGATTACGCCGCGGCCGCCGCGCAGTACGAACATCTTGCCGCAATCACGCCGCAGAATGCGTCCGTGTACGCCGACATGGCAAGCATCTACCGGCACATGGGCCTGTATGCCGAGGCGGAAGCCAACTATCTTCACGCGCTCGAGTTGCAGCCCAACAACCTGGGTGTGCGCCTGCAACTCGGGAATATGTATCGCGCCTCGGGCGACTTGTACGCGGCGCTCGATGTTTATCAGAGCATCATGGACGCCTCGCCAAACTCGAATGAAGCGCGCCAGGCCGCCCGCGCCATCCTCCGCCTACAAAACCAGCTTGCGACGCCCAAACCGAAGCCCAAATTGCTTGCCGCTTCCCCAGAGCGAAAGTAAGTCCCGAGGGTGGCGGGGAAGGCCGCCGGCAAAGTACAACCGCCGCAAACAGGGAGCTTGATGATGAAGGACCCGTCACGAAACACCGCCGCCATTCTCATACTGAGCCTGCTTCTACACGCCGCCTCAAGCGCAAGCGACTTGGTGCGCGAGACGGCCCGCGAGATTCCCGTGAGCCACGATGTTGACATTGTAGTCGCAGGCGGTTCGCTCGGGGCCGTCGGCGCGGCTGTCGAGGCGGCCCGCGGCGGTGCGCGTGTGTTCCTGGCGGCGCCCCGCACGTACCTCGGCGACGATGTTTGCGCCACTTATCGACTCTGGCTGGAGGAAGGCGAAACGCCTCAGTCACCCTTCGAGCAGACCTTGTTCGCGCCGCCGAAGCCGCCCATTCAAGCAGGGAACAGCCTGCCGTTTTCGTACACGACCGATCTCCCCTCCGCGGCGTCGCATAAGGACACGGACCCGCCGTCGATGCTCGCGGACGACAAGGCAAACAACGCAGGCAGCCAGAGCGTGCAGTACGACGGCGACGTGACGATCATCGCCGATCTCGGACAGGAAACCGAGGTGGACCGCGTGCACGTCCTCGCTTTCCAGCGCCTCGCTTCGTTCGAGGTCGCCAAGGTCTCGGTCGCCCTCAGCGTGGACGGCAGACAATGGGGAAGCCCGGTCACAGCCGCAAATGAATCGCGCACGGCGGGCAATTTCGAGGACGCGCCGCTGGCCGTCACCGTCGAGGCCGCGGGCCGCGCGCGGTATGTGCGCGTGTCGGTGAGGAAACCGGATCACGTTGGGCGCATGCTGCTCGGCGAGATTGTGATCGAGCCGCAAAATACCGGCGGGCACCTTCGCGCCGCGACGGACGCGCCCATCCCCCCGATGCCGATGCAGGTCAAGCGCACGCTCGAGCAGGCGCTTATTGCGGAGGGCGTCGGCTTCCTGTACGGATGTTTCGTCACGGACGTGCTGCGCGATGAGGCCGGGCAACCCGCGGGCGTGGTCATGGCAAATCGCTCGGGCCGCCAAGCGGTGCGCGCGAAGTACATCATCGACGCGACGCCCCGCGCCGCCGTCGCGCGCATGGCCGGCGCGGCGTTCTCGGCCTATCCCGCGGGCGATCGCGAGTTTCGGCGCGTGGTCATCGGGGAATCGCCCGCAGCACAGCCGGGGCCGGGTGTGGCGGATTGCCGCGTGCTGCCAGCGCCCGTGCAACTGCAACAAGGCGGCTGGGGCGGCCACAACCTGCGGCAGGCGCACGAGTATACGTTGCGTATTCCGATGGCGGACGGCGCCTTCGCGTCGTTCGCCGCCGCAGAGCAGGTTGCGCGTGACCTGACCTGGGGTCCCGAATTGTTGATAGCGTCGGAATCGCTTTTCCAGATACCGCCGGACACGATGCGTGCGCGCTCGAAGCATGAGGGGCCGGCCATCGACGCCGAGTCGCTTGATCTCGACGTGTTCCGCCCGACCGACGTCGATCGGCTGTATGTCCTCGGCGGGTGCGCGGACGTGTCCCGCGAAGCCGCCGAGCGCCTGCTGCGGCCGTTGACCTTTCTTCGCGTCGGGCAGCGACTTGGCCGGCGCGTCGCCGCTGAAGCGTCGAACTTGCCCGCGCCGGACCGCGCCCGCGTGCGCGGCGCGTCGGTCGAGGACGCCGCACCCGGCGACGTGCGCGAGACGCTCGTCGGCCCGCGGCCCATCTCCTCGGGCCTGCCCACCGTTTCTTCCGAGGAACGCGGACTCCCGGTACTGGCCCGTTACGACGTGGTGGTGGTGGGTGGCGGCACGGGCGGCGCGCCCGCGGGCATCGCCGCGGCGCGTCAGGGCGCGCGCACGCTCGTCATCGAGTACCAGCACAGCCTGGGCGGCGTCGGTACGCTGGGGCTCATCGGCAGCTACTACTACGGCTATCTGAAGGGATTCACGGACGAAGTCGACCACGGCGTCGCCGCGCTCGGCGGCCAGGAACAGCCGGCGCGGTCCTCGTGGAATGTCGAGTGGAAGATGGAGTGGTATCGGCGCGAACTGCGCAAGGCCGGCGCGGACATCTGGTTCGGCGCCATCGGCTGCGGCGCAATCGTCGAGGGCGGCACGCTCCGGGGCGTGGTCGTCGCCACGCCGGACGGTCGCGGCGCGGTGCTGGCCGACGTTGTGATTGACGCCACCGGCAACTCCGATATCGCAGTCGCCGCCGGCGCGGCCGGCATGACCACGACCGATGACCACGTCGGCGTTCAGGGCACGGGCATGCCGCCGCGCAGGCCCGGCGCGAATTACACCAATACGGACTACACCCTCACCGACGACGCGGATACGGTGGATTTCTGGCGCACGCTGGTCTCGGGACGGGAGAAGTACCGGGACGCCTTCGATCTCGGCGTGCTCGTGGACTCGCGGGAGCGGCGCCGCATTGTGGGCGACTTCGTCGTCTCCCCGCTGGACCTCGCCAATCGCCGCACCTATCCCGACACGATTGGTCTCTCGCGCAGCAACTTCGACTCGCATGGGTTCACCGTGCACGCGCTGTTCGCGCTCGAAATGCCCGACAAGGAGGAGGTCATCGCGAACACGCCGTATCGCGCGCTGCTGCCGAAGGGACTCGAAGGCATTCTCGTTACCGGGCTCGGGATCAGCGCGCACCGCGACGCCATGCCGATCCTGCGCATGCAGGGCGATATCCAGAACCAGGGCTACGCCGCGGGCTGCGCCGCCGCGATGGCCGCGAAAGGGGGCGTGCCGCCGCGCGCCATTGATGTAAAGGCATTACAGCGGCATCTCATCGAGAAAGGTAACGTGCCCGAATCCGTTCTGACCGACCACGACTCGTACCCACTCCCACTGGACACGGTCTGGGCGGCCGTCGAGAGCGTGGCGGACGACTATCGCGGCGTCGCAGTGCTCTTGGCGCAGCCCGCCGAGGCGTTGCCGCTGCTGCGCGGCGCGTATCAGGCGGCGGAATACGACGCCGCGCGGCTGGTCTACGCGCACATCCTGGCGATGCTGGACGACCCGACCGGCGCGGAGACCCTTTTGCGCGCCGTCGCGGAGCAACCCTGGGACCAAGGCTGGTCGTTCACCGGCATGGGGCAGTTCGGCGGCAGTTTGAGCCGCCTCGACAGCCTGATCATCGCGCTGGCGCGCACGGGTTCCCCAAAGGCGCTCGAAGTCATCCTAGACAAAGCACGCGCGCTTGATGCAACCAGCGAGTTCTCGCACCACCGCGCGATTGCGATTGCGGCGGAGACGCTCGGGCGGCCCGAGGCCGCGCGCGGCCTTGTCGCGCTGCTGCGGAAGCCCGAAATGAGCGGCCACGCCTGCCGCGACATCGAGACCGCGCGGCAACGGGCAAACCTCGCGAACCCAGACCTCGACCGCGACCGCTCGATTCGCGAATTACTATTGGCCCGCGCGCTATATCGCTGCGGCGACTTCGAGGAACTCGGGGAAGGCATCCTCCACGAGTATGCCCACGACCTGCGCGGCCACCTGGCGCGGCACGCGCAAGCCGTGCTCGGCCTGACGGGAACATCGGTTCCCGTCGTTCCCGGCACGGGCCTCGATATCGAGCGCTGGCCTATACGATAACGGGGAACACATCCACACAACGGCCCGGCGCGGACCGTGTCCCGTGTCGTACTCGTACTCGAATGCAGCGCACTCCCGCCCTCAGACTACTTCGCGAAACCCGGACAGAACCTGTCCTCCGTGCCCTCATCAGGACAGGAATGGTAGCCGTCGGAGTTGAAGAACTGGACGAGTCGGAGTAGTTCCGTCAGCCCGATCTGCCAGTCCGGACCGGACGGCGCGTAATCGCTGTCGTGAGGACAACACGCCTGATTTACGCCGGAACCGGTTACATAGCCGTCTTCCGTCTCGCCCGGGTCGTCCGCGCAATGGAGCCCGCCCGAATTGTAGAACTGGATTACCCGCAATAATTCCGTCAACTCGATCACGCCGTTCGTATTCTGGTCCGCGACGTGGTGTGCGTTGACGCACGGATCGCCGGGCAGGCTTGTCAGCAGACAGAAAGCGAAGTCCGTCGCGATCCCGCCGACGCCGCTCGAGTAGGCAAGATTGTCCCCGCCGACGCCGTTTGCCCAATAGAAGAAACAGCCGGACAGGTCGCCAACGCCAAACACGCTTACCCAGCCCGCGGCAAGGTCGACGGGCTCGGCGAACGTCACCTCGTAACGGAGCAGCTCACCGAAGCCGACGTCCGTGCCGGTCGCGACGGCCACCGGCGAGAATGTCTCCGAGGCCACCAGCGATCCCGGCTGCGCGCCGTTGTCGTTGTAGAATCCCACTTCAAAGTTGTCCGTGGCGCGGGTGCATGGGGCCATATTGATTCCCCCGCCCCACCACACCAGCCCGACGACAGGTTCGGTCAGACCGGAGAAGTTGTCGTATGCCCGCAGCATGTTGTCGGACGCATCGCTGTAGCCGGGCAGGGTCGTAGTCGGCGCGGGCGGTTGAGAATAGGCCGCGTCCTCATCGCAGATTTCGATCGCTTCAGCGCAGACGACGCCGAAGACCAGGCACACAATACAAATACCGCGAACAATCATTTCGATTCCTCATTGTTAGCGCATCACGTGCGCATTTACGACATTCACGATCGCGCAACTCCTAATCCACCCTAGAGTAAAATAATATAGGCCTGAGCTATAATTCTGCTACGATCCTTGAGGCATCTCTGCGCAAACAGCCAATACTGAGAATTCTACTTTCTCACGGACTCAACACAGGGGAAGAGCCGCCCGATCGCTGACCTCGTGTATAACACATGCAGACCGGACAAGATTCCGGCATGGTTTGCGGCAAACGCCATCGGGTACGCCCCATCGAAATCAACGATGGCGTCGTGGCAAGGAAGTACGGCGCCAAGCCCTATATCGCCGCCCCAGGGCAGAACCCGTCCTCCGTGCCCTCGCCCGGGCAGTAGTGGTAGCCGCCGTATTGGTAGAACTGGATCACGCGCAACAGCCCGGTGAGATCGATTCGCCAGTTGCTGTTGGTGTCGGCGGCATGAGGACAGCAGGTATGGTTCGCGCCCGGCCCCGGCACATAGCCGTCTTCCGTGTCGCCGGGATCGTCCGCGCAGTGGAACCCATTCGAGTTATAGAATTGGATCACGCGCAACAGTTCAATCAGTTCGATCCGGTTGTCGCCATTCTGGTCCGTCGTGTGATATTCACTGAAACAAGGGTCCCCTTCCCCTTCGCCTTCACCCTCACCCTCACCACCCTCGCCCTCGCCCTCACCCTCACCCTCACCCTCGCCCTCACCCTCGCCTTCACCTTCACCTTCACCTTCACCCTCGCCACTCATACCAGGATAGATAGCGGGGTCCAACGCGGCAACCTTGTAACGGATAGCCTCAGCTTTCGCCGTTGTTACCGCCTCATACTCCGGGCAGCGATTCGGCCAGAAGGCGTTGTACTCCTCGATATTCGAGAACCCGTCGCCATCGGCGTCCTCCAGCGCCGTCAGTTGTGACAGGGGGATGAAGTCCGCAATGTCAAGGTCGGGGTCGGCGAAACCTGTGCCCAGTTCTTCAGTGAGTGCATCGTTGAGCAGATTAAACAGCCCAGCGACGAATCCGAAGGACCCCGTTCCCTGGGCCACCGTTTCCGACACCCGCTCATAGGCGCCGTCGCCCAACGTAACGTAACCGACGAGTATCTCCGCAAGACCCGCGGCCAGCACGTTCAAAGCCGGTCCCAGCTCCGGGCCGATGTTCACGTTCACCAACTGGTTGTAATTGTGCTCCCACGCGGCCATGACCGTCGCGTGGTCCAGCACGCCGTTATCGAACGACTCATCGCTCAGAATCCGCTGCAACAGCCCGAGTTCATTGGCGGCGTCCTTGATGCCGTTCCCGAGAATCTCGACAACGAGATTCTCGGAGTCGGTGATATCGATGAAGAACGACCCGTTGATATCGGCGACATTCGGCTGGAGCATGTTGACGAACACCTGGTACTCGGGGTCCAGGTCGCCGAGCAGCGGGTTGTTCACCACGGCGTAGAACGAGAGGCAGAAGTCCACGAACGGGTCCTCCTCCCCTTCATCACCGCCGACCGGGAAGATAGTGGGGTCGAGCGCCGCGAGGCGATAACGAATCGTCGGCGAACTCTCCTTGCCCAAGTCGTAGGAAGGACACGCATTCGGCCGGAAGTAGAGATATTCCTCCCGATTCGACCACGTGTCGCCGTCCGCATCGCTGTTCACGGTAAACATATCAAGGAAGATGAATGTCGCCGGGTCAAGATTCGGATCGGCGAAACCGTTCCCCAACTCACCGATCAGCGCGTCGTTGATGAGATTGAACAGCCCGGCGACAAACCCGAACGAGCCGTTTCCTTCGACAATCGTCTCCGAAACCCGCTCGAAGCCGCCGTCGCCCAGGGTCACAAAGCCCACCAGCAGTTCCGCGAGCCCCGCCGCAAGCAGGTCCAGCGCGGGCGCGAGGTCCGGCCCGATGTTGACGTTCACCAATTGGTTGTAGTTGTGTTCCCACGCGGCCATGGCGACATCGTGGCTGATCACGCCGTTGTCAAACGCCGGGTCGTTCAGCACCCGTTGCAGAAGTCCAAGTTCGTTCGCGGCGTCCTTGATCCCATTGCCGCGAATGTCGATCACGGCGTTATCGCCGTCCGTAAGATCGACGTAGAAAGAACCGTTCAGGTCGGCCACGTCCGGTTGCAGCATATCGATCAGCGGCTGATATTCAGGGTCCAGTTCGCCGAACAGCGGGTTATTCGCGACAAGGTAGAACGCAAGACAAAAATCGATGAACGGCTCTTCGCCCTCGCCTTCTCCTTCCCCTTCACCTTCACCCTCGCCTTCCCCTTCGCCCTCGCCCTCGCCTTCCCCCTCGCCCGGCAAGGTGTCGTTCACAATCAATTCAATTGGGAAACCTGTCGGCACGGTCGTCGTCCACGTCTGACCCGCATTCAGATTGCCCGTGCCGTTGATGCGTCGGGCCGGGAACGATCCCGCACGCACCCATACCCGCGTTAGGTCAATCTCATTATCGTTTACCAGCAAGACCTGATCGAATCCGTTGAACACGGAATCGAATGCCGCCAGACGAATAAGGCGCACGTTCTTGACCGTTTGTTGCGCCGCGGCCTCCAGAACCTGCTGCTGGTTGAAGTAGCCCGGGATCGGATAACCCTGCACGCGCGGCCCATTCACCACCTGTGGGATTACCGGACTCGCCATGCCGTTCAGTATCGGATTCGTCCCCTTCAACAACGGGTCGTTCACCGTCGTCGCCAAGAGCGTCGTTGGATTCGTCAGTTCCGGTATCTGGAGGCTGACCGCGAACGGACTCATATTACAGACGAACGTGACTTGACCGTTGGCGTCTATGCTCGCATCGGCGCTGTTGTTGGCCAGAATCCGAGGAGGAGCCCCCGTCTGGTCCACCCGAACGACCGACGCGTGCAACTTCAGCGTGCCCGGCGTGCCGTGACCGCCCGCGCCGCCAACGCCCCCAAGACGCGCACCGGCCTGTCCGGCCTCGGGTGCACCCGCCGAAATATCCAGGTCAACACCCGGACCGATTTCGAGCAGCCCCTTCGCGGCAAGCACCAGGCACCCTCCCCCGTTGCCTCCCTTACCGCCGCGCCCGCCAACGCCGCCGTCGGCCGCCTTGCTTACATCTCGTTCAATAATTCCTTGGTCGCCCCCTGTCTTGGTCGGTATTCCGGCCCCCGCGCCGCCCGGCGCCCCCAGAGCCCCGTCGCCACCCTTCGCCCCCGCCCCGCCGTCGC
>JAKQEQ010000153.1 GCA_029556545.1 Candidatus Hydrogenedentota bacterium
CCGGACCTTGTCGGGCTGACGGTGGAGGCGGCGGAGGCGGTGCTTGACGCGGCGCTGCTGGTGCTGGGCACAGTGACGGAGGAATCGAGCGAGACGGTTCCGGCGGGCGAGATCATCAGCCAGTTGCCGTTGCCGGAACAGTTGATTTCCTGCTGGGCGTCGGTGGACGTGGTGGTTTCGACGGGTCCGGGGGCTGAAGGCGAGGGCGAAGGGGAAGGCGAGGGTGAAGGTGAAGGTGAAGGTGAAGGTGAAGGCGAGGGCGAAGGCGAAGGCGAGGGCGAGGGCGAGGGCGAAGGCGAAGGCGAGGGTGAAGGCGAGGGTGAGGGTGAAGGTGAAGGGGAAGGCGAGGGCGAAGGTGAGGGTGAGGGTGAGGGCGAAGGTGAGGGTGAAGGTGAAGGCGAAGGCGACCCGTGCTTCAGCGAGTACCACACGGCGGACCAGTCACAGAACAACCTGATCGAGTTGACCGAGTTGCTGCGGGTAATCCAGTTCTACAACTCGGGCGGTTTCCACTGTGCGGACGACCCGTCGAGCACGGAAGACGGGTACGTGCCAGGGCCGGACGCGGACCAGGATTGCTGCCCGCACGCGAGCGACTACGCGCCGCACAACTGGCAGATAGCCTTGACCGAGTTGTTGCGGGTAATCCAGTTCTACAACTTCCCCGGCTACCACTACTGCCCGGACGAGGGCACGGAGGATGGTTTCTGCCCGGGACTGGCATAGGTCATCGCCCTTTAGGGTGACGCGACAACAGCGATAACAACGGGCGGTCCGGCCCCATCGGGAACGATGGATCGGGCCGCCCGTCATGTCTGAGCCGGGGCGCGAAGTGGCCGTGATCTATCCCAGAGTGGCTTCCTGCGCGAGCGCGATGGCGCCGAGCACCCCCGCGCGGTTGCCCAGCCCGGGGGACACGAGGAATCCGTCAATGTCTTCCATAAGTGTCGGTTGCCGGATGTAGTTGTTGAGGAGGCGCAGGACGCGTTCGCGGATACGCGGCAGCAGGTGGGCCTGATCCATGACCCCGCCGCCGAGGATGATGCGTTGCGGGGAGAGTATGTATATCTGCGGCACAAGACCGTGGGCGAGATAGTCCGCCTCGAGTTCCCAGGCGGGATGCTCGGGAGGAAGGGTGTCCGCGGGACGCCCGCAGCGCGCCTCGAGGGCCGGCCCCGAGGCAAGTCCCTCGAGACAGTCCGCGTGATACGGGCATATGCCGGGGAACGGGTCGCGCGCGCGGTCGTGGGGCACAAAGACGTGGCCCATCTCGGGATGCATCAGGCCGTGCAGCAGTTTGCCGTTTACCATGGCCCCGCCGCCAATACCCGTCCCCACCGTCAGATAGACGAACGTATCGAGTCCCCGCGCGGCGCCCCAACGCGCCTCGGCCAAGGCGGCGCCGTTGACGTCGGTGTCGAATGCCACGGGCACGCCCAGGGCTTCGCGCACGGGCCCCGCGAGATCGACATGCGCCCAGCCGGGCTTGGGCGTGGTGGTGATGTATCCGAAGGTCGGCGACGCCGGGTTTGGGTCCACCGGCCCGAAGGAGGCGATGCCGACGGCCGCGATCTCGCCGTGCGCCGCCCGCTGCTCCCGGAGAAACGCTATGGCCCGCGAAATCGTCTCGTCGGGCGTCGTCGTCGGGAAGCGTGTCTCGGCCAGCATCGTGTCCGGACCCGAGGCCACGGCGCACACGAATTTCGTTCCGCCCGCTTCCATGCCGGCCCAGAGGGTCATATTGCGTTCTCCCCGTTTGACGGGGGCATCGTAGCAATTCGAGGGAAGGCGAATGCAAGCTTTCACAGCGCCTCGGGCAAGAGAAGCACTTGAGAATGAAAGGGACCAGAGGGACCAGAAGGACCGAAGGGACCAAAGTGGCCAAAGGGACGCGGCGCGGCACGCGCAATGCGACATCGTGTGTGCCGACCCGACCTCGGCATGCCTCTCGAAACATCGACAGAGCACGTGGTAGTCTACGCTGGAATGCAGGTTGTATCGGCAACGACGCCAACCGCCCAGCAGGAGGAACATGCGATGCCGAAGATAGCGATGATTGGCGCGGGCAGCATTGTGTTCGCGAAGACGTTGTTCATGGACATTGTGGCGACGCCTGCGCTGCGAAACAGCGAGTTCCGGTTCATGAGCCGGACGCGGCCCAAGCTTGAGCGGTTGAAGACGTTCGCCGACAAGGTGATTGCGGAGAACGGGATCGGCGCGACGGCGCACATCACGCTCGATCGGCGCGAGGCGCTGCGAGACGCGGATTACGTGATCGTGATGCTCCAGATCGGCGGGGTGGACGCCTTCGAGATGGATTACCAGATTCCGTTGCGGCACGGGGTGGACCAGTGCATCGCGGACACGCTGGGGCCGGGCGGGGTCTTCCGCACGCTGCGCACCGCGCCGGTGATGATGGACATCGCGCGCGAGATGCGGGAACTCTGCCCGGACGCCTACCTGCTGAATTACGTGAACCCGATGGCGACGGTGTGCTGGGCGCTGGGGAAAGTGCCGGAGACGAAATTCGTGGGGTTGTGCCACGGGGTGCAGACGACGCTCGATTTGATCTCGGGCTACGTCGGCGTACCGAAGGACGAGATCGATTATCTCGCGGCGGGAATCAACCACATGGGCTGGTTTCTTCGCCTGGAGCACCGCGGCAAGGACCTCTACCCCCTGTTCAAGGAGCGGTGCGAACAACCCGAGTACTACATCAACGAAAAGGTGCGCATCGAAACGATGCGGCACATGGGCTATTTCATGACGGAGAGCACGGGGCATCTGTCGGAGTATCTGCCGTGGTTCCGCAGCAGCAAGTATGCGCTCGATCTCTACTGCGACGAGCCCTCCTTCGGGGGCGAAAGCGGCGCGTATTACAAGTGGTGCCGCCTTATCGCGGACAAGCTCGAGAACGTCGACATGCTCGCGTCGGAACCGACGAAGATCGACAAACGAAGCGTCGAGTATTGCTCGTACATTCTCGAGGCGCTCGAGTCGGGGAAGACCTTCAAGTTCCAGGGCAACGTGCGGAACGACCACTACATCACGAACCTGCCCGTAGGCTGCTGCGCGGAAACCCCCGTGTTCGCGGACAAGATGGGCCTGCACCCGACGGTCGTGGGAGATCTCCCGCCACAATGTGCCGCCTTGAACATGCTGAACGTGAATACGCAAGGGTTGGCCGTCGAGGCGGCGATTACGGGCGACCCCGAACTCGCGATGGCCGCTTGCGCCGTGGACCCGCTCACGAGCGCGTGCCTGACGCTCAAGCAGGTGCGCGACATGGTCGGCGAGATGCTCGAGGCGGAGGCGCGGTGGCTGCCGCAATTCGAAGGGCGGAAACTGCACCCGGCACCGATTATCTCGACGCCGCCGGGCACGAAACACGCGCAAGTGCCGCTTGATCCCGCGCTGGCCGTGGTGCACCGCTTCGGCGAACTGGCGGAGAAGGCCGGAGGGTAGGCGGGGCCGCGCTTACAGGCCGAGGCCACGCAGAAATTCGCGGTTGCGGCGGGCGCTGTCGCGGGGCGCGCCCATGCCGGGGAGCACGTCCTGCTCGACGCAAATCCAGCCATCGTAGGCGCGGTCGCGCAGCCACGCGCTGCCGCGGGCGAAATCGCAGCAGCCTTGCCCGAGTTCACAGAACACGCCTTGGGCTACCGCCTCGAAGTAGTCCAATCTCTGTTCGCGCACACGCGCGGCGACTTCCGGCGCGCAGTCCTTGTAGTGCATGTACCAGATACGATCCGCGAAGCGGTCCAGACCTTCGAGCACGGCGTCCGTCGCGGGTGATCCGGTCCCGAGCGCGTAATGACCCGTGTCAAAGACCAGACCGAGAAGTTCCGGGTCGGTGCGGCGCATCAGTGCGGCGATTTCGTCCGGCGTCTCGACGTAACCCGCGCAATGATGATGGAACACGGTGCGGAGCCCGGTATCGTCGCGCACGGCGCGCGCGACCTCTTCCGCGCCCGCCGCGAAGACCGCCCATTCGTCCGCGCTTAATGCGAGGTCCGCCGTGACGCGGCCCGCGTTCTGTGTGCGCGCCGGCACGGTCCCGTTCTCGTCCGCAAGAACCAGGCACGGGGCATAGTCGGGCGCGGCGACGGCGGCGAGGAGGCGGGCCGTGCGGACGGCGACGGCGGTCCCCGGCGCGTGGCGCTCCTTATGTTTCAATGCGACGGGCACGAACGCGCCGAGCATGGTGAGGGAACGGCGTTCGAGTTCCGCGCGCAGGGCGCCCGGCACCGTAGGCATATAGCCCCAGTCGCCGAGTTCCGTGCCGGCGTATCCGGTTTCGGCGAGTTCATCGAGCATTTGGGCATAACCGATTCCCTTGCCTTCCATGCCTTCAAATTCGAGACTGCCCCATGAACAGGGCGCGTTTCCGATGCGTATGGATGCGGACATAGCGAATCACCTCATGAGTTGACGGGCAGCATAGCATGGCCGGGGAATGGGGGACACTCCCGCGCGCCATGCGGGTTGAACGCTCGCGTCCGCACACCTATGATACGAACGAGATGCCCGAACAAGACCATGGGGAAGTCTCCAGCAGCGCTGTCCGGGTTGCGTTTCCCGTTTTTCCCGCGGTTACGACACATTGACGGAGGGTCATGTTCTATGGAGCGCGGCTTGCCCAAGGCGTACGAGGAGATCGCCCGCGCGCATGCGCGTCCCGAGCGGGTATACGTGACGCGGCCCGCGATGCCTTCACTCGAATCGTTTCAAGCGCACGTCGCGGGCATTTGGGAACGACGCTGGCTCACAAACGCGGGGCGACTGCACGGGGAGTTGGAGGGCCGCCTCGCCGAGTACTTGGGCGCGCCGCACCTCAGTCTGTTCTGCAACGGGACCATTGCGCTGCTCGCGGCGCTGCGGCTTCTCAAGATCGAGGGGGGCGAGGTCGTGACGACGCCGTTTACGTTTCCGGCAACGGCGCACGCGCTGACGTGGATGGGGTTGCGCCCGGTGTTCTGCGACATCGATCCCGTCACGCTCAACCTGGACCCTGGGCGTATCGAGGCGGCGATCACGCCGGAAACGAGGGCCATCCTGCCGGTCCACGTCTACGGCATCCCCTGCGACGTGGACGCGATTCAAGGCATCGCCGACCGGCGAGGGATCCGCGTGCTCTACGATGCGGCGCATACGTTTGGCGCACGGTTTCGCGGCCGCGCGCTTGCGGCCTATGGCGACGCGGCCATGCTCAGTTTCCACGCAACGAAGCTGTTCTCGACCATCGAGGGCGGGGCCCTCGTCGTGCCCGACGCGGCGCGCAAGCGGGAGGTGGACCTGCTCAAGAACTTCGGGATCGTGGATGCCGAGACGGTTGCAGTGCCGGGCATCAATGGGAAGATGAACGAGTTTCAGGCGGCCTTCGGTCTGCTGCACCTCGAACAGGTGGATCGCGAGATCGCCGCGCGACGCGCCATTGCCCAGGTCTATCGCGACGGGCTTGGCGAGGTGCCGGGCATTACGCTGCCGTCCGAGCCCGCAGACCTCGAACAAAACTACGCCTACTTCCCTATTTTTGTGGACCCGGCAGCGTTCGGGATGTCCCGGGACGACTTGCACCGGTGCATGCTGTGGGCCAACATCGAGCCGCGCAAGTATTTCCACCCGCTGTGCAGCCGCTACCCCTGCTATCGGGAACTTCCCTCGGCGCGGCCGGAACTGCTCCCGGTGGCGGAGCGCGCCGCCGAACGGGTGCTGTGCCTGCCGGTCTACAGCGAACTGCCGCTAGATGCGGTCCGCGACGTCTGCGCCCTGACACGGGAATTGCAGGAAGCGGCAGGCGCCGGATAAGGGCCGCGAACGCGGCGATTCAGCTTGTGGGCGGATCGCGGCGGATGCGCTCGCGCACGATGTATTTGGGCACGTTGCGGCTTGCGCGGAAGCTGCGGATCGTGAATTCGCCGATCATGCACAGGCAGCCGAGCAACACGAGGAAGGCAATCATAAGGGCGTTCAGGAGCAGACCGGGCGTGACCTCGCGCAGCACCTGGAAGGGCGTGAACCACCCGCCGATGACGCGAAGCATGAACAGGGCCGCGAGCGCCAGGGCGCCGATACCGAGGTACTGGAACGGCTTCTCCGTCATGATCACCATTTGATCCATCTGGTAGTTCCAGAGCTTCTTGAAGGTCCAGCCGGACTTGCCGTGCTTGCGCGGGGCGTGCGCGACGGGCACCTCCTTGCAGCGCGCGCTTGCGGCAATGGCCGTGACGGGGTTGAACACGTTCAAGGGGCCGAAGGAGAACGCGCGAATCAGCTTGCCGTTGTAGAGTTTGAACGTGCAGCCGAAATCGCGGAACTTGGTGCCGGAGGCCTTGCGCATGATGATGTTGGCCAGCACCGACGGCCATTGGCGCAAGAGGGAATCCTTGCGGTCTTTCCGGTAGCCGCTGACCACGTCATAGCCCTTGTCGTATTCGGCGAGGAGGATCGGGAGGTCAGCGGGGTCAAGCTGCAGATCACTGTCCATCGACAGCATCACGGCGCCGTGGGCCTCGCATATCGCGGCGGTGACGGCGGCGGGCTGCCCCGCGTTCTTGAACATGTCGATGATACACGTCACATGCGGATCGCGATCGAAGATGGCCCTTAACTTATCGAACGTGCGGTCCGTGCTGCCGTCGTTCACGAGAATGATCTCGTAGGAACGGCCCGAAGCTTCGAGGGCCGCCGAGAGTTTCGCGTGAAACTCGTCGATGGTCTTCTCCTCGAAGTAGCACGTGATTAACGCCGAGATTTCCGGCCCCGTTTCCCGCTCTTGTCCGTTCATGACCGTTGTCCGCAATGTCGTGGCCAAGCGCGCGTCCGCGCAATGAACCGGTTGTCGCCGCCCGTCAGGCGAGACGCACTTCCTTGCCGCTCGCGGCGCTTCGATACAGGCCGTCGAGAATCGTGATCACATCCAGGGAGTGTTCGGCGGGAACGGGCGAGGGCTTGCCCTCGACGACCGCCTCCGCGAACGCCATGCATTCAAGGGCGTGGGGCTCGATGCCAGACGTGCTGAGGACTTGGGTGTTGCTGTGCTGCTTCGCCTTGTAGTCCGTGGTCAGAATCTCGTTGTCGGGCCAGTGCGCTCCGCCCTTTTCGCCGTACAGCCACATCTGCATGTCTTCGCTTGTCGTCTTGTGATGCAGCAGCCAGGCGACTTCGAGCACGAGCGTGGCGCCGTTCGCGAAGCGCACCATCGCCGCGGCGAACTCTTCAACGTCCCAGCTTTTCGGAATCGGGCCGCCCCAGTCGCTGTAGCATCCGGGCTGCTTCGAGAGCCGCCGCTGCGTTACACCGGAGACGGCCACCGGTCGCGGATGGCCGAGCATCCAGAGCGTCAAGTCGAGAATGTGCACGCCGATGTCGATGCAGGGGCCGCCGCCGCTGTGCTTCTTCTGGATAAAGCCGGGTCGGGTCGGCGCGCCGCTGCGGCGCAGCATCCAGCTGCGGGCGTGGTAGACCTCGCCGAGCGTTCCCTTGTCGATGACTTTCTTCAGCGCCTGCGCGCTGCTCTGGAACCGGAAATGCTGCGCAGTCATGAGGAGTTTGCCGCTCTTGTCGCGGGCGGCGATCATCCGTCGGATGTCCTTCGGCGTGGGGGCGAGTGGTTTCTCGCACAGGACATGCTTGCCGGTCTGGAGCGCCGCGACGGTCAACGGCGCGTGGCAGGCGTTCGGCGTGCAGATATCGACGATATCGATGTCCTTGCAGCGGATCAGGTCAAGCGGGTCCTGGTACAGGCGGTCTATTCCGAGTTCGTCGCCCTTCTGTCGGAGGACCTGCTTGTCCACGTCGGCAAGGGCGACGATTTCGGTATGCGGGCTCTGGCGCCACCCCGGGAAATGGGTCTTGGCGATCCCTGCGAGTCCGATTACACCTACCTTCAACTTCTTCGACATAACGATTCCCCTTCCGCGTTGGCGTGAATGCGTAGGGGCATTCTACCTGAACCGGGAGGCGCTATGCACCATGCGCTACGCCGTATGGACAGCCAGAAGGGGACGCGCGCGGAGGCGGCGGTCCCTGAATGAGCGCGCCGGGGCGCGATCATGTGATCGTATCACTTATGCCTAACAGCTATATTTCTGGCGGAATCGCACATGAGCCTCGGAGGCCTGCACCAACCCGGGAGCGTAGCCCCCGTCCTCAAGGTTGTCCCGCAAGCGATGCACCAGACGCCGAATCCAAGTCGGGCCGCCGGAAGTACCGGTCAGGTCTTCCAGCCGCCGCTTGATCTCGTGATGCGACTTCCAGGGAAGGCAATCGTCGCTACTCACGCCTTTCCCATCGAGCAAGATGTCCAGAAATAGTCCCACTGTCTTCGTGAGGCGAACGATCGGTCCGCCGTCGATGACCAGGTGGAAGCCGTCTCGCGGTCCGGCTCCGGTCGGCTGAAGAATCACCAGCCGCGCAGGGTTCGCGGGCGTTGTGCGCTTCTGGCGTGGGGGGCGCTTCTTCCGAGGCGAGGTTGCCGTGTTCTCCGGCGGCCTCGATTTTATGCTGTTGGACTTGTCGATACGGCGCATGTGGTTTACAATGGTGTCCGCCTCCTTGAGGAGCGCGTTGATCTTCCTGACGGTGTAATTCAGGTCATTGAGCAAGTCGGGAAGTTGCATATGAATCTCGAGCAGGTGCTCGTAGAGTTTCCAGAAGTGCTCGACGATCTTCTGATGTGTCTCAGGGTCCCATACCATGATGCCTGCCTCCTTTATGTCGGCGCTTCCCGGACGCCGCGGTTGCCGCCGCCTGTCAACCGTATCGTCGCTGAGTCGCGCCCGATACTTTCCCTTGCCGTGATTCGCGAGGACTTCATCTCGCGGGATGACCTCCTTTCTTTTGGCGGCTTCACAATGGGTGATAGCACAGGATTTTGCACCTAACGGGCGCCTAACGATTGATTAACATCGTCATAATCTGATGTGAAACATGCCAGCAGTGGATGAAAATAGATGGCAGATTTTTGTCAAGTTGTGTGGATTGATTTGACCAATATGATTGCATAAAAAGGCGCTCTTGCCTGCCGTAGCCCACCGCTCCTGGTTGAAACTACCTGTCGTGACGCGCATGAGTATTTCTCTCCGCAGAAGATTACCTATTGACAAGACCCCGGAAATCGAGTATGCTGATGCCAAGGCAGGCGAACGGGCGGTGGTGGAGGGATGGAGGACCGGCCATGGCAGGCAGACGGACACGAGATTGTACGAGGCATTGCGTCGGACCGCTGATGCTGGACCTGGACAACGGAACACTGGGTCTTGCCGAGCCGAGCGAGCGAGTGGACGTGCCGCATTCGGCGCTCCTGTTCCTGGCGTGGTTGGTGGAGAAGGGCCCGCTGACGGCGTCGGTGCTTTATGGACTAGCTTGTCGGCATCCCCGGGAATCGAAGCGGTCACGAAGCGCGATTGAATTGGCTGATGGTTATAGCCGATACCAGTTGTCGCTGTTACGAAAGGCGTTCGGAACATTGCGGATGCCGTGCCCGGTTCACAAGAAGGGCAGGGGCCCTGCCGCGCCGTATTATCTCGCGGAGGACGAGGCGCCGATTCGGGTATGCTCGAGCGTGCTGCCTTTTGAGGACAGGTTGCTGAACCAGGCCATCCGTGAATACGACAGGAAGGCGCACCGGGGTTGCCTGGAGACCTTGTGCGAGAACGACGCGCTGGAGACGGGGTCGTACTGTTATCGCAGTCGCGGGGCGCTGTACGCCATGCGTGCAACGTTGGCGATGAGGGATATGTCCGCGGCATTTGGGTACGAACGGGATGTGATGCCGTCGCTGCTGCTTGAAGAGGAACGACGGCTGCATCGGGAAGCAGTCGCCCTGCTCAGTGAGCGGCGGTCCGCCTGATTACGGGAGTGTTCGCGATTATGGATTCCAAGCTGGAAGCGCTGGTCATGGCGCAGCAGGCATTCGTCGAGCGGATGAATTATAACGACATCGCGCAATTGCACGGCGTGTCGGTGGCTACGGTTTCGCGGCGCCTCGCCGAGGCGAAGGAGAGCGGCTTTGTGCGGGAGATTCGCCGTGTTTTGCCGCCCAACGATCTCCGGGAGGCGCTTTACCGCTATGTGACCTTCGACAAGATCGGCAGGCGATTGCGCGAGGCGCTGAACCAG
Source organism: Candidatus Hydrogenedentota bacterium (assembly GCA_029556545.1). Taxonomy (GTDB): domain Bacteria; phylum Hydrogenedentota; class Hydrogenedentia; order Hydrogenedentales; family JAGMZX01; genus JAGMZX01. Next base: position 10,123 of record JAKQEQ010000153.1, read on the forward strand.
CGCGGCGCGGGGCTCAAGCGGGTCATTGTCACGGCGGGGGACACCAATCCGGCCGAGGAATCGTCCGAGGATGAGGAACGAAAGAAGGGGTTCCCGCGCATTACGCGCGTGGGCATTCACGGCGCGCGACTGCTCCAACAGGAACTCAAGGTGTTGCTCACGACGCAGAACTGTGTGCGCATCGGCGTCAACTGGGGATACGCCGTCCAGATGGTTTGCACCCAGTTTGGCGAATGCGACGATGAGGCATTGTTGGACTGCCCGCCGGAGCGCATCGAATTCAACGCGTTGTCGGGGTTGTTCTGGATAGACTGTGACCCTGATATTGAACGGGCGCGAAGATCGTGGGTGTCCTCGTCCGCGGTCAACGCACAGCGGCTTGTGCAGGCGTTCCGACACCAGGAAGACATGCGGGTGCATCTTATCCGCGTGCCGGCGATTATCGGCAAGGAGATGTTCGAGAGCGAGCGGAGGCGCCTGGACATGACGCGGGAGGTGCTGCAGAACTTCTGCAAGTCGGACCCAGGGTACCGATACCTGTACGGCGACAAACCGATCTTCCCGACCACCGCCCAGGCCGAGGCGTATCTCAGCGAGCGTTGGTTGCGCCGCGGTACGGATCCCGGGCAATTCGGCACGATTCTCGAACAGGATTTCCTGCTTACGGGCCTGAGCAGCCTCGATAAGACCGCCGGGTTCGTGCACTTGAGCGACCTCGCCCTCGATAAACAGGTCGAATACTTCCGCGAGCGTTTCCATGCTTCCGGCGACGTCGCCAGTCACATCTTCACGGAGGACAGCAAGATACCGAGACTCGACCACCCGGCGCATCCGGAAATCGGCGCGGAAAACGCGCGGGTGCTCTCGTTGTGGCCGGAGGACCTGACGCAGTGCGCCGACCTGCACCGGGCCACACCAGGCGGGGTTATCGTGCTTTCGTGCGGCCAGAAAAAAGCGCATGCGCTTCTCATCGCGCTGACCGGCCTGCAAATTGCGAACTACGTCGTGATCGACACCAACCTCGCCTGGAAGCTTTACGAGCACATGGGCATGATCAACGAACAGGAGCGGGATTTCTCGACTGTGGAGCTCTGGGACTTCTCCGTCAACGGGTCGAACGGGCAAGAGAACGGCTGACTTGCGGCGGCCGCACGCGCGTCACCAGTACGTATAGAAGTACGATTCGATCAGCCAGCACTGAAACGCGAGAAAGGCGAGTGTGGCGACGAGAGGGGTTACGCTCTTCGCGTTGCGGCCCCATGCTTCGATCAGGTGCGCCGCGGGCAGCGCGAGAAACGGAAACACGTACAACGCCGACCGCTCCCCCTCACCGCGCGCCAGATACAGGAGATTCAGCGCCGCCAGCGTGAGCAGGCACACGAGGAACAGCCCCTTGCGCGCGGGGTCCGGCCGCAGCAACCGCTTCACGAACAGCACCGACACCGGAATCCCCGCGAAGAATAGCCAGGACAAAGGATTGACTATGCGCCAGGTCCACGCGGGCCATCGCGGTGTCATCAGATCGAGGTGGCGCTGGTCCGCGTCGAATTGCGCCTTGCACGCCTGGAAGCACGCGATCATGTCGAAGCCGGACCAGAGGCGCACCGCGGCGTGAATCGCGATGAACGCCAGCAGCGTGGCCGCCGCCGTCGTCACGACCGCCGTGGGCGCGCGCCGCAGCTTCCACAGGCCGACCAGGGCGAAATAGGCCCCGATCCCGACGAGGGAAAAGGATAGGAGGGACATGACGCCGTAGCCCAGCCCGGCGGCAAGCGCATAGGCGACCGCGCCGCGTTGAATCGCCCGCGTGAACAGGAACAGGGTCAGGAGCGTGAACGGCGCGAACAGGATGTCCGCGCTGGTGGCGGTGAACAGGACGATGGCGGGGATGACGCTGTACAGGAGGCAGCAGGTAAGGGCCGTTCGCTTGTCGGTGAGTTCGCGCGTCCACCAATACAGCGGGGCTATCGCGAGCGCCCCGAAGGCGACGGTCGCCAGCGACAGCGCCATAGGTTCTCGCCCGACCACGTAAGAGAATATCCAGAGGAGCGCGATAGGGCCGGGCGGATGGACGCGCGCGTGCATGGATAGGTGGGGACGCAGCCGAAGATAGCGCCCGAAGAGTTCCTGGATCGACCCTCCCGCGCCGATGTCGCCGACGTACTCGTAGGTATGGCGGGCGTACGCTTGGGCGATGCCCGCGGGACCGCCGCGAATCATGGCGACCGCGCATGCGAACAACGCCGCGAACGCGATGAGTCCCGCCAGGAACCAGGCGACGCTCCGGGGCGAGGGATCTTGATCAAACCAACGTATCCACGCGAGAACACGCAGACAGACGGCCAGCCCGCCGCAGAACACGAGAAACGCGAGCAGATGCCACCGCATCAAGCGCGCATATTCCGCGGCAACTGCGCGCAAGGGTTGGCTTTGCGCGACCGCGTCTTGGTACAATGCAGATGCGGCCAGCGCGGCAAGCAGCGCGCACGCGGCGACGGCCGCCGCCGTGCGCCGGTTGCTCCGGCGCACATAGGGACGCCCCAACAAGAGATACGCCGCCCCGATCAAGGCGGCCATGGCCAAGGGAACCGCGGCGGTCCGAAAGGCGGGGGCCGGTATCGCGTAAAAGGGAGTCACGTTGCCGTGGATTCCCTCGAGGCCGACAAGCCATAGCACCAACACCCCGACCAGGCTCCAGATCAGGGTGCGCGTGTAGAGGCCGGTAAGCCGGGCGCCCAACGGCGCGGGGGCGCATCCGCCGGATGTGTCCAGCGACATGGCGGCATTTTAGCCGTGTTTCTCCTTGTTTTCCAAGGCCGAAAGGAACTTCAGCTTGACCCGAGGGATACACGAAGACGGCGGAAAGCCCGCTGTTTCAACGGGTCAGAGCATGTCGGCAAGAGCATCGCGCGAATATTTGCGGGGTAGCTATGCGGCCCTGTATGGAGATGCGTTGGCGCGGCGGCGCCTGCGCCGCTTTCTCGTGCTATCCGCCTTTCTGCATGCGTCGTTTTTGACGGCGCTGGTGTTCGTGCCGCGCCAGCGTCCGCCCGAGCCTGTGCGCATGGTCTATCAGATGGAGATGGTCCACGAAACGGTCGAGGCCGCTCCGGTCGAGGAACCGGCCCCGCCGGAACCAGAGCCACCGAAACCGGAGCCGCCGAAGCCGGAGCCCAAGCCGGAGCCCAAGCCGGAACCCAAACCAGAACCCAAGCCGGAACCCAAACCGGAGCCCAAGCCGGAACCTAAGCCAGAACCCAAGCCAGAACCCAAGCCGGAGCCCAAACCGGAGCCCCCTAAGCCGAAGCCAAAACCGGAGCCGCCCAAGCCGCAGCAGGTGGCGCAGGCCAAGCCGCCCAGTCGGGCGTCCATCTCGGCGCAACAGGACTTGGATCCCAAACTCGGGTGGTGGATCAACCAAGTCCAGCGAAAGATATCCTCGATGTGGCAGATTCCGCCGGGCATCCGGCTCGACGCGACGGAAACATCGGCGCGTGTCAGTTTCTGGGTTGACCGCGAGGGACGCCTGCTCGAGATGCCCGTCGTGACGCAGCATGCCAGCGACCCGGCGCTCGGGAACTCGGGCGTGCAGGTCATCCGCCTGGCGGCGCCGTTGCCGCGCCTGCCGGACGACTACCAGGGAACGGAACTCCGAGTTGAAATGACGTTCACGCTTGAGCGATAGAGAAGGGAACGGGTTACGGCCGCATTGCGCCGCCCGAACGAAAGGGAGAATCTCGTGAAACCGCTTTGCAGCTTGTTGGTGTTACTGGCGGCGTTGGCCGTCCACGTTCCGGTTTGGGCGCAAGGGGCCGTCGCGATTGACATCCGGCGCGGCGCGGACAAGCGCGCGGTAGTCGCCGTCCCGCCGTTCCTGGCGCAGCCCGGCCTTGAGACCGCCGCACGGGAGATATCGCAGGTCATCAGTTACGACCTGGAGTTCTCGGGGCTGTTCCTGGCGCTTCCGCCGAACGAATATCCGCCGGGATTCGTCGGCTTCGACCCGGACGTGAACAAGATCAACCTCGATCCGTGGCGTCAGACTCGGGCGGAGCATATCGTGTTCGGGCTGATCACGCTCGAGGGCGACACGCTCGTGGCGGAATTGCGGCTTTTCGACCTCTTCTCGAAGCAGCAGATTGTGGGCCGATCGCTGCGCGCGCAACGCGATCTGCCCCGGCTGCTCGCCCACCGCTTTACCGAGGAAGTGATTCGGTACGTGGACGGGACGCCGGGGATCGGCACGTCGGAGATTTGCTTCAGCGCGGTCGCCGGGCACAACGTGAAGGAGATTTTTGTCGCGGACTACGACGGCGCGAACGCGCGTCAGGTGACACAGCACGGCACGGTGTCGATCATGCCGCAGATGTCGCCGGACGGGAGCCGCATCGCCTATCTCTCGTACAAGGACCGGTACTGTTTCCTCTACATTTACGATCGCGGCACGGGCAAGTCCACGCCGCTCTCGAAGGAAGTGGGACTCAACGCCGCGCCCGCGTGGTCGCCGGACGGCAGCCACCTCGCCATCGTGTTGAGCAAGGACGCCAATACGGAGATTTACCTGCGCAACGCGGACGGAACCGGGCTCAAGCGCCTCACGAATAACAAGGCGGGCGACACGTCGCCCACTTTCGATCCGTCGGACCAGCGCATTGCGTTTGTGAGCGATCGCGGCGGCAGCCCGCAGATTTGGGTGATGAACGCGGACGGGTCGGGGGCGCGGCGTCTTTCCGTGCAGGGCGGCAACGCCTACGACCCCGAGTGGTCGCCGGACGGCAAGTGGATCGCGTATGTTGGCGAGCGGCGCGGCGAAGGTCTCGAAATCTACATCATGGACGCCGAAACCGGACAGAACTATCAGCGCCTGACGAACTCGCCGGGCAGCAACGAATCGCCCGCGTGGTCCGCGGACGGACGGCACATCATGTTTTCGACGACGCGGAACGGGCGCGCCGAGTTGTACAGCTACACGATCAAGACGGGCGAAGAGCGCCCCGTGCCCAATATCGCCACGCGCGCCCAGGGACCGTCCTGGGGGCCGCGTCGCGGCAACTGAGCGAAGGGGCCGTATGGGCGAAAAACTGATCGCCACGAACCGGCGCGCCGGCCGGGATTACCATATCCTGGACAAGATCGAGGCGGGCGTCTCGCTCACCGGCACGGAAGTGAAGTCGCTGCGGGTCACGGGCGGCATTACGCTGAAGGACAGTTACGCGGACATCGAGGGGGGCGAACTTTATCTGCTCAACGCGCACATCAATCCCTACGAACAGGGCAACCTCTTCAACCATGATCCCGAGCGGCCGCGGAAGCTGCTGCTGCACAAGCGCGAGATCATCCGGCTCGCGCAACGTGTCGAGGAGAAAGGCTTCACGCTTGTGCCACTGCGCGTTTACTTCAAGCGCGGCCGCGTGAAGATCGAGATTGGCGTGTGCCGCGGCAAGCACGTCTTCGACAAGCGGGAGGACATCAAGAAGCGCGAGAGCGATCGCGAGATTGACCGCGCGTTGAAACAGGCGCGGCGAGGCTGAGGCGGCCATCATGCACAAGGCATTGCCGCACGCACGCCCGCTGCTGGTAACGCTGCCCATCCGCGTGCAGACCTACGACATCGACCTCGCGCGGCACGTGAACAACGGGGTCTATATTCGTTGGCTGGAAGACCTGCGGATGGAGATGCTGCGCGTCTACTACCCGCTCGAGCGGCTGATCGCGCAGGACGCCGTGCCTATCATCCACTCGACGCGCATCACGTATCATCGCTCGATACGGTTGTTCGACCACCCCGAGGGCCGCATGTGGTGTTCCCAGATGGGCCGCGCGACGCTCACCCTCGAGGCGGAGATCGTTGTGGGCGATCTCGTGTGCGCGAGCGCGACCCAGCGGGGCGTCCTCCTCAAGATCGGCACTAGGCGCCCCGTGCGTATCCCTCAGGAGCTTGCGGACGCGTTCTTGCGGCAGAACGTTTGAGCACGCGCCGTATCGCGTGCATCCTGATGAATCCTGTAATATCACGCGAAAACCGAGGGATGCCTTATGCAATTATCCGTCGGAAAGCATAGCGGCTTGTGGAGCAGGAGGCGCTTTCTCGTTGCGGCGGGCGCGGTCTTGCCGTGCGCGGTTCTGGCGGGACCACGCGCGGAGGAAACGGGTGCGGCGCCGCCCGAACCGCGTTTTCGCACGATCACGTACAACGCGCGCGAAGGCGAGGGATGGGGACTGCGCCCGGAACAACAGGCGCGTCTCGCTTGCCTGCGTCCCCAGCTTCCGCAACGAATGGCCCTCGAGTTGGCGCTTTACGCGCCGGACGCTGTCACGCTGGTCGAAGCGCCAAGCGAAGCCGCGGTGGCGGAGATGGCGGAAGTCCTGGACATGGAATATCGCTACTCCCACGACGCCTCGCCAGGCGCGCTGCTGACGCGCTGCAAGATCGTCGAGTGGGACCCGTCGCCCGAGGGCAAGAACGCGCCGTACACAAAACAGCAGCGGCCCAAACACTGCGCGCGCGCCGTCATCGAGACCGCGATCGGCCGCGTCACGCTGTATGGCGTCCATTACACGGCCCGGCGCGCGGAACGGCGCATCGAGGAACTGCGGACGACGCTGGACATCATCGCGGGCGACGTCGCCTCGGGCGGATCATTCCTCCTGCAGGGGGATCTGAACCATTCCCAACGGACGCCGGAATATGCGTATTGGACGGATGCCGGGCTCGAAGACGCCTTTCGCTTGAAGGGCGCGGGCATCGAGCACACGCTCGGAACGGCGCAGCCGACGATGCGCATCGACTACGTATGGCTGCATGGGCCCATAACGGAACGCTTGGTCGAATGCCGCGTCTTGTTCGAGGGCGCGTTCCGCACCAACCCGGAGGACCCGAGTTCCGTCGCCCTGAGCGACCACCTGCCCCTGATGGCGACCTTCGGGTGACGCGGCCGCCCCGCGACACGCTTACCAGAACGGCGTGCTCTTCGGTGTTTCCGGCAGGGGTTCTCGCTGCACGTTCTCCCAGAACGCCGCCTCCATCTCCTCCTTGCCGGACTCGTATTGCTCGACGGAAACGCTGCCGATGAGCTGTACGGTGAGTTTCGTATCGACGCTGGTGAACCGCACGCCCGTGCCGCTGGGCAGCACCTCGGGCTCCTGTTCCGTCTTCCACTTCTTCGAGGGTCTGCCGCCGGACCACATGGTGACGATGTAAACGGTCTTCATGCCGCGCCCTTTCCGTCTCTTCTTCCTCTCCCCGAGGGAGAGGGCTCGGGTGAGGGTTCGCCGTCTTATAAACCGACGTTTTCGTCGAGTTCCTTCAGATACTCGAGGATCGCCTGCTGGTCGGGCGCGCTAATACGGCTGAACTGCACGCCTGACCCGTAACCGTTGTGCTGGGGGATGCCCTTCGTCCAGCGGACTTGGCCGCGGGTACGCAGTTCGCGCTTGTTGCGCAGGCCGATGACCAAATCGAGCACCTGCCCTATTTCGAGGGGCTGCGCCGTGAATAACGACGCGCCGTCCGCGCTCAGATCGAGTAGACGTCCCTTGATCGCATGATGGGCTACGCTCCAGGTGTCGTCGCTGCCGGCGCGATGCGAGATTTCCAGGCTGATCTGGACCGAGCAGTTATGGCGAATCGCCCGGCGGCGCTTATGGCGGAACTCCTTCGACCAGAGCTCGCCGCGCGGGTCCGCGCCTTGCTCGATCGCATCGAGGCGCGTCCGCGCTTCGCGGTCGGCCTGACGCCGAAGGGTCCTGCGTCGATCCTGATCCACGGCTGTTCTCCCGCGTTGTGTCCCGGCATCCACCGCGCTCATTCTGCCGCACCGCCGCGGTCAATACAAGCCGCGTTTGTAGTACACGCTTCATCGTGTCTTCAAGACAGCCTGAAGGCTGCACTACGAATGGCAACCGTCAAGATGCAAGAGAGCGGGCGCGGCTGCTAGGATGGATGGACCGGCCCTTCACATAGGTGAAGCGGTCCTGCATCAGGAAGGAAGCAGCAATATGGATTCAAGCACATTGACACGGCGGGCGTTTCTCGCGGCCACGACAACGACGGCGACGCTGGGGGCGATGGGCGGCACGCTCGCGCCGAATGCGGCGCGGGTCGTTCCCGGCAAGACGTCTCCGAACGAGAAGTTGAACGTGGCGGCCATCGGCGCGGGCGGCAAGGGCATGTCGGACATCATGAGTTGCCATCAACTCGGCGAGAACGTGGTGGCGTTGTGCGACGTGGACTGGGACCGCTGCAAGGAGGCGTTTTACCGTCTGCCGGAGGCGAAGAAGTATCGAGACTACCGCAACATGCTCGAGGAGATGCCCGAGATCGACGCGGTGACCATCTCGACGCCGGACCACATGCACGCGCCCGCGGCCTATATGGCGATGAAGCTGGGCAAGCACGTCTACGTGCAGAAGCCGCTCACGCACACCGTGGCCGAGGCGCGCCTGATGACGCTGACCGCGCGCGAGATGAAGGTGGCATCGCAGATGGGTAACCAGGGCCATTGCGGGGACGGCGTGCGGCGGCTTTGCGAGATGATCTGGAGCGGTTGCATCGGTCCCGTGCGCGAGGCGCATATCTGGACACACCGGCCCGTGTGGAAGAACCAGGGCCTGGCCGAGCCGCTCCCGCCCATGACCACGCCGGAGAACCTCGATTACGATCGGTGGATCGGCTGCGCGCCGTGGCGGCCCTACAACAGGGGTTTCGTGCCCCACGACTGGCGCGCCTGGCTCGACTTCGGCGGCGGCTCCCTCGGCGACATGGCCTGCCACATCATGGACCCGGCGTACATGGCGCTGAGGTTGGTCGAGGCCACGGACTATACGGTCGAGGTCGTCGAGCAGCGGGGCCGCAACGACCAGACCTTCCCGATCATGTCGACCATCAAATACTCGTTTCCGGCGCGCGGCGACATGCCGCCCGTCGACGTCTACTGGTACGACGGCCACTGGCCGGACCCGGCCACGGGCGAGAAGGTTTACAACCGGCCCAAACGCCCCGAGAGCGTCCCGGCGGACCAGAAACTCGGCGACGACGACATGAACGGATCGTTTTTCGTCGGCGACACGGGCGTCCTGACGGCGGGCGAATACGGCGGCGAACCGCGGCTCATGCCCATCGAGAAGATGGAAAGCTATGAGTACCCGCCCAAAACCCTCGAACGCATCCCGAAGGAGAGCCCGTATCTCGACTGGCTGCGCGCGTGCAAGGGCGGCCAAGCTTCCTGCTCGAACTTCGACTATGCCGGGCCCTTCACGGAAATGGTTCAGTTCGGCAACCTCGTCGTGAAATCAGGGCAGAAACTCCATTGGGACAACAAGAACGGCGTGGTCACGAACGTACCCAACCCCGCGGAGATCGTCAGCAAGGAATATCGAAAGGGTTGGGAATTGCCCTGCTGAACCATAGCGCGTTCGGGGCGCGGGTGCGACGCCTTGCGGCGCGTGCCGGGAATCCGGTACGATGCGCGTCGCGGGGGTAAACGAGTTTTCGGGGTGAAAACGCGATCGAGCACAGGATCGTGAAATAGGTGGAGAACCAGTATGTTGGGTTGGAGCGGATTTGTCACGTGGTTGGATGCATGGTGGACGAACGTGGTGGACGACCTCGTGACGCGGGGAACGGACCTTATCTCAGGTCTGCCGCTGTTCCAGGTTATTCAGTTCATCCTTGCGCTGTTCGGCGTAAGGGTTGACCTGTAAGCGTCTGGGACGGCTTCTCAAGGAGTGCGACATCATGGACTGCGGGGATTTCTGGGCCGATGTGACGGACCAGGTCTGGACGATGGCGATCGGTTACTGGCTGAAGGCTTTCACCCAGTGGATCACGGCGATGTTCAACTGCCTGTTCGGCCTGAACGAGTGCGGCCACAATATCGTTCCGTAGCCGCCGGGCCGAGCGCTAAGATTACGCTGTCCGAACGCGACACAAGGCATTGAGGGGGGCCGCGAGCGTCTGTTACACTCGCGCTTTCCGTGCATATTCCTGAGTCAAGCAGGCCGGGTGTGTTCCGTCATGGGTGAAAAGAAGCAATTGGTCGAGCCGCGCACGCTGAAGGGGTTCCAGGACCTGCTCCCCGAGCAGGTCATTCCGAGGCAGCGGCTGCTGCGCGTCATCGAGTCCGTCTTCGAGCGCTACGGCTACGCGCCGCTCGAAACGCCGGCCCTCGAGTATCTCGATGCGCTCTTGGGCACGGGCGGCGAAGGGACGAACAAGGAACTGTTTCGCCTGGAAAGCCCGGAGAACGAGCCTATCGCCCTGCGCTTCGATCTGACCGTGCCGTTCGCGCGGCTCCTTGCGCAATACCCCGACCGCCTCAAGCCGCCCTTCCGCCGCTACGCCATCGGGCCGGTCTGGCGGGCCGACAAGCCGGGCGTGGGCCGCTTCCGCCAGTTCGTGCAGTGCGACATCGACGTGGCGGGCGCGCCGACGGTCGCGGCGGACGGGGAGATCGTGGCGGTCATGGCGGATGTCATGCGCGCGCTGGGCGTTACGCGGTTTGTCGCACTCATCAACAATCGCAAGGTCATCGACGCGCTGCTCGACGGCTGTGGCGTCACGGAGGAATCCGTGCAGAAGCACGTGCTGCGCGTCATCGACAAACTCGGCAAAGTCGGCGCGGACAACGTGCGGCTCGAATTGGGGCCGGGGCGCATCGACGAGTCGGGCGACCCCATCGCCGGCGTCAAGTTGGATGACGCCACGATCGACCGCATCCTCGGCTTTATCGCGATCAAGGGCGACACCCGGGCGGCCATCGTCGCCGCCCTCGAACAGGCGCTGCCGGAGAGCAAGGCGGCGCGCGAGGCCGTCGCCGAGATGCGCGAACTCGCGGAGGCGCTCGAGGCCCTCGAGGTGGACGAGGCGCACGCGCGGTTCGACCCGAGCCTGGCCCGCGGCCTGGACTATTACACTGGCCCCATCTTCGAGATGACACTGCCCGACGCGCCGCAGTTCGGCTCGGTCATGGGCGGCGGCCGCTACGACGGTCTCGTCGCGCGGTTTATGGACCGCCCCATCCCTTGCACGGGCATGTCGGTCGGCGTGGACCGACTCGTAGCGGCGCTGCTGCACCTGGGTTGCCTTGCCCCGGTCAAGACGCCGGTCCAGGCGCTCGTGGTGACGATGGGCAACGTGCCGAAAACCGAGACGCTGAAACTGGCGGCGGAGTTGCGGGGGGCGGGGCTGTGCGTCGAGACTTTTTTCGCGTCGCGCAAGAAGATGCAGATGGGCAATCAACTCTCGCACGCGGACCACTACGGCATTCCCGTCGCGGTGATTCTGGGTGAAGACGAATTAAGGAACGGCGTCGTCGCGGTAAAGGACCTGCGGGCTGGCAAGGCCGAACGCGAGCACATCGAAGACCGCGAAGCCTATCGCGAGGCAGGCAAGACGGGACAAGTGACCGTGCCGCGCAGCGAGGCGGCCGCCGCCATCCGGGCCATCGTCGGGGGGAACTCGGGCACCGCGTCTGGCGAATAGGACGACCGACATAAGCAGCGATCGCAACCGGAGGGTTTCGTGTCATGCACACCGTATTCGTCCGACTGTTTCTTCTCTCCGCACTCGTATTGAGCCTCGCGGGATGCGCCACGTCCGGCGAACACGCCGTAGGCGAGACGCCGCTTGCACATGCCGCGCCCGCGGATAACGGCCCGCCACAAGAAACGTGGACCGGCGGCCTCGTGCTGCTTCCGCAGCCGCGCGAGGTGGCTGTCACGTCGAAGGTGTTTCGCGTCAGCACGAGCCAAGTGTACGTGACCAACGGGATGGATGTGGCGTTCGTGGAACGGCTCGTGCCGCATGTGAACGATGTGCTCGACACCATCGGGTTGGGCGAGCCCGGCCCGCGGGAGTGCGCGGTCGAGGTGAATATCGACCGGGTCAAGGCGCCGCGCCCGGAAGGGTACCTGATCGAAGTGACGCCGGACGCGGTGCGGATCACCGGTCACGATGCGGCGGGCGTGTTTCACGCGGTTATGACGCTGCGGCAGATCGCGCGACAGTGCGCGGGGACGGGGTCGCTGCCATGCCTGCGCATCGAGGACTGGCCGGACTTTCCGAATCGGGGCGTAATGATCGACGTGGCCCGCTGCAAGGTCCCCGAGATGGAGACGCTGTATGCGCTGGTCGACAAACTGGCGGAACTCAAGTGCAACCAGCTTCAGATGTACACGGAGCACACCTTCGCCTATCGCGATCACCACACGGTGTGGGAAGACGCCTCGCCCATGACGGCCGCGCAAATCCGCGCGCTGGACGCCTACTGCCGCGACCGATTCATCGAACTGGTGCCGAACCAGAATTCCTTCGGCCACATGGACCGGTGGCTGCGCCTGCCCGCGTATGCGCATCTCGCCGAGACGCGCGGCGGCAGCGACCTCTGCCCGATTGACCCCGGCAGCATCGCGCTGCTCGAGAACATGTATGACGACCTGTTGCCCTGTTTCAGCAGCGGGCAGGTCAACGTCGGCTGCGATGAGACCTGGAGCCTCGGCAAGGGCCGGAGCAAGGCGGCGTGCGAGGCGCGCGGCGTCGGGCGCGTTTACTTCGAGTTTCTCATGAAGATTCGCGATCTCTGCCGCAAGCACGGCAAGACGATGCAGTTCTGGGGCGACATCATCATGAATCATCCGGCCCTTATTCCCGAGATTCCCGAGGGCGTCACCGCGATGGAATGGGGCTACGAGGCGAACCATCCTTTCGCCGAGCACGGCGCGAAGTTCGCACAATCCGGCATCCCGTTCTACGTCGTGCCGGGCACTTCCTCGTGGAATTCGCTCGTGGGCCGCACGGACAACGCCCTCGCCAACCTGCGTAACGCCGCCGAGAACGGCCTCGCAAACGGCGCCATAGGCTATCTCGTTACCGACTGGGGCGACGGCGGCCACTGGCAGTTCCAGCCCGTGTCGTATCTCCCCTTCGCCTATGCCGCCGCGCTGAGTTGGGCTGTCGCGGAGAACAAGGACATCGACCTCGAACGCGCCGTGAACGTTCATTGGTTCGAGGACCGCGCGGGCGTCATGGCCGGCCTCGCCCACGACCTCGGCAACGCACACCTCAAGAGCGGCGTCACTTTCGGGAACAACACCATCTACTACCGGCTGTTGCAGCATCGGATCGACGGCCCCCTCGACGACCGTTGCACGAAGCAGGGATTGCTCGACGTCATCGCCGAAGTGGACCGCGTCATGGCGCGCCTGCCCGAGGCCGACATGCGGTGCGCCGACGCGGCGCTCATCCGCGCGGAGTTCGAGCTGGCCGCGAGCCTTGTCCGCATCGCGTGCCGTCTCGGCATCGCGCGGGTCGACGCGGGCAACGTGGGCACGGCGGGCATACCGGCCGACGCACGGGCGCGGCTCGCGGACGAACTCGCCCCGTTGATCCCCGAGTTCCGCCAACTCTGGCTGGCGCGCAACCGTTCGGGCGGCCTGAAGGAAAGCGCGGGCCATTTCGAGCGCTTGCTGTCGATGCTGCGAGATGGGTCGTAAGCGGGGTGGGGATCGGGGACAGGCACGTCTCGCTCGAAGACTCGCTCGCTTGTGCCAGTCCCCATCGTTCCTTATTCTTCGTGGCCGCGGGATTTCAGTAGCCGGTACTCGAAGCTGTCGACGAGGGCGAGGTAGGAGGCGGTGATGATGTTCTCGGAGACGCCGACGGTATTCCAGAGGTTGCCCTGGCTGTCGGCGGACTCGATGAGGACGCGGGTCTTGGCGCCGGTGGCCTCTTTGCCGTCGAGGATGCGCACCTTGTAGTCCGCGAGGTGTATGTCGCGCAGTTCGGGATAACGCCCCTCGAGGGCCTGGCGCAGCGCGTGGTTCAGGGCGTCGACGGGGCCGTTGCCCTCGGCGACGGTGTGATATGCGCGGCCGTCGATGTCGAGCTTGACGGTGGCCTCGGCGAAATCGTTCCCGGCGGTGAAGCGGTGCCAGACGCCGGCGTGGAAACGCAGGGTCTTGAAGAAGCGGCGGTACTTGCCGGTGGCGCGGCGGATTTCGAGTTCGAGCGAGGCGTCCGCGCCCTCGAATTCATAGCCTTGGTTTTCGAGGTCCTTGATCCGGGCGAGGATTTTTCGCGTTTCGGGCTGATCGCGGTCGAGGGGGATGCCGAATTCCTCGGCCTTTTCGAGGAGGCTCGATCTCCCTGACACTTCGCTGACGGCGATTTTGGTGCGGTTGCCGACGAGGGCCGGGTCCACGTGCTCGTAGCTCGCCTTGAACTTCCGCACGGCGTCGGCGTGCATGCCGCCCTTGTGCGTGAAGGCGTCGCGGCCCACGTAGGGCGCGAAATCGCGCGGCGTCTGGTTCGCCATCTCGGCGACGAAATGGGAGACGTGCCACAGCCGGGCCAGATGCTCCGGCGTGACCACGTCCAGCCCCATCTTGATCTGGAGGTTCGGGATAATCGTGCACAAGTTCGCGTTGCCTGTCCGCTCGCCGTAGCCGTTGATCGTGCCCTGGACCTGTTCGGCCCCTTCCGCGACAGCGGCGAGCGCGTTCGCCACGCCGCAGCCGGAGTCGTTGTGCGTGTGGATGCCGAGCCGGGCGTCGGGCAGGGCGCGCCGCACGGTCGCTGTGATCCGGGCCACGTCCGCGGGCAGGCTGCCCCCGTTCGTGTCGCAGAGAATCAGGACCTCTGCGCCCGCCTCGAGGGCGGTGCGCAGCACGTCGAGCGCATACGCCTCGTCCTCGCGAAAGGCGTCGAAGAAATGCTCCGCGTCCAGGAACACGCGCCTGTCGTGCTGTCTCAGAAAATCGACGGACTCGCGCACTATCTCGATGTTCTTTTCGAGGGGCACGTGGAGCACCTCGCGCGTGTGGAGCGGCGACGTCTTCGCGAAGATGGTGACAATCTCGGTGCCGGCGCCGACGAGCGCGCGCAGGTTGCTGTCCTCGTCCGTACGGGCCCGGGGATTGCGCGTGCTGCCGAAGGCGGCCATCTTGGCGTGTTTGAGTTCCATATCACGCGCACGCTCGAAGAGCGCGACCGCCTTCGGGTTCGCGCCCGGCTGGCCGCCCTCGATGTAGGCGACGCCGAGTTCGTCGAGTTCGCGCACCACGCGCAGTTGGTCCTCGGACGAAAACTTCACGCCCGGCCCCTGCGCGCCGTCGCGCAGTGTCGTGTCGTAGATTTCAATGCGTCGTGCCACGGTGTGTTTGCTTTAGGGTTTAGGGTTTAGGGTTTAGGGTTCGTCGAGGGCTCGTCTAATTATCCGGGGCATCCTCCAGGGATTTTATGAGCGCGTTAAGTAAACGCCCGACGTCCTGGGCGAGTTCCCACACCGGTAACGTGTCTTCACGTTGAGCAAAGCCCAGTCGGGTCGCGATGGTCAGATGCGTCTCCATTTCGGCCTTCGAGCCACGGGCGATGGAGAGGTGGCGCAGGTAGTCGCCGCGATGCACGCGCGCATAGCCCTCCGCGATATTCGCGGGAACGGATACGGCGGCGCGTTGTAGTTGACTCGCGAGCCCGTATCGCTCCTCCGGCGGAAACCGCCGCGACAGATCATATACGGCAACGACCAAATCCATGGCTTTCCGCCAGACCGTAAGGTCTCGATAGGTCTTGAGCGCCATGACGCCTTTGCTTTACGGTTTAGGGTTTAGGGTTTAGGAGGTAAGAGATCAGGGTTCAGGGCTCGTTGTAGAAGCCCGCTCCGCCAGTTCCCGGTGTGTTCCTCCAGAGATTTCACGAGTCCGTTCAGTAGGCGCCCGACTTTCTGGGCAAGCTCACAAACGAGCCGCGCCTCTTGTTTTCCAGTTAACATTGTGATGCTCTCACGACTTCATGACTCCATTCAATAAGGGCGCAATTTCCTGGGGCCAGTCCCCCGACCGGTAACGTGTGTTCGCGTTGGGCGGTACCCAGCCGGGCGACAATTGTCAGGCATGCCTCCATTTTCAGCCAACTAACCGCAGGCCTGTTTCCGAGTTCGATACATTTTCAACCCTAGACCCTAAACCCTATTCTGTCCTCCCGGAATAACCGCTCCGTCAACTGATAGCCCTCGCGCAGTTCGATGCCCGTCCGCGCCGCTTCCTTCTCCGAATACGCCGCGACGCCAATCGGCTCCACGCCCGCGCCGCACAGGGCGAAGGGCGTCGCATCGCCGTAATGGCCCTTGGTGCTCAGCAGCGTGAAATGGTCCGGCGCCACGAGCAGCCGGGCCTCGCCGGTGCGCTCGACATAATTGAGGAACGGGGCCACGACCTTCGCATCGAAGTCCTCGATGGCCTGAATCTTCAGGTCGGCCCTGCCCTGGTGCGCGGCCTCGTCCGGCGCCTCGACATGTACATACACGAAGTCATGCCTACTGAGCGCGTCCATCGCCGCGGCGACCTTGCCGGCGTAATTGGTATCGATCCACCCGGTCGCGCCGGGCACGTCGATGACCTCGAGTCCAGCCAGCACGCCGAGCCCTTTCACCAGGTCGACCGCCGAAACCACCGCGCCGGAGACGCCAAATTTCTCGCGGTAGGGGGCCATCGCGGGCGTGGTGCCCTGACCCCACAGCCACGCGGAGGTCGCGGTAAGCTTGCCAGCGGCGGCGCGGCGCGCGTTCACCTCGTGGCCAGCCAGGACGCCCTGGGACTGTCGCATGATCTCGGCGACGCAACTGGCCGCCGGACCCTGGGGCCAGTAGGCCTGGTGCGGCTGGTCCATGATGTTGTGCGGCGGCGTACAGTCCGTGGCCACAAGGTCCTCGACGCTCGCGCCGGGCCCGGCGGTCACCACCGCGAGGTGGCGGTACGAGACGCCGGGATGAAAGCGCACGGAGCCGGCCCCGGACAAGGCGGCATCCAGCGACGCGATAATCGCCGCGCCCTCTTCGCTTGTGATATGGCCCGCGGTAAAGTCGCGCATGACGCCATCTTCGAGGGTCACCAGATTGCAGCGGAACGCGACCTGGTCCGCGGCCAGCGAAATGCGGCGGCTTGCGGCCTCGATGGGCGCCCGGCCACAAAAGGTCGTGCGCGGGTCGTAGCCGAACAGGGACAGGTTGCCGATCTCGCTGCCCGCGGGCATGCCTTCGGGAATCGGCCAGTACATTCCGACGACGCCGTGGCGCGCCACGGCGTCCAGGGCGGGGATGTGCGCCGCTTCGAGGGGCGTGCGGTCGCCCAGCGCCGGAACAGGTAGATCGGCCATGCCGTCGCCGACAAGAATGATATACTTCATCATGACTTCGGGAACCCTTGACGTTTCGGGGTGAAGTAAACAAAAATACCACAGAGGTATCGGGAAATCAAACTATCCAATTGCGGTGAAACACTTTGCAGTGCGTGATCATGCCCGGCGGCGAAATGTGAATACTATGAATAATACTATATTAACCAAACAGGTAACGCGCGTCCTCGCGGAGAGCGGCATCCAGATTACGGCACGCATGGAAGCACAACTGGCGACGTACCTGGAACTTGTCCACGAGTGGAACGCCTTTGCGGGGCTCGTAGCGCCGGGCGACTTGGGCGTTCTGGTTACGGAGCACCTTACCGACGCGATCAGTCTTGCGCCGTGGGTGGTGGCGTTGTGGCGCGGCAAGGGGCCGTTGTTGGATATCGGCAGTGGGGGCGGCTTCCCGGCGCTACCAGTGAAGGTGGTTGTGCCGGAGTTGCCGTTGGTGCTTGTGGAGCGGTCCGGCAAGAAGGTGGGATTCTTGCGGAAAGTGGTCGGGGCGCTTGGACTGGAAGGGGTCGATATTCGGCACGGGGCATTTCCCGAGATTACGGTCGACGTACAGCCGGAAATCATCACGGCGCGCGCTGTGGAAAACCCGGCGAAATTGTCGACGGCGATTCTTGGCTTGGTCGCGGAAGGGGCCGTATACCTTTGTCAATCAAGTACTAACGCGATTCCGGGGCGGGAGATGTTCCACGTGGAACGTGTGGATGATGTGTGGACAACGCTCGGGCTTCGCCGCGCCTCGTTGCACTTGGTGCGCCATCGCTGAACGTCCACGTTCCACGTGGAACGTTTTAGCGGTCACGCGCTTCTTTGCCCGAACGTGATCGTATATCCCGCTGGGTCCGTCACGTCAAACTCGTCCAGCCCATAGAACGTCGCCCGAATCGGGCTGACCTCGTGCCCCGCTTCCGACAGTCTCTCGCGCTGTCTTGCCAGATCGTCCGTCACCATATACAAGATGACTCGGCCACGGTCCAGCAGCTCCGCCGGCGCGTCGCCCACCGCCAGCGGATTATAGAACATAACCTCGGCCGTGCCCGATTTCAGCCGGCACCATTCCATCTCGCCGGATTCCTCATGACTGCTGTGCAACGCAAACCCGAGCGCGTCCCGGTAGAACGCAACCGTCGCATCGAGGTCCTCGACCGGGAGGAGCGCTATGCATTTCCGTATAGACATGGCCGTTACCCTTTCAGTCCCGTCAAGGTGACACCCTGGATAAATTGCCGCTGCGCAGCGAAGAACAGTACAATGACGGGGGCCGTCATGAGCACTGCCGCCGCCATCATAATGCCGTGCTGGGCCTGCCATACCATGACCGCCTGCAACGCGAACAGCCCGAGGCTCAGCGGATACAACTCCTGGTTCGCAATGTAGATGAGCGGGCCCATGAAGTCGTTCCAGACTCCCAGGAACGTGAAAATGCCGATGGTCGCAATCGCCGGCTTGATAAGGGGGAGAATGATCCGCGCATAGATGCCCAGGTAGCCGCACCCGTCGATTTTCGCGCTATCCTCGAGGTCCCGCGGAATCCCCCGCATGAACTGCCGGAGCAGGAAGATGAAGAACGCGCTCCCGAAGAAGGCCGGAACCCACAGCGGCCGGAGCGTGTTGTAGAAGCCCAGGGTCTTGAAGATGAGGAAGACCGGGATCATGGTCACCTGCGGCGGGATCATGAGGGTCGCCAGCACAAACACGAAGAAGAAATCGCGGCCCGGCCAATGCAGTCGCGAGAAGGCGAAGGCCACCAGGCTCGACCCCAGCACCTGTCCCACGATGTTGAGCACCACCAGGAGCAGGCTGTTCCGTACATAGTTCCATAACGGGACCCGCCGAAGGACATCCCGATAATTCCCCGCGAACTTGTTCCACAAGCTTCCCAACCGCCCGGCGTCCCGATACTCGAGGGTCAACAACGCACGGCCCGGCTGATCGAACTCCGTTGCGCCCCCCTCCTCAAGCACCACCCAATTCCGAAACGTTACGCCCCGGTCCTGGTCGCTCGCAACCTGCCACGTCGTCTCCTGCCACCGGTCCGTGCCCACATACGCTGGATGCACCGCCCGATACCGTCGCCCCGGCTCGCCATCCTTGCCCGCAATATCGAGCGTGGCCCAGATTTCGTGCCACGAGCGGTCCCCGTGATTTGTCAGGCTGAATTTCTTGAACCCATCCGCCAGAATCTCCATCGATAGATTGAGCCGCACGGCGAAGCTACCCTTGTTTCGATAGGAATAGAATATCTCCTGCGCGGACCGCGGCTTGTCCCGCACCTCGCAACGCGCGTCCCCTTGAATCGCGCAGAGCACCTCGCCCGCCGCCGCCTTACCCCTTGTTTCGTCCCACGCCACCAGCCGCGCGTCGCCCAAGTCAACGTACGCCCTGTCCATCTTCCAGGAAACGAAGAGCACCTCTGACAACGCGACACGCCGATAAACCGCGTCGAACACTTCCCGGACCAAGTCGGTCGTCAAACGCGCTTCATCCAGAAACCAGCGCACGACCGCCGCCGACTCGCCCACGAACAAAGCATCCGGCGCCTCCCGCAACAATCGCGCGAACACGCCGTCCGTCAGGTCGGGGGCGTCAAGAAAATCCCTGTAGTACGGGGGCAGTTCGCCCGTCCAGTCGCGAATCCGCCTCCTAATGCCTTCGCGCACGGCGGGCGTCACCCGGTCCCAGTCCTCCGGCGCGACCAAGGGCGGCCGGGCGGGCCGTTCATTGTCGCGTAGGGCGATGTACGGCGAGTCCACGACGCGCGGCGGCGCCGGCGGCAGCCAGCGCGGCGGGAACAGTTCGTCGGGCGACTTGGCGCTGGTGCTTGCGAGCCAGAGGAAGGGGGCGGCGAAGACGACGGAGCCGGCGACGAGCGCGGCATGCAACAGTGTGCCACGTATTCCCTTAACTATTATTCTTTGCCTCATCGTTCCGTCTCGTAATAGACCCAGCGCCGGGAGACCTGGAGTTGGAGGACGGTCAGGAGCAGCACGATGCCGAAGAGAATCCAAGCGAGCGCGGAGGCGTAGCCCATGCGCATGTAGCGGAAGGCGTTATTAAATAGATAGTACACATAGAAGAGCGTCGAATCCACCGGTCCGCCCTGGGTCATCACGAAAGCCTGCGTGAATATCTGGAACGTGCCGATGAAGCCCATAATCAGGTTGAAAAGAATGTACGGGCTCAGCATGGGCAGGGTCACGCTCACGAAGCGGCGCAGCCGCCCCGCGCCGTCGATCTCCGCCGCCTCGTAGAGGTGCTTCGGGATGCCCTTGAGGCCGGCGAGCCAGATGATCAACGTGCCGCCGCTGCCCCACACGACCATGATGATGAGCGCGGGCTTTGACCAGAGTTCGTCCTGGAGCCACTTCGGGCCGGCGACGCCCGCGCGGGCGAGCAGCGCGTTCAGGACGCCCTCCTGCGGGTTGAAAATCCAAATCCACAGGAGCGACGCGGCGACTGCGGGCATGATGGCCGGGAGGTAGAACAGCGTGCGATAGAGGGCGATACCGCGGACTTCGAGGTTGAGCAGGAGCGCGATGCCAAGGGTGAGCGTGAGGCCGATCGGGACGGCCAGGGCCATGTATACGGTGTTCCACAGCGACTTGTAGAACAACGGGTCTTCGAACATATGGAGGTAGTTGGCGAGGCCGACGAATTTCGGCGGCGACAACACGTCATACTGGCAGAAGCTGATGAACAGCGAGAAGATTAGCGGACCGCCGCCGAACGTGAGAAACCCTATAAACCAAGGCGAGGCAAAGAGATAGCCTGCATAGAACTCGTGGCGGAAATAGCCCCGCGCGCGCACGCGCCGGTTGAAATACCACACGATCCCGCCGAGCAACACCAGCAGGAACGC
Source organism: Candidatus Hydrogenedentota bacterium (assembly GCA_029556545.1). GTDB lineage: Bacteria > Hydrogenedentota > Hydrogenedentia > Hydrogenedentales > JAGMZX01 > JAGMZX01. The sequence continues at coordinate 31,167 of JAKQEQ010000153.1, forward strand.
GACGTAACCGCCGACAATCGGCCCCCAGCGCACTTCGGGATAGGGAATGGGGTACAGGATGCGGTCGAGGTCGCGCTGCACCTTCACCGTCCCCACGTCGAGGGCGCGCTGGGCGTTCCGGTGGATGTCCTTGGCGTCAAAGCGCTTATAGATGCCGGCCTCCATGCCGCGGACCTGCTCGTTCCAGAGCAACTGGCCGACCGGCGTCACGGGCCGGTATTTCGACACGGGCAGGATGTCGATGAACGCGCGCATGGCCTCCTTGAACTTCTGCTCGACCGTCGGGTCGCTGTACAGATAGTGCTCCATCGCCCATTCGGTGATGTCCCTGCGGCCGCTCATGCGGGGGATGAACACGTTTCCGGCTGCGCGGACCATTTGCCGCTCGACGTCGCTGCGGATGCGATATGCGCGCTGCGACACGAGATACTTGAGGAAAAGCCATGCCTCGTCGGGGTGGCGCGCCCCGCTGGGGATGACATAGGCCCAGCCGCCGCACCACCCGAATTGGGGCTTCGGCGCGAACCAGCCCACAGGCGCGGGCGCGGGCGCCACGCCGAAATCGAGGTCGCGCTTCTGCCCGGCAATGGCCGGCAGGAAGGGGTCGCCGTCGATTTTCATCGCCACCTTGCCCGAGAGAAACGGGTCGAGGTCCCCGGTTTGCAGCGTTGACCGGAACGCCTCGGCGTCCTTTACCCCGCCGATGGCGTCGTACAACTCGGTCATGTACGCCAGGGCCTCGACGACCTCGGGCGCGTTCAGCAGGCAGCGCCGCCCGTCCGGCGTCATGAATTGCGCGCCGTTGAGCCAGCCGTAGATATAGAGCCACGAATTTCCGAAATTCGGGATAAAGCCCACCTGGATCAGCTTGCCCGAGGCGTCACGTTCGGTCATGATCCGCGCGGCCGCCCGCAACTGTTCCCACGTGCGCGGCGGTCCCACGCGGCCCGCGTCGTCGACGCAGCCCGCCGCCACGAGTTCCCGCTCGTACTTCTTGAGCAGGCTGCGGTTGTAATAGAGCGCCCGGTTGTCCGTGTCGCACGCGACGGCGTACAGCTTTCCGCCGTAAAGCGATTCCTGCCAGCACGGCTCGAAGAATTGTTCCTCCCGCAAGAGAAACGGGTCAGCCTGGGCCGGGTCCGCCGACACCGCGGCCAGGTCGCGTTCGTAGAACTCCTGCAAACAGCGGAACGCGCCCCGTGCCGCCCATTCGCCCACCGCGAACCGGTCGAAGAAGACCACGTCCGGCGGGTCGCCCCCGGCCACGGCGCACAAGAGCCGCTGCGGATCGTCCGTCTTGTTGATGGTCGCGGATTGCCCCATGACCACCTTGATCCGGGGTTTACCGTCCGCGCCGTCGAAGATCGCCTCGAAGTCCTGAATCACGTCGGTGGTCAGGACATCCATCTCGTTCCCCCAGAAATACAGCGTGACCGGCTCGACCCCGGCCGCCGCAGCGCACAGACCCGCCAAGATGCACGCCGCGAGCGCCGCCGGAATGCGTGCTCTTATTCGACCACCACACCCAGACACAGGAGGCCTCCCCGCGTTTTCACAATCTCAGCATGAGAACATACCCCCGCGCGCGGTGTCAATGGGGGGTGAGCCGCCCGGTGGACCAAGTGGACTGGGTGGACCGGGTGGACCGAACGGCCCCGGTGGGTCAAGGGAACTTCGGGGATGGTTTCTTATGGTGGTTCATTCTCGGTTCCTTCGTCTTTTTCGGGTACGGTAAAGGCGTTCGGTGAAGCCGCCGTTTTTCTCGAAGGCTTTGGCCTGGGCCTCGACCTGCCGCCCGAGCAGTGCCGAGGCCACAGCGATTAGGACAAGAGCGGCGTTTGCGGCGATCTCGGGGTAGGTGGGCGGGGCACCCTGCTGGGTGGACCGAGTGGACCCGGTGGACTTGGTGGACGCGGGGGTTGTTGGGGCGCCGCCCGGTGCGCCCGAAGCACTCGACCCGCCGCCCGGCCCATCATTGGTCTTGGCTGACGCAGCCGGTCCACCCGGTCCACCCGGTCCACCGCGTCCCTGCCGCTCCCTCTCATAGACTTCCCGCACCCACGCGGCCACTTCGTCGGCGTTCTTGAGCCGTCGGTCGATCAGTTCTTGGCGGCGCGGGTCTTCGCGGGGCCATATCGGCAGGTTGCGATGTCTCAGGAAGTCCTCGTAATCCAGGCGCAGTTCGTCCAGACTTGCTCGGGCCACGTTGGTCAGTTTCATCTCCATTTTCTTGGATGTGCCCGAGGCGCGGCTTCCCTCGGCGATATTCTGCACGCCCGACCGCGCGGCCTGGACCATATGGTCCGTTGTCCTGCTCGACTCATCGATATAGCGATCACAGAAACGGACCGTCACGTCATAGACCAGCCGCGCGACCTGAAAGCTGCGCAAGCGCCGGAACCCGCCGTGCGGCGGGATCAGCGGCTCCCGCTCCCTGATGTCCAACCCTCCTCTCGACCGCATCCGCCCGGTCCACAATCTCCCAAGAACCCGGCGCGAATCGTTGTTTGTGCGTCCCAGGGATCCGCTATTTCGATAAAGGCCCACCGCCCGAAACCGCCGTGGTTGTTCACGGCGGACGCCTATTGTAAGGCGCGAGCGGCGTCACGCCGGACCCAATCAGCGCGCGTCCCGGATGCACGCATGAAAACACAGCCCCGGCAAAGGTGTCAATTCCCGGCGCGGGCGGATTCGCAAGAGCGCACCCATCCGCCGGGATGACGGCGTGCACCGATTTCCGCTATCGTAGGGGGGCCGATTTCAGATCAGGTTGGGCCAATCCTTATCGAGGGCGGATGTATGGCGTCCGAAGCGGAGCGGATCGAGGAGTGGCGGCTGCCGGAGCGGGAGCCGTTGCGGCCGCTGTTTGCGCCGCGGTCGGTAGCGGTGATCGGGGCGTCGGACCGACCGGAGAGCATCGGGCGGATACTGGTGCAGAACCTGATCAGTTCTCCGTTCGGCGGCACGGTCTATCCCGTTAATCCGAAATACCGCAACGTCCTCGGGATTCACGCGTACCCGACGGTGGCGGCGCTGCCTGATCCGGTGGATCTGGCGGTGATCGCGACGCGGGCAACGACGGTGCCGGACATCGTGCGGGAATGCGTCGACGCCGGGGTGAAGGCGGCGGTCATCATATCGTCGGGGTTCCGGGAGACGGGCGATGCGGGACGGGCGCTGGAGGCGCGGATTCTGGCCGAGGCCCGTCGGGGCCCGATGCGCGTGCTGGGCCCGAACAGTTTCGGGATTATGAACCCGGTCTCGGGGCTGAACGCGACGTTCGCGCACGCGATGGTGCGCCCGGGGCCTGTGGGGTTCATCAGCCAGAGCGGCGCGCTGAATATGGCGGTGCTCGACTGGAGCCTGCGCGCAAACGTGGGGTTCAGCGCGTTCTTATGCGCGGGGTCGATGACGGATATCGGCTGGGGCGACCTGATCGACCATCTCGGGAATGACCTACGCACGCGGAGCATCGTCGTTTACATGGAATCCATCGACGACGCGCGATCATTCCTGTCGGCGGCGCGGCGGGTCTCGCTCAAGAAACCCATCATCATCCTGAAAGGCGGCGAGACCGAGGCGGCCGCGCGGGCGGCGGCGTCGCACGTGGGCGCGCTCGCGGGCAGCGATCAGGTTTTCGAGGCGGCGTTCCGGCGTTCGGGCGTGCTGCGGGTGCGCGACATCGAGAGCCTCTTCCGCATGGCGGAGGTGCTCGGCGTGCAGCCGCGCCCGAAGGGACCGCGCCTCACCATCCTCACGAATGCGGGCGGGCTGGGCATACTGGCGACGGACGCGCTCCTGAACGTGGGCGCGGAACTGGCGCCGCTGTCCGGCGAGACGATCGAGGCGCTGAACGCGGTGCTGCCGCCCCATTGGAGTCACAGCAACCCGATCAACGTGTACAGCGACGCGGACCTCGACCGCTACGCGCGCACCATCGAGATTGCGGCGAACAACCCGGAGAGCGACGGGCTGCTGCTCATGCTGACGCCGCAGGCGATGATCGACCCGACGCAGACGGCGGAGCGGCTCAAGACGCTCAAGCTGCCCAAAGACAAGCCGATCCTGGCGTGTCTCATGGGCGGGGTGGCCCTCGCGACCTCCGAGGCCATCCTGAAGCAAGCGGGCATCCCGACCTTTCCCTACCCGGACATCGCGGCGCGGGTCTTCTATTACATGTGGCGGTACACGTACAACCTCCGCGGACTCTACGAGACGCCCGCCCCCGCGCCGGAAGATGAAGCGCCGGACCCGGCGGCCGCGGCGACCATCATCGCGACGGCCCACGGCGAGGGCCGTATGCAGTTGACCGAGGCGGAATCGAAGGCGGTGCTCGCGGCATACGGCATCCCGGTGGTCGAGACGCGCGTGGCGGAGACGGAAGAAGAGGCCGTCGCCGCGGCGGCGGCGATCGGATATCCGGTGGCGCTGAAGGTTCTGTCGGACACGGTGGTCCACAAGTCCGAGCGCGGCGGCGTGAAACTGCACCTGAGCCGCGAGACCGAGGTTCGGGCGGCGTACCGGTCCTTGTGCCGCCGATTCCCCGAAGAAGACTTCCTCGGCGTCACGGTGCAGCCCATGGTGACCGCTCCGGGCTACGAATTGATCATAGGCAGCACGGTGGACGCGCAATTCGGTCCGGTCGTCCTCTTCGGCGCGGGCGGCTCTCTGGTCGACGTGCTGCGCGACCGCGCCGTCGCGCTCGCGCCGCTGAACCCGAGCCTCGCATTGCGGCTAATGGAGCAAACACGGGTATTCCACGCGCTTCGGCGCGGCCACGCGGGCCGCCCGATCGAGATGCCGCCGCTGCAACAGGCGCTCACGCGGCTCAGCAGGCTGATCCTCGACCACCCGCGCATTCGGGACATCGATATCAACCCGATGCTCGCCGGGCCGAACGTACTGATGGCGTTGGACGCCGCGATCATCCTGCACCACCCCGCGACGCCCGATGCCGACCTCCCGAAACCCGTCATCCGCCCCTATCCGCGGCAGTACGTTACCCACGAGACGGTCAAGGGGATTCCGGTCACGTTTCGACCGATCCGCCCGGAGGACGAGCCGTTGATGGCGGCGTTTCACGAGGCCCTCTCCGACGATACGGTGTACTACCGCTTCCTCGTGCCCGTGCCGCTTAGCGTCCGAGTCCAGCACGAAACCCTCGCCGGCGTGTGCTCGATCGACTACAGCCGTGACATGGGGATCGTCGTCGAGCGCGCGCACCCCGAGACCGGCGCCCCCGAGATCGTGGCCGTGGGCCGCCTGAACCGCGTCCACGGCGCCAACGCGGCGGATTTCGCCCTCGTCGTGTGCGATCATTGCCAGGGACTTGGCTTGGGCCGCGCGTTGCTCCAGCGGCTTATCGACATTGGCCGCACCGAGGGCCTCGACCAGATCATCGGCACCATCCTTCCCGAGAACCGGCGCATGCTCGACCTCTGCCGCAAACTCGGGTTCCGCCTCATCAAGCGCCCCGGCGAGGAAGTCACCGCCGTTTACCAATGCAAGTCACCCGACTGATCGACGGACAGCGCGCGGCCGCGACGCATTGGCAAGTCACAAGCCCGGGGACAAGACCATTCAAGTCGGTCTTCCGTGTGCGCTTCACAGGAGGTCGGGCGTCCCGCCCCACAAAGATGGGGGGCAGGATGCCCTCCGCTCCTGATTCCCTCGCCCCGAGGGAGAGGGTCAGGGTGAGGGTTCATTGGCCGGCGACAGGTGCGCGCGGGGGGTGTTTCGTGGTAGTCTGTGGGGCGTCGGTAGAAGGGGTCCGGGCGTGTGAGGCGTCCGCGAGAAACGCGTTCCGCGGGGGATGCCGCTTCCTGTGGAGCGCGCGGGATACGTCGCGAGGAGTTGTGCCCGTATGCTTGCGATCCTGCTCGTGGGGATATGCTGCGTCGAGGTGGCGCTGTACCTCGGCATATCGTTGTTACTCGGGGCATGGGACCGGTTGTCCGCCGGCCAGTTGGCGCTGGTGGTGGCACTGGTCTACGTCGGCATTCGACTGGCGCTAATCGTGCTCACGTTCTTTCTGGCGTGGGTCTTTCGGTCGCCGCGGCCGCCGGAGATGAAGCTTCACGTTTTGGGCGCGCTTCGCCTGATGCTCGGCGAGTGTCGCGCCTTTTTCACAACCTTCTTCATGCTGGTGCCCTTTCAGATTCTGCTGCGTCGTCGCGATCCCAAGGGGCCGTGTCCGGCAGGGCAGCGGCCCGTGGTATTAGTCCATGAAATCTTCTGCAACGGGGGATACTGGCGTCCTCTCATCCGCTACTTGCGACGGCACGGGATTAGCCACTGCTACACGATCAATCTGGAGCCGCCGCTGGCGAGCATCAATCGCTACGCACGGGACCTTGCGCAATACGTCGAGGAGGTGTGCGCGACGGCGCAGGCCGAGCAGGTAATCGTGGTGGGCCACGGCATGGGCGGGCTGGTGGGCCGGGCCTATGTTCAGCGCGGCGGCGGCGACAGGCGGGTGGCGAAGATCATCACGATCGCGACGGCGCATCACGGCAGCTATCTGGCCTATTGCGCGGCGGGCCAGAACGTGCACCAGATGCGGCCCGGCAGCGTATGGATCGAGGGGCTCAACGCGGAACCGGCGGCGGCCGTGTCGATGACATGCATCGCAAGCATCGACGACAACCTGGTTGCGCCGCAGGACAGCGCGCAGTTGCCGCACGCGCGCAATCACGTGATAAGCGGGGTGGCGCACATCGCGATGCTGTACGCGCGGCGCGTGCATGCCTTGGCGCTGCGGGAAATCCGCGAGGCGTGCCTGGGGGACCACGTGGCATGAGCATCTTGCTCATGGTCTTATCCGCCCGCGGCGAACACGGGCGGGCCGCCGCTGCCACAACCGCTACGGGGTAGGCGGTTCGTAGCCTTCGACGAGGTCCGGCGCGACCTTCTCCTGCATGTGTTCGGGTGTGAAGTGCCGCGGGTCGATGCGCTGCTCGGTGAGGGGTCCGCCTTCCTTGCCGGCGGTAAGCATCGCGTCTTCGACGACGTAGAAGAATTTCGCCTTCGATCCTTCGTTCAGACGGAGCTTGCCGCTGATGAGAACGGGCTCCTTATACCGGTTCGCGGTCCGGCCTTCGGCCATCTGCACGAGCACCACGTCCTCGCGCGGCGGCATATTGCAGAAGTAGCACTCGATCGGCAGCGGCAGGAGGAGGAAGTCGGTCATGTCGCGGTACCGGTCGATGGGGACCATGAACCCGACGATGTCGACCGGCGTTTCGTTTCGGGCCATGAGTTCGTCCTTGAACGTCGGGCCTTCGCGGCGGGTCCATTTCGTGTCGCGCACCAGTTTCCAGCTCAGGAGCTTGTAGCCGCGGGCGGCGCGTTGCTCCTCGGCCTGCGCGCGCATGCGCGTGTAATACTCGACGTTGCGGCCGAGTCCGAACATGTAATTCGCGAACAACGCCACGAGCAGAATGGCGACAATGCCCCCGAGCATCGCCAGGTCGCGTTTGGCTCGTCTTCGCACGGTGTCCGATTGCTCCTTATGCGCGCGCGAGGTCGCGGGCGACGTCCGCCCGGTACGCCTGCCAGGCCGGCAGCACGCCCGCGAGCATCCCGACAAACAGGATGACGCCATAGGCGTTCAGGGCGTCGCGGCCCAGGGTAAACGCGCCGATAGTCATGCCGAACCGGGCGCTCATGAACGCGCTCAGGCCGTAGGTCGTCGCGCCGCCCAGCAGCCACCCGAGACCGATGCCGAGGAGCGTGACCCAGAACGCCTCGATGAGGATGGCCCCAAAAATCTCGTAGGCCGATGCCCCAAGCGCGCGCATGATAGCGAGATCGCGGCGCCGCTGTAAAATCGAGAGGTAGAGACCGATGAGAATCGACAGCGCGGATACGACCACAACGAGGTAGCCCACGGCGAGCAGCACCGTCTTGGCCGTGCTCAGCAGTTGGTCGTAAAGCCGCTCGATGACTTGAATCGGGATGTCCGCCGCCGCGTTGTACTTCCGGTTCACGAGGTCCTTGAAGTAGAACCGGTCTCCGGGACTGTCCAGTTGCACGAGCACCGCCGTCACCTGGTCCGCGGCATGCGTCTGCTGCTCCTGCGGCGATGTCCCAGATTGCTCGTGTGCGTGCTCGTGCTCACGCTCGAGTTCGTACTCGTACTCGTGCTCGCACTCGTCCACGTGATCATGATCCGCGTGGTCATCTTCCTCCGCACCATGCCACTCGGGGAAATGGCCCGCTTCTCCATGTATCTCCCATACGGAATGGATATCGGTGAACAGAGCACGATCGTTGGGCGAATTCGAGGGCTGCAAGATGCCGACAACCATGTACGGCGTATCCGCGTGGCTGTGCCCGCCCACCTGTTCGAGCACGCGCTCCGAGAGTTCGATGAAGCCGTGTGTGCCGACGACCTGATCGCCGAGTATCACGCCCGTCGTGCGCGCCACATGCGCGCCGAGCACAATCTCCATCGGGGCTTCGAAGTTGCGTCCTTCGGCGAAGGCGAGGACGCGGGCGCGTTCCTCGGTGCGCACGTCGAGGCGCGTATGTTCGAGATACTCGCTCGTCGTACCGACGATCGGGAACCCCTGGAAGCTGTCGCCGATGCCGATGGGGAACGCGGCATGCACGAATTCCTCTTCGCGGATGGCCTCGTACACGTCGAGCGCGATATTGCCCGGCGGGCGGTCCATGAAATACACGGCGCACAGGACCAGTTGCAGGGCGCTGCCCTTCGCGCCGACGACGATGTCGAAGGTCTGGCCCTCTTCCTCGAACCGTTTCCGCGTTTCATCGCGTAAGGTGAGGACCGCCGTGATCAGGGCGACGCCGAGGGCGACCGAGAGCATCGTCAAGACGGTTGTCAGCTTGCGGTGCCAGAGGTAGGTCCACGCGATGCGCCAGAGGCTCATGATCGGGCCTCCTCGCGGATGAGCACCGAGCAGTCGAATTGGTTCGGCAACCGGTGCGCCAGCCCGCGTTCATGCGTCACGAGCAGAAAGGTAACATGGGCCTCGTCGCACACTTCGAGCAGCAACTCCATGACCGCCTGCGCGTTTTTCGGGTCGAGGCTGCCGGTGGGTTCGTCCGCCACGACGATCTTGGGCCGGTTCGCCAACGCCCGCGCAATCGCGACGCGCTGCTGTTCGCCCACGCTCATGGTGGCGGGCCTGCTGTGCCGCCGGTGTTCGAGGCCGACCCGTTCGAGCAGTTCCCGCGCGCGGGACCGCCATTCGGATGACGGGACCGTGTCGCTGAACCGCATGGCGAGCATGATGTTCTGGAGCGCGGTGAACGGCGCGAGGAGGTTGAACGTCTGGAAGACGAATCCGAAGCGCTCGCCGCGGAAATGGTCCATCGCCGCGTCGCCCAGCTTGTGCGTCTCGACGCCGTCCACGACGACCCGGCCCGCGTCCGGCGTGAGCAGCCCGCTGATGAGGTTGAGCATGGTGCTTTTGCCGCATCCGCTCGGCCCCCATAGCGCCACGTGCGCGCCCGCGGGCGCGTGGAAGTGTTCGCAATGAAACACGACGCCCGGACCGAGGCGACGTTGACACTGCTCGAGGGTAATCATGCGCGGCGTTTTCCAGGGCCGGGAACGGCGGGATGCTACCTCTATTTATCGCCGCGACACACTACCAACACCGCGGCGCACCACCACAAAATCAATCGGGTGCATTCTAGCCGCCGAAGCGCGGGCAGTCAACGCGAAATGCGCGGCGCGGGACGTTGCCAAAGGACACGACACTCCACTGCGATCCATGAATCCGAAATGCCCGCTCTTCCCGGAATCCGTTCCACGCGGTTTGAAAAGCATGGCGAACCTCACGGGTCGGCGGTGAACAAGGCGATCAGCAACGCCACCGGCAGCGCCAGCGTCGCCAGAATCGTAAACATCAGGCTGAGCAGCCAACCGAAGAACACGACCGACGCCGTCCCCATCCCTTTTTCGTCGTCCTCGAAGAAGCCCATCGCCGCGTTATCTCCTGCCATTGCGCCGCGCCCGCATACGCGCGGCCCGCACGAAGGTAATACTACAGCGGGGGCCTTGGGTTCCACATGCGCGCCCAGCCGCTCGCTCCGGAGGAGAGGGTTTAGGGTTTAGGGTTTAGGGTGACGGTTGGTAGCTGGAGCCCTTCAATCGGGGTTGTGGCGCGGTTCCTGCGTTCGTCACGCGCGGCGCAGTCCGGCAAAGGCAGAGAGGGTTGCGCACTATCGAGGCAGGCGCCGCGCGGTTCGCGGTGCGTCATTCCTCCGGCCAGGCGGCGGCGTCGCAGATGACGGTAAGGTTGCGGTGCAGCCACAGGAAGGATGCCGGAAACTCCGTGCGCAGCCGTTGATCGAGCAATGCGCGCATGGCGGGGCGCTTGTCCGCGCCGCTCACGAGCAACAGCAACTTGCGCGACCGGAGCAGGTCGCCCATGCCGAGGGTAAGCCCGTGCGTGGGCCGGGTCCGGGCCGTCGCGAGCATCCCGTGTCCCTGCGACGAAGGGGCGAGTTCCGCCACGTGAACGCCGTCGTGCAGCCACGGTCCGGGCTCGTTCAAACCGAGGTGGCCGTTTGTGCCCACGCCGAGCACGGACACGTCGATTGGCCCAAGGGCCGCCAGCGTTTCGCGGAACCGCCGGCATTCCGCCTGCGGATCGGGCACGTCCCCCCGCATCGCGAAATACCGGTCCGGCGCGATGCGCAACGGATCGAGCACCTCGCGCCGGATGTACGCCTCGCAAGACCCCGGATCGTCCGGCGGCAGCGGCCCCCATTCGTCCAGTTTCAGGATACGCAACCGGTCGACGGCGACCGCGCCGTCACTAGCCCGCCGCGCCAACTCCCGATACGCGCCCAACGGCGAGGCCCCTGTCGCCACGCACAGCAAGAGGTCCGATTGGCGGCGGATCGCCTCGACGAGCCAGTCCGCCGCCCGCGCGCTCATGCGTTCGTAGTCGGATTCGATTGTGATGCGCGCATGGCCCCCGCATGGTATCTCGCGTGCCATCCTGTCTTCTCCCCGTCTGTGAGTACGCATGATAATGACAAGCGAACCGCGTCCGTGTCGAACGTCGCGGTAAACAGTGCTTTGAAATGGGTGAAGTCTTCGTTTCTCGTCGTCTAGACCAGCGTGAGAAAGATGAGCGTCGCGTGCAGGTAGACCGCGCCGCCGATCAACGCGGGGACACAACAGAGAGCAATCAACGGAATCGCAGTTCTGAGCCGTGCGCGCGTCAGCAAGAGGTACACGCCGCCGCCGCCGAGCAGGATGCTGATCGCCGCGCAGGCCGCGATGACGAAAAGCGACGCGGGCCACTCCCACACTTCGGGCAACAGACGCTGTTTCCCGTAGGTCGCGGAGGCAAGGAGGCGAATGAGTACTATCGGCAAAGCCTGGAAGAGCAGTGCGCACGGGGGGATGAGAAGGTGCAGCCAACATTTCATTGCGGACAATCCTCGATTCTCAGTCGCGTGTCGCCAAAGGACGACGCCGTCGATTCCTGAATGAACCAGTCGGCCTTCGCGCGTCCCATCGTGAGCAGTTCATACTGCCGGAACGTCTTGTCGGCGACGGCGTTGCCCGCGGTAATAGCGTCGTCGAGCGTGCCGCCGCGTGTCCACCGCCGCAGCAGGAAGCAATAGAAGACGGAAGATGAACTCACGCCGGGATGACCGATGTAGGCGTCCGCGCCCAATTCGAGCCACCGCGGGCCTTGCGGCAGGTTGTGACAGCCGGTGTTGTAGACGAAGCGAATACGCTGTCGCCGCTCGACCGGCAGTTGTGCGACCCAGTCGACGTATTCGTTCGTATGCGCAAGCAGATAGAGGTCCACCGCCGGGTAACGATCGAGCGCCTCGTCCAGGCAAGCGACGAACTCGTCCTCCAGGTCCCCTTTCTTCGCCTGTGTGAAATACCACGCGGCGCCGTAATAGCGCTTGAGATACCCCCACGTGAAAAGCTTCGTGCCCCATTTCTGAAAGGGGGTTACATTATCCCGGATCGCCAGCGCCGCCCGGTGCTCGCGTCCCGGCGGGACCGACGTGTCCCAGAAGATGCCGTCGCCCACAACGACGACAACGAGGGCATACGCACACCCCGCGAGGATGACCGCTATTGCGGCGGCATATCGCTTGCTCATGGGCGTCCCTCGTTCACGGGTCCTTGCCGGAGGCTGAACAGGGCGCGAGTACGAGTACGAGTACGAGAAGTCGTCGGATTGCCACGGTCGCTTATCATGGACGTATCATCGCTGATTCGCGGGGTCAATGGAAATCTATGTGCTGATAATCACGCTCAGCGCCCAGACGGCGATGGCCGCGGTGACGCCCTGCGCGAGGGTGCCGAGGGTCTGAAGCCGGTAGCCTTGGGGTACGCTCCAGCCGGACAACTGGGTCACGACCCAAAAATAGCTGTCGTTCGCGTGGCTCACGACCATCGAGCCCGCGCCGATGGCGACGACGGCCAGGGCGCGGCCGGCGGGCGCATCGAGTCCGAGCGGTTCGAGCAGGGGCGCGACAATGCTCGCCGTGGTCAGGATGGCGACGGTCGAGGAACCTTGCGCGGTCTTGAGCGCCGCCGCGACGAGGAAGGGCAGCCAGAGGCCGAGTTGCGCGCCGCCGAGGCGATCCTGGACGACGCCGGCGATGCCGCTGGTCTCGATCACCTTGCCGAACGCGCCGCCGGCCCCGGTCACAACGATGATGACCGCGGCGGCCACAACAGCCTCCCCGACCCAGCCCTGCACCGAGTAGCGTCCCGGTTCCCGCCGCGCGGGCAGCGTGCACGCCATCAGGACGCCCAACAGCAGCGCGACGGCGGGATGGCCGATGAATTGCACGAAGACGGCGAACTGTCCGTCGCCGAAGGGCTGGGAGGGCAGACTCGCGGCGGATTTCATGACGATGAGCGCCAGGGGGACGACGATGGGCAACGCCGCGCGGCCCGCCGAGGGCGCGTCGGCGGGAGTTTCCGGGGTATCGTGCGGCGCGTCGGACGCGGCGTCAGGGGCGACACGCGGCGCATAGCAGACCGCGAAGGCCCAACCGGCCAGCAGCGTCACCGCGCTGACGATCAGCCCGAGCAAGATGACCAGTCCGAGGTCCGCGCGCAGGATGCCCGCCGCCGCGACCGGGCCGGGTGTGGGCGGCACCATCGTATGCGTGGCGTACAGCCCGAGACTGAGCGCGATCGCGGCCGCCGCCGTTGAAGCGCCGGTCTTGTGCGCAAGGGCGCGGCCCAGCGGCGCGAGGATCACGAACCCCGAGTCGCAAAACACGGGCACGCTGACAACATAGCCCATAACGCCCATCGCCAGCGGCGCGTTGCCGCGCCCCGTGAGGCGAAGCACGCTCTCCGCCAAGCGATAGGCCCCGCCGGAACGTTCGAGGAAGACGCCGATGATCGCGCCGGCAAGGATCACGATGCCGATCTTGGAAATGGTGTCTCCGAATCCCGAATTGACCGCATCGACCACTTGCTGCAACGAGAGCGTGCCGCAGAGGACGCCATAGCCAAATGCGGCCACGATGAGCGCGAGAAAGGGATGGAGCTTCAGCACCGTGGTGGCGACGATGATGAAGGCCACGGCGCATACGAGCAGCGCAATGAGTGCCATGAGGTCTCCCGGTCCGGCAAGTACATAGTACGGGCTTGAGCCCGTATCCGGCGCCCTGAAGGGTGCGCTTCGTACCCAGAGAACCGACTTACTGCACGAGGCTCGAAAGCTGGAGGATGGGCATGAAGAGGGCGACGACGATGCCGCCGACCACGATGCCCATCATGCCGATCAGCATGGGCTCGATGATGCTGGTCAGGCTGTCCACGGTCGCGCGCACCTCGGAGTCGTAGAAGTCGCTGATCTTCATGAGCATCTGTTCGAGGGCGCCTGTCTTCTCGCCGACGGCGATCATGCGGGTGACCATGGCGGGGAAGACCTCGGAGCGGGCCAGCGGGTCCGCCAAGGTCTCGCCATTGCGCACGCTGTCGCCGGCCTCGTGCACGGCGCGGGCGTAGACCTCGTTGCCGGCGGTCCGCTCGACGATTTCGAGGGCCTGGAGGATGGGCACGCCACTGCGTGTCAGTGTGCTGAGGGTGCGCGTGACGCGGCTGATCGAGACCTTGCTCAGCAGCTTGCCGAAGACGGGCAAGCGGAGCTTGAGCGCATCGAGGTTGTAGCGGCCCGTGGCCGTACGCGCGTACATGCGCAGGAAGACCACGATACCGACGATCGCGCCGATGATCACGAGCCACGAGATCGGGGTGCGCAGGAAATTGCTCACGTTGATCAGAATCTGGGTCGGCGCGGGCAGGTCGCGCCCGAAGCTCGCGAAAATCTCGGCGAATTGCGGCACGACCCAGATGATCAGACCGGAAGCGATCAGGATGATCATGCTGAAGGCGACAATAGGATACGTCATCGCCGATTTGATGCGCCGTTTCAGTTCCTCGGTGGCCTCGAGGTAATCCGCCAACTGCATGAGCACGCCATCGAGGTCGCCGCCGGCTTCACCGGCGCGCACCATGCTCACGTACAGGTCCGGAAATGCGCGCGGGAACTTGCGCAACGCGTCCGAGAAGGTTTCGCCGGACTCGACGTCTTGCCCCACATTCGTGATGACCCCGGCGAAGTTCACGTCGTCCGTCTGATCCGAAAGGATGTCCAACCCCTGCAGCAACGGCAGACCGGCACTGACAATGGTCGAGAGTTGGCGCGTGAAAACGAGGAGGTCCGCGGTCTTCACCCGTTTGTTGAGTCGCGCCCCTCCTCCACCGAGGGAGAAGAGGCCTCGCGATTCGGTCAGTGCGTCCACCTGCAGGCCCCGCGATTGCAGCGCCTGCGTGGCGGCTTGCCGGTTATCGGCGGTAATGCTCCCGGATTGCTTGGCGCCGTTGGCGGCGCGCGCCGTATACTTGAACGTAGGCATATGCTGGCTCTCCTGCTTCCCATTCCCTCGCCACAGTATAAGCACAATGGTCGATTATGACAAGTATCCTGTTTCCGGCGGGCGCGCCCCCGTCAAAGACCATGGAAACCGAGGAGCGAGGCGGCCCGCGACGACGTCCGCGCGGCGGAAACGCAATCGGGCCCGCTTGGGACCGACGCGCCGAAGGGGGTTTGGCGTCAGGTACGGTTCTCTTTCCCGCACGGCGTCGTTCGCAGGCCGCCACTATGGCAAAGAGAGCAAGCGTTATGCCAAGAGGGCGCGTCCCGCGAGAAGGCCGTACAATGCGGGCGTTGAGGAGGTGGGGGAAACAAGACGCCTCCCCGCCGGTCGTCAAATCGCCTGTTTTCCGGCAGTTTCCGCCAGTGGTTCGGCGGTTACTCGGCGGTTTCCGGCGCTTCGGCCTCCTCGGCTTCGCGCCGCAATTGAAACAGCCCCAATTGCTCGCGGTACAGGCAGAACAGGCCCACCGCGAAGACCGGGAACACGTTGATGAGGTGCGCCACGATGGCCACGGCCAATCCCAGGCCCTTTGCCGTCGCGAGGCTGTGTTCCGCCGCCGCGCGCGGAATCTCGCCAAGCGCCGCGGCCGCCGGTCCCACGTATAGGGAAGTGAATCCCGCGACGGCATGGCCCGCGCATTCTCCGAAGGCATAAGTGGCGGTCACGGACGGCATGAGCAGGAGTACGGGAATCGCCACGCCAAAATGAAACTGCCCGATGAACCCAGGCGCGCCGGGGACGCTGATGGCGAGCGCCAGGAAGGACACCACGACGAACGGCGCATACCACGGCAGGTCAAGGCCGAACGCCATGCCGACCGCGGCATACGTCAACACGAAGACCGCCCACGTAAAGAGAGAGAAGAAGAGGGACTTCGCCATATCGCGCGCCGAGCGGAACACGTGCAGTCCGTCGGCGAAATGCTGGAGCATTTCATGGACCCGCGCGGCGAGGCGTTGCGAGACCGCGCCGAGCACGGCGTCGGACAGCCCCAACACGAGGCGCTGCCGAACGTACAGCAGCACGAATGCCCCGACAATCAGCATGATGAACAGCGCCACGCGCACGGCGTAGGTGCTCACCAGGTCCGCCGGGATCACGCCCGCATAGATCGAAGGGGGCAGGCGGATGTCGTGGGCGGGCCGGAACGCGACCGCTGCGACCAGGATCACCGCCATCAAGCCGAACAGGTCCGTCACGCGGTCCAGGGCCACGAACGCCAGCGCGCGGCTGAAATGGAGATTCGCCAGACGCCCGAGGGCCAGTGCGCGCACGGCTTCGCCCGCGCGCGCAGGCAGCACGAAATTCCCAAGAAACCCAATCTGAGTCGCGCTGAACATGTGCCGGAAGGACACGGGCTTCGCGGTGCGCACGATGTAGCTCCACCGCTGGATGCGCGTCACGAAGGTGACCAGCACCCCCGCCACGCTCACCCCGATCCAGCACCAGTTCGCCCGCGAAATGGCTTCGCCCACCGCGCGCCAATCGGTCTCCCGGAAGAGCCACCAGACCAGCGCCGCGCCGATGACCAGCCCCAGGGTAAACTGCGCCTTCTTGTTTTTCATGCAATCCTTCCCCGCCCGTCAGGCGCGGATTATAGCACGGCGGCGCAACCCCGGGGGGCGCGCTAGAGCGGCGTCAATAGCGCCGCGTGGGCCTCGGTGTATTCCGCGTCCTCATAGACCGTCTGGAACGCGGGCGGCTCGGTGCCCACGAGAAATGCTTCGCGCCATCCGCCGCCGCGCACGCCGCTTTCCCGCTCGACGTTCACGAAATGCACCCCCTCGGGCACCGGGAAATCGCGCACGGGAAGGCCCTCGTGCGCGCGAATCATGAATTCGGTCCAAATGGGACAGGCAAGCCGGCCCCCCGTATAGTCGCGCCCCCGGCCCAGCGGGCTGTTGTCGCGGTAGCCCATCCAGACGACGGCGGTGAAGTCGGGCGTGTAGCCGCAAAACCAGACGTTGCGGTTCTCGTTGGTGGTGCCTGTCTTGCCGGCGCGCGGCCTGCCGAGCGCGCGCGATCGCGAGCCCGTGCCGTATTCCGCCGCGCCGCGCAAGAGGTGGGTCATGACATAGGCCACGTTCGCCGGTATGCTGCGTTCGACGCGTTGATCATTGTGGTAGTCGTAACGGGTGAGCCCGTCGCGATTCCGAATCTCGGTGATCATTACCGGGTCGTAGCGCACCCCTTCGTTGGCGAAACAGGAATAGGCCACACAGTGATCGAGCACCAGCACGTCCGGCGTGCCCAGGCCGATGGTAAGGCCCACCACGTCGTCAATGGGCGTCGTGATGCCGCAGCGGCGCAGGAGCGACCGCACCTCGGGCATGCCGACGCGCTCGACCAGCTTGATCGAGATGATGTTCACGGATTTTTCGAGGGCGCGCCGCAGCGTGACGGGCCCCTCGAACGTGCCGCTGAAGTTCTGCGGCGTCCACGCCTTTCCCGCCCCATCATAACGCACAAAGGGCGCATCCACCTCGACGCTCGATGGCGTGAGCCCCTTCGAGATGGCCACGGTCCACACAAACGGCTTGATGCTCGAACCGGGCTGGCGGCGCGCCTGCGTTACGGTGTTGTATTTCTGCTTATCGAAGTCTCGACCGCCCACCATCGCGCGGATGAACCCGCGGTACGGCTCCCGGTTGTCGATGCACACCAAAGCGCCGCTTACCGGCTGGAATTCCTCTTCCTTGCCCGCCCGCGCAAGCTGCGCCATGCGTTGTTCGTCAAAGGCTTCGAGGCCGGCGAGCAGCGTTTCCTCGGCGGCGCGCTGCAAGCGCATGTCGATCGTCGTGTGCACCTCGAGCCCGTCCCCGAAGACCTCGTCCTTGTCCGTCTGGGCCAGGAGAAGGCGTCGCACTTCCTCCGCGAAATACGGCGCCTTGAACCGGTTCGGCCTCCAGAGGCCGTCCCCGCTCGCGGCCAGCGCCAGCCGTTCCTCGGGCGTCACCACGGAGGCGTCCATGTCCTCCGCCATGGCCGCGTCATACTCGGCTTGGGAGATGAAGCCGTTCTCGAGCATCTGGCCGAGCACCACGCCCCGGCGCGCCAGGGCGGCCTCGCGATTGGCGAACGGGTTCTGCGAGTTCGGGGCGCGCGTGATGCCGGCGAGGAGTGCCGCTTCGCCCAAGGTGGTCTCGGCGCAGCTCTTGTTGAAGTATTGATGGGCGGCGGCCTCGACGCCGTACGCGCTGATGCCGAGGAAAATCTGGTTGAGATAGAGTTCGAGGATTTCGTCCTTGGTGAAATGGCGCTCGACCTGCAGCGCCACGATGGCCTCGCGAATCTTGCGATCAAAGGTGACGTCTTGTCCGATCTCGAGCGGCTCGACGTTGCGCACCACCTGCATTGTGATCGTGCTCGCCCCCCGCATTCTGCCCGTCTGAAAATAGTACAGCAGCGAGTTCAGAATCGCGTCGGGCCGTACCCCCATGTGCTGGTAGAAGATGCCGTCTTCCGTCGCGAGAAACGCTTTTTGCAGGTGCAAGGGGATATCTGTCAAGCGCACCAACTGGCGCTGTTCCTCCGAGAACTCGCCCAGTAGCTCGCCGTCCCACGAATAGAGCTTGCTCCCGATCTTCGGACGGAACTCTTCGAGGACCGCGATGACCGTCTGTGCGTCCTCGAGCACCTTGATAAACACGCTCAGCCCGGCGCCCCATAGCGCGCCCATGACCAGCATGATCAGGAAAAACAGCGCGCCGCAGCCCCGGCGAAATGTCTCTGGAGCCTGTGTGTCCGACATGATCTCAGCTTATCACTCCGGGCATGCCGCCGCAACGGGCGGGCCTGGTCTT
Source organism: Candidatus Hydrogenedentota bacterium (assembly GCA_029556545.1). Taxonomy (GTDB): domain Bacteria; phylum Hydrogenedentota; class Hydrogenedentia; order Hydrogenedentales; family JAGMZX01; genus JAGMZX01. The sequence goes on from JAKQEQ010000153.1 coordinate 49,886, forward strand.
TGGGTAGCAGAGTAATCCCGCCGTGCCCGGCAGAGTTTCAGGGAAGCCGCGAAGTGCCGGTCAGCGGGACACGCCACCACCGGCACAGCGCGACCTGGGCGGCGAGCGCGCCCACGGTGTTCGCGACGATATCCAGCGGATCAAAGGACCGCTCCGGGATGAAATACTGGTGAATTTCGTCGGAGATTCCGTACAGCACGGCGAACGCGAGCGGGACCAGCGCCTGGACCGCCGGGCGCGTGGGCCGGCCCGATCGCCGTATACCGCTGGACACCAGGGCCGCGAGCCCGGCGTAGACCACGACATGGGCGAGTTTGTCCAGGCCCTCGAAACGATAGTCGGTCGGAACCGGCTCCGATTGCGAGGAAACCCAGAAGATGGCGGCGCAATACAGCGCCGTGAACACGTAATAGCGCGCTTTCATGGCGCCTACCGGTCCTACTCGCGGAAGCAGCGGACCGCGCCGCCCCGCACGTTGAGTTGAAAGGCCCAGAGCGTCCCGTCGACGCCCAATCCGGTCACGTATGCCAGGTCAGGCGTCGCGAGGACGCGCCGCAGCGGCGTCTCCTGGCTGGATACGCGCCCGAGTGCATCGGTCCGAAACAGCAGCGTCGATCCGCCGCCGCCCGAGAGCATGTCCGCGAGGAGGAGCAGCGCGTCCGCGGCCTCGCCCAGGCGGATGTCGAGCAGTTCCATCGCCATGTGGAAAGCGCGCGCGGAATCGAGTATCCACAGGTAGCCCGTCAGCGGCAGCAATTCGTCCGGGTTGCTCAAGTAGAGCTCCGGCGCGATGGTGCGGCGGAGATACCGTTCGCGACGCGGCCCCGCCCGCGCGAGGAGGGCGTCGCGCCGCAGCGCCAAGTCGGGCCGGGCCGTGAACTGCACGCGCTGGATGATCCTCAGCAATTGGGTCGCCGCGGCCAACGTAAACTCCGGGGCGGCGGTCTGCCCCACGCGCGGGATAAACTCGCCGGGGTTGGACGTGACCTCCATCGGGAGAGGCGCTATCTCGAGAATCGGGCGCGACGTGACCAGCCCGAGCTGCGCCGCGTTCGCGCCGAGCCCGTCCGGGACCAGGACCGCAATTGCCGCGTGCAACTGAGGGGGAAACGCCGCGAGAAGGCTGCCAAGGCTCTGCAACTGCGCCTCATCGAGCGCGCCGCCGTCGAACAGGAACACGCCGTGCCGCGCATAGAACGGCCCACCGGTACCGGGCAGGATCACGAACTTCACGAACGCGGGCGGCGGCAGGAATGGGCTCAGCGAGAGCGCCGCTTGAATAGCCGCCTGCAGCCCCGGCGTCCCGGGCGGCGCCAAGAGCAGGCCCAGTTCCAGCGGCGGGGTGAAGGCTTCCCGAAGCGCCTCCGCGACCGCCTCCATTTGCGGCCCGGCCACCGCCGGCCCCGCGCGATCAAGCCATGCGAGCGCGCGCCCCAAGCTTTCATAATCCGGCGGCGTCTTGCGCGCCGCCGCCGCGACGGCCTCGAAAGCGAACCGGCACGATGCGGGCGCGCGCGCCGGTCCCGCTGGTATGCCGCCCTCGCGCAGCGCGAACTCCCAGAATGCCGCGTGCCCCGCCGTGAACGCGCGCGTCGCGAAGAACTCGACGTAGAACGCGTGCCAGGCGTTCTCCGTGATCGCCGGGTTGTCGATCTCGCCGATGATCGTCCTGGCCGCCGTCGCGTTCTCCTGCAAGGCGACGCTATCGAAAGCGTCCCGCAGTTGCGCCGCCTGCTCCGCGGGCAACTCGTCCGTCGGCGTCTTCTCCTCGGGCGCGGCCTCTTCAGGCGGCTTCGCCGCCTCGTCGAGGGTGTCCGCGGCGGGCGCGTCCGCGGGGGGCTCGGGGACGGTCCCCTGCGCCCAAGCCGCCGCCGCGATGAAAAGCAGCGGCCACGAAAGCCGCCGCCGCAAGTGCAACCACATAAGGCGAGTTTCCTGCAAAGACTGCGTCCGCGATACGCTCCTATTATCGGTTCGCACGGCGACGCGCCGCAAGTGCGAGCATTCCGCTCGATGTGAGTCCGCAATTCGCCGGCTTGACACGCGGCACGAAATAAGATACGCTGGCACATAGGAATTATTCTTATGAAACCGGGTCGCGACACCATCGAGCAGCGCATGCGGACCTTCAACGCCGCCTGCGCGCGGCTGGGTATCAAGATCACGCATCAGCGCATGGAGATATTTCGCGCCGTGATCTCGACGGAGGAACACCCCGACGCGGAAACGATTCATCGCTGGGTCAAGAAACGGATTCCGACAATTTCCCTTGATACGGTATACCGGAATCTTCGGTTGCTCGCGGAAACCGATCTCATTGCGATTGTGGGTATGAGCCAGGAGAACCTTCGCTTCGACGGCAACGCCCATCCGCATCATCATTTCGTGTGCGTGCGGTGCGGGATGATCCGGGACTTTGCCTCCAACGCGCCGGATTCTCTGCAGACGCCGAAGACGGCGAGGGTCTTCGGCGAACCCTTGTCGGTCCACTTGGAGGTCAAGGGGATATGTACCGGGTGCCGGGGCGACGTTAGACGATAAGAGGGGGCTTGGGGGGCGTCAAGGACAAGGAAGGCCGCGATATGGCGGCGGCCCTTGTGCGAAGGTGCGGTCTTGAGCAGTTCAAGGTTCCGGCGTAGCATGGAACGCCACAACCATAACGGCAAGAGGAGTATAGCCATGAGCGATTCGAAGAAACTCACGAACAACGCGGGCGCGCCCGTCGTCGACAACCAGAACTCGATGACGGCCGGACCGCGGGGGCCGATGCTGCTTCAGGATGCGTGGTTCCTGGAGAAACTCGCCCATTTCGACCGGGAAGTGATTCCCGAGCGGCGCATGCACGCCAAGGGATCGGGGGCGTATGGGGTTTTCACCGTGACCCATGACATCACGCGGTACACGAAGGCCAAGATTTTCTCCGCCGTCGGGAAGAAGACCGACCTCTTTGTCCGTTTCTCGACGGTCGCCGGGGAGCGGGGCGCGGCGGACGCCGAGCGCGACATTCGCGGGTTCGCCATCAAGTTCTATACCGAGGAAGGGAACTGGGACCTGGTGGGCAACAACACCCCCGTGTTCTTTCTGCGCGACCCGCTGAAATTCCCCGACTTGAACCACGCGGTGAAACGCGACCCCCGCACCAATCTGCGCAGCGCGCTGAACAACTGGGACTTCTGGACGTCGCTGCCGGAAGCGCTGCATCAGGTAACCGTCGTGATGAGCGACCGGGGAATTCCAGCGACGTATCGGCATATGCACGGTTTCGGCAGCCATACCTTCAGCATGATTAACGACCGGAAGGAGCGGTTCTGGGTCAAGTTTCACCTCCACACGCAGCAGGGCATCAAGAACCTCACGGACGCTGAGGCCGAGGCGATTATCGGCAAGTGCCGCGAGAGCCATCAGCGCGACCTCTACGAGAGCATCGAGAAGCGCGACTTTCCCCGCTGGACCATGAGCATCCAGGTCATGCCCGAAGAAGAGGCGGCAACCTGCCCGTACCATCCGTTCGACCTTACCAAGGTCTGGTATCACAAGGATTACCCGCTCATCGAGGTGGGGGTTCTCGAACTGAACCGCAACCCCGAGAATTACTTCGCCGAGGTCGAGCAAGCCGCCTTTAACCCCGCGAACATCGTTCCCGGCATCGGTTTCTCGCCCGACAAGATGCTCCAGGGACGCCTGTTCTCCTACGGGGACGCCCAGCGCTATCGACTTGGCGTGAACCACCACCTGATCCCGGTGAACCGCGCGCGCTGCCCATTCCACAGCTACCACCGCGACGGCGCGATGCGCGTGGACGGCAATTACGGCAGCACGCTCGGGTACGAGCCGAACAGCTACGGCGAATGGCGGGAACAACCGGAATTCGCGGAGCCGCCGCTGGCGCTCGAAGGCGCGGCCGACCACTGGAATTACCGCGACGACGATGACGACTACTACACGCAGCCGGGCAAGCTCTTCCGACTGATGTCCCCGGAACAGCAGCAAGCCCTCTTCGGCAACACGGCACGAGCCATGGGCGACGCGCCCAAGGAGATCAAGATACGCCACATCGGCAACTGCCTGAAGGCCGACCCCGCCTACGGCAAGGGCGTCGCCGACGCGCTGGGTATCTCGTTGAGCGAGGTGCCCCAAACGTAATGAGATAGATTCCAGAACATCCTCTTTACCCGGGGGGCTGCCCGCACGCGCAGGTAGCCCCTCGTGCACAATCGCTTCTTGTATTCGCCTCGCGGCCCTGCGAGAATAGCGCGCGTCGAGGACTGGGAGGGCGAAGGTCGGTGCAACCTGTCTTACACTATCTGCGCGAGATCGAAGAGCAACTCGCCACCGGGCTCGCGACGGAGCATTCGCACCGCGCCGCATTGCAGCGTCTGGTCCATGCGCTCGGGAAAGACGTGCTCGCCACCAACGAGCCCGCGCGCACGGCCTGCGGCGCGCCCGATTACATCGTTACCCGCGCGGGAACCATCATCGGTTACATCGAGGCGAAGGACCTCGGGGCGGACCTGAACCAGGTCGAGCGGAGCGAACAACTGGCCCGCTACCTCGACGGACTGCCCAACCTCATACTCACCGACTATCTCGAATTTCGCTTGTACCACGGCGGGCGCTTCGCGATGGATGCGCGCCTGGCGCGTCTAGACGCCAAGGGCGCGCTGTGCCCGGACGCAACGGGGCCGGTGGCGCTTGCACGGCTCTTCGACAGCTTCTTCACCGCCGCACCACCGCCCATGGCCACGCCGCAGAACCTCGCGCAGCGGATGGCGGCCACCGCGCGCCTTCTCTGCGAAGTCATCGGCCGCGTGCTCGAGGATGAGAGCGAGACGGGCGGGCTGCACGGTCAATTGGAGGCGTTTCGGCGCGTGCTGCTGCACGAACTCGAAGCGGCGCAGTTCGCCGACATGTACGCGCAGACCATCTGCTACGGCCTCTTCGCCGCACGGTGCAACCACAAGGACGCGCGCGGGCCGTTCACGCGCGAGGCGGCGGTTCATGAGCTTCCCGAGACGAATCCCTTTCTCCGGCAGATGTTCGGGCATATCGCGGGCCCGGAACTCGACACGCGCCTCGCGTGGGCCGTCGATCAACTGGCCCAGATGCTCGACCGCGCCGACATGGGCGAGATTCTGCGCGATTTCGGGCGTCGCACGCGCCAGGAAGACCCGGTGGTCCATTTCTACGAGACCTTTCTCGCGGCTTATGACCCGAGCCTGCGCGAGACCCGCGGGGTGTATTACACGCCCGAGCCGGTTGTCTCCTACATCGTACGGTCCGTCGACGGCATCCTGAAGCGGGACTTCGGCATCGAGGACGGCCTCGCGGCGACAGACAAGGTTCCGGTCTACGAGACGCATGTCCCCAACGGCAGCAGGACCTCGAAGGCCGTGCGCAAGAAGGTGGGCGAGGTCCACAAAGTCTTGATTCTTGATCCCGCCGCCGGCACGGGCACGTTCCTGCACGGCGTGGTGGACCAGATTCACGAAACCGTCGTGACCAAGCGCGGCAAGGGCATCTGGAACGGCTACGTCTCCGAGCATCTCCTGCCGCGTCTCTTCGGCTTTGAACTGCTCATGGCGCCTTATGCCGTCGCCCACATGAAACTGGGCATACAACTCGCCGAAACCGGCTACGCCTTCCAGAGTGGCGAGCGGCTGCGGGTCTACCTGACCAACACGCTCGAAGAGGCGTTTGAACTGGGCGGCCTGCCGCTCTTCGCGCATATTATCGCGGAAGAGGCCAACGCCGCCGGCCGCGTCAAGACACGGCATCCAGTCATGGTCGTGCTGGGCAACCCGCCGTATTCGGGCCACTCGGCGAACAAGGGCGCGTGGATCGCACACCTGCTACGCGGCACGGATACGACCTCCGGCGAACGCACCGGGAACTACTTCGAGGTGGACGGGCAACCGCTCGGTGAGCGTAACCCGAAGTGGCTCAACGACGACTACGTGAAATTCATCCGCTTCGCCCAATGGCGCATCGAGCGAACCGGTTACGGCATTCTCGCGTTCATCAGCAATCACAGCTACCTCGACAACCCGACTTTCCGGGGCATGCGGCAGAGCCTCATGGAGACCTTCGACGACATCTACCTCCTCGACCTGCACGGCAACGCGAAGAAGAAGGAGGTCGCGCCGGACGGTTCGAAGGACGAGAACGTATTCGATATCCAGCAGGGCGTGGCCATCGGCATCTTCGTCAAGCGCAAGAACGGCCCGAAGCGCCGGCTTGCGCTGGTGCGCCATGCGGACTTGTGGGGCGCGCGGGAGCTCTATGAGCGAACCCCTGACGGCGCGCCACGCCTCGTCGGCGGCAAGCACCGGGCGCTATACGATAGCAACGTGAAATCGACCAAGTGGACGCGGCTCAAGCCGGAAAGCCCCTTCTACCTGTTCGTGCCGCAAGATACGAAGCGGCTCGAGGAATACAAGGCCGGCCGGAGCATCCCCAAACTGATGCCGGTGAATTGCGTGGGCATCGTCACCGCGCGCGACCACCTGACCATTCGATGGAGCGCCGACGAGGTATGGAAGACTGTGCGGGAATTCGCAGGTCTCCCCCCCGAGACGGCACGGGAACGATTTCGGCTTGGACCGGACGCACGGGACTGGAAGGTCCATCTGGCGCAAGCGTCCGTTCGGGAGTCCGGCCCGACACGGGACCATCTGCGACGCATACTCTACCGGCCTTTCGACGTGCGCTGGACCTACTACACCGCCCAGTCGCGCGGTTTCCTGTGCAAGCCGCGCGGCAAGGTCATGCGCCACATGATCGAGGGCGAGAATCTGGGGTTGTCCACCACGCGCTCGATAGAGATTGGGCGCGGCTGGGAACACGTTTTCTGCACGCGCGAAATGATCCAGCATCATACGGTATCAATTAAAGAGGTGAATTACCTTTTCCCGCTCTATCTCTACCCGAAGAACAGGGACGAGGTGGACGACCTCGAGGAGTGGGGCGCGCGCGAGGCGGCGGCGGAGTACGGCGGCCGGCGCAGGCCGAATCTGGACCCGACGCTTATGGACGAATTGGCGCGGCGGCTGAAGATGGCCTTCATCGAGGCCGGGACAGGCGATCTGACGAAGACCTTCGGGCCGGAGAACGTGTTCCATTACGTGTACGCCGTCCTCCATTCACCGTCTTATCGCGCGCGCTATGCCGAGTTTCTCAAGCGCGATTTTCCGCGCGTCCCTTTCACGTCGAAGGCGAGACTGTTTCGGGCGCTCTGCGCGCACGGCGCGCGCCTCGTACAGTTGCACCTGCTCGAAGCGTCGCCGCAAGGCGGGTTTCTGTATCCCGAGCCCGGCCATAACACAGTGGACACGCCGCGCTACGTGGCGGCGCAAGGCCGCGTGTACATCAACCAGACGCAGTACTTTGAGGGCGTCGCCGAAGACGTGTGGAACTTTCACATCGGCGGCTATCAGGTCTGCGAGAAGTGGCTGAAAGACCGGAAGGGCCGCGCGCTCGACTACGAGGACATCGCGCGTTACATAAGCATCCTCGGCGTGCTGACGGAGACCTTGGCCCTCATGAAAGACATCGACGCCGCCATCATGAAGGACGGCGGTTGGCCCCTGGGCTGAATTGCGGCTTTCCCGCCCCCGAGCGCGAGGGGGGCGGGACCGGCGCGGGCTGCGATACGTTTCGCGCGGCATTTGACTCTTGTCGAGTTTACTTGCTATTCTATCTGACCGCCCAAGCCGGGCAAATTCTATGTTTCAAAGGAGATGCAAGATTGTCATGAGTAACGAACAACAGGACGTGCAAAGCACACAACCGGCTGCGGCCGCCGCGGCGACCGATTTAGCCAACACCCTCGCGTACGACGATGATGAGGCCCTCGGCCTCGAGACCGAATCCCTTTCCATGGCGGAAATGGAAGCGCTGTACGATGAGACCATGCGCAACTTCAGGGAAGGCGAGGTGGTCAGGGGCAGCATCGTCGAGATCACCGACGACCGCGTGCTTGTGGACATCGGCTACAAGAGCGAAGGGGTCGTCAGCATTACGGAGTTTCCGCCGGAAGCAGAGATCAAGCCGGGCGACACCTTCGATTTCTACATCGACGAACCGGAAGACGAGGAGGGGTTGCCCGTCCTCTCGAAGATGAAGGCGGACCGGATCAAGAACTGGGAGAAGGTCCAGGCGGTGTACGAGGATGACGGCATCATCGAGGGCGTGATCACGCGACGGGTCAAGGGCGGCCTGAAGGTGGATATCGGCATCGACGCGTTTATGCCGGCCAGCCAGCTTACGTTCCGTCCGACGGGCGACCTCGAGCGTTACATCGGCCAGAAGATGGAGTTCAAGATCATCAAGCTGACGAAGCGCAGGCGGAATGTGGTAGTCAGCCGCCGCAAGCTCTTGGAGGAGCAGCGCGCGGGCGAGAAGAGCCGCCTGCTGGAAACGATTCACGTGGGGCAGATTCTCCCCGGCGAGATCAAGAATATCACGGACTTCGGCGCCTTCGTGGACGTGGGCGGCATCGACGGGCTGTTGCACGTGACGGACATGAGCTGGGGCCGCGTGAAACATCCGTCCCAGGTCGTCCAGGTGGGTCAACGGATCGAGGTCATGGTGCTCAGTTTCGACCCGCAGTCGGAGCGCATCAGCCTCGGCCTCAAACAGAAGAGCGAGAACCCGTGGAAGACCGCCGCGGAGCGGTATCCGGTCGGCAACGTCGTGCACGGGCGTGTGGTCAGCATGACGGACTACGGCGCGTTTGTGCAGTTGGAGGACGGCATCGAGGGCATGGTGCACGTGAGCGAGATGAGCTGGACGCGGCGCGTGCGGCACCCGAACGAGATGCTCAGCATCGATGACGAAGTGCCGGTCATGATCCTCAGCGTCGACGCCGATGCGGAGAAGATCGCGTTGGGCATCAAGCAGACGCAGCCGAACCCCTGGCGTGAGATCGGGCAGAAATATCCGGTCGGATCGATCGTGAAGGGCACGGTGCGCAACATGACGGACTACGGCGCGTTCGTGCAGCTCGAAGAGGGCATCGATGGGCTCCTGCACGTCAGCGACATGTCCTGGACGAAGAAAGTGAACCATCCGTCCGAGCTGATCGAGCGGAACCAGGAACTCGAAGTCAAGGTGCTCAGCATCGACCCCGAGAACGAGAAGATCAGCGTCGGGCTGAAGCAGCTTATGGAAGACCCGTGGCTCGCGGTGGTGCAAGGATTGCCGATCGGGAGTCACGTCGAGGTCGAGATCGCGAAGCTCGTCAGCTTCGGCGCGTTTGCGCGGCTGGACAACGGCATCGAGGGGCTGATTCACGTGAGTGAACTGTCGACCGAGCGGGTGCAGAAACCCGAGGAGGCGGTGGCGGTCGGCGACAAATTGATGGCGAAAGTGATCAGCATCGATCCGGTCGAACGCAAGATCGGCCTGAGCGTGCGGGAATATCAGCGCGATCAGGATCGGCAGCTTCAGGATGACTATCGCGAGGGCGCGGAAGGCGAGCGCGTGGACGTGGCCGCGGCGATGCGCGGCGCCGTGCCCGCCAACATGATCCAGGCAGGCCGCAGCCTCGCCGACGTGGCCACGGAACTCATGGCCGCCGTCGCGCGCGGCACCGAAGCCGCCCGCCAGGAACAGGCGGCGGCAGCGGCGGCGGAAGCCGCGGAGGCCGCGGAGGCGGAAGCCGTGGAGGCCGCGCCCGCGGAAGCTGCGGAGGCCGCGCCCGCGGAAGCCGTGGAGCCCGCGGCGGCGGAAGCCGTGGAGCCCGTGCCGACAGAGCCGGAGCCCGCGCGTGCCGAAGCGGAAGCCGGGCCGAGCGCGCCTGTGGAGGACGCAGCCGAAGAGGTCACGGCGCCCGCCGCCGAAGACGCCTCTTCGGAGTCGGTAGTACGGACGCCGGAGGAAGATGCGGCGTCAGACTCGACTAACGCCTGACGATACGTTTCGATATTTACCCCTTGAACGAGTCAAGAGCGCCGCGCGTCACGTCGCGGTGCTCTTTGTTTGAATCGGGCGCGCTGGAAGCAGCCGCCCCAGGATCGGTGTTACACAGGATATGACATGGGGCAACGGCCCGCCGGCCGGGCGGTGTCGTGATCCATGAGGAGACCAGGAATGGCAGTGCAACCTAAGACGGACCAGTCGGTGGGCAAGCAGATGTCCGGCGCGGACATGATTATCCACGTGCTGGCCGAGCAAGGCATCGACACGATTTTCGGATACAGCGGCGGGGCTATCCTGCCGACTTATGACGCGATCTTCCGCTACAATCGGGAGAACCCGGACAATACGCTGAACCTTGTGGTGCCCGCGAACGAGCAGGGGGCCGGCTTCATGGCGGCGGGCTACTCGCGCGCGACGGGCAAGGTGGGCGTCTCGCTCGTCACTTCGGGCCCGGCTGCAACCAACAGTGTGACGCCGGTGCGCGACTGCATGGCGGACTCGGTGCCGATGGTGCTGATCTGCGGGCAGGTCGCGCGCGCGGCGGTCGGCACTGACGCCTTTCAGGAGGCGCCGGTCTTCAGCATCATGAGCTCGTGTGCGAAGCACGTCTTCCTCGTGAAGGACGAGCGGGAACTTGAGGCCACCGTGCGCACCGCTTTCGAGATCGCCCGCAGCGGGCGGCCGGGGCCCGTCGTCGTCGATGTGCCGAAGGACGTTCAGAACTACATCGGTGTGTATCAGGGCGCCGGCATGTTGCCGCTGCACGGGTATCAGCGACGGCTGGAGCTCATCAACGGGTCCCGCGTCGCCGACGGTCACGCGGCGAGGTTCTTCGAACTCCTTGGCGCGGCGAAGCGCCCGCTGATCTATGCGGGCGGCGGCGTCATTCTGGGCGACGCGGCCCAGGAACTGCGCGCGTTCGCCGAGCATTTCCAGATTCCCGTCGTTACGACGCTCATGGGCATCGGCGCGCTCGACACCGCCGGCGATTTGTGCCTGCGCATGCTCGGCATGCACGGCATGGCCTACGCCAATTACGCGGTCATGGATTGCGACTTTCTCTTCGCGGTCGGCGCGCGCTTCGACGACCGGGTCTGCGCCGTGCCGAAGAAATTCGCGGGGAACGCGAAGATCGCGCACGTGGACATCGACGCCGCGGAGATCGGCAAGGTGAAGCAAGTGGATTGGGCGCACGTCGGGCATGCGAAAATCGCGCTGCGCGACCTGCTCGCCTATGGCCGGGACATCAAGACGGACTTCTCGAAGTGGACGGCGCGCGCGCGCGAAATGAAGCGCCTGCACCATCAGGACTTCAATCGTGACGCGGAGATCATCCAGCCCCAGCGCGTCTGTGAACTGCTCAACGAGATCACGAAGGGCGAGGCGATCATCAGCACCGGCGTCGGCCAGCACCAGATGTTCGCGGCCCAGCACTTCGACTTCAAGGAACCGCGCATGTGGCTGACCTCGGGCAGCATGGGCACCATGGGCTTCGGGCTGCCCGCCGCCATAGGCGCGCAGTTCGGCCGCAAGGACCGCATCGTGGTGGACATCGACGGCGACGGCAGCCTCCGCATGAACATGGGCGAACTCGAAACCTGCACGACCTACAACATCCCCGTGAAGATTTTGCTCCTGAACAACTTCGGCGACGGCATGGTCGTGCAGTGGCAGACGCTCTATTACGAGGGGCGCTTTTCGGGAACCGACAAGTCGCTTCACAAGAAGGATTTCGTCAAGGCGGCCCAGGCCGACGGCTTCGAGTTCGCGCGTCGCGTCGAGCGCGAGGAGGACCTGAAGAAGACGCTCGAAGAATTCGTGGCCTTTCCCGGTCCCGCGTTCCTCGAGGTGATCGTCGATAAGGAGGCGTTCGTGTATCCCATGGTCGGGCCGGGCATGTACTACGACCAGATGCTGACCGGCCCCTACATCACGAGCCGGGAAGCCATTGCGCGCGACGCCAAACTCGATACTTCGGACAGTTTCTGACCGCGGGACTCTCGGGGGCCGGCGCGCCTCGAAACGCAGCGCCGGTCCCCGTTTCCATGGCGGACGAACCGATGATTCGGGCGCGCTGTTTGATCTCCTTCGACGGCTATGTTATAAGAAATCCGCTTCGACGTTTTGATGCGTTCGATGCGTTCCACTACACGTTCCCACTGCGGGGTTTTCATGACCCAACCTCTAATTCTCGCCACCAATGACGACGGCATCGGTGCGCCCGGCCTCGAGGCGCTGGTCGCGGCGCTGCGGCCCTTGGGCGAGGTGGTCGTATACGCGCCGGACCGGCAGCAGAGCGCCGTGGGGCACGGCGTGTCGCTGCACGAGCCGCTGCGCGTCGTTACCCTGCGCGACGGCTGGCACATGGTGGACGGCACGCCGACGGACTGCGTCATGCTCGCCATCCGGCGGCTGCTCGGGCGGCGTCCGAATCTGGTGGTCTCGGGAGTGAACCCGGGTGCGAATCTCGGCGATGACGTGACGTACTCGGGCACGGTGGCCGGGGCGTATGAGGGGATGCTGCAACGGGTACCCGCGTTCGCGGTTTCGAACGTCGCCTATCGTCCGCAGCACATCGATACGGCGGCGACGTTCGCGGGCAAACTCGCGCGGTACGTGCTCGAACACGGCATGCCGGAGGAGACGGTGCTCAACGTAAACGTGCCGGACGTGCCTTACGCCCAATTGACCGGCGTCGCCATCACGCGGATGGGCCGGCGGCACTACCAGGACGAGATCATCGAGCGGCGCGACCCGCGCGGCCAGGTGTATTACTGGATCGGCGGGCCGGAGCCTTCGCATTACCCGGAGGAAGGCACGGATTTCGAGGCTATCGAGAAGACCATGGTCAGCGTGACGCCGTTGCACCGGGACCTCACGCACCACGCGGCGCTGCACCATTTCTACGACCCGAGATTGGAACTCTGACGCGCGCGGCGCACGAAGGAATCGCGGTGTATGTTCATTGTGATGCGGCGGGCATATGACTGGGTCTTGAGTTGGGCCGAGACGCCTTACGGCGCCATCGCATTGGCCGTGCTGTCCTTCGCCGAGGCGAGTTTCTTCCCCATTCCGCCGGACGTCTTGCTCATCGCTTTGTGTATCAGCGTTCGTGAGAAGGCGATGTGGTATGCGGGCGTGTGCGCCGTGGCCTCGTTGTTCGGCGGCATCCTCGGATACCTGATTGGCTGGGGTTTCTGGGGCGCGACGGACCAGTTCTTCTACACCTACGTGTTTTCGGAGGCGAAATTCGCCGCGGTGCAGGCGTACTATCAACAATACGATTTCTGGATTGTCTTTATCGCGGCGTTCACGCCGATCCCATACAAGATCATCACCATCGCCGCGGGTGTGTGCGAGATCAACGTCGCCATGTTCCTGATCGCCTCGCTGGTCGGGCGTTCGGCGCGGTTCTTCCTTGTTGCGGGGCTCATTTATTGGCTGGGATCGCCCATCAAAGCGTTCATCGACCGATGGTTCAACGCCCTGACCGTCGCGTTCGTCATCCTGCTCGTCGCCGGTTTCGGCGCGCTGAGATACTTCGAGAAGCACGAAGAACCGGACGCGCCGACCGAACTCGATACGCCCGCCGTGCAGATCGAGGCGCCCGAGGCAACGCCGTCCGTCTGAGACGGGCGCGCGACGCGGCCCGTGCCGCTACATCAGCCGCTCGAGCGCCTCGCGCAACGCGGGGGAAATTTCCACGGGTTCGCCGGTCGCGCGGTTGATCCACACCACGATCGAGCGCGCGTCCGCCACGAGCGTATCCGTCCCATCGAGAAAGAGGCCGTGCTCGAAGTGGAAGGACCGGCGGCTTATCTTGCCGACCCGCGTTCCCACTTCGATAGTCGCGGGGTGTTGCACCGGACGGCGGAAATTGCACGTGACCGAGGCGAGCACCGGGCCCTCCGCGGCATGGAGCCAGTCGCCGTCGGGCGCGAGCGACCGGAACACTTGAATCCGGCCGATTTCGAGGTACGTGACGTACTTCGCGTTGTTGACGTGATGGTAGGCGTCCATGTCGCTCCAGCGCACGGGCACGGACACCCAATCCCGGAATTCCCGGCGGTCCACAGCGGGCTTCATGAGCGGTTTTGCCCTCCCAAGTCGCTCGCGTATACTGGGCGCGCGGGCCACGGGTTTTCAAGCAAGAGGCGAGGACACGCATGCAGGAACACCACGAACGACCCTCCTGGGACGACTACTTCATGGAAGTGGCGCATACGATCGCGAAGCGCGCCACCTGCGATCGGGGACGCAGCGGCTGCGTCATCGCGCGGGACCGGCAACTGCTCGTCACGGGCTACGTCGGCTCGCCGATGGGCTTCGCCCATTGCGACGAAGTGGGCCATCAACTCAAGCAGGTCGTCCACGAGGACGGCACGACGACCACCCATTGCGTGCGGACCGTGCACGCCGAACAGAACGCGATCTGCCAGGCCGCGAAACTGGGCGTGAGCATCCGCGGCGCGACCTTGTACTGCCGCATGACGCCCTGCCGCGTGTGCGCCATGCTGATCATCAACTGCGGAATCGCGCGCGTGGTGTGCGAACGCCGCTACCACGCCGGGGCGGAGTCCGAGGCCATGTTCCAGCAGGCGGGCGTCCAACTCGAATACAAATGCGACGAAGTCCAGCAATACGATAACCAGTAGCGGGCCATTCGTGTTCGATCCGGAAGCATTTCAGGTCCTCACCGCACACGCCGTGGCAAGCGCGCAAGTGTTTCTGGATTCCCGCTTGCGCGGGAATGACGGAGGAGGCGAACGCGGCCTGCCACATCGTCATTCCCGCGAAAGAGTCTGTCGATTTAGGTCGCCTTGGCGCAAGCGGAGACCGACGGCGGCTATTCCATCAGTGACCTTGGGTGAACGCAATCCATTTAGCCCGCCTTGGCGGGCTCTTCTTTGCACCCGCATTTATGCGGGGTGAAACGGGGACCTCATATACAGACAAGCGCGCTTCAGCGCGGCTTTTTCAACGGCTTCCGCATTGTCTCCACGCTGAAGCGGCTCGGCAAGCGGCGCTGAAGCGCCCTCTTCGCGAAAGTAACAGCCTATTACACCCCGCGTGAACGCGGGTGCAAAGAGGAGCCGCGCTAAAGCGCGCTGACAAGTCCAGCACGCTCTTTGGAAAGAAACATGGTGGGTCATGGGCACTTATTCTCGCGTTTTTCAGCCCGTCTCCGATTAAATCGACAGACCCGAAAGCGGGAATCCAGAAGACATGAAATATGCGCCTTAACCGAACCCGCATGTTGGAACCTCCCTCGCGGGGCCGCTACAATTCAGGAACGACCGACGCATAGGAAACCCCCGCGTTGAACCCGGAAGAAAACGGCGCGCGCCTCACCGCGGCGCAATGGACCTTGCTGGCGTGCATCGTGCTTGTCGGCGCCGCGCTGCGTCTCTATGACCTCGGCGGGCAGAGCCTCTGGTACGACGAAGGGGCGACCCTCCACCACACGCGTTACGTCGATTGCCGCGGCTCGCTATTCGACATCACGAAGACGACCGAGCCGCCGATGATCACCGTGCTCGCCTTCCTCTGGCTGCGCCTCCTCGACGCCGTAGCGGACACGCCGATGATTTCCGCTACGAACGACCTTCTGATTCGCCTGTTGCCGTGCCTCTTCGGCGTCTTGTGCATCCCGCTCGTGTTCGCGGCGGCGCGCGCGTTGCTTCGACGCGCGGACGCCGCTCTCATCGCGGCGTTTCTCTATGCCATCGCCCCGTTCCACATTTACTATGCCCAGGAACTGCGCGTATACACGGTCTACACCGCCCTGTCGCTGTGCGCGGTCTACTGTCTCGTAAAGGTCCTTGGAGAAGACCCTCACCCTGACCCTCTCCCCGAGGGAGAGGGATCAGGAAAGCGGTACTGGGTCGGCCTGGTTCTCACGGAAGCCCTTCTCCTCTATACCCATTTCATCGCCGTCTGGACCTTGTTCCTCTTCAACGTCTATTTCGTGTGCACGTTGCCGTGGCAGCGCCGCCGGTTCTGGAAATGGACGGCGTCGCAAGCGGCGGCGGGGCTGTTGGCGCTGCCCGCGCTGTGGCACCTGTTCAACGCGCTCGATCGCGTGCGCCGCATCGAGATCGCCTGGTACCCCGCGCCGACCTGGAAGACGGGCCTCATCACGTTCAAGGCGTTCTTCGCGGGCTACAGCTTCAACATATGGGCGTATTGGGCGCTCTTCGCGCTGGCCGCCTTGTTCTTCGCAATCGGTCTCACGCTGCTCGCGGCGCGACGAGGCCGGGCCGCCCTGCTTACGGCGTTGCTGGCGATCGTACCCATTGCCGCCAACATCCTCATCTGGAAAGACCGGCACTTCTCGTTCTACGAGCATCGTCCGTTCATCTTTTCCGGCGCCGTCGCCCTGTTCGCGATCGCCTACGCACTGGCGGCGCTGCGTCCCCGCGCCCTGCGCATCGGCGCGCTGGTCCTGTTTGCCGTGCTCACCGCGCCGCACCTGCGCGAACTCTACGCCCACCGGGTGCATCCCATCGAGACGCACCGACTCGCCGTGTACGACAAGAGCGATTTCCGCTCCGCGGCCGCGTACCTGCGCGACCATTTCGAGGAAGGCGATCTGATTTGCCACGCGAACCATTTCACGATGTACTCGATGCGCCACTACCTCGACCTCCCGCAAACCCGCGTCGGCGCGCACGATTGGGACTGGGACGTGATGGCCAACAGCCACGGCAACCCGGCGCTCGCCGAGGCGCATGACCTCATGCCTGTGCGCGTCGAGGAGGCGACCCGCGACGCCCGCCGCGTCTGGTTCATCGAGTCGCACGGCCTGACTTTCGAGTACAAGCCGCACACCGAGCCGGTCCGCGCATGGTTCGAAACCAACTTCCGCCGCGTGGACCATCAGGAATTCTTCGGCCTCACCGCCACGTGTTACGCGCGCTATGACGGCCCGCCGCCACGCATGCCCAATGTCGTCTTCCTGCTGCTCGACACCGTGCGGGCGGATCGCCTCGGCGCGACGCGCAACGGCCTGCCCGTGACGCCGCACCTCGACGCCTTCGCCGATGAGGCCGTGGTGTTCGCGAACACGGTGACGCCCTGCAGTTGGACGAAGCCCGCCATGGCCTCGATTTTCACGGCCCGCTACGTGGACGCCCATGGCGTTTTCTACAGCGCGCGCATCGAGGACCCGGACCACCCGGTCAGCGACGTGTTGCCGGACGAATTCGAGACGATGGCCGAGTTCCTCGCGCGCCACGGCTACGACACCTTCGCCGTGCAAACCAACGCGAACCTGACCCGCGCCGCGGGTTTCGCCCAAGGCTTCGACGAGGGGCGCTACCTCTTCCAGAACGGCTGGCGCGCGGACTGGGTGACGGGCCAGGCGCTTCACACGCTCGATGTGTTGCGCGAGCCCTTCTTCGCCTACTGCCACTACATGGACCCCCACGCGCCTTACGACCCGCCCGAGACGCACCGCGACGTCTTCGGACCCGAGCCGGACCTCACCGAACAGGACCGCGCCCTTCTCGACAACGACACGTTCATGGCCTATTGCCTCGACCGCGTAAAGGTTGCGCTCGGCCTCGAAGACGGGCACGCGATGCCCGAGTTCTCGCCACAAGGCAAGGAGTACGTACGCCAACGCTACGACAGCGAAATCCGCTACATGGACGACGAACTCGGCCCGCTTCTCGATCGCGTCCGCGCGAAATACCCGCACAGCGTCATCATCATTGCATCGGACCACGGCGAGGAATTCTGGGAACGCGGCGGCATGGGCCACGGCGCGACGCTTCACCGAGAGCAACTGCGCGTCCCGCTGCTCATCCGCGCCCCGGGACTCCCCCGCGGCCGCGTCGAGACGCCCGCCGAACTGCTCGACATCCTGCCGACCGTCGCCCGGCTTATCGGCGCCGACGCCGACCCCGCGTGGCAGGGCAAAGACCTCTTCCGCGCCGACGCCGTCCATGAACCGCGTTTCTCGCGCACCTACGGGCCCTGGCCGGAACTCCGTGTTGACGCCGAGGCCGTCCTCGACGGCGGCGCGAAGCTGATCCGCGACAATACGCACGAACAGACGCGGCTCTACGACCTCGAAACCGACCCTGGCGAACATAACGACCTCGCCCCCGATCAACCGGAACGCGCGCAGGCGCTTACATCGACGCTCGACGATCACCGCCGCAAAAACGAGAAACGCCGCGGCGCGGTCGCCCAGCAAGAGACGCGCCTCGACGACGAAACCCGCGCCATGCTCGACGCCATGGGATACGTGGATTCCACAAGCCATCCCGCCCAAACGGATACGAACAATCGGTAAGGCTGAATAGGGCATAATAGTCGCCGGAAAGCGGGATTCCGCGGCACGGTTTGACGCTCTGCTGTTCTTGCGCAATCAAGATGCGCGGGTTGGCCACCCCACAAGGGGAAGGAAATGACCGAACGATGATCGACACACTGAGATGCATGCGGACTTTATCGATTCTGCTCCGAAGCGGCCTTCTGCTGAACCTGGCGTCGCTGCCGGCGTGTGCGAACGCGACGGCCATGCCGGGGCTCGCCGAATTCGGGATTACGTACTGGTGGGGACCGCCGCCGTCTGAAACGAATCCGGCGCGGTACGACGAGATCAAGTCGGCGGGGTTCAACCTGGTGAGCTTGCCTTCGCCGGATGTACGAGACGAGTTTCACCCATACTTCGACAAAGCGCTCAACACCCGAATCCTCGACTTGTGCGCGGCGCGCGGCATGAAGGCGCTGGTGGCGGATCAGCGCATGGCCGAGGCGCTGGGCGCGGATGGGCACGCGGTGGACGAGATTCTGGACGGGATTGTCGCCGACTACAAGGACCACCCCGCTCTATATGGATATTACGTGGTGGATGAACCCACGACGGAACGGTACCCGCGGTTGGCCCGGATCGTAGCGCGTCTCCGCGAGAAGGACCCGGCCCACGTGGCCTACGTTAACTTGTTTCCCATTTACGCTCCCGCCGAGTTTCTCAAGGCAAAGGATTACCAGGAATACGTGGAGCGCTTCGTGACCGAGGTGAAGCCGGCCTTCATCAGCTACGACAATTATCATTTCGTGTTGCCAAATGTGCTGGTGAAACGGCCGGAATCGTTCGCGAGCGACCAGGAACAAGCAGTCTGGGAAACAGCCCACGCCGCCGCGCAGGGGGATGACCGCCCGGGTTTTTTCGACAATCTGGAGATTGTGCGCGCGGTGGCCATGAAACACGACTTGCCGTTCATGGTTATTGTGCTGCTCACCACGCACGGGCTCTACCGCGACCTGACCGAACCGGAATTGCGGTGGGAAGCGTTCCAAACGCTGGCGTATGGCTCATCATGCCTGTCCTGGTTCACCTACTGGGCGCCGCCGGATGACGACGCCTGGCATTTCCGCAACGCGGTCTTCAACTGGGACGGGCAAATGACGGACCACTATGGGGAGGTAACACGGGTCAACGCGGATGTCCGCGTGCTGGGCAACAAGCTCATGGGTAAGGGGAGCGAGGCGGTCTATTGCGTAGGATCGGAACGCAATCAATTGGTGCGGCGCTTCGTCCCCCATGGGCCCGTGCGGGCTATCGAGGGACCGCGCTTGACCGCCGGGTTCTTCGAGGGCGGCTATCTCTTGCTGGCCCACAAGAACTATCGCGAAGCGGGAGAGGTTACACTGTACCTGACCGACGGAGCAAAGGCGTGGCTTATTGACAAACCCACCGGTACCGAGCGGCCATTGACCGTGCATGATGGCAAGGTAACGTTGACACTGGCGCCGGGCGACGGCGACCTGCTGCGGCTCGAATGAACGCACCGCTTTCGTAATCGTGGTTTGATACGGGCAGGGCGTGGATGGGCTGCGCGGCGCGTGTTACGGCTTCGCGTCCGGTTCCACATGATACACGGCCACGCCGCCGCGGCGAAAGACCTCGACAAGCCAGGGGTGGTCCGCGGGTTCCGCGCCGTTGTGGACCCACTCGTAGGGACCGAAGACGACGTAGCGCACGTTGAACCGGCGCGCGAGCCAGCGTTTGTACTCGTCTTCGCCGCGCGCGGCGTAAAAACGGTGGACGAGACCGTTCTTCTCTCCGTAATTCGCGGTGAGCATGTCATGACCGGTCACGACCTTGTTGCGGCTGAGGCGCGGGATGAATTGCGAGGTGTCGTGACTCGCGAGGGCGACTTCATTCGGGCGCGTGTGGGCGTCAAGCCATTCGAGCGCGGCGTGTACGTCTTTGTCGAGGTAATACCGCCACGGCGGGACCGGCCCGTGGAGGTCCTTGAAATCGCGGGCGTACACGTAGCCGGACGACGGCCCGCAGGCCAGCACCAGCACGAGGGCGGCCCAGGCGCGCCACGGCGGGGCGGTCAGGCGATCGACGACGCGAGGCGCGAGGCGGCGGGTCCATTCCAGCAGCGCGGGGCCCGGCCCAAGCAGCAGCAATATCGGCGGCGCGATGGTCAAGGCCCAGAAGCAGAGTTCCTGCCCGGCGATGAAGTATGGATACGTGTGTATGAGCAGCATGACGACGCCGATCCACAGGCCGAGCAGGAGCGTCGCGGGCCGCGCGCCGCGCAGCTTCGTAAACCCGGTCAGCAGGAAGTAGCCGACGACGATCACGAAGGGGATGCCTAGCCAGAGCGCCTGTTCGAGGAAGAACAGGCTTTGCCGCCGCCAGCCGGCCATGCCGAGCACGTTGGCATACGCGGTGAGCGCCAGGTACGCCGCCGTCGGCAGGAAGACGAGGCCCGCGACGGCGTACGGCGCGAAGCGCCGCCATTGCCACCGGCCCTCGGCCACGTTCAGCAGCGCGGGGAACAGCGCGTACAGCAAGTAGACCTCCGGCACGAGGTAGGGCCGGATAATCCCGTGGCCCGTGGCGGCGAGGCCGCTGTAGACGAAGTAGCGGAGTTTGCCCGTGGCCTCGCCGCGCAGCAGGAACGCGACCGTCAACGCGGCGAAGATGCCCGCGCGGACAAAGTGGGGGTTGTTGACGAGGTAGCCGAAGACGGACACCCCGAGCAGGTCGTGCGGATAGGGCAGGTCCATGCCGGCGGCTTTGCGGGCGATCCACACGGTCCAGCCGAGGCCCGAGCCGAACACGATCAGCGCCAGCGCCAGCCGCCGCAGGAACACGCTGTCGAGGCACGCCGCCAACAGGTAATACACCGCGCACGTGAACAGGACCATCGACGCGACGCGCCAGATGTGGAACATGGCAATCATCGAGAGGCCGGTCCACCGCACAAGCCGCCCGAACAGGAGCCATTGCAGGCTGAAATACGCCTGCGGCGTCGGCTCGGGCGTCATGCGGTTGACCATGAAGACCTCGCCCTCGGCGGCCTGCCGCGCGAGCATGAAGTAGCCGTTCGCGCCCGGCGTCCCGCGCCCGACAAAGCCCATGAACACTTCATCCGGTCCCGCGCTCAGGTAGCCGTAAACATACGGCAGGCTCCCGATGATGACCACGACCGCTCCCAGGACAAGCGGGAAGACGTATTCGCGGCGCGCGCACTGCATCAGAAGTACCCCAGGTTGCGCAGTTGTTCCTCGAGGGCCGGGTCAAGCGTCGGGGCGCGTTCCGCCGGCCCCGCGCCGTCGGTGTAGCCGATGGCTTCGAGCTGTTCCCGCAGGTCCGGGGGCAATTGGCCCATTTCCGCGCGGATTTTCTCGCTTTCCAGCGCGGGCGCGGGGCAGCGGTCCCGGTACTCGTCGAGGATCGTGCGAAACGGCGCGGCCGCCGTCTCCTCGAAGATATCCCGCCGCTGCGCCGGGTCCGCGGTCAAGTCATAGAGTTCCTCGCGGGCCGGTGCTCCCCAGAGGTCGATCGGGGCCGTCTGACCGTCGATGAGCGCCCGGCGCAGTTCCCGTTGGCGCCTTGCAGCCTCCGAACACTCCGCGGGCGTCATCCACTTCGGCGCGGCCATGTAAGCCCGCTCGTCCGCGTGGACCATGCGCGCGAGATTGCGCGTCTGGATCAACAGTTCCGCAATGATGGGCCGCGCATGCGCTTGGAACGACCACTGTGTCCCGTCGTGACGAAAGAGGGCCGCGCCGTCGAAGCGCGCGGGGTCATAGGGGATACCCGCGAAGGTCAGGAGCGTCGGCGCGATATTCACAAGCGATATGCGGTCCGGGACGCGCGCGGGCGCGAAAACGCGCGGCGCCCAGACAATCAGCGGGACGTGGAGCGATTCCCAGTAAAGTTGCCAGGCGTGCTCGACGAACCCGTGTTCGAGAAATTCCTCGCCGTGATCGGCGGTGACGACCACCAAGGTCTTCTCGAGCACGCCCGCCGCGCGCAGCCCGTCAAAGAGTTTCTTGAGATGCGCATCGACGAACGCGATCTCGGCGTCGTACCGGTCGATCAGGTCCTCGAAGCGCGGGTCGCCCGGCCCGAAACCGTCGGCGACGAGCGCGGGCAGGTTGGGCCGCACGTCCTCGAACAGGCGCAGGCGCTTGTCCTTGGCGACGGGATAGCGCGCGAACCGCTGGTAATACTCCTCGGGGGGATCGTAAGGCGCGTGCGGATCGAGGAAATGCAAGTACAGGAACGTCTTCTTGTCGCGATGGTCGCGCGCGAAGCGCAGCGCGCGGTCCACCAGGCGCGGCGCAAGGCCGCTGTGGCCGTAAGCGGCATAGCAATCGGTCTCGTCGAAGCCGCGAAAGAAACCCGGATAGTTCAACTGCGGCGAATTCGAGAACAGGCCGGTCGTATAACCGGCGTCGCGGAAGCGTTCGCCCAGCGTCGGCCACTCGGGATTGGGCCGCGCCTGCCAGCCCGCGCCCCACGGGTTCGCCGAGGGAAACTGCCCCGAGAAGAGCGCGGAAACGGACTCGTTGGTGTAGGACGAGTTCGACTGCGCGCGATCGAAAACGACGCCCTCCGCCGCGATCGTGTCAAGGAACGGCGACGTGGGCCGCGCGTAGCCGTAACAGCCGAGGTGGTCCGCCCGCAGCGCGTCGATAACGATCACGAGCAGGTTATGCTCGGCGAGGTCCGCCGGAACGCGGTCTTGGCGGCCGCACCCGGCTATCAACGCGACGCCCGCGAAGATTGCCGACACGCCCAACCGACTGCAATAACCCATAGCCACGGCATCCGTCCCTCGATGTGTGCCGCCCTATCATAGAGGTTTCTTGGGGGAACGGCCAAACAGGGGACACGACGGGACGATTCGGCCTCGGGGCCGCCCCCGGCGCGCGCGGCATACCTCACCGCCCGCCGGATATGGACGCCGCACTACCCGGCGGACACGTCCACAGACACGAACCCCCTTGGCCGGTCAGTAGAGTTGGGTCACACCCTGCCCCGCCAGGAGAACTGCTCGCGAGCGCGATTGACGATGGCGGTCGCTACTTCGCGCCGAGCACCTGGACGACCACCGTCACGACGGTGGCGACCGCGGACAAGGCCGCGCCGACGATGGTGAGGATTTGCACTGTGCTCAGTTGCGCTTCCGCCGGGCCTTTCGAGATAACGCTGATGTGCTTCATAGTCCCTTTTCCACCTTCCGTAATGACACAGGTTCCACTACCCCGCGAGAATTGCGGACCGGAAAACCCCCGCGCGGCAAGCGTTAGTATACCGGCGCGCGCCCGCGAAGTAAATACGGCGCGCGCGCCCCGACCGTTGACGCGCGGGCCTAGTCGTGAGGCGGCTCGAACTTGATGTTCCCCGCCTGGAACAGCTTGAGCAGGCCGTCCTTGTCCACCGCCTTGCGAAAGGCCTCATCCGGCTCGACGACGTCCTCCTTCACCAGGCGCATCAGTTCCTCGTTCAGCAAGGTCATGCCCTCCTTGCGCGAGGTCTGCATGATGCTCATGATCTGCGCGCTCTTCGCCTCGCGGATGAGGGACGACACGGCGGCGTTGACGAACAGTATTTCGAGGGCGGCCACGCGCCCGCCGCCCTTTTTCTTGAGCAGGTTCTGGGCCACCACGCCCTTCAACGTGCTCGAAAGCATGAGCCGGATTTGCTGCTGCTGGTCCGCCGGGAACTGGTCGATCAGGCGGTCCACCGTCGAAATCGCCGTGGTCGTGTGCAACGTGCCGAACACCAGGTGCCCCGTTTCCGCCGTCTCGATGGCGATGTGCGTCGTCTCCAAGTCGCGCATCTCGCCCACCAGCACGATGTCCGGGTCCTCGCGCAAGGCCGCGCGCAAGGCCCGCTTGAAACTCTCCGTGTGCACCCCGACCTCCCGCTGGTTGATGAGGCACCGTTGGTTCCGGTGCACGAACTCGATCGGGTCCTCGATGGTGAGCACGTGGTCGTTGCGCGTCTTGTTGATGTAATCGAGCATCGCCGCGAGCGTCGTCGACTTGCCGCTGCCCGTCGGGCCCGTCACCAGCACCAGCCCCTTGTGGAGTTGGCAGAACTTCTTGAGCACTTCCGGCGCGTTCAACTGTTCGAGGGTCAGCACCTCCGACGGGATCAGCCGCGCCACGCCGCCGACGCCCTTGTTGTCCCGGAACACGTTCATGCGGTAGCGGCCCACGCCGGACAGTTCATAGGCGAAGTCCGTATCGCTCGTCTTGCGGAATTCCTCCTTGTTCTTTTCCGGCATGATCTCGAACAGCAACGCCGCTATCTGGTCGTTCGTAAGCGGTTCCGCCGTCTTGAGCGGCACAATCGCGCCGTCCTTGCGGAACATGGGCCGGCACCCCGTGCACAGGTGCAGGTCCGACGTGTTGTGCTCCACCATCAACTTGAAATAACGATCAATATCCGCCATAAGGCCCATCCTCCCGGATTGGAAACCGATGAAGTGGACAGAGGGTAACACGAGCGCGGCGAAGATACAAGACGACGGTTCGGGAATCCGATGGTCAGGCGCGCCCGGCGGAAGCGTGGGCCGTAAACGTTTCCAGGAGTGCGATGACATTGTCGAGGGGCGTCTCGGGCATGAGGCCGTGGCTCGTGCTCGCGATGTAGCCGCCGTTCCGGCAGGCGAAGAGTCGCAGGAGTCGCTCGGCCTGATTGCGGACCTCGGCGGGCGTGCCGCGGACGAGGACGCCCTGCACGTCCGCGCCGCCGAAGAAGCACACCTTGCCGCCGAAATCGCGGGCGAGTTCCTCGATATTCATGGCCTGGGGCTGCACGGGATTGAGGACGTTCAGGCCCATGTCGATGAGGTCCGGCAGGATCGCCGTGATGTTGCCGCACAGGTGCATCCACACGTGGGCGCCGCCTTCGCGCACGCGCCGGAACATGCGATCATACGAGGGCCGGTAATAGGCGCGCCAGTCGTCCGGGTCGATGAGCAGCCCGCGCTGGCTCCCCCAGTCGTCGGAGAAGTAGACGCCGTGCGCGCCGCGCGCCAGCCATGCATCGATTATCGCGAGATTGAAATCGACGATGTGGTCGCGAAGCGCCGCGAACGCTTCCGGATACAGATACGGGTCCACCAGCATGTTGTTGAAGCCGCGCAACATCCAAAGCCGCTCGAAAAGGGTGAACCAGACGCTGCCCAGGACGTACCGCTCCCGGCGTTCGGCCAACTGGGCGTCCGCGCGGTCGAACAGGCCGGGCGCGTGCGGGTCGGGAAAGGCATAATCGTCCAGCAATTCATACCCCGCTTCAAGGGGATGCCATTCCGTCTTTGCGCCGTGGCCGTCCTCGACCCAGCCCGTTCCCCAGTGGTCGCGCCAACGGGTGACGCCGTCTTCCGTGACGGGCGCCGCCGTGCCGCGGTACTCGGGCGACAAGTTCAATAGATCGTCGGGGATACGCCGCAACAATTCGCGGATGCGGTCCGCCTTGGCGGCGTCCTGCTCGTGGAAAACGGAAAGATCGACACCCACCAGCACGGGCGGATACTCCGGCCCCGTGTGTTCGATGGCGCGCGTGAAATTCTCGACCCCGTTCACCTTGGCGCGTCTCCCCATGTAAAGCGGGCGCCGCCGATGCTCGGCGACGCCCCGCGATTGCGGATTAATCTTAGTACCGGTACCAGTGTGGTTTGAAGGGACCGTTAAGCGGCACGCCGAGGTACTTGGCCTGTTTTTCGCTCAGCGTGTCGAGCGCCGCGTTCAGTTTCGCGAGATGAAGGCGGGCCACTTCCTCATCGAGTTCTTTCGGCAGCGTGTACACCTTGCCCACCTCGTACTTGGCCGGTTCGGTGAAGAGGGCGATCTGCGCCAAGACCTGGTTCGTGAACGAATTCGACATCACGAACGACGGGTGCCCCGTCGCGCAGCCGAGGTTCACGAGACGGCCCCGCGCCAGCACGAGAATCGCCTTGCCGTCCGGGAAGATGAACTTGTCCACCTGCGGCTTGATGTTCTCCTCGCGGATATCGCGCTGCGATTCGAGCCACGCCATATCGATCTCGGCGTCGAAATGGCCGATGTTGCACAGGATCGCCTGGTCCTTCATCAATTGCATGTGTTCGCCGGTCACGACGTCACAGCAGCCGGTGGCGGTGACGAAGATGTCGCCGATGGGCGCGGCGTCGATCATCTGCATGACCTGATAGCCTTCCATCGCCGCCTGGAGCGCGCAGATCGGGTCGATCTCGGTGATAATCACGCGCGCGCCGAGGCCGCGCATGGCCTGGGCGCAGCCTTTCCCCACGTCGCCGTAGCCGGCCACCACGACCACCTTCCCCGCGACCATGACGTCGGTCGCGCGCTTGATCCCGTCGGCGAGCGATTCGCGGCAGCCGTACAGGTTGTCGAACTTCGATTTCGTGACCGAATCGTTCACGTTCATGGCGCGCGTATATAGGCGGCCCTCCGCCATCATCTGGTAGAGCCGATGCACGCCCGTCGTGGTCTCTTCCGATACGCCGACCCACCCCTCGACCGTGCGATGCCACCGCTCCGGGTCCTCGCCGTGAATCTTGCGCAGCAGCGTATCGACGATCTCGACTTCCTTGTTGTCGCGGCAGACTGGCGGCAGTTCGCCCGTCTTGTTGAAGTGTTCCTCGAGTTCGTAGCCGCGGTGGATTAGCAGCGTCGCGTCGCCGCCGTCGTCCACCACCATGCTCGGCGTCTCGCCGCCGGGGAAACACATGGCCTGATACGTGCACCACCAGTATTCTTCGAGGGTCTCGCCCTTCCACGCGAACACCGGCGTGCCGGCCTGCGCGATAGCCGCCGCCGCCCAGTCCTGCGTCGAGAAGATGTTGCAACTGGCCCAGCGCACGTCGGCCCCGAGCGCCTCGAGGGTCTCGATGAGCACCGCCGTCTGGATCGTCATGTGCAGCGAGCCCATGACCCGCGCGCCCGCGAGCGGACGCGACGCGGCGTACTTCGCGCGCACCGCCATGAGGCCCGGCATTTCCTTCTCGGCGATGATGATCTCCTTGCGGCCCCACTCCGCAAGGCTCAAGTCGGCCACCTTAAACGGCAGGGTGGTATCTATAGCGGGGATTTCTTTCGTCACGACGGCCATGTCGCCCTCCTTCGTCCGAGTTGATTGCGGCTTTCATCTCTGAACCGGTAATTATACCGAACAGGGAGAAACCCGTCAATTTTGACCGGAAATCCGGCTATTTCACCGAGAAAAGCAGCCTTGAGTCGTGCGCCGACTACTCGATGGCGACCGCTTCCCGATAGGCCGCATCGTAGCGCGCGGCGGCCTCGGGGTCGTTGTGCAGCACGAGCACCGCGCAGTCGCGCAGCGCGTCGAGCGTGACCCGCGCGTGACCGTCCGCGACCTCGAAGGCGATCGGGCGCACGCCGTCGGGCGCGAGGCGCAGCGCGGTCGCGGGTTTGATCCACGCCGGCAGCGGCACGGCGATCCGCGCGTCCGTCTTCTCGACAAACGGGTACGCCTCGGGGTGAATCTCGTAATCGAGATTCGTCACGCACAGGATCAGGGCGTCCCACGTCACCAGCGGCGCGACATCCGTCTTCTCCGGGGCCTCGATATCGAGGGCAACCGGCTCGGACGCCAGGAAATCCTCGCGCGCCATGCGCAGGACGCGCCCCCAGCCTTGCATCGCCTCGACGGCATCGGGGAAGCGCTCGGCAATCTCGCGGTCGTGGTTGAACCACAGGATGCCCTTCGCACCGCGGCCGAGATTGAGCACGAGTTGCGCGGCCAGTTCCTCGGGCGTGGGTACGGTGCGCTTCGGGCGCTGCGTCCAGTCGGCGATGCCCTGCGTCCAAATCCAGATGGGCTTGGGTTCGGCGACGCGTTTCAGGTCGCGCGTGTAATACGCCGTTTCCTCGAGGCGCGTGCCGTATAGGCGCGGCCACTTGCTGCTCGACGGCGCGGTGACGGAGTAGTGGTCCTGGCACGCGATGTCCGGGATGGGCGCGTACTCGAAGAACTTGATGTTCCGGCAAAGCGTAATGAACGTGGGCTTGGTCCGGTCGTACTGCCGCAGCGTGCGGTCGACGAATTCCATGATATTCGGCGGGATCGACCAGTCGGGCTCGTCCTGAAGCATCCAGCAAACCACGCTGGGATGCCCCGAGAACTCGCGCACCGTATCCACGTTCACGGGGACCCCCGTGTGCACCATCGCGCGGAACCCGTACTTCGGCGCGGCCTCCGCGAAGAACGGCGCCTCCTTGTTTCCGCCCGCGACCATCGTGTCGATGTGCAGGCGATGGAGCGCGTCGAAGGTCTCGGGGCTGTTCGTCCACGTGCCGATGGGGAAGAAGTCCTCGAAGGCGCGGCGGTGCGCGTATACCGCGCGTGAGTCCTCGCCGGTCTTCACGGTCGCCCGCACCACGAATAACGCCGCCGTCTCGAAGGGCGCGTCGAAGCGCGCGCGGGCGATCGTGTGGCCCGGCCCTTCGAGTCGCTGGGTGGTCCACTCGACAGCGGCGGGCGGCTTATCAACGACTTCTAAGCTTTCAAACGCTATGGGCGTCTCCCCGGCGTAGCGAATGTGGACCTCGATCGTGTCCAGCCCCGGCAATACGCGGATGCACGCAATCTGAACCGGGTCTTCACCCAAGATGCCCTTGAAGGCCGCCACGGGCCGCCACGTCCCGTCGATGTAGCTGAAGTCGAACGGTTCGCCCTCGGCGAAACCCGGCGTGATGCCGTTGATCTCGAGAACCCCGAGCCGCCCCGGCGCGAGGGTGCCGTGCCACGCGCGGTCCCACGCCACGAAATGATTCAATCGCCAATACGATTCGTCGTTGCCGTTCAGGCGCCAATAACGGAGATCGAGCGGCGCGTCGCTGATGTTCGTGTAATAGACGTAGACCAGTCCGCCGCGATTCGGGTGTTCGCTCTCGAACTCCTGGACGTGTTCCGTTTCCCAGCGCGCGGGCCGAAAATGGACATATTCGATGCGCAGTTTGTCCGAGGCGCGCGCCTTCGCGTCACCGCCCACCTGCGCCGTCTGCGCAAACCCGGGCGGCACCATGCAGGAAACCAGCAGCAACGAGACCATAAACGCTTTTCCCACCATGACGACGACTCCTTAGCTTGCTTATGGACAATAGTGACACCGTGCATCGATCAGGCGTCGCCCGGAAGTTCCACAACGTCTTCGAGCGACGGCGCGACGCCCCGCAACCGATCCACGGCCTCAAGCGCATGCCGCTCCGCCAGCGCCACCTCGTCCGCGCCCAGCGCCACTTCGTGTACGTGGCCGCTGTCGACGTAGCAGAGGATGCCGCGATCCGGCGTCACGCCGCGCAACCGCCGCAGCGCCGCCGCATATAGGAGCAACTGCCATTCGTAGCGCGCCTGGGCCGCGTCCCGGACCACGCCCGTCTTGTAATCGATGATCGTGCCGTCGCTCAGCAGCGCGTCAATCGTTCCGTTGATCAGCACCTCGTCGAGCCGGATCGAAAACGGCGTTTCGCGCAACAGGCCGTCATCGCGCCGCAGCCGGTCCGCCAACGGCAGCGCCTGAAAGCGCTCGGCGACGCCGCGCAAGTCGGCGGCCACTTCGGGCCACAGGCGGCGCGAAACCTCGGCTTCCCGCAACAGCGCCGTCGTGTCGGGCGGCGCGGCGAAGTCCCATAGCTCGAACATGCGATGCACGAGCGAGCCCCGGACCAGCGGATTCAAACGTCCCGGTGTGACCGTCGCAACGCCGCCCGCGGATTCGTGACCGGGCGCTTCGTCGCTCCACAGGCCCGCCATCGCGTTGAGGATGCCCGACACCGAGAACCTGTGCCGCGCCGACACGACGCCGGTCAGCGGCGCGACCATGCGCTTCACCTCGTCAAGAGCGGGCAAGGCAACACGTTTCTTCTTCTCGGCTTTCGCGCGTTTCCGCGGTACGGTTCGCCGCACGCGGACCGACCAGCCTTCCCCTGCGTGGCACGGGCGTCCCGCCCGTGATTCCCGAGCATCAATAACCGCCCCATCCCGTTGCCCCGTCACGCCGAAGTGCGCATCGAGCAGTTCGAGCCAGCTTCCCTTGCGCGGGTCCGGCGCGCCACTCAGCACGAGGCAATCGCGCGCGCGCGTCATGGCCACGTACAGCACGCGCGCGTGCTCCGCCGCTTCTTCCTCGACCTGGCGGCGGCGCACGGCCTCGCCAAGCGCCGGGGCCGTGCGTTCGCCGTCGTCCCCGGTCACTGAGACCGCGATCCCGAGTTCGCGGTGCAACGGCACGGCGGGTCTGTTCGAACCGCGCGGCACGGACGACGTGTCCGGCAAAAACACGACCGGAAATTCGAGGCCCTTGGCCTTGTGCACCGTCATGATCGTGACCGCGCCCGCGCCCTCGGGCTGCATCGGGGCCTCGCCTTCGCGCACGGCCTGATCGCGCACTTCCCGGATATACGCGATGAACGCGCGCGGCGTGGCCGGGCGGGTCCGCGTGAAGTTGTCGGCGAGGTCCACGAGTTTGCGCACGTTCGACGCCTTCTGGAGGCCGAGAAACTGATTGAGCAACAGGGCTTCATAACCCGTTTCTTCGAGCACGCGGCGCAACAGATCGAGCAATGGCCGCGCCAGTTCGCCGCGCAGCTTGTCAAGGAGCGCGCGGGCGCGCCGCCACTCGGCGGTCTGCCCGAGGTCCTCCGGTTCGATGCCTTGATCGAACGCCGCGCCAAGGCCGCCGCACCGCGCCAGACGCAGGATCGATTCATCGGACAGCCCCACGATGGGACTGCGCAAATAGGCGAGCAGCGCCGGCTCGTTCCAGGGATCGATCAGCGATTCGAGCAGGTTCAGTACGTCCAGCACCTCCTGCTGCTCGTAGAAGCCCGCGCCCGCCATGACCATGTAGGGAATGCCCGCGCGGCGCAGCGCTTCCTCGTAGATGAACGTGTTGCTCATGGCGCGCAGCAGCACCGCCACGTCGCCGTAATCGGCGGGCACGCGCGCGCCGTCGCGCTCGATCTCGAGCCGTGCCGTCCCGTCGCACATCTCCTGAATCCGCGCGGCGATGAGTTCCGCCTCGGCGCGCCGGTAGACCTCGACGTTGGCCTCTTCGACCGGTTCCGGCAGCAGGAACTCGATGCGCGGCGCGCTCCAGGCGGCGCGTTCCGCGGCCATGGGCGCGTAATCCTGTGTGGTATCGAGAAGCCGGGACGCGGCGAAAAAGGCGTTTACGCCATCCAACAGGTCCGGGATCGTGCGGAAGTTCCGGTCAAGCTGGATAACCTTCTCGGAAACGCCGCGCTGCTCGTTGAAGACCTCGACCTCCGCGCCGCGAAACAGGTAGATCGACTGCTTCGCGTCGCCGACGATGAAAAGGTCCGGGCCGCCGGGCTCGCCGTGCAACAGCCGCGCTATTTCGAGCTGCACGTGGTCCGTGTCCTGGAATTCATCGATGAGCAAATGCCGGATGCCTTCCGCGACGCGCTTCCGCAACGGCTTGTAATCGCGCAGCATATGCAGCGCTTTCAAGATCAGGTCGTCGAAGTCCAGGCCGTTCACCGCCGCCTTGGCGTCGTCGTGCGCCGCCGCCACGTGCTGGAAGATGCGGCAGAGGTCCGCCGTGCGTTGCGCGGCCTGTTCCTCGAGGGCTTCGTCCGGCTCCTCGGGCAGGAATCCCTTCGCGAAATCAACGATGTCTTTCTGCGCCTTCACGAGGTCCTCGTACATCTCCTCCGAGGTCCAGTTCTTCTTCGCGCCTCTCCCGCCGTCGAAGGTGATTATTCGGTTCAAAGCGCGCTCGGTGGCCGCCGCGCCCGGCGCGTCGAGGACGGCGCTGAGCGCGTCAAGATACGCCAGGCGGCGCTGCTCCCGTCCGTCGTCTTTGGCGGCGCATGCGCCCGCAAACCCGGCCAGTTGGTCGATAAACCGCCGCACACGCGGCATCCGGGGCAGCGCTTCGAGGCGACGCTGCCGTTCGTCCCGCAGCGCGTCCTTCCACTGCCGGCGCAGCGCCTCCGGGTCGTCCAACGCGCAGTCGCTGCCCAGCCGCTCGATGACCGACCGCTTATGCAACATGTCCTCCATCAACGCGGTCAATTCCTGGAGCGACCACTCTTCGGCGGCGCGCAACACGACGGGGTCGCCCCTCTCCATCAGGTCATCGAGCGCGCCGTTGACCGTCTCCGAGAGGAGCAGCGCCGCGTCGGCGTCGGCGAGCACGACGAAATCGGGATCGAGCCCGATGTGCAGCGCGTTCTCCCGCAGGAGCGTCGAGCAGAAGGTGTGAATCGTCGAGATGCGCGCGCCGTCGATGCGCCGCTCCATCTCGCGCCAGCGCGAGAGTTCTTCCGGGTTGTCCCCCGGCGCTTTCTTGCGGAACGCGGCCCGCAGCCGCGCCTTCATCTCGGACGCGGCGTTCTCCGTGAACGTGATCGCGACCATCTGATCGATCGACACGTTCCGCTGCTCGATGAGGTGCACGATGCGGTCGACGAGCACGCGCGTCTTCCCCGAACCCGCGCCCGCGTCCACGCACACGGCACGCGCGCGCGCGCGAATGGCGGCCTCCTGTTCCGGCGTCCAGTTCATAAGCCCGCCGCCTCCTCGTCCGCACCCGCGGGAGCGCTCGTCTTGCGCTCAATGCGCGCGCGCTCGAAGCGGCAGGCACGCCGCGCGTCGCAATACGCGCAGCCGCCGGAAGCCGTGGGCGGAAACCGGCCCGCGCGCATCCCCCGCACGGCCGCCGCCACGGCTTCGATCAGCACGCCGCGCCGCGACTCCGCTTCGTCGCCTTTCTTGCCGGTTCCCAGCGCCTCGACCCGCTTCCCCTTGCCCGGCTGGATAAACCACGCGGCGGCGCAGCAATGACCCTCGATCAACAGGCGCTCGGCGGCAAGCGCATAAACGCCCATCTGGATGGAACGACCCGCCTTAATCTCCTTCGGCTCGGGCGGCGCGCCGGTCTTGTAGTCGATGATGCGGAAACTGTCGGCGCCCGTATCGATCCGGTCGATGCGGCCCGCGAAAAGCACGGGGCCCGCATCCGTCTCGAGCGGGAACGCCGTTTCTGTCCCGATTTCCTCGCTGCCGGCGCGCGGCGCGCCGCCGAAGGCGACCTCGAAATGGGCGGGCGTCCAATCGGACTCGTCCCGATCCCGCTCGATGGTAAGGTACCGGTCGAGAACCGTTTCCATGCGGCGCTGCTCCATGGCAACAACACCCGCGGGCGCGGCGGTCTCGCCCGGCGTGAGGGACGCGAACACTTCCGCCACAACGCGGCGCAGGACCTTCCGCGCCTCCTTCTCGGGGATCGCCGGGATGGCCCGCCCGCGAAAGTGCGCGTGAAACCGCCGCAGCGCCTCGTGGAGCAGCCCGCCGCGCAGCAAGGGATCGAACTCAGCGGACGGTTCCTCCGCCGGGTCGATCTTCAGGATTACCTCCATGAAGAACCGAAAGGGGCAATCGAGATAGGTTTCGAGTCGCGAAACGCTGAAGCGGTGATCCGGGCCATATGCCCTCGCGATGGACGCGATGAGGGCCGGGTCCAGAAGGACGCCATCGTAGGCATCGAATTCCGCTTCGCTCTGGCGGCGTTTCTCGATGGCGGCACCGCGCTCTACGGCCTCGAACAAGTTCGAGAAGGCCGCCCGCCATTCCAGCGCGCGAAAAAACGCGCAATTCCCGAGGTCGCGCCGCGACGCCGCGAATTCCGGCGGGGGGACAAAGGTATCCGAGCGCGGCGCGGGCTCGACAAGGGCCGTCCGGTCCGGGAACAGTTCGAGCAGTTCCACAAGAAACGGGCTTTCCCCCGCCTCGCGCCCGCCCCGTTCCTGCACGTGCCAACTCAGGGTCAGGCGTTTCCGCGCCGTCTCCAGCACGTGATGGAAGAGCAGCCGCTCGCGGCGGATATGGACGGCCCGGTCCTCGAGCGGGATGCCCGCTTTCCGCAGGGCCTGCACGTCCGCATCCGAGTACACCGCGTTGACCGGCGCGGGCTGTGGGATCAGTCCCTCGTTCAGCCCGCCGAAGAAGACGTAGTCAAAGCGGAGATTGCGCACCGACTGCGTGCCGTACACCGTTACCGCCGCCTGCGGCGCGGGCGGCGTGTACTCGGTTTCTTGCAGCCCCGCACGCAATTCGTCCACGAAGACAGCGCGCTCGATGACCGCTCCGGGGTACGCCTCGGCAAGCCGCGCGAGAAGCCGGCGCAGCGCCTCGAGCGCGCGCGCCTCCCGGTCCGCCGTTTCGGCATCGGGCAACCGCGCGAGTGCGCCCTCCAGGTGCAGCGCGTCGAGTATGCCCTCGAACGCTTCCGCGAAGGCTTCGCGCGTCGTCCGCTCCGGCAGCACGCCGTCGAGTTGATCGAGCCGGCGAACGCAGTCGGCCAGCGCTCCCCCGGCGCGTTCCCATGCCTCGCGCCCCCCGATGATTCCCGCGTCGCGCGCGAGCTTCGGGAAGACCCCGGTTTGCGACCAAGTGTCGTGGAATAGCGGCGACATGACCACTTCGAGCACCGCCTCGCGCGCCCAGTCCTCCCACGCCTCGAAAAGCTGCCGAACGAAGACGCCCACGGCGCTCTCGGCAAGCCGGGGACGTTCCATCACCCGCACCGGAACCCCGCATTCCGCAAAGACGGCCCGCACCGTGGCCGCCATGTCGCCGAG
Organism: Candidatus Hydrogenedentota bacterium; assembly: GCA_029556545.1. Classification (GTDB taxonomy): domain Bacteria; phylum Hydrogenedentota; class Hydrogenedentia; order Hydrogenedentales; family JAGMZX01; genus JAGMZX01. The sequence goes on from JAKQEQ010000153.1 coordinate 84,710, forward strand.
CCGCCGATAGACCACCGCCACTTCTTCCGGCGGGATGCCCTCGATCGCGAGCAGTCGCTTCACGCGTCGCGCGATCATCTCGACTTCCTGCGTCGGATCGGCGCAGGGAACGACCGCCAGGTCGCGGGCGAGCCCCCGTGTCGCGTCGGCCCGCGGCGGGTCGCGCCAGAATACCTTGTGCGCCGCATAGGCCCGTTGTCCGCACGGCGGCGGCGTCTCGAAATACACCGGCGTTGCCCCGAATCGATGCGCGAGATCATGAACGGTTGTCGCGCTGAGAGCGTAGAGGTCTTGGCGGTCCGGGTTCGGGTCGAGATTCACGCCAATGACCAGCCGGTCCACGTGCCGCGCCGCCGTCTCGATCAACCGGAGTTGCGACGGCGTGAAATCATCGAATCCATCCAGCACGAGCACGCCTATGTCTTGCAGGATGTGCGGACGGCGCGCCCGACACACCAGTTCCGCCTCCCAGAACACGCCCGGCACGTCATAGAGACCGCCCGATTTCAGCGCCTCCTGATATGCGCCGTAGACCGCCGCCACGACAGCGTCCATGCCGCCCGTTCGGCCCGCCGCCGCCAGCCGTTGCGTGAAGGCGTCCGGTTCGACCGCGCTCTGCTTCAACTGCGTGATCACACGCAGCACGTGCGCCGCAAAGCCCCCGCCCCGGCGCTCGATGAACCCTGGCGTCTCATCGGCCGCGAGACCCTCGATACAGCGCTCGACCAGAAGCCGCCGTTCGAAATCGTCCAGCAGCCGCGCCGCCTTCGATATTTGAAATTTCAGATTTGAGATTTCAGATCTTAGAAGAACCGGTCCATGGGCGCCCGTTCCTGTCGAAGCCTCCGGAGCGCGCGTCCGTGGGCGTCCGTGTCCGTCAGCGTCCGTCTCTGACCCCTTTTCTATAATGGCCCGCGCGAAATCGTTCAGCTCGAGCACACACGGCCCCCACGCGCCCGCCAGACGACGCCCCAGGATCAGTTCCTCCGCGCGGCTTGCCGCACAGGCCCGCGTTGGGACGAGCAGCAGCGCGTGTCCCCAGTGCTCGAGCACTACACGGTCCACCGCCTCGGCTCTCGCCGAAGCGGCGCCGCCGCAATATAGGTCCACCCGCGCCATGCCACAAGTCCCCATCGGAGGTGTTTGACCTCGCCGGCAGTCGGTCCACACGGCCGCATTCTGACCAAGCATGCAGCCCCCAAACAAGTACGCTGATGCGCCGCTGGAAGAACTTCATTATCGGTTTGCGGGATTCCGGCGCTGTTCCGTATGAGTCAGGATGATCGAATCGGCAAATCTGATGACACTCGAATGGTAGTACCGTTCTTGAGACGCGCCGCAATACACATCCAATCGAGAGCGACCCAAGTGCGCAAAATGCCGTTTATCTTCAACATTGACAATAGTTTACGCGGGAGCGGCGGAATTTGCTTGTAAAACGGCGACCTTTTTGCTAGACTAGAAGCTGTGTGGTGCCCGAGAATCGCCGCTGGGTGTCCTAGGGAGCATGGCCGAATGGCGCCGCGACGGTTTCAGGGGAGAGAGATTCCATCGGCAAGCGCATGAAGGGGGCTCGCCATGGCCATCATCGTTCGGAATGATCTGCGACCTGGCATGACCTTGGCCCAGGATGTGGCGGACCGGCACGGACGGCTGTTGCTCGGCACCGGGACCATCCTCGAAGACAAGCATATTCGCATGCTAAAACTGTGGGGCATCCCGTCCATCAAAGTGATGGATGACGCGCCCCCGGACGGGAAAACGCCTACCGCGAAGCCGGATTCCGTTGTCGGCGCGCTTCCCGTCGGGCCCTCGCCGGAGGCCCTCGAGCGGGCACGGGCCCTGGCCTTCGATCTTTTCCACCACAACCTTATCCAGCGGAAGCACCCGCTCTTCCCCGTGCTCCTCAGCTACTGCGTCCATGAGGCAACCCGGGGCACGAAGCCCGATCGCCCGACCGATAACGGCGGCTTGCTTCGCGACAAATCCGCCGGCAAGGGCGGGGGAGTCGGACGACCGCCGAGCATGACCGAACTCGTATCGAGCGTGCGGGAGGTGGCGTCGCTCCCGGCGGTCTATCATCAGCTCGTGCAGGTCGTGAACGATCCACGCAGTTCGGCGGCGGACGTGGCCAAGGTGATCAGCGGCGATCCGGGCCTGACGGCGCGGCTACTGCGCCTGGTCAACAGCGCGATGTACGGGTTCCCGGGCCGGATCGAGACGGTGAGCCGGGCGGTGGCGCTGGTGGGGATGAGCGAATTGTGCGAATTGGCGCTTGCCACCTCGGTGATCGGCACGTTTGGCGGCGCCTTGCAACGCACCATTCACATGGGCATGTTCTGGCGACACTGCCTGGCGTGCGGCGTCATCGCGCGCGGACTCGCAAAAGCGCTCCGTATGCCGAACGAGGAACGCCTGTTCGTGACGGGGCTCCTGCACGACGTGGGCCGGCTGGTCATGTTCGCCAGGATGCCGGACACCATGGCGCGCGCGCTCGAGGAAGCGGACACGGAACGTATTCCCGTCGTCAATGCGGAACTCACGGCCTGCGGCTACACCCACATGGGGGTGGGCCGCGCCCTGCTGCTCGAGTGGCAACTGCCCGAGAGCCACGCCGAGCCCGCGGGATGCCACCATAAGCCCGGCGCCGCCAAGCGCTTCGTCGTCGAGTCGGCGATTATTCACGTGGCCGATGTTTTCGCGCACGCATTGCGCATCGGCGGCAGCGGCGACCGGCGCGTGCCGCCGTTGGACCCGGCCGCGTGGGACCGGCTCGAGTTATCCCCGGAGGCGGCGCCGCCCCTGCTCGAGGAGGCGCGGATGCAGGTTGCGGAACTGGCAGCGGTCTTCGATCTGGAGAAGACGCGATGAATACGCCCCTTCCGGAGCACACGGGCGGCATCGCCGGGAGTGAGGCCAACATTCAGGAGACGAACCGCTGGCTCCTCCAATGCATGGACGCCGTCGCGGCCCACGGGGCCGCGGTACAGTCCGAACTGACACGGGGCCGCGAGGAACAGGCGCTGCTCGATCGGACCTTCGAGGCGCTCATGCAACTAACGTCCTTCGACGCCCTCGGCGTGCTCTGGCTGGACCCGGACGACGCGGATTATCGCCTGGCGCGATGCCTCCCCGCGGGCGCGCGGGACGAACTCCTCAAGGAAATTGAATACCAGATCGAGAACGACGCCTTCGGCTGGGCGTTGTCGCAGAACCGCGCCGTGGTCGCGCCGTCACGCGCGGCGGGCAAGCGCACGGTGTTGCGGGCGCTCGCGACGCAGGAACGGGACTTGGGCATGTTCGTGGGCGTCACGGCGCATGCCTGGACGCCCGACGCGGCGCTGAAGCTCATGTCGATTGTCCTGCTCAATTGCGTGAACACGCTGGAAAATGGGCGGCTCTACGCGGAACTGGACCGCCACAACCGAGAACTTGAGAAGACCGTCGCGGCGCGCACGGCCGAGTTGGGCACGGCCAACGAACAATTGGGCCGCGCCATCGAGGAGGCCGAGCGCCTTGCGATAGCCGCAACGGCCGCCGCCGCCGCCAAGGGCCAGTTCCTCGCCAACATGAGCCACGAAATCCGCACGCCCATGAACGGCATTATCGGCATGGCGGACCTCCTCACCCATACGGAACTCACGGACCAGCAGCGCCAATACGTCGACGCCGTTGTGCGCTCGGGCGAGGCGTTGGTCCAACTCATTAACGACATCCTCGACTTTTCCCGCATCGAGGCCAACAAGCTCGAACTTGAAACCATCCCCCTGAATCTCGAACATCTGGTCTCCGACGTGGTCCAATTACTCGCGATCTCCGCCCATAAGAAGGGTCTGGACCTGATTACGCGCTACTCCGCGGACACGCCGTGTCATTTCACGGGCGACCCGGGGCGCATCCGCCAGATTCTCGTGAACCTGATCGGCAACGCGATCAAGTTCACGGAGCGCGGCCACGTTCTGCTCGATGTGCATTGCGAAGCCACAACGGAGGACGAGGCGCTCGTGCGTTTTCGCGTAGCGGACACGGGTGTGGGCATTCCTCAGGAGAAGCTGGCGCAGATCTTCGAGATGTTCAGCCAGGCTGACGTATCGACCACGCGGCGCTTCGGCGGCACGGGTCTCGGCCTTTCCATCTCCCGCCGCCTCGTGAACATGATGGGCGGCGACATTCAGGTCGAGAGCGAGCCCGGCAAGGGCGCCGTCTTCACGTTCACGCTGCGCCTCTTGCACGACAAAGAACTTGCGGAAGCACTCGCTGTCACCCCGGCATGGCAGGGCTCACGCTGTCTCGTGACCGACACCACCCCGATGACGGCGGACATCATCGCGAATTATGCCCGCAAATTCGGACTGCGGGAATGCATCGCCGTGACGGAAGATGCGGCCCTCGAGACCCTGCGGGAAGCGCGGCGACAGGAAGACCCCTATTGGTTGGTCGTAGTTAATGGAAGCGGCGACATGGACGTTGAACGGTTTGGCCGGTCCGTCCACGATGACGCTCTCCTTCGCGATGTAACGCTGGTCCTAGTGTCTTCCCTCGGCGACGCGTGGGAGCCGCGTCGCTGTCGCGACGCCGGGTACGCGGCGAACCTCCTGCGTCCGTTGACGCCGTCGTCCTTTCACGACGCCCTGCTGCGGATTTGGCTGGCACGCCACCCCGAGGCGGCCGCTGCGCGGGCAGGCGCGGAAACGGCGACGGAATCGGAGGCCGGCTTTGCCCCTGACGGGGCCGCGAGGCCGCACGTCCTGCTCGTCGAGGACATCGAGGCCAACCAACTGGTCGCCCTCGGTTTCCTCGAAGAACTGGGGTGCACCGCGGACGTGGCGGTCAATGGCCGGGAAGCGGTCGAAAAGGTTCGCGAGACCGACTACGCGCTCGTGCTGATGGATTGCCAGATGCCTGTCATGGACGGCTTCGAGGCGACCGCCGCCATTCGCAAACTCGATGGCAAGAAGCAACTGCCCATCATCGCCATGACCGCCAACGCCATGCAGGGCGACCGCGAGCGCTGCCTCGAGGCCGGCATGGACGACTACATCCCGAAGCCCGTCCGCGGGGAAACGCTGCACGCCATGGTCCGCAAGTACGCCGGCGGCGCCGCGAAATGCGCCCCCGCCGGAACGCTGGACCGCGTGCGCATCCTTCTTGCCGAGTCGGACCCGGTGCTCGGCGAGCAGGCGCTTACCCAGTTGCATGCCCATTTCCCCCGCATGCGGTCACGACTCGCCGCGGAATCGATCGAGGCCCTCGTGCTGCTCGGCGGGTTCCTGCCGCATCTTTGCATTCTGGACCCGGCCGCGCCGGGCATGGATGCGGCGCGCGTGCTCGACCTGGTCCATCGCGATCCCCGTTTTGCGGCCACGCGCCTGCTGCTATGGACGCACGACGACGGCGGCGAAGCGGCGTACGCGCCCTTGCGCGAAAACGGCGCCTTCATCGAGACCTCCCGGCCGGATATCAACGCCCTGACCGCGGCGGTAAGCCGGGCCCTCTCCGCCGACCGCACGGCGTGGAGCGGCGCGGCGGCCATCACTACGGCAGGCCCGCCCGCCGACGTCGGCGCGACAGAGCCCCACGCGTCGTTGAAGATCATCCCGAGTTTCGACATGACCGTCGCGCTAAGCACCGCCGGCGGCAATCGGGATCGCCTGCGCAAGTTCATCGAGTTGGTCGAGAAGGACATCCCGTCCCAGATGGAGGGATTGCGGGCCGCGATCGCGGCCAACGACGGCCCGGTCGCTCGGCGGCACGCCCATAGCATCAAAGGCCAGGCCGCCAGCCTCGGTGCGGAACGGCTGCGCCGCAAGGCCTATGAAGCTGAGACCGCGGCCAAGGAGGGGCGGATCGACGCCGTCCGCGAACTCGAGAGCGAATTGGGCGGCCTGTTTGAAGAGATGCAGGTCGCTATTCATCAAAGTGACTTGGAGACGGAATGACACCCGGAAAGGGGGGGCTTATGCGAGTCCTGGTAGCCGATGACGACATGCCCGCGCGGTTCATGCTCGAAAACCTGGTTGTCGAGTGGGGTTACGAAGTCGAGGCCGTAGCGGACGGCGAAGAAGCCTGGCGCAGCATCAACGGCGGGCAGCCGCCGGACATCGCCGTGCTCGATTGGATGATGCCCGGCATGGACGGGACCGAGGTGTGCCGCCGCGTCAAAGCGCAGCCTGAATTGGGGCATCTGTACATCGTAATGGTGACGGGGCGTACCGAGAAGGCGGACCTCGTGGAGGGGCTCGAGTCCGGCGCCGACGATTTCCTGAGCAAGCCGGTGGACCCGGAGGAACTCCGGTGCCGCCTCGCGGTCGGCGCGCGCATCGTGCGCTACGAGCAGGAACTGCGCGAGAAGAACCGCGCCTTGCTCCTATTCCGGCGCGCCTTCCAGGACTCGATCCAGGAAATGTGCATCGCGGACGCCGCGGGCGCGATCCTGCACGTGAATCCGTCGCTGATGCGCCGCTACGGCTACGAAGACGGGGAATTGGTCGGGCGGTCCTTTCAATGCCTGCGCCCCGACGAACAAGCCTTGGTTGACCTCGGCATGTCGCTTGACGGCTTTGAACAAGTCCTGGCGGAAATGCGCCAGTGCCTGGCCGACCCGTCGCGCGGCCATTGGACCGGCATGGTCGCCAACCAGACCAAGGCGGGCGACATCGTCTGGACGCAGACCCACGTCAGCGCCATTCGCGACGGCGATGGGACCGTCGTCGGCCACATCACGTGTCCAGCGGACATCACGAAGCAACTCGAGCGGGAGCTCGCCGTGCGTCTCGAGTGCTACCGCGCGATCACGGAGGTGGGCGAAGCCCGCGACAACGAGACCGGGTCCCACCTCAAGCGCATGTCGGAATATGCGCTGCTTCTGGCCCATACCCTCGGGCTGCCCCGCAAGTTCGCCGAGGACATCGGCGTGTTCGCGCCGCTCCATGACATCGGCAAAGTCGGCATCACGGACGCCATCCTCCTCGCCGAGCGCAAACTCACGCCCGAGGAGTTCGACACCATGAAAACCCACACCACCATCGGATACAACATCCTCAAGGACAAAGAAACCCTCGAACTGGCCGCGGAAATCGCCCTCTCGCATCACGAGAAGTTCAACGGGAAGGGCTATCCGCGCGGGCTCGCGGGCGAGGATATCTCCTTGTCCGGACGCATCGTCGCCCTCTGCGACGTGTACGACGCGCTTCGGAGCGCGCGCCCGTACAAGAAACCGTGGACCCACGAGGCCGCCGCGGCCCAGATTCTCGCGGATTCCGGCACGCACTTCGACCCGGGCGTGGTCGAGGCGTTCCAGAAAGTCGAGCACGAGATGCGGGACATCTTCGACGTCAACACGCGGGGAACCGCCGAGGCGGGCGAGGCGGTGTAGGGGTCACGGTCCGAAGCGCAAGCGATCAGAAGATCCCGCGTGCGTCGCGCGTCGCGCAGTCCAATCGCGACGCCGCCTGCACGTTTATTTCACGCAATTCCGCCCCGGCCAGTTGGGAAATGCGCTCCACCACATCGAGGAATCGCTGTTGCTCCTCCTGCGAGACCGCCTCTTTCGCGAGCATGCGGAACTTCCCCACGTAGTCGGGCCGCCGCCACGGCGACGCGCCGAGCGAGTGCGCGTTGGCCACCGCGAGTTCATCCACGAGCTTCGTGCCATCCCGGAACGTGATCTCGACGCGCCCGCCGAACGCCTTCTCCTTCGCGTCGTGCGTGTGATAGCGACGCGTCCACTCCGGGCTCTCGACGGTGCGTATCTTGCTCCACAGCGTGACGGTGTCCGGCCGCGCGGCCCGTTCCGGCGCGTAGCTGTCGACGTGATGCCAGCGCCCGTCCTCGAGCGCCACGGCGAAGATATACATGATGCTGTGGTCGAGCGTTTCGCGGCTGGCGCTCGGGTCGAATTTCTGCGGATCGTTCGAGCCGGTGCCGATAACGTGGTGGGTGTGGTGGCTCGTGTGGATGACGACGGACTCGATGGCGTCGAAGTCCGATATCGACTCGCGCATGCGAAACGCGAGATCGATGAGCGCCTGGCTTTGGTACTCCGCCGAGTGTTCCTTCGTGTACGACTCGAGGATGGCGCGCATCGGCTCGCCGGGCTCGGGCAGCGGCACGTAATACGAGGCGTCCGGCCCGTCGAGCATGTGCGCGATGACGCTGTCCTCGCCCTCGTAAATGGGCGACGGCGCCCGCTCGCCGCGCATGGCCCGGTCCACCGCCTCGATGGCCAGTTTGCCGGCGTGGGCCGGGGCGTAGGCCTTCCAGCTCGATATCTCACCCTTGCGCGACTGCCGGGTCGTGAACGACACGTGCACCGCCTGCTGCACCGCCTGGTAGATGGTGTCCGCGTCCAGGCGCAGCATCGCGCCGATGCCCGCCGCCTGCGCCGGGCACAAGTGCGCGATGTGGTCCTTCTTGTGCTTGTGCAGGCAGATGCCCTTCACGAGGTTAATCTGGATTTCGTAGCCGGTCAGGATGCCCCGGAGCAGGTCGGCGCCCGTCAGCCGGTAGCGGTCCGCGCATTGCTGCGCCACCGCGAGTATCGGCGGGATATTGTCGCCCGGATGCGAGTAATCCGCCGCCAGGAACGTGTCGTGCCAGTCCAACTCGCGCACCGCCGTGCCGTTCGCCCACGCCGCCCACGCGGCGTCAAAGCCCTGGTCGTTCGAGAGGCCGAAGACCCGCGCGCCGTCCGTCCGCGGATGCGCCAGGGCCTGGCTCCGGGCGTTCGCCACCGGCGCGCGATTCAGCGCCGCGACCGCGACCGACGCATTGTCGATGATGCGATTCAGCGCCATCTCGACCGCCGCCGCATCCAGGGGCGCATCGTCCGCCGCGACCCGCGCAATTTGCCACGCCAGTTGCGCTTCCTTCGGCAAGACCGCCTTCGACGGGTAAACCCGGACCTCGTGGACTTTCATCGTTGTCACGCTCCCATCAAGCCCCGTCAACGCCCCGTACTCGAAAAACAACCCGCGTCGCCGGAGTATGCCCCACACACGAAGCGGGTTTGTAGTCCGGGCGTTTGTAGTCCAGCCTTCAGGCTGTCTTGAAGCGGGCCGCTTTCCTCACGCCGTATCGGGCACGATATTGCCGGGGGGGACGGCCTTGATCTCTTCGGGCGCTGCGGCGGCCTTCTTGGGGCGGCGCGGCTTGGCGGGGGCGGAGGCGGCCTCTTCCTCCTTCTTCGGCTTCTCGGGGAGAAGGTGCGCGCCGCCATGGGCGCGGATGATCTCGTCGATTTCCTCGGCTTCGAGGGTCTCCTTCTCGAAGAGCGCCTCGGCAAGCGCGTCGAGGATGTTCCGGTGCTTGGTCACGATGTCCTTGGCGTCCTTGTACGCCTCCTCCAGCAGGCGGTGCACCTCGCGGTCGATGGCGGACGCGGTCTCCTCGCTGAACTCGCGCATCCGCGCGAAATCGCGCCCGAGGAAGACTTCGCTCTGGCCCGCGAACGAGACCGGCCCGAGCTCGCTCATGCCCCACTCGCAGACCATGGCGTGGGCTAGGTGCGTGGCGCGCTTGAGATCGCTGGCGGCGCCGCTGTTGAACTGGCCGTAAACCACGTCTTCCGCGGCGCGCCCGCCCATGGCGTAGCGCAGCGTCGCCAGACAATAGGGCCGCGCGACGCTGTGCCGGTCTTCTTCGGGCATGGCGCTCGTGACGCCGAGGGCCTGACCGCGCGGAATGATGGTCACCTTATGGACCGGATCGGCGTCCGGCAGGAGCCGTCCGACGAGCGTGTGGCCCGCTTCGTGGTAGGCCGTGGCGAGTTTTTCCTTCGGCGTCATGACGAGGCTGCGCCGCGCCGGGCCCATGATCACGCGGTCCTTCGCTTCCTCGAAGTCGTGCATCGTCACGGCCTCCTGGCCGCGGCGCGCGGCGAGCAGGGCCGCCTCGTTCACGAGGTTCGCGAGGTCCGCGCCGGAAAAGCCCGGCGTGGCCCGGGCCAGCACCTGGGTATCGGCCTCTTCGTCGATGGGCACCTTCTGGTTGCGGATGTGGATTTCGAGGATGGCTTTGCGCCCCTTGATGTCGGGGTTGCCGACCACGATCTGCCGGTCGAAGCGACCCGGCCGCAGCAGGGCCGCATCGAGCACGTCGGGCCGGTTCGTCGCCGCCATGAGGATCACGCCGTCGTTCGTGTTGAAGCCGTCCATCTCGACCAGGAGCTGGTTCAGCGTCTGCTCGCGCTCGTCGTGGCCCCCGCCCAGGCCCGCGCCGCGCTGGCGGCCCACGGCGTCGATCTCGTCGATGAAGATGATGCACGGCGCGTGCTTGTGGCCCTGCTGGAAGAGGTCGCGCACACGGCTCGCGCCAACGCCCACGAACATCTCGACGAAATCCGACCCGCTGATGCTGAAGAACGGCACGCTCGCCTCGCCCGCCACGGCGCGCGCGAGGAGCGTCTTCCCGGAGCCTGGCGGGCCCACGAGGATCACGCCGCGCGGTATCTTGCCGCCAAGCCGGGTGAATTTCTTCGGGTCTTTCAGGAACTCGACGACCTCCTGCAACTCCTCCTTGGCCTCGTCCACGCCCGCCACGTCCGCGAAGGTGACGCTCTTGTCGCTCTGGTTGACCATGCGGGCGCGGCTCTTGCCGAAGGACATGGCCTTGGCGCTGCCGCCCTGCATCTGGCGGAACATGAAGAACCAGAAGAGGCCGATGATAAGGAGCAGGGGCACGACATTGAAGAGGAGGCTGGTCCAGAGCGTGTTTTGCGGGGCGAACTTGACGGAGACCGATTTCTTGCTCAGTTGCTGCTTCCAGTCGTCCTTGAATTCATTGGTCGTGAAGCTGGCGACTTTACGTCCGTCCACGTCTTCCGTGAAGCGAACCTCGACGTTGAAGAGCTTATCCCCCTCCTCCGTGACCCGGACCGACTCGATGCGGTTGTCCTTTTCATCGAAGAGCTGGGCGACAAAGTCGGCTTCCGTGTACTCTTTCCGCGGCTTCTGCCAATCCGTAAACGCGGACAGGGCCAATACGACAATGATCAGCAGAACAATCCACAGGGATACCTGCTTGAGGAAACCGTTCATCGTGCCAAGGGGTTCCTTGTTAGTCCGGGGCGCGACCACCGCCCGATCGCCCCATGCAACTGACGTCCCAGGGCCGCGCGACGGCTTGCCCCGGCGTTACGCGCACCTATACTCTAAAGGCATGATACCATACATACGGACTAGGCACAATGACGCCGGGCTTCCCGATTGCCCCAGAGTCGATGGCTCGAAATGTGCCGTCCGCCAACGGTTTACGCGTGTCCGACCCACGCCGCCCCGCGGTACGGGGTCGCCCAAGGCCCGTGCCAAGATAGCAACATTCCCACGAAACAAGCCATTCCTGGGTGTTTTCCCCCGTGAGCACGCTCGCGGCTGTGCGGCATATTCCGGTCGCGGCGGGTGTTTGCAGGCGCGCAAGCGCGTGTTCTCCGACGCGCGCGCCGTGACGAAGACCGCGCCGGCGCCAGAACAACGCACCGCTACCCGAAGGATGATCCTCGTGTCCGCACCCACGCGATTACAGCCATGAGCACGCCGGAACCGCAAGCCGCAGCGGCGGCGCGCCTGTCTCCCGAAGCGCGTCGGGCCGTCGGCATCGTCTTCCTGACACTTTTCATCGATCTGGTCTCCTTTTCGATCATTTTCCCGCTGTTCCCGAACATGCTGACGTACTATCGCGAGGTCGAGCAGGGCGCGGGTCTCTTCGGTTGGCTCTACGGCGCAACCGACCGGCTGACCCAACTCGCCGGATCGCCCGAGGGCGATTGGGGCGTCATGGTCCTTTTCGGCGGCGTATTGGGCGCGCTGTATTCTTTTCTCCAATTCCTTTTCGCGCCGATCCTTGGCCGCGTGTCCGACCGTATCGGGCGCAGGCCGGTCCTCCTGATCGGCGTCGGCGGCATGGCAATCTCGCACCTGCTGTGGGTATTCGCCGGGCGGTTCTGGCTTTTCCTGCTCTCCCGCGTGATCGGCGGGATGATGAGCGCGAACATCGCAACGGCGACCGCCGTTGTGGCCGACGTGACGGACGCGCGGTCCCGCCCGCGCGGCATGGCCCTTATCGGCATGGCGTTCGGGCTCGGGTTCATCATCGGCCCCGCGCTCGGCGGCCTATCCGCCATGATCGACCTTACGCGGTACTGGCCGGACCTTGGCGCGGCGGGAATCAACCCCTTCTCGACGCCGGCGCTCATCGCCACGGGCTTGTCCCTGGTGAACTTGCTGCAACTCGCGTTGCGCTTCCGCGAGTCCCTGCCGAAAGGGAACGGAGCGCCCGATACGACGCAACGAACCGCGAACCTGTTCGTCCTGCTCCGTTTGCGCGGGAATGCGGGGACCGGCGGTGTCAACCTGACCTACTTCCTCTTCTTCGCGGTCTTCTCGGGCATGGAGTTCACGCTGACCTTCCTTACGGTGGACCGCCTCGGCTACGCTCCCCGCGAAAACGGCCTCATGTTCCTGTACGTGGGGCTTGTCCTCGCCCTCATGCAGGGGAGTTACGTGCGCGTCTTCGCCGCGCGACTGGGACCGAAACGGATGAGCGGTCACGGCATCCTGCTGGCGGCGCCCGGCCTGCTGCTCATCGGACTGGCGGCAATCAGCGCAAGCGGACCACTCCTCTTTCTCGGGTTGGGCCTGCTCGCCGCAGGCGTCGCACAGGCCGCGCCGTGCCTGACGGCCCTCGCCAGCTTGTACGCGCCCCCCAGTGATCAGGGCCGTGTGTTGGGCGTGTTCCGGTCCGTGGGCGCGCTGGCCCGCGCCGTGGGCCCTCTCGCGGCGTGCCTCTTGTATTGGGGTCTGGGCGCGGAACTGGCCTACGTGGCGGCCGGAATCTTCATGCTCGCGCCGCTTTGGATCGCGAGACGGCTTCCCGACCCGCCCGCCCACGACAAAAATCCTACCATTCCGTAGTTTCTTGCGGGCCATCCTACCGGCGCGTACGCGTCCGGGCGCCATGAAGCGGTACGGATTCGACGTGTCGCTCAACCCGAACGCCCTGATGAAAGGAGCACCCGATATACGCGAATTTGCGGGCGTTTTCGCGGATTCCAGGGTGTCGCACCGGCGTGCGGCCCGCGCTCAGGGCCGCCAAACAGCCACTGTTGGCACAAGAGTTGCTTCCCCTCCACAAGCGCGGTGCGTCGCCGTCCGATACGACAACGTAGGATGCCCCGACGTGGCCGCGCGTCTTTGGGCAATATGGTTGGATACGGGCCAAGGGTTCAAACCGGGAGGCCAATGCGCCGTGAACCTCCAAAATCGAGATGCGCACATACGCCGGGCATGCGCCCTGGCGGCCCTGCTCTGCATGGTCATGCTTGGCGGCGCGGCGATCGCCGATAATGGGGCCAAGGACACAATCCAGGCCGGCGACACGGCGTGGATGCTCACGGCCACCGCGCTGGTGTTGTTCATGACCATACCGGGCCTGTCCCTCTTCTACGCGGGGCTGGTCCGCGCGCGCAACGTGTTGTCCGTATTGATGCAGTGCTTCGCGATCACAGCGCTCGCGACCGTTCTCTGGACCGCGTACGGCTACAGCCTCGCGTTTGACGACACGGGCATGGTCGAGGGCGGGTACAACCTGCGCAGTTTCGTGGGCGGCCTCAGCAAACTCCTGCTCCTGCCCGTGACCGCCGACAGCGCCGCCGGGACCATTCCCGAATCGGTGTTCGTCGTGTTCCAAATGACCTTTGCCATCATCACACCCGCGCTGATTTGCGGCGCGTACGCCGAGCGCATGAAGTTCTCGGCGGTGCTCCTGTTCTCGGGGCTCTGGTTGACGCTGGTGTACGCGCCCATCTGCCACATGGCGTGGGCCGGGCCGGGCGCGCTGTTCGCCAATTTGGGCGTCCTCGATTTCGCGGGCGGCACGGTGGTGCACATCAACGCGGGCATAGCCGCGCTGGCGGCCTGCGTTATCCTTGGAAAGCGCAAGGGATATCCCGACACCCAGATCATGCCGCATAACCTCGGCATGACCGTGACCGGCGCGGGCATGCTCTGGGTCGGCTGGTTCGGGTTCAATGCGGGCAGCGCGGTGGCGGCGGACGGCGCCGCCGGCATGGCCATGCTGGTGACGCAACTGAGCACCGCGACAGCCACGCTCACCTGGATGGCTATCGAGTGGACGAAGCACGGCAAACCGAGCGCGCTCGGCGCGGCCACCGGCGCGGTGGCGGGGTTGGTGGCGATTACACCGGCGTCGGGATCGTGCGGCCCGCTGGGCGCGCTGGTAATCGGCCTTGTCGCCGGCGCGGTCTGCTTCTGGGGCGCGACCAGCCTCAAGAAGATGGCCGGCTACGACGACTCGCTCGACGCGTTCGGCGTGCATGGAATAGGCGGCATCGTGGGTGCGTTGCTCACGGGCGTGTTCGCGGCCCCGGCCCTGGGCGGCCAGGGATTCGGCGACGGCGTCGCGGGCATCGGCGGCCAGGTGGCGGCGCAAGGCATGAGCGTGGTCTTCACGCTGGTCTACGGCGGGATTGTTTCGGCGGTGATATTGAAGGCGCTTGATGCGACGGTCGGGTTGCGCGTGTCGAGCGAAGAAGAGGAAATGGGCCTCGACGTGGCGCTGCACGGCGAAGAGGGATACCACCTGTGAGCGAAAACGGGAGTTTTTGCGGGGCCTCGAAGGGTATCGCTATACTCCGTGAACTTAGACAACGACGGAGGATGGACCAGTGAAAAAGGTAGAAGCGATCATAAAACCGTTCAAACTCGAGGAAGTCAAGGAGGCCCTGGCTTCCGTGGGCGTGCAGGGACTCACGGTGTCCGAAGTGAAAGGCTTTGGCCGCCAGAAAGGCCACAAGGAACTGTATCGCGGCGCGGAGTACGTCGTCGAGTTCCTGCCGAAGGTGAAGCTCGAGATCATCGTCTCGGACGACCGCCTCGAGAGCGTGGTCAAGGCCATCGTGAAAGCGGCCTCGACGGGCCGCATCGGCGACGGGAAGATTTTTGTCTCGCCCATCGAAGACGCCATTCGTATTCGGACGGGCGAGACCGGCGATATCGTGCTGAGTTGACGGGCACGGCGGAAGGAACCGGGACCGAACACGGATATGCTCGGGGGACCGGTAAACATACGACGAGGCTAAAGAAGCCTACATGAAGGAGCTTGGTTTATGCACAAGAATCTGGGACCCAGCGACGTAGTCAAGATGATGCAGGAGCGGAACATTCAGTTCGTCGATTTGCGCTTCATGGACTTCCCCGGCCTGCAACAGCACTTGACGTTTCCCGTGAAGCAAATCACGGAGGAAGTATTCGAGGAGGGCCTCGGCTTCGACGGGTCGAGCATCCGCGGCTGGCAGGGCATTCACGAAAGCGACATGCTCGTCATGCCCGATCCCCGCACGGCCACGGTGGACCCCTTCGCGGAGATTCCCACGCTCATCCTCTACTGCAACATCCTGGACCCGATCACCAAGGCGCGCTACTCGCGCGACCCGCGCAACGTCGCCCAGAAGGCGGAGGCCTACCTCGCGTCGACCGGCATCGGCGACACCGCCTACTTCGGGCCGGAAGCGGAATTCTTCATCTTTGACGAGGTGCGCTACGACCAGACGCCGCATTCGGGCTATTACTTCCTCGACAGTGCCGAGGGCATCTGGAACGCCGGACGGCAGGAAAACCCGAACCTCGGCTACAAACTGCGGTACAAGGAAGGGTATTTCCCCGTACCGCCGTCGGACTCGCAGTTCAACCTCCGCAGCGAGATGGTCGCCACCATGATCGCGTGCGGGCTCGACGTCGAATGCCACCACCACGAGGTCGCCACCGGCGGCCAGGCGGAAATCGACCTGCGCTACGACGCGCTCACCGCCATGGCCGACAAGATGACGCTGTACAAGTACATCATCAAGAACACGGCGCACAAACACGGCAAGACGGCCACCTTCATGCCGAAACCCATGTTCTCGGACAACGGGTCCGGCATGCACACCCACGTCAGCCTCTGGAAAGGCGGCAAGCCCCTCTTCGCGGGCGACAAGTACGCCGGACTCAGCCAGGACGCCCTCTGGTTCATCGGCGGGCTCCTCAAGCACGCGAACGCGCTCGTGGCCCTCACGAACCCGACGACGAACTCGTTCAAGCGGCTTGTACCCGGCTATGAAGCGCCCGTAAACATCGCGTACAGCGCCCGCAACCGGAGCGCCTGCTGCCGCATTCCGATGTACTCGCCCAGTCCGAAGGCCAAGCGCGTCGAGTTCCGCGTGCCGGACCCGGCCTGCAACCCTTACTTCGCGTTTTCCGCCATACTCATGGCCGGTATCGACGGCATCCAGAACAAGATCGACCCCGGCGAGCCGATGGACAAGGACCTCTACGACCTGCCGCCCGAGGAAAAGGCGAAGGTTCCCCAGGTCCCCGGCAGCCTCGCCCGCGCCCTCGAGGCTCTCGAGAAGGACCACGAATTCCTCCTCCGCGGCGACGTCTTCACCGAAGACGTGCTCCGGACCTGGATCAACTACAAGCGCGAAAAGGAAGTGCTCCAGGTCAACCTGCGCCCGCACCCCTACGAGTTCTACCTCTACTTCGACATTTGATCGTCGCGAACAACTTGACCTATCAGGAGGTGGGGCCGCTCGCCCCACCTCGCTCTGTTATTCGGGGAGAAGACAGCCGCCATAAGAGGTGGGGCGTCCCGCCCCACACGCCATATGCCCTCTCTTCCCGAAGGACGTAGGTACAGGCACGTCCCGTATATCCCATCGGTCGCGCGAAGCCAGCGTCCCCTACAAGAGACCAAGGAACACGACCCAGCAAGACATCGTGCGCCCGGCATCATGGCCATGGCCGACTTGCACGCGAACATCCCGTACCGTGCGAGGCGGGCCTTCTCCCGTCACGTTGGGGGAGATTTGGCGGGTTCTTTCTTCCGTATCGAGCGCGGGGGAAGCCGCCCTTGGCCGGGCGCTCGGGAAAAAGTTGATCTTGCGCGGCTTCTTCAGCACAATCGCAACTAAGTGTCAGGGAAAATCCCGGAGAGCTTTGCAGTTGGGGGGCTCGCCGGTATTCCTGAGATGGTGGGAACCCTCGAGAAGGCATTCAGCACGACTCGAGGCACAAGAAGCCAAAGGGAGTAACGCACCATGTCCGCACCAAGTAGTGTTTCCGCATCAACGCCGATCAATCGCTGGTTCATCGCCCTTGCGGGCGTAGTCATGCAACTCACGTTGGGGACCGTCTACGCCTGGAGCGTGTTCAAGAGGCCGTTCATGGCGCAACACGGCTGGACCAATGACCAGACGGGCCTTGCCTTCACGCTCGTCATTTTCTTCATCGGGGTTTCCGCGGCCTTCGGCGGCAAGTTCGTTGACAAGGCCGGGGCGCGCAAGGTCGCGACGCTTGCGGCGATTCTGTTCGGATTGGGCACCCTGCTTACCGGTGTCGCGGATAAATTGGGCAGTCTTTGGCTGCTGTATTTGGGTTACGGCGTCATTGCCGGCATCGGTAACGGCTTAGGCTATATTACCCCCATAGCCGTCCTGGTGCGTTGGTTTCCCGACAAGCGCGGCCTGATTACCGGTTTGGCGGTCATGGGCTTCGGATTCGGCTCGGCCATTATCGGGCAGATTGCGCCCTTCCTGATTCCGGAGGTGAACGCGGCAGGCGAAATCGTCGCCGTGAATCTGGGACTGGCGAAGACCTTCTACGTCTTTGGCGGCGTCTTTCTCGTGCTGCTGCTGGCGGCCGCCCAGTTCCTTAACAATCCGCCGGCGGGGTGGGCGCCCCCGGTGCCGGCAGGCACGGTGAAGGCCGCGGCGCCGGCGGCGGGCGTGGAACTTGGCGGTGCGTTGCGGATGTACCAGTTCTACATTCTTTGGCTGCTGCTGTTTCTGAACGTGGCGGCGGGCATCGCGCTGATAAGCAATCTCTCGGTGATGGCGCAGGACGCCTGCGCGGTGACGGCGGTGGTTGCCGGGACGGTGATCTTTGTCAGTTCATTATTCAACGGTCTGGGGCGCATTTTCTGGGCGAGCCTCTCCGACAAGATCGGCCGCAAGACGGTATTCGCGATCATGTTCGGCACGCAGGTTCCGCTGTTCTTCCTGCTGCCCCAAATCAGCAACATCGTCCTGTTTACGGTTGTTACGTGCTACATCCTCTCGTGCTACGGGGGCGGCTTCGCCTCGATGCCCGCCTATGCGGCCGACACCTTCGGTGCGAAGAACATGGGGCAGATTTATGGGAAGATTTTGTTGGCGTGGGCCGCGGCGGGCGTTGCCGGCCCGATGCTGATGGAGTACATCAAGAGCAGTTCCGGGACGTTCAAGATGGCCGTCTTTGTCGCCGGCGGCATGTTAATTGTCGGTTTCCTTCTCAACCTGTGCTACCGCAAGCCAAAGATTGCGTAGCAGTAATCTGTAACGATCCGGCATGTGCAGTCTTACGAAGGAAGGAAGATACGATGAACCTCACTATTGACGGCCGAGAAATCACGGCGGAAGAAGGGCAATCCGTCTTGGAGGCGGCGCGCGCCGCCGGCGTGTATATCCCCTCCCTGTGCTACCATCCGCGCACGGGCGCGGCGGCCCGTTGCCGGGCGTGCGTGGTGGAAATCGAGGGGCTTCGCGGGCTTCAGACTTCATGCACGGTCGCTGCCAGAGACGGCATGGTCGTGCAGACGCAGACCCCCGCCGTTATGGCCACGCGCCGGATGATCGTGGAATTGCTCCTGGCGAACGGGAACCATGATTGCATTTCCTGCGAGGCCAACGGCGCGTGCGAATTGCAGGATATGGCGTATCGCCTGGGGATCGAGCACCCGGCGTTTTTTGTTTCGGGAGAAGCGCAACCCGTGGATGATTCCTCGGAGGGAATCATCCGCGATTTGGGCAAGTGCATCCATTGCGGCCGTTGTGTCGCTGGGTGCAACAACACGGTCATGCATGAGGTGCTCAACTTCGGTCACCGGGGGGCACGCCTGGAGATAATCTGTGACATCTATAAACCCATGGGCGAGTCCACATGCGTTCAATGCGGCGAGTGCGTGCAGCTCTGTCCGGTGGGTGCGCTGATATTCAAGCCTTCGAAGGGCCGCGCCCGCGCGTGGGAGGTCGAGCGGAAGGAGGTCATTTGCCCCTACTGCGGGGTCGGCTGCGTGATCGACATGGGAGTGAAGGACGGCAGATACGTCTGGGCGTTGGGCTCGGAGACCGACTGGCGCAATCGGCCTAACCAGGGCATGCTGTGTGTGAAGGGCCGTTTCGGCCTCGAATATCTCAATAGCCCGGACCGGCTGACCACACCGCTAATCCGCCGCAACGG
This sequence comes from Candidatus Hydrogenedentota bacterium, assembly GCA_029556545.1. Lineage (GTDB taxonomy): Bacteria > Hydrogenedentota > Hydrogenedentia > Hydrogenedentales > JAGMZX01 > JAGMZX01. Next base: position 103,981 of record JAKQEQ010000153.1, read on the forward strand.
AAGCCTCGAACCCGCCACATGGGACGAAGCGCTTGACTTCGCGGCCAAGGAACTGCAGGCGGTCCGTCAAAAGCACGGCGCCGACGCCATCGGCTGTCTGAGCTCGGCCAAGGTGACGAACGAAGAGAATTACGCGATGCAGCGGTTCGCCCGCGCGGTCATCGGCACGAACAACGTGGACCACTGCGCGCGGCTCTGTCACGCCTCGACGGTGGCCGGGCTGGCAACGACGCTCGGTTCCGGCGCGATGACCAACAGCATGCAGGAGGCGTCGAAGAGCGACGTCATCCTGATTACGGGCAGCAACACGACGTGGTGCCACCCCGTGTTCGGCGGCATGATCAAGAAGGCCGTCAAACAGCACGGCGTAAAGTTGATCGTGCTGGACCCGCGCGAGACCGACCTCGCCGCGATAGCCGACATCCACCTGCGCCAGAACAACGGCACGGACGTCGCCTGGCTCATGGGTATGCAGCACATCATCGTGCGCGAGGGCTGGCAGAATCAGGCCTACATCGACGAGCGCTGCGAAGGCTGGGAGGAATACAAGGAGAGTCTCGCGTTCTACACGCCCGAGAAGGTCGAGGAACTTACGGGTATTCCGGCGGACCGCCTCTTCGAGGCGGCGAAGCTCTACGCCACCGGCGGCGTGGCGGCCATCTACTTCAGCATGGGCATTACGCAGCATTCGCACGGCGTCGATAACGTGAAGGCCTGCGCGAATCTCGCGCTCATTACGGGGAACCTGGGCGTCGAGGGCGGCGGGGTCAACCCCTTGCGCGGCCAGTCGAACGTGCAGGGCGCCTGCGACATGGGCGCTCTGCCCAACGTATTCAGCGGCTACCAGCCGGTGGCCGACGAGGCCGCGCGCAAGAAGTTCGCCGCGGCGTGGGGCGTGAACGACACGTTCCTGAGCGGCAAGGTGGGCCAGACGGTTACGACGATGATCAACGCCTGCGGGGAGGAAATCCGGGCGCTCTACTTCATGGGCGAGAACCCGATGGTCAGCGACCCGAATCTTAATCACGTGGAAGAGCAACTGGAGAAGCTCGACTTCCTGATTGTGCAGGATATCTTCCTGACGGAAACGGCGAGCATGGCGGACGTGGTATTCCCTGGTGTGGCGTTTGCCGAAAAGTCCGGCACGTACACCAACACGGAGCGTCGCGTGCAATTAAGTCGGGCGGCTATCGAACCGCCGGCGGGCGCCCGGCAAGACTACGAGATCATCGCTGAGATGGCCAGTCGCCTCGGGTGCGCCGATTTTCCGCGGACGCCGGAAGCCCTATTTGCCGAGGTCAAGGCGTTGACGCCGTCTTATCACGGCATGACCTACGACCGAATCGAGGCAAATCGGGGACTGCGCTGGCCCTGCCCGACGGAGGACCACCCCGGCACGCCGATTCTCCACATCGGAAAGTTCCCGCGTGGAAAAGGGTTGCTTTCCGCCTTGCCGTACCGTCCACCCGCCGAGGAACCGGATGCGGAATACCCGATGCGGCTCAGCACGGGGCGTATTCTCCAGCATTACCACACTGGCAGCATGAGCCGGCGCGCGTCGGTGCTTGACCGGTTGGTTCCGCACGGCGACGTCGAGATACATCCCGAGGACGCGCTGGAACTCGGACTTGCCGACGGGGTCAAGGTGAAGGTGGCTACGCGGCGTGGCGAAGTGGTGACGATAGCGCGGGTGACGCCGCGTGTCGCGCCAGGGTCGCTGTTTATGGCGTTCCACTTCGCGGAAGCCGCGGCGAACCGCCTCACCAATGACGCGCTCGATCCCGTGGCGAAGATACCCGAGTTCAAGATATGCGCGGCGCGCTTGGAAGCGGTCGAATAGCGACGGAAAGGAACCAGCAACATGGAAGACTCCCTGCGAGAGCGAATCGGGATGCTTACGGCCCGATATCCGAGCAAGCGGGCGGCGTTGCTGCCGGCGCTTCACGCGGCGCAAGAAGCGAACGACGGGGTGATTTCCGAAGAAGACTTAAGCAGTCTGGCCGCGCTCCTCGGCGTCAGCCCTTCGCACGCATTCGGCGTGGTCTCGTTCTATACGATGTTTCGCACGAAACCCGTGGGAAAGTATCACCTCCAGGTGGACACCAATCTCCCCGCGACGCTGGCGGGCGCCGAGGAAATCCTCAAACATCTCCTTAAGCACCTCGGTATCAAGTTGGGCCAGACGACGCGCGACGGCCTCTTCACCGTGTCGTCCGTCGAGGACTTAGGCGCGAGCGGGACCTGTCCTGTTATCCAGGTCAACGATAGATACTATGAGGCGATGACCACCGACAAAGTAGACGCCTTGATCGAGTCGCTGCGGCGGGGAGAATGGCCGGAGTGGCCGGTCGCGGGCTACTTCGAGTCGGAGTGCAATATCCTCTTGCGGCGTCGCGGAAGACCCGATTCGGCGTCATTGGAAGGCTACTTGGCGGATGGAGGCTACGGCGCGCTGGCCAAAGCGTTGTCCATGACGCCGGCGGAGGTGGTTGACGCCGTCAAGAGCGCCGCTCTCCGGGGGCGCGGGGGCGCCGGGTTTCCCGCCGGTCTGAAGTGGGGCTTCGTACCCAAGAACTCGGAGAAGCCCGTATACCTGGTCTGCAACGCGGACGAAGGCGAGCCGGGCACGTTCAAAGACCGCCAGATCATGGAGTTTGACCCCCACCTGCTGCTCGAAGGCATGGCCATCGCGGGTTACGCGATCGGCGCGAAACGCGGCTTCCTCTACATCCGCGGCGAGTTCTCGTGGATTGCCCGTATCCTGGAGCAGGCCATCGCCGAGGCGCGTGCGGCGGGAAAACTGGGCGACAATATCCTTGACAGCGGATTCGAATTTGACGTGGTGGTACATCGCGGGGCGGGGTCCTATGTTTGCGGCGAAGAGACGGCCCTCATCGAATCGATCGAAGGTAAGCGCGGCCACCCGCGCATCCGTCCTCCCTTCCCCGCGCAAGAAGGATTGTGGGGCTGTCCCACCGTCGTCAACAACGTGGAAACGCTCGCGTGCGTGCCCTACATCATCGAGCATGGGGCGGACGCCTTTCGCAAGATCGGCCCGAATAACAACTTTGGCCCCAAACTCTTCGGCGTTTCCGGGCACGTGAACCGGCCGGGCGTTTTCGAGTTTCCGATGGGGGTTCCGTTGTCGCGAGTCCTCGAAGCGGCCGGCGGCGTAAAGGGCGAGTTGAAAGCCGTCATCGTGGGCGGGCTGTCAACGCCCTTGCTGACGGCGGCCGAAGCGGCGGACGTGCGGCTGGACTACGAGTCCTGTCTCAAGTCCGGCACCATGCTCGGCAGCGGCGCCATCATCGTGATGAATCAGACGGTTTCGATTCCGCGCGCCGCGTTGCGTCTCATGCAGTTCTATGCACACGAGTCGTGCGGCCAATGCACGCCCTGCCGCCAGGGCACGCATACCATTGTTCACTTGTTGCAGACCCTTCTCGACGGCCATGGGACACTTCAGGACCTGGAAAACATAGAGCGTTGCGCCGCAACCATCCGGGGAGCGACGTTGTGTCCCGGCGGGGACGCCTTCGCCGTGCCGTTGGGCGCGATGATCAGGAAATTCCGCCCTGAATTCGAGGCGTTATGCAAGTAGGCCCCCTGGGCTTTGCTTGTGCCGGCGCACGCCCGCGTGCGATACGATAAGGCCGCGCCGCAGGAAAGGAAAGACTATGAAAGCGAAGAAGGACATCTTGGTGATTGATGACGACCCGGATATTGCCGAGTATTGCGGCACCGTCCTGGGTAGTCACGGATACCAGGTGCGCAGCGCCATATCCGCCAAAGAAGGCGAGGATGCCCTCCGGGCACAGCGACCGGACCTCGTGATCCTGGACATCATGATGGAGTCCCCCGAATCCGGACTGCAACTCGCCGACGTGATCGCGCGCGATTTCCGCGGTCTGCCCGTGATACTGTTTTCGTCCATCGCGAACGCTTCCATGCAGGTATTCGACACCAGCAAGCTCCCCGTCTCCGTCATCATTGAAAAACCCATCGAGCCCCAGGAATTGCTTGCGACGGTTCGCAAGATACTCAAAGACGAATCCGACGACACGCCGGCGTAGCGACGGGCGACTATGCCGCGGCACTATCGGGAGGCTGCCGGCGGTGGGTGAACAACGATTCGAGAATCCGCAACGAGTCGAGAAGACCGGAGAAGTGCGTGCGGCCACCGAGACGCCGTGGGGCAGCGACGATCATGAACCGGCCACGGTGATCGTGCTCGCCGGCGGCCGGAGCACGCGCATGGGCGTTGACAAGCGCCTCTTGCTGCTGGACGGCGAGCCCATGATTCAGCACATCCACCGACAGGTCGCGCCCCACTTTGATGAACTGCTGATCGCCGGAGGCGCGGACGGACAATTGGCGTTTCTGAACGCGCGCGTCGTCCCCGACGAAGTTCCCGGACAAGGCCCGCTCCAAGGGATTGCGTCCGCCCTCGCGGTATCGCGCCATGACCTCAATTTCGTTATCGCGTGCGACATCCCGCTGGTCAATCTCGCCCTGCTCGGCGCCTTATTGCGGGAAGCGAACGACTGTGATTGCGCGGTCCCCGTTACCCCCGACGGCCGCTGCGAGCCGCTCTTCGCGGTCTATCGCAAGAGCGCGCTACCCGCGATGCGGCGTGCGCTGCAAGCGGGCGAACGACGTGTCGTCGCAGCCTTTCAGTATTGTCGCGTGAAGACCGTTCCTCTTGCCTCGCCGGACGAAATCAAGAACATCAACACGTTGGACGATTACCGGGAATTCCTCAGCGCCCGATGACATGCGCGGCGGCGCGGCGCGAACGGATAGAGAACAGTGCGTGATACGGCGTGATACGGCGTGGCATGGACGTCCCGCCCCACATGCCGGTTAACCCTCACCCTGCCCTCTCCCGCGGGGAGAGGGAGGGGGAGGCGCCAGGGAAATGCCGGGATGTTAATATGACTGGGAAGTGCAGGGGGTTTCGGGGGCGGGACGCCCCCGCTCCCGTACCCTGAGGATAAGGAATGACGCAAAGGCATATCGACGAGACGTGGTACGTGCGGCCGGCGGGGTCGATGCGGGAGCGCGTCGCCTCGGGCGGGGTGGTCGTGCGCATCGAGCGCGGGAACCTGCTGGCGGGGCTGGTGCGCGAGCGGGACCTCGACGGCGCGGTGCTCGAGGGGTACGTGCTGCCGAAGGGCGGCGTGCAGACGGGGAAAAGCATCGACTCGGCGGCGTTGCGCGAGATCGCGGAGGAGACGGGGCTGACCGAGTTGGTCAAGTTGCGCGACCTTGCGGTGCTCGAGCGGCAGGACTCGATGAAGACGTATTGGGCGGTGAATCACTACGCGTTGTACGTGACGGCGCAGGTCTCGGGCGAGATCAAGGACAAGGAGCACCACTTCGGTTTCGGTTGGTTCCCGATCGAGACGCCGCCCGCGATGTTCTGGCCCGACGAGCGCCGCCTCCTCGACGAGCAGCGCGCCCGCATCTACGAGGCGGTCATCGCGCACCAGAACCCGAAGCCGCGAAAAAGCCGCTTCATGTGAGCCGATCGCGGATGGCGCGCACGTGCGCCACGTCGCGGTGCAGGACGGCGGCGCGTTCCTCGGGTGTGGCGCACTTGCCCAGCGATTCATCCTCGATGCAGAGATCGCCCTCGTACCCCGCATCGCGCAACATGCCGACGACGCGCTCGTGGTCGATGTCGCCCTCGTCCAGGGGGCAGACGTACTTCCCGTACTCCCAACCCGCCTCGCGCACGGTCTCGCGGACCTCCTCGGGATAGCGGATGTTCTTCAAGTGCGTGTGCTTCGCATACGGCGCCAGCAGCCGGAGTATGCCGTACACCTCGGAGAGCGGATAGCCGCGCCAGTAGAAATTGCCCGTGTCCAGGGTCGCCCCGATGCGGTTGGACCCGACGCGGTGAAACACGTTCAGCAGAAACGCGAGGTTGTTGCCCTGGAACCCGTGATTCTCGATGGCCAGCGCGACCGTGAGCCCGCCCGTCCGCGCCAGCGCGCCGCCCAGGCCCGCCGCGAACAGGTTGACCCGCGTCTCGAAATCGAGTTCCCGTTCCCGCGACATGGCGCTGTCGATGCGGATGTTCGTCATGCCCAGAATCGCCGCGAGTTCCATGGCCCGCGCCACCCACGCGACGTTGTCGCCCGGCTCCCCGACGCTGAAATCGCGCGCCGTCAGGAAACTGCACGGATGCACACCCAGCGCGCGCAATTGCCGCCCGTAGGCCTCCGCGTCCTCGTCCGTCGCCAGGCGGACCCGGCCCTTCGCATCGAACGCCGCGACCTTGAAGTCGCGCGTCAACTCGATTTCGACGGACTCGACATCCAGTTCCCGGAGCCCCTCCGCAAGCGTGGGAAACGTCTCCGCCAACAGACAGTCACGGATCGAAACGTACATGGATCAGCGGCCTCCCGAGTCGTTCTTGCTTGCCCCGCACCCCGCCGGCGTCCATAGTCTATGGCCGCCGCGAGCGGGGATCAAGCGCAATGACAACGGGCGCCGTTATGCGGAAGCCGATCGCGCGGTCTCGAACGCGGCGATCTTGTCCTCGAACCGCAGTGTGAGCCCGATTTGGTCCCAGCCGTTGAGGAGCCGTTCGCGGAGGAACGGATGCAGGTCGAAGGGGACCTCGCCGCCGTCGGGTTTCGTGATGCGTAGCTGTTCGAGGTCCACCGTCAGTTGGTACCCCTCCTGCGCGCGCACCTCGGCGAACAACTGCTCGACGACCTCGCCCGGCAGGCAAATGGGCAGCATGCCGTTGTTGAAGCAGTTGTTGTAGAAGATGTCGGCGTAGGACGGCGCGAGGATGCAGCGGAATCCGTAGTCGTACAGCGCCCACGGCGCGTGCTCGCGCGACGAGCCGCACCCGAAATTGTCCTTCGTCAGCAGGATGCTCGCGTCCCGATAACGCGGCGCGTTCATCTCGAAGTCCGGGTTCGGCGTCTTGCCGTCGTCGAGGTAGCGCCAGTCGTAGAACAGCATGTCTTCGTATCCCGTGCGCTCGATCCGTTTCAGGAACTGCTTCGGGATGATCTGGTCCGTGTCCACGTTGAGCGCCTCGAGCGGCGCGACGATGCCGGTGTGTCTTGTGAAAGATTGCATGGGTTTTCCCGTCGTGTTTCTTCGCCGTTATCAAGTCTGAGGAATTGCCGTGCTCAGACGGTGTTGAACAATTGCTTGAATTTCTTCGATGAAATCGCGCGCGCCCCGCTGGTATTCCAAGACTTGCTCGGCGGAAATGTCCACGAGTTCACCATACTCCGATTCGATCGTACGCTCGAAAATCCGATCATAGAATGCGCCGGACTTGGCGCAAACGTCGCCTGAGGCGACGAATTGTTTGCTGAACAGTGCGCGCGTTCCGGCGTGCTTGCCGGAGTACATCCCATACACATATAGAAGCGCACTTACCGCACGGAAACACGCATAGTAAAGGCAATGCAGCGCTCCATGCCAATGGTGGGCGTCGAGCAGGTGCGAGGCGGCATCGAGAGCCTCCTTCGCGTTATCCAGGCGTGCTTGCGCCACGGTCTTCTCTTCCGGACTCAGGTCGCGGGTAGTCTTTTCGCCACACTGCGGAGTATTCGTGGTCACGGAGCGGTAGAACGGCGTCGCGCGCATGAGCGGTTTCGCCCATTCTTCCTTTGTGTGAATTATTGTGGATATAAGTTCCCCGGATTCGAGTTCGAGACCATACAATGCGTCACGCAGACCGCCTTCGAGGTTCCGCGTCATTTCACGTTCCACTAACACCAGGAAATCCCAATCCGAGTCGGGCTGGGCGTCGCCGCGGGCGCGCGATCCATAGAGGATGACCTGCGCGTTCGGGTCGAACCGCAGTACCGCGGCCTTCACGGCCTGTATGAGTTCCTGGTCGGTCATCGGGCCTTCGCTACTTTCCAATACGACACGCTTCACATTATACGGCATGCTGCGGCACGGGCGTCTCGCCCGTGATTCAGGTTTGTAGTTCAACCTTCAGGTTGTCTTGAAGACAGGCTAAAGCCAGAACTACGAACGTGGTTACTTGTACTCCCATTCGCGGATGTCGACGAAGCGGCCTTTGATCGCCGCGGCGACGGCCATGCCCGGGCTGACGAGGTGCGTGCGGCCGCCTTTGCCCTGGCGTCCCTCGAAATTGCGGTTCGAGGTCGAGGCGCAGCGGTCGCCGGGGTTGAGCCGGTCCTCGTTCATGGCGAGGCGCATGCTGCACCCGGCCTCGCGCCACTCGAAGCCCGCTTCCCGGAACACCTTGTCCAGTCCCTCGGCCTCGGCCTGTTCCTTCACGTGTTGCGAACCCGGCACAACGAGGGCCTGCTCGATGGCCGCGTGGACCTTGTAGCCCTTCGCGACGGCCGCCGCCGCGCGCAAGTCCTCGATGCGCGCGTTCGTACACGAGCCCAGGAACATCTTGTTGATCGCAATCTCGGTGATCGGCGTTCCCTCGTCGAGGCCCATGTATTGCAGCGCCTTTTCATAGGCGAGCCGCGTATTGGCGTCGGCCGTCTCCGCGAGCACGGGCGTACGGCCGCGGACACCCGTCACCATGCCGGGCGACGTGCCCCAGGTGACCTGGGGCTCGATATTCCGCGCGTCCAGTTCGACGACGCGGTCATACGCGCAGCCGGAATCGGACGCCCACGACAGCCACGACGCCGCGAGCTGCTTCCACGGCGTATCCTTCGGCAGGTAAGGACGGCCCTCGAGGTACGCCGCCGTCTTCTCGTCCGGCGAGATGAGCCCCGCGCGCGCGCCCGCCTCGATGCTCATGTTGCACACGGTCATGCGCCCTTCCATCGACAACCCGCGGATCGCCTCGCCCGTGTACTCGATGACGTAGCCGGTGCCGCCCGCCGTGCCGATCTCGCCGATGATCGCCAAAACGATGTCTTTCGCCGTAATGCCGCTGGGCAGCGCGCCGCCGACCCGCACCTCCATCGTCTTCGAGGGCTTCTGGAGCAGCGTCTGCGTCGCGAGCACGTGCTCGACCTCGCTGGTGCCGATGCCAAACGCCAGCGCGCCGAACGCGCCGTGCGTCGAGGTGTGCGAATCGCCGCAGACGATGGTCATGCCCGGTTGCGTCAGCCCGAGTTCCGGCCCGATGACGTGGACGATGCCGTTGCGCCGGTCGTACATGTCGAAGAGCGCGATGCCGGACTCCTTGCAGTTGGCCGCGAGTTTCTCGACCTGCTGCTTTGACAGGGGGTCGGCGATGGGCCGTGCTCGGTCCGTCGTCGGGATGTTGTGGTCCATCGTCGCGAAGGTCAACTCGGGGCGCCGCACGGTGCGGCCCGCGAGGCGCAGCCCCTCGAACGCCTGCGGCGACGTTACCTCGTGGACGTAGTGCCGGTCGATGTACAGAATCGCGTCTTGACCCTCGGGCGCATGGACCAGATGGGCCGCCCATATCTTCTCGTAGATGTTCTTCGGCATGAAATCCTGCAACCTTTCCCGCGGCGTCACCGCGCCGCCAGTTCCTTGAAACGAAAACAATCCGTCGTATGATCGTTTACCAGACCCGTGGCCTGGAGATGAGCGTAAATCACCGTGCTGCCCACGAAGCGAAAGCCGCGTCGTTTCAGGTCCTTGCTCACCGCGTCGGACAAGGGCGTTTTCGCGGGCAAGTCCCGCATCGACTTCCAGCGGTTGACGACGGGCGCGCCGTCGACGAAGCGCCAGATGTAGGCGTCGAAACTGCCGAACTCCTCTTGCACGCGCAGGAACATCCGCGCGTTGTTCACCGCCGACGTGATTTTGAGCCGATTGCGGATCAGCCCTCGGTCAAGGAGGAGCGCTTCGATCTTCGCGTCCGTGAATCGCGCGATCTTATGCGCATCCCAGTTGCAGAACGCCTTGCGGTAGTTCTCGCGTTTGCGCAACACCGTCGCCCAACTCAAGCCCGCCTGCGCCGCTTCGAGCGTGAGGAACGCGAAGTGTTTCCGATCGTCATGTACCGGCACGCCCCACTCCTCGTCATGGTAGCGCACATAGAAGTCCGGTTGCCCCGCGGCCCAGGCACAGCGTGTCCGTTCCTTCATCAATCCATATCGCCTCTTGTGTTATGTAACAAACCCGTATTCCGCCCGACCTTCGGACAGGCCGCGTGCGGTCCCTGTTCCCGAGGGTCAGCGGACGGCGTCCGCGGGGCCGAGCGCGCGGAGCCAGTCGGCCCAGGCGTCCACGCCTTCGCCGGTGCGGCACGAGACATCGAGCACGGGCACGCCCGGCTGTAGTTTCTCGACGTACTCGCGGAATCGGGCAACGTCAAAATCGACGTGCGGCAGGAGGTCAATCTTGTTGAGGACCACGAGGTCCGCGCACCGGAAGAGCTTCGGGTACTTGGCGGGCTTGTCGTGGCCTTCGGTCACGCTGACGACGGCGACCCGCTTGTCTTCGCCGAGGTCGAACGAGACCGGACACACGAGATTGCCGACGTTCTCGATGACCAGGAGGTCGCCCGGGGCGAGGTCGAGTTGTTCGAGGGCGCGCAACACGAGGTTGGCCTCGAGGTGGCAGCCGCCCGCCGTGTTGATCTGCACCACCGGCGCGCCCGTTGCGGCGATGCGTTCCGCGTCGAGCGTGGTGTCCGGGTCGCCTTCGATCACCTGGATGCGCCGCGCCGCGCCGAGCGCCTCGACGGCCCGCTCGATGAGCGTGGTCTTGCCGGAGCCCGGCGCGCTGATCATGTTGACGGTCGCCACGCCGAGGGGACGCAAGCGATCGCGCACCGCCTGCGCCAGTTCGTCATTGACTTTCAGCACCTTCTCAACGACCCGGATTTCCACGGGATTCTCTCCTCATTGCGTTATGTCTCATCGAGCACGACCGATTCCAGCACCAGTTCGTCCCCGGCCAGAACGCGCCCGCCGGCGGCCGCGCACTCCGGGCAGACCCAGAACAGGTCCTCCGGCTCGAATTGCGCATCGCAGGCCGCGCAGGCGATCCGCGCGGGAACGGCGCGCCACTCGAACGCGGCGTCTTCCGCGAGCGTGCCTTGCACCGCGGCTTGAAAGGCGAATTCGAGGACCTCGGGCTCGACCTGCTGCAGCGCGCCGATGGCGACACGGACCCGCGAGACCGGCAGATGGCCGTGCTCGACCGCGATGGCGAGGGCGCGCTCGAGAATGTTCTCGACTATGCTGAATTCGTGCATGGACCGTTACTTCGCGGGCGCGCCGTTGCGGGCTTTCGTCGACAAGTGCTCGAACAGCGCGCGCTCCGCAAGGCTGCGGATTTCCGCGAGCGCCCGCGAGGTCAACTCCTGCAGGGCGCGCCGCGCGGGCGTCGAGAGGTCGTCGCCTTCGTTAAACGAAGCGCCCTCGAGACTGTACACGACCATGCGCGCCGGCAGCCGCCCGATGCGCCGCGCGGCCTCGATGGCCTCCGCGATGCCGAAGGGATGCCCGAACGAACGGAAGAACCGCCGTGGCACTTCTTCGACGGTGGCCTCGAACCGGTGGAGCGTTCCGGCCGGCGCGCCCGACCGGGACGCGCCGAAAAGAAAGACGCCGTCTCCGGGCGCCCATAGCTGCATCAGCGCCGCGCCCTCGCCGCTGTGCTCGAAGATACGAACCGCTTCGGGCCACCGCGCGCGCACGGCGCGGGCCACGTGCAGCCCCACGCTTTCGTCGCCGTGGTCGGCGCGCCCAACGCCAATCGTGAGAATCCGTTGCACCCGATCCGGCACGCGCGGGCGCGTGCGGGTGTTTGCGCCATTGACGGTGGATTCCGGTGACACGGCCATGCCGATATTTCCGCTTTGGCTCCTCGCGCGTTACTCGCGCGCGGCGAGAAACTGCTCGACCTCGTCGAAACGGAATACAGGGCCGGTAAGGCCGCTCTTTTCCGCGTCGCAGGTCGCAATCTCGCGCACGCCGCGCTTCAGGTCGCGCTGCATGTAGACAAACTGCCAATCCTTGCGCACGCCGCGCCGGTGCAGCGCCTCGACGGCGTAAGTCATCATCACCTCCGGGCCCGCGATGTACGCGACGGCGTAGTACGGGTCGAACGGGGCGCGCGGGATAAGGTTCGTGAACACGCCCACGGGGCCGTGCCAGTCGCGCGACGCGCGATCGACCGTGACGAGCACCTCCATGTCGAAGCGGCCCCGCCACCGCTCGAGTTCCTTGCGATAAAGGATGTCCTCGGGCGTGCGCGCGCCATACAGGACCGTGGTGTGGCCGTAGCGCTCACGCTGCCGGATAAGGGCGTGCACCAGGGGACGCATGGGCGCCAGCCCGATGCCGCCCGCCACAATCACCACGTCGTTTTCCTCCGCGGGTTCGAGGGGCCAGCCCGCGCCGAAGGGGCCGCTCACCGTGATCTCCGCGCCCGCGTCCAGCCCGCACAGCGCCTCGGTCACGCGACCGACCGCGCGCACCGTGTGAAGGAGCACGTCCGGCGCGTCAGGATGCACGCAAATCGCCATGGCGGCGGCCCCCACGTTGTTTACGTGAACCATATTGTACTGGCCCGGCGCGAAATCCGGGACCGCGCCGCCGTCCGCGCGGACCAACTCCAGCGTGGCGGTATCCGGCGTCTCGGGGACTACGGACCGGATGCGGTAGATTGTCTTGTTTGCCTTTTCCTGTTGCGGCGTACTCATGCTGTTGCCCTTTCAGGACGCTAGGCGTACATGTCGCTCATTTGGAGCAGGACCGCGGAGAGCCTTCCCGTGAAGACCGCCAGGAACCGCTTAATGATCTCGTAGCCGAACTCATGATCGGCCTCGAGGGCGTCGCGGAAGGCGGCGGCGTCAATCGCCAGCATGCGCGTTAACTGCGTGGCCCGGGCGTCGAAGCGCCACTGATACGGCGGCACCAGCCAGGAACACCCGAGGACACCGTGCCGGTCGATGGTGTGGAGGACAATGGACCCTCCCCGGTGGGGCTCGAAGACCTCGAGGGCAACCTGGCCCTGGCGGATCAGATAGCAGTGGGTCGCCTGACCGCCCGCCCGGAATACGTACTCGCCCGCCGGGAAACTCTCGAGGATAACGTGGGGCGTCAGCCGCGCCAGATACTCCGGTGGTATTCCCTTGAAGAACTCGTGTTCGGCCAACAGTTGTTTGATCTCGTCCACGGATGACATCGCGCGCGTTTCCCTCTACTGCCGGACCCGTTTCCCGTTCCCGCTTTCTCCGTTGCCCGGACACTCGACGGAGGCCGTCCGCAGGCTGAACTATAAACGGGACGGAACGCAAGTATACCCGCAATCGCCCGCGAAACGAAATACGTGCCCCGGTACCAGACACTCCCACAAACGGCGGCCCGTCCCTCCGAGAAACCCGAAATACAGGGGGGTAAACCCGCCGCCGCTTGCAGGATTCGCGATTCTGCGTTACAGTTTAGGCAGACGATAACAGGGCTGTGCCGCGGATGACATCGAGGCATAGCGTGGAATTATGGCGCTCCCACTGACCATATATCGCGAACCGAGCTTCTCCGAGGCCCGGCTCGTGATGGGATTCTCCGGCTGGATGGACGGCGGCGAGGTCTCGACGGGGACCGTCGAGTATCTCGTGTCGCGTTTTCAGACTGTCGAGTTCGCACAGATTCAGCCGCAGGACTTCTTCGTGTACAACGTTCCCGGCCCGATGGAGGTGGCCGCCCTGTTCCGGCCGCAGGCGCGCATCGAGAACGGGGTCGTCGCGGCGGTCGAGGAGCCGGCTAATGCGTTCCACGGTTGCCCCGAGCACAATCTTATCCTCTTCGCGGGCCGCGAGCCGAATGTTCGATGGAAGGCCTACGCGGACTGCATTCTCCACGTGGCCGCCACCTTCGGCGTAACGAAAATCTACTTCGTCGGCAGCGTCGCGGGGATCGCGCCGCATACCCGCATGCCCCGGTTCTTCTGTTCCGTCTCGGAGCCGTCCATGACGCCGCTCCTGCAGCAATACGGGCTCGAACCGTCGAACTACGCGGGGCCGGCCGGCTTCGTCACGTACCTGACCACGCGGTGCCCGCAGTACGGAATCGAGATGATGAACGTGGTGGCGGAAGTCCCGGCTTACGTTCAGGGGCGCAACGTGAAGTGCATCGAGGCGACGATTCACAAGCTGGGCGAGCTGCTCGACATCAGCATCCACACGGACGACCTGCACTTCATGAGCGTCGAATTCGAGAAACAACTGAGCAAGATCATTCGTAAGCGCCCGGAACTCGCGGAACTCATCGGCAAGATCGAGCACGACTACGACCGCCAGGTCGTCGATACGCAAATGGCCGACCTGAAAGCTTGGTTCGAGAAGCAGGACATCCGGCTCGACTGAGCGCGGCGACGCGCCCGCTCGCCGCGCGCCGTACCGATGCGCTATCATAGGCGTCGCGCACGGTTTCCACTACGCGGATGTACCCATGAAGCTCTCCTTCCGAATCGCACTGTTCTCCCTCGCATGCGCCTGTTCCGCCGCGGCGCTCGCCGCGCAGGCGGACCCGGTGGCGGCGAACGCATCGCTGCCCCGGCTTATCCTCGATCATCCGATCACGTCCGTATTCGCGATTATCGGGATCGGGATGTTGCTGGGCAGCATCAAAATATACGGCGTATCTCTGGGCAGCAGCGGCGTGATCTTCGTCGCGATTGTCTTCGGCGCGCTTGGCTGCTCGCTGCCGAAGGAATTAGGCAATTTCGGCTTGGTGCTGTTTGTGTACTGTGTCGGCCTGAGCGCCGGACCGGGGTTCTTCCGAGCGTTCTTCCGCCACGGGACCGAGCTCGCCAAGATCAGCGTGACGGTGGTCGCCGCGGGCGCAACGGTCGCCGTCGCGTTCGCGTGGATGGCGGGCGTCCCGGCGCCATTGGCCGCCGGGGTCTTCGCGGGCGCGCTCACGAGCACGCCCGGCCTCGCCACGGCGCTCGCCGACCTGCAGAACGACCCGATGGTGTCGATCGGCTACGGTATCGCCTACCCCTTCGGTGTCGTCGCCGTCGTATTATTCGTGCAACTGCTGCCGCGTCTCCTGGGCCACGACCTCGAGGCGGAGGGCCATAAGCACGCGGCGTCGGGGCCCGACAAGAACCGCATCCAGCGCATGCTCATCGAGGTGTGCAATCCGTCGATCATGGGCCGCAAAATCCAGGACGTCCACTTCGTCGCCGCGTCGCGCTGCCAGATTTCTCGGGTCTTGCGGGGCGAACGCCTTGTCCCTATCACCTCCGAGACCGTCTTCGAGGACGGCCAGCATCTGCTCGCCGTCGGCCATGACGACCGTCTCCAGGACCTGGCCGACTTCCTCGGAAGGCGCAGCGACCGACCCTATTATCTCGACACGGCCTCGGAATTGATGCAGGTGGTCGCGACAGCGCCCGCCGTGGTCGGTAAGAGCCTGCGCGAATTGAACCTGATCAACAAGTTCGGCGTCACGATCTCGCGCATCATCCGGCATGACGTGGGCTTCGTGCCCGACGCCGAAACCGTCGTGCAGCGCGCCGACGTGCTCTACGCCGTCGGCGAGCCGCAGGCGATCAAACAGCTCGCGACGTTCGCGGGACATCGCACGCGCGTCCTCGATGAGACAGACCTCATCTCCCTGTCGGCAGGCATCATCGCCGGCGTGTTGCTCGGCATGACGCCCATCGCCTTTCCCGGCACGCAGGGGTTCACCCTCGGGTTGGCCGGCGGACCGCTGCTTGTGGCGTTGGTGCTCGGGCACTTCGGGGGCGTCGGCCGCATCCGCGGCCACATGCCGCGGGCGGCCCGGTTGCTCATGACCGAAGCGGGACTCGTCTTCTTCCTCGCGGCCGCGGGCGCCAAAGCGGGGGAGGGCTTCCTGCCCGTGCTGCGCAGCCAGGGAGTGCCGCTCGTCGTCATGGGCGCGCTGATCAGCACGCTTCCCATGCTTCTCGGCTATGGATTTGCGCGGCGCGTTCTTCGCCTGGGCCTGCTCGAAACCTATGGCGGCATTTGTGGCGGCATGACCTCGACCCCCGGGCTCGGCGCCCTGACGAGTCGCACCGACTCGGAAGTCCCCACCGTCAGCTATGCCACCGCCTACCCCGTCGCACTAATCCTGGTGACCGTCTTCGCGCAAATGATCATCGCCGTGCTCACCTGAGCGCCTCCCGCCCGCCGTCTTCTTTCCCGCCGCGCCCGGAAGAAATCCACACCACGGGTTGTTCGTTTTGTACGGACGTGGTGGGCGAACCTCCGCCGGCTTGCAGGCTCAGTGCGCGGAGGTTCCCTCTCCGGTGCGGCGAAAACGCCACCGTGCAGGCGCGCGGCGACACACAAAGGAGGTTGCGCACGATGACGATGGTTTACAGCCCCGGTTTGGATGGTGTCGTGGCCGGAGAAACCCGGGTTTCCTGCGTGGACCAGGGACGCCTCTTGTACCGCGGCTACGCGATTCAGGAACTTGCGGAAAAGACGAATTTCGAGGAAGTCCTGCATCTCATGCTCTACGGCGAACTGCCGGGCGAGGAGCGGCTCCAGTACATCATGGACCGGCTCGATGATTTCCGCGCCTTACCGGAACAGGTCTACCACGTGCTGCAACACATCCCCGCGACGGTCCCGATGATGGAGGTGGTCCGCACGATGGTCTCTTTCGCGGGGCACTTCGATCCTGTCGAAGGCGATGACGACGAGGCGATCCGCCAGCGCGCGATCTGGCTGACGGCCCAGGTTCCAAGCATCATTGCGGCCCGGCACCGCCTGTTGAACGGCGACGAACCGGTCAAGCCGCGGCGGGGCATGTCCCACGCCGCCCAGATGCTCTATCTGCTGTTCGGCGAGGAGCCGGACGACATGACCGCCGACCTGCTGGACCTCACGCTGGTCTTGTACGCCGAACACGAATTCAACGCCAGCACGTTCACGTGCCGGGTCATCTGCTCGACGGAATCGGACCTCGTTTCGTCGGTCGCGGGCGCGATTGGCGCGCTCAAGGGGCCGCTACACGGCGGCGCGAACGAAGCCGCCATGAGAATGCTCCTGCGGTTCAAGTCGGCGGACGAAGCCGCGAAATGGGTCGTCGAGGCGCTGGAACGCAAGGAGAAGATCATGGGATTCGGCCACCGCGTCTACCGACACGGCGACCACCGGGCGCACATCCTCGAACAGAAGATGCGTAAACTGGCGCACAAGAAGGGGCAGGACCACTGGCTCGCCATTTACGACGCTGTCCGGGACCCCGTGCGACGGCTGAAGAACATCTACCCGAATGTGGACTACCCCTGCGGCCTTACCTATCACTTGATGGGGCTGCCGCTTGACCTGTTCACGCCGATCTTTGTGTCCGCGCGCGTAAGCGGGTGGAGCGCCCATTACCTCGAACAGTCCCGCGGCAACCGGCTTTACCGCCCGCTCAGCGAATACATCGGCCAGGCCGAGCGGACCGTCCCCCCCCTTGACGAACGGTAAGGGCTTCGGGGACCGGTCGAACGGGAATCCGCGGGAATCGTTTCCCGGGTCGCGTCGTCACTCGGCAGGCAAGTAAGGCGCCGGATCCACCGCCTTGCCATCGATGCGGACCTCGTAATGCAGGTGGGGCGTCGTGGCGCGGCCGGTCCGACCGATCTTCCCGAGTTCGTCGCCCTTGCACACCTTGTCGCCCACCTTTACGTTCCGCGCGGAAAGGTGCGCGTAAGCCGTGGCGCAACCCTCGCCGTGATCGACCACCACGATATGGCCGTAGCCGTCCTGAACCGTCGACAACGTTACGGCCCCGTCCGCCGTCGCGACGACCGGAGCGCCGAACGGCGCCTTGATGTCAATACCGCGGTGCAGACGCGACTTGCCGCTGCCGCCGCTGGCGCGGCGCACACCGAAGGTCGAAATGACTTTACAGGCAGGATGGTCAATCGGCCACGATTCGGGGACCGCGGCGATGGGCGTCGGCGCGGGCTGTTCCGCCGGGCGTTCAAAAACGGGGGCGCGGACGGGGCGGGGCTCGATGCGATAGACGTAGGCGGCAAGCGGTCTGGTGGATGTTATCGTCGTGGGTTTCGCTGCTTCGCGGTGCCCCGCACACCCTAGAACCCCCGAAGCCATCGCCGCCATGATCAAGAACGCCGCTACTCCCCCGCACAACCCGCGACACACCATGCTCGCGCTCCTTCCGCAATAATGCAATTTCACACCACCGCGAGGGGCCGCGACGCCACCATAGCCGTGGCGTAAGCAAACCCGCAGGCCGAGACCACCACGCATGAGGCCTTCCGAATCCCTCCACGCGGAGCCATTATAGCAACTCAGGCGCTCCTGCGCCACCTTGATGCGGGGAGCCGCACGCGGGCTGCTTGCAGAAGGCTCATGCACCAAGTCACGAAGCGCTAATGCGTTTGTTGACGCGCGGGCGCGCCGCCCGTCCGCCGCAGCGCCTTGCGCAGTTCGACGTTCTCCGCGTTGGCTTTCTCAAGGCGCTCGCTGAGAATGTGGATCACGTTCAGGAGCAGCCGCACCGCAACGTGCTTCTCGAGAATGTTGTTGATGCTGCGCTCATCGAGCGTGAAGACTTTCGCGGGGGTGATGGCCGTAGCGCTGGCGATGCGCGGCCTGCGATTCAGCACCGCCATCTCTCCGAAAGCATCACCGACTTCGCATTTCGCAATGAGTTCGCTCTTGTTGTAGATGCCCACCTCGCCGCTCAAGACGATGAAGACATTCGTGCCCAGCATACCCTCGTGGAAGATGGTCTGGTTCTCGTGAAAGTGCAGCACGTTGCCGCAGTGAAGGATGAACTCCACCTCCTCCGGCGACAGTCCATGGAATATCTTCACCTTCTCCGCGTATTTCCTGTACTTGCTTTCGTCGCTCATGGACAATCCTCTCGGTCCGATAATTCGATGTCCTGCGCACCCGTAGACTTTCGCCATTATCTTACCTTAATCCGCTACGCTTCGCCACTCGCCGCGCCGAACAGAGAAATTATGCGCAATTTGCTTTGGCGTGTGGGGCGCATTTACCATCAGCGCGCGAAATCGCGTGGCGCCAGGACGGCGGGAGGGGCATTAGATGAGCATGGACAACATCGAAGCCGGCGACCGGCTGGTCAAGCAGGACCTCATCACACAGGAAGAATTGGCAGAGGCGCGGGACCGCGCCACGCGCTCGGGCATCCCCTGGTATAAGCAGCTGATTCAGAGCGGCAAGGTGTCGTTCAGCGTTCTCGAGGATGCGCTACGCTACGAGTTCCACCTGCCTTCGACCCAGAGCAAGCAGAAGCAACTCGGCGACACGCTCGTCGAGATCAAGGCAATTACGCTGGAGCAGTTGCGTGAGGCCTTGGCGGAGCAGCAGCGGACAGGCCGCCTCCTCGGCAACATCCTCCTCGAGCATGAGTACGTTACCGAGGAGATGATGGCGCGCGCCCTCAGCCGTCAGCAGGGACTCGAGTTCACCGCTATCGAGGACGCGTCCAGCAGTCGCGACGCCTTAGAGGCGGTCCCCGAGAGCATCGCCCGAAGCTACCAATTCATACCCGTCGCCATCGAAAGGGACAAGGTGGCCGTTCTCATAGCGGACCCGTCCCTGCGCGAGCGGCTGGGCGATGCCGGGGTGCTTCTTTCGAAGCGCTTCTATCCGATGATGACGGCAGCGCATGACCTCGAGGCGGAAATCGAGCGTCGTTATGCGGCGCTGCGCCAGGGCGACGCGCCGAAGGCAGCACCCAGGCAGCAGACCGCACCCGCAAAACAAGCAACCAAGGCCGGCAAGGCCGGTGAACGCGCAAAGGGAACGCACGCAATGCAGGAACCATCCACGACCAAGACCGCAGCGGAGCCTTCGCGTTTCGAGGAAATCGCGAAGAAGGCGTCCGGCAGCACGGTTATCAAGCTGGTGTCCACCATTCTCGAGGGCGCCGTGAATTCCGGCGCCACGGATGTCCATCTCGATCCGCAGGAGCCGGAGATGCGTGTGCGCTACAGGATCGACGGCGTGCTCCACGATATCATGAGCATTCCGCAGAACACGGAGTTGGCCGTGATTTCGCGAATAAAAATACTCGCCGACCTGGACATCACCGAGACGCGCCACCCACAGGACGGGCACATCAGCATGGAGGTGGCTGGCCGTGCATTCGACGTCCGCGTCGCGACGCTTCCCACTTTCCTCGGTGAGCGCGTGGTGCTTCGACTCCTCGATCAAACGTCCATCTTGTCTGGAATCAAGGACTTGGGACTTGAATCGGACGACGAGAAGAAGCTCACCGGCCTGATCAATCAGCCCTACGGCATGATCCTGGTCACGGGGCCGACCGGGAGCGGCAAGACCACGACGTTGTATGCGGCGCTGAACCAGAAGAACGTGCTGACCGACAGTATCGTCACGCTGGAAGACCCGGTCGAATATCAACTCTCCGGCATCAATCAGGTCCAGATTGATACGCATTTCGGCATAACTTTCGCCGCGACGCTGCGGGCGGCGATGCGACAGGATATTGACGTGCTGTTGGTCGGTGAGATTCGTGACGCGGAGACGGCGCATATCGCCATCCGCGCCGCCATGACGGGACACTTGGTCTTCAGCACGCTCCATACGAATGACGCACCGGAAGCCATCAGCACCCTGCGCAACATGGGGGTTCCCTCCTACCTCATATGCGGTGCGCTGAGCGCTGTCGTTGCACAACGGTTAGTCCGAAAAATCTGCGAAAACTGCCGTCAGCCGTTCAAACCTACGCCGGAAACACTGCGCGCCATCGGTCTACCCGCCACCGTTAAGAAACTCTACGGTGGGAAGGGGTGCGCCGCGTGCTATCACACGGGCAATCATGGACGAACCGGAATATTCGAAATTCTTGAAATAACCGGTGATATTCGGCACTCTATCGCATCCGAGGCTGGCACGCACGAGATTGCGAAGCAGGCAAAGCTCGTTACCATGGCTGAGCGTTGTCGGCAAAAAGTCCGCAGCGGAATCGTGGAACCAAAGGAATACCTGCGGGTTATACGGCAGTAGAACCGGAGGATGCCGGGTGGTTGAGTCATCCATGTGGAGAACTTGTGCATAAGCGACGGCTTACCTCGTCAGGCAGCCCTTTACATTCTGGGATCCACCACTTCTAAATATCGTATGCACGGACACTTACGACATTTGACGCTAGTTCCACGCAAGATATGTTATGATTTATAACTCCTTTATTTACAATAACTTAGTACTCTTCAGATCACCACAACCTTCCGATGGAAACACGGCGATTATCCGTTCCATGCGCTACGGGATAACTCGTCGCACAAGCGCTGTAAGTCCTTGTCACACACGCCACAACAGGTGTGGATAACCTTCCATGAGAACGTGGAACCAACAACGAAAACCAGCCTGTGAAAAAGACTTGACGGACCAGGGGAAAAGAGAGTATGAAGTCCCCAACCTGGACGACCGACTGGACATGACGACCGCAATGGAGATCCAATTGCCAACACAGTGTGGAAAAAGAGACAGGCCTTATCCTCAGCACCATCAACAGACGAACAGCCTGTTACGGATGCACTTACGGCTAAAATTCACAAGTAAACACCCCTTATGACTATATACGACTAAAAATATATCTTACGGAATAGAAAGGAAAGGAAAACTTTTCTCGGACATCAAGACGCATCGAACAGGATGTGATGAATCGCCCGTTTATAGACGGATACGAACAGAATCGGCTATTTGGAAAGGCTCTTGGTGAAATATGCGCACTTGGTAACCGTAAGGACTTGCAAAGCGCGTACGGTTAACGGTACCTTGGTGTCGCGGTAGGGAGATGCTCGCATGAAGATTGCAATTGCTCGACAGGACCTCTTAGATGCGGTCAATAAAGTCAAGACGGTTGTTCCGTCGAAGTCCGCGTTGCCTATCCTCTCTCATCTGCTGATTGAGACGGTGGATACGGGTATTCGGGTTAGCGCTACAGACTTGAAGGTAAGCATTCAGTGCGTCGTTGATTGCGACGTGCGGCAGCCCGGCGGGCTCACCGTATCATGCCAACGCTTGGCTTCGATTTTGAGTGAGCTTCCGGACAAGGAGATAACGCTGACGTTGGGGGAGAGCAACGTTGTCGAGCTTACTTGTGGCCGTATTCATACGAAGCTGTTCAGTATGCCGTCTGATCAGTTCCCGCCGATCCGCGAATTTGACGTGAAGCCGGTGTCGTTCAAGCAGGGTGTGTTGAGGTCGCTGTTCTTAAAGACGTCTTTTGCTATCTGTACGGATCAGGCACGATACAACCTGACTGGACTCTTGTACGAGATAGTCGGCGGGCGACTTACGGTGGTGGCGACCGATGGCCGGCGTATGAGCCTGTGCTGTGAAGAGGAAGGCGTCCCGGATGATCTGGATGTCAAGGTCATTATCCCGGCCAAGATGGTAAATGAGTTGCAGCGTCTACTTGGCGAGGATGATCCAGTCGAGGTCTTTATCGACCAGAGTCAGGCGGCGTTTACATTCAATTCGATTCGTCTTGTAACGGCCCTTATCGAGGGGAATTTCCCGAACTATGACATGGTGATCCCGAAGAAGCATGACAAGGAAGCAATACTGGATACAGTGCGTTTCAGCGAAGCCATGCGTCGAACGCGGACGATGACTAATGAGAAGTTCAACTCTGTTCGCTTCAAGCTGGGCGGCAGCATGTTGACGCTGAAGGTGGTGACGCCGGAAGTCGGCGAGTACGAAGAAGATATGGAAATCCAGTACGACGGCGAGAATGTTGAGATAGCGTTCAACCCAGATTTTATTCTTGACATACTTCGCCACGTCAACTCGGAAAAGGTATGCCTCGTATTGCGCGACGCGATGAGTCCGGGCGTGCTTAAGCCGTATACGGAAGCGCCGGTTGATAACTACATCAACGTAATCATGCCGATTCGGATCTGATACCGGCGCGACGCCCGCCGTTTTATGCGTATATTAACGCAATAGTGGCAATCTATGAGTGACGAACAAATCCTCCCGCTGTTCGGATTTACTCATTGCACCATCTTAATGGTCATTGTCGTCTTGAACGCAATTATTCTTCTGCTGCCAAAATGGATGGCGTCCGCGAAAGCAGTGTCTCACGTCGCTCTCGCTCTGGCCATGTTCATGATTATTCAGGAGATTGCCGACAGGACAGGACATCATGTTCTGCGCGACGTGTCGCTGACCCAGATTCTGCCGTTGCATCTATGCGGCGTGGCCGTGTTTCTCGTGCCCGTTATGCTTGTCTCGCAGAGCTACACACTTTTTGAGGTGCTCTATTTCTGGGGCATAGGCGGAGCATCGGTCTCGCTGCTTACTCCCGATCTCGCATTCCCGTTTCCGCACCCGCTTACCATTACCTTCTTCACCAGCCATGCGTTCATCATCACCGGCGTGCTTTATGCCATGATTTACTATGGCTTTCGCCCGCGGGCATCTTCCTTGCTGAAGGCGATCATCATGACGGTCGCGTACGCGGCGGCGGTCGCGCCTGTAAATATCCTTCTCGGAACCAACTACCTATACATCTGTGAGAAGCCGCGCGGGTTCTCCGTCCTTGATTTCCTTGGACCGTGGCCGTGGTACCTTCCCGGCATGGCGGCGATAGCCCTTGCAGTCTTTGCCCTCCTATATACTCCCTTCCCATTGCTGCACCGGTTCTTCGCCAATCACCGCACGGGCGACAGCCAGGAAACCGCCGAGTAGCAACGACTCTTGGGCTCGCCGGCGAACCGTGATTGGAAGATTGCAGCGCCGCAAGGTATATTTCGCTTATCGAACCACGTACCATTATGGTACGCCCCACGGGAGACAACCGTTATGTTCGACATGATCAGTCGCCGGACTTTCCTGCATGGCGCGATGGCGGCCTCGACAGGCGCGGCAATGGGTTTCGGCTTCGAGGACCGTATCCTGCTTGCGCGCGCCGGCGACACGTCAGCGGAGCGTCCGGTGGGGCCGGAAACGTCCGCCATGCCACGAGGCAAGATCGGCGATCTCGAAGTGAGCCGCCTCATCTGCGGCGGCAACCTGATCAGCGGCTTCGCGCACAGCCGCGACCTGATTTACGTGTCCAAACTCCTGCGAGAGTACTTCACCGACGACAAGGTCCTCGAAACCTTCCAGCGCTGTGAGGAAAGCGGGATCAACACGGCCTTGCTGCGCTTGGACAACGACACGCTGCGCATTCTCGACAAGCATTGGAAGGAGCGCGGCGGCCGGCTGCAATGGATCGCGCAAGTCAAGCCGCGCGAACGAGACCTCTTCACGGACATCGACCGCGCGGTGGACCACGGGGCCGCGGCCGTCTACATCCAGGGGGAAACAGGCGACCGCTTCGTTGAACAGGGGTGGACCGACAAACTCGGCGAAACGCTCGCGCGGATCAAGTCGCACGGCGTGCCCGCCGGGATGGGCGCGCACAAGATCGACGTGCTGCACGCCTGCGTGAACACGGGGATTGCGCCCGATTTCTACATGAAGACCTTCAACGCGAAGAGTTATTGGTCCGCCGGGCCGATGCCGCGCAACGACAGCGTGTGGGAGGAGACGCCCGAGGAAACGACGGCGTTCTTCCAGGGCTCCAAGGCCCCCTGGATCGCGTTCAAGGTGCTTGGCGCCGGCGCGATTCACCCGCGCGAAGGGTTCCAATACGCCTTCGAGCACGGCGCGGACTTCATCTGCGTCGGCATGTTCGATTTCCAGGTGCGCGAGGACGCCGCCATCGCCGTCGAGACGCTGGCGTTGCTTGCCGGGCGCGAACGCCCCTGGTGCGCATGAAGCATGAGCACGCCGAACCCTTACGAAGACCGCACCGAGTGCGTGGGCACGTGCATCGTGTGCGACCCGAACTGCCCGGTGCACGAACTCCGCGCGCGGGAGCGCGCGGCGGGCGAGGCGGCGTTCTCATCTCCGCGACTCAACTGGATTCACGAACCAGACTCCGAGTTGTCCTGAGTCGCGCCCGCCTTCTCGACCGTGATGGTGAAGACGCCGTCCTTGTAGCTGGTATCGAGGCTTTCCGGCGCGACCGGGCCCGGCAGCGGGAAACTGCGGCGGAATGTGCCGATGCGCCGCTCCTGACGCAGATACTCGCCGCGCCGTGACTCCTCCTTCTCCTGCTTGCGCGTGCCCTCGATGGTCAGTGTGTTGTTCTCGATCGATGCTTTGAGGTCCGTCACGTCCGCGCCCGGCACATCCAGCCGGATGACGTAGCGTCCGTCTTCCTCCTTCACGTCCATCGTGGGTTCGAACGAGAACTCCGTGGCCAGGTCGCCGAAGCGCGCGCTCTTGCCGAAGCGACCGAAGGCGTCCTCGAACAGCGCGTCGATCCGCTTGCGCATCTCGGACATCTCCTGGAACGGGTCCCACGTGTGCGGGTCGAACGGCCGCATGTAGAACGGACGCCGCGGCCCGATGCGCGTATCGTCTGGATCTTCCGCCTCGCGGCCTTCCGGTTTGGCGTGGCTTCGCGGGGTTGTTTGATCGCGGTCGCCGGACGCCTCCTGGTCGGCGGCCTGTCCGACGAGCGCATGCACCCGTTCGTTTAGCCCGAGCAGAAAGAACATCTGCGCCGCCGCCACGAGCGCAAGCGCCACGACCAGGGCCACCAGGACTTTCTGTGTGCGATTGCTCGATTCCATAGCGCAAACCTCCTTGCCATTACCTTTTCTTGCCATGGATGAAGCAAAATTCGTGCCTCCAATAGCAGATAACTCCGCGAGTCACGAGTCGCTTTGCAGAGTATTCAATCACAGGCACTTGCGCAACGGACTGCCCCGCGGGACCACCCCGCGCCGCAGCCGGCGTACTGTCGCAAATCGGGCAACTGTCGCAAGACGGGGCAACTCTTGTCGTGGCCGGTAATCCCGCTCCACGTTCACGGGGGCAGGATGCGCCCGCTCCTATGTCGTCAGGGCGAGGGGATGGGAAAGCGCCCCAAGGCCGACCCTGGGGCGCTTGCAGGTGATATGCGTTTGCGCGCGGTCAGACTTTGGCGCGCTCGTGGTAGTGGGTGTGCAGGAGTTCGTGAGACTTCTTGCTGTTGGGCTTTCCGAGAAACTCCTCGTAGATGTGTTTGATCTCGGGGTTCTCGTGGGACTTGCGGAGCGTCTTGCCCTCGTCTTCCTTGTAGATGGCCTGGATGCGCGCGAGCCGCGTTTCGTTGGTGGTGAAGCGCGGCTGGCCGCCGCCGCCGATACAGCCGCCGGGGCAGGTCATGATCTCGATGAAGTGGTAGGTCGAGAGCCCTTCGCGGACGCGCTCGATGAGTTGGCGCGCGTTGCCGAGGCCGTGCGCGACGGCGGTGCGCACCGTGACGCCTTTGAGGAAGGCCCACTCCGGCGTGGTTTCCTCGATAGTGACGGCGGCCTCCTTGATGCCTTCAAGCCCGGCGATGGGCTTGACGTGCAGGTCTTCGAAGGGGAACGGCTTGCCGGTCACGATCTCGTAGACGGTGCGCAGGGCCGCCTCCATGACGCCGCCGGTGTTCGCGAAGATGTCGGCTGCGCCGGAGGACATGCCGATAGGCGAATCCATCGTATCGTCGGGCAGGCGGTCGAAGTCGATGCCGGCCTGTTTGATCATGCGGCCGAGTTCGCGCGTGGTGAGGACGTAATCGACGTCCTGGACGCCGCTGGCGTTCATCTCGGGGCGCTGCGCCTCGAATTTCTTCGCGGTGCAGGGCATGACCGAGACGACGATCATGTCCTCGGGCTTCTTGCCGATCTTCTCGGCGTAGTAGGTCTTGGCGATGGCGCCGAACATCTGCTGCGGGGATTTGCACGTCGAGACGTTCGCCAGCATGTCCGGGTAGAAGTACTCGATGAACTTGATCCACCCGGGCGAGCAACTGGTGAACATGGGCAGCGCCACGGGCTTGCCGTCGACCAGGGCGTTCTTCAGGCGCGTCAACAGCTCGGTGCCTTCTTCGAGAATGGTCAGGTCTGCCGCGAAGTTCGTGTCGAACACGGCGTCGAAGCCGATTCGGCGCAGGGCCGAGACCATCTTGCCGGTGACGAGCGTGCCGGGCGGATAGCCGAAGCATTCGCCGAGCGCGGCGCGGATGGCGGGGGCCGTCTGCACGACGACGGTCTTCGTCGGGTCGTCGAGCGCTTCCCACACGTCCTGGATGTGGTCGCGCTCGGTGATCGCGCCGACGGGGCACACTGCGGCGCACTGGCCGCACTGGACGCAAACGATGTCGTGCAGGTTCAGGTCAAAGGCCGGGCCGACGACGGTGGCGAAACCGCGATTCTGGGGGAAGATGCCGCCGACGCCCTGAACCTCGCCGCAGACGGTGACGCAGCGGCGGCAGAGCACGCACTTGCCCGTGTCGCGGATCAGCGCGGGCGTGGAGTCGTCGACGTAGCGCGTGCTCTTGGCGCCCACGTAAGTGATGTCGTTGATGCCGAGATCGCGGGCGAGCGCCTGGAGTTCGCAGTCGTCGTTGCGCTCGCAGGTCTGGCAGTCGCCCTGGTGGTCCGACAGGAGCAGTTCGACGACGGTGCGGCGTGCGCCGCGGGCGCGCTTGGTGTTCGTGTGGACGACCATGCCGTCGGCGACCGGCGTGACGCAGGAGGCGACGAGCGTGCGCGCGCCCTGCACCTCGACGAGGCACACGCGGCACGCGCCGATGGCTTGCACGTCTTTCAGGTAGCATAAGGTCGGCACTTTGACGCCCGCCTGTTTTGCGGCGTCGAGAATGGTCGTTCCGGCGGGGACTTCCACCCGGACGTTATCTATGGTTACGGTGGGCATAATTCTCTGTCTCCTCTTGATACGGTTCGAGCGCGTCTAGCGCGCACTCGGGACCATTTCCTCGCGGTAATCGCAACGGAGGCAGCGGCGCGCCTCGCGGACCGCCGTCTCTTCGACAAAGGCCACTTCGACCTCGTCGAAGTTCATCGCGCGCGCGTCCACGGGGATGAGATTCATGGCGGCGCGCGGCGCTTCCGAGGGATCGGCGTCCGGGTCGAACGCGGTGTCGACCTGATAGAGTTCCCGCCAGAAGGCGTGCTCCTCCCCGGTCAGGTACTGGTCGATGCCCACGGCGGCCCGTTCGCCCGCGCCGATGGCCTGCACGACGGAAGACGGCCCGTCCGAGGCGTCGCCGCCGGCGAACAACCACTCGAGGGAGGTCTGGGCAGTGACTGCGTCGGCCCAGATGTAATTTTTCGCGTTCAACTTGACCTGCAGGCCGTCCAGGAGCGGCTTCGTCTCCAGCTTCTGGCCGATGGCCGCGATGACCTGGTCCGCGGGCTCGACGAACGTGGCGTCGCCGCAGACTTCGGGGCGGCGACGTCCGCTGCTGTCGAATTCGCCGAGGGACATGTGGTTGCAGGACACGCCTGCGACCTTGCCCTTTTCGAGCACGACCTCCTGCGGCGCGATCAGCGTCTTCAGAAAGACGCCTTCTTTCTCGGCCTCCTCGATTTCCTCGGCCCAGGCGGGCATTTCGGCGCGGGTGCGGCGGTAGAGGACTGTGACGGTTTCCGCGCCGAGCCGCACGGCCGTGCGCGCGGCGTCGATGGCCGCGTTGCCGCCGCCGATGACGACGACGCGCTTGCCGACCTTCGCCGTGCCTTGCAGGTTGTACGCGCGCAGGAACTCGATGGCGTCGGTCACGCCGTCCGCTTCTTCGTTCTTGATGCGCAGTCCCGAGCCCTTGGGCGCGCCCACGCCGAGGAACACGGCTTCGTAGCCCTCGTCGCGGAGTCCCTGAAGCGTGAAATCGCGCCCGAGCGCGCTATTGCACTCGATATCGACGCCCATGCGCTCGATCATCGTGATTTCGCGTTCGATCTCGGGCCGCGGCAACCGGTAGGACGGGATGGTCTGCACGAGCATGCCACCGGGCTTCGGCGCGGCCTCGAAAACCTTCGGCTTGTAGCCCAGCCGCGCGAGGAAGAACGCACAGGACAGGCCCGCGGGACCCGCGCCGACAATCGCCACCTTGCGCTTTGCGTTGTCCGCGTTCTCGCGGACCTCCGGCAGTTGGACGGTGTCTTCCTGCTCGACCATGAAGCGCTTGATGCCGCGGATGGCCACGGGCGCATCGAGGTTGCAGCGGCGGCACTTGGCCTCGCAGGGATGGAAGCATACCCGCGCGCATATGGATGCGAAGGGATTGCGGTCGCGATGGACGCGCAGCGCTTCGGCGAAGCGCTTCTCGCCGACGAGCGAGACGAAGCCCGGCACGTAGACGCCCGCGGGGCACGCGCTCATGCACGGCGCGCGCACCAGCGCGGCGCACACGCCCGCCGGGCACCGCTTTTCGCGGATGTGTACGTCGAACTCGTCGCGGAAGTGGCGGATGGCGGACAGTACCGGGTTCGGCGCGGTCTGGCCGAGCCCACACAGGGAGGCGGCCTTGATCTGCTCGCCGAGTTCGATGAGCCGCTCGACGTCGCCCTCGACGCCGCGGCCTTCGCAGATGCGCTCGACGATTTCGAGCATGCGCTTGGTGCCGATGCGGCAGGGGATGCACTTGCCGCACGATTCATCCTGGACGAAATCGAGGAAGAAGCGGGCCATATCGACCATGCAGGTGTCGTCGTCCATGACGATCAGCCCGCCGGAGCCCATGATGGCGCCGAGTTCCTGTAGGGACTCGTAATCGACGGGGACGTTCAGGTGCTGCTTCGGGATGCAGCCGCCCGAGGGGCCGCCGATTTGGGCGGCTTTGTATTCCTTGTTGTTCGGAATGCCGCCGCCGATGTCGAAGATGATCTCGCCGAGCGGCGTGCCGACGGGCACCTCGACGAGCCCGGTGTTGTTCACCGCGCCGGCCAGGGCGAAGACCTTCGTGCCCTTGCTCTTCTCGGTGCCGATCGCGGCGAACCAGGCCGCGCCCTTGAGGATGATCATGGGGATGTTCGCGTAGGTTTCGACGTTGTTCAGGAGCGTGGGCTTCTCCCAGAGGCCCGCGATGGCGGGGAACGGCGGCCTCGGGCGGGGCTCGCCGCGCTTGCCCTCGATGGACCGCATGAGCGCGGTCTCTTCGCCGCAGACGAACGCGCCGGAGCCCATGCGAATTTCGAGGTCGAACGAGAAATCCGTGCCCATGATGTTCTTGCCGATGAGCCCCAACTCGCGGGCCTGCTCGATCGCGAGGCCGAGGCGCTCGACGGCGAGCGGATACTCGGCGCGCACGTAGACGTAGCCCTCGTCGGAGCCGATGGCGTAGGCCGCGATGGCCATCGCCTCGATCACGCTGTGGGGGTCGCCTTCGAGCACGCTGCGGTCCATGAACGCGCCGGGGTCGCCCTCGTCCGCGTTGCACAGCACGTATTTCTTGTCGCCGGGGGCCTTGCGCGTGAAGGACCACTTCATGCCCGTCGAGAACCCGGCGCCGCCACGGCCGCGCAGGCCGGACTGCTTCACCTCCTCGACGACCTGATCGGCGGTCATCTCGGAGAGCGCCTTGGCCAGCGCCTGGTAGCCGTCCCGCGCGATGTACTCCTCGATGTTTGTCGGGTCGATGGCCCCGCAATTGCGCAGCACGATCTTTTGTTGCTGCTGGAAGAACTCGATCTCCTGCAGCGCGGGGATGACCTGCTCGGTGGTCGCGGTCTTGAAATTCAGCCGCTCGACGACGCGCCCCTTGAGCAGGTGCTCCTCGACCAGGTGGTCCGCATCGGCAGGCTTCACGCCTTGGTAGAAGACACCGTCGGGGTACACCACGATGACCGGGCCGATGGCGCAGGGGCCGAGACACCCGGTGTGCACGATGTTGATTTCCTTATCCAGACCGTGCTTGCGCAGGGCCTGCTGAATAGCCTCGCTGAGTTCGAGGGCACCGGAGGCCACGCACCCCGCGCCCGCACAAACCAGCACATGGGATCGCACGTAATTCATGACTGCTTCGTCTCCTTTATCGGTTCGAGCCGCGCCCGGCCCGCCGCCGCCTTGCCTAGATCAGGTAGTCCATCACCGGATTGCCCGCCACCACGTGCTGCCGCACGATGGCCCGCACCCGTTCCTGGTCCAATTTGCCGTACCGGTATTCCTTGCCGTTCTTGTCCGCAATCGTGAGCATGGGCTCGCGGTCGCACAGGCCCGCGCAACCCGCCTGGCGCAGCGTGGCGTTCTTGACGCTCGCCGCCTCGAGTTCCGCGGCCATGGCGGCGAGAATCTCCCGCGCGCCCGCCGCGATGCCGCACGTGCCCATGTGCACCGTGATTTGGATTTCCTTCGGCCCGCCGCGGAGGTCCAGGTTTTCCCGGGCCTTCCCCCGCAACGCGAGCAGGTCCTGAGGGCTTTTGATTTTTTGCAGCATGGTTCTTACTCCCACTGTAGGCCGCCCGCTCAGCGGGCCGCCGCCTCCGCGTTACGATACTGGTCGAGAATGGCCTGGACGCGCGTGGGCTTGACGCGCTGGTACACCTGATCGTCGATCATGATGGCCGGCGCCAGGCCGCACGCGCCGAAGCACCGCGCTACTTCGAGGGAGAACTGCCGGTCCTCCGTCGTGCCGCCCACGTCGACGCCGAGCTTGTCCTTCAGCGCTTCGAGCACGTTCTTGCCGCCCCGCACATAGCAGGCGGTGCCCAGACACACGCGCACCATGTGCTTCCCCCGTGGCTGGGTCGAGAAGAACGAATAGAATCCCACTACACCGGCGACTTCGCTGTAGGGCTTGCCCAGACCCAGGCTGATCTTCTTCAGCGCGCTCTCGGGCAGATAGCCGAAGATGGCCTGCGCCATCTGCAGCACCGGGATAAGCGCCCCCGGCTTGTCCTTGTAGTCCGCGATCACGTCGTCGAGACGCGCGAGCAGTTCCTCCTCGCTCGCCTCTTCCGCGCACGTGCATCCGCATGCCTTGTCGTTCATGTACAACCTCCTTGACTTCTCTCCCGGGCGGTCCGGGGACCGCCCAGTTACGGCCTGACGCCCTTACGGCGCCTGGCCAAGGCTCTATCGCGTCCCGCCGGCGCCGCTCGCCAGCGCTTCGCGCTCGCATTGGCGGGCGAAGAAGGCGACCTTGTCCAGCGCCGAAGTCAGGTCCACGTTCTCGATGTATACGTGCGTCGGGCCGGGCAGTCGCACGGGCGCGAAGTTCAGCAACCCCCGTACCCCCGCGTCACACAAGAGCTCCGCCACGTTCTCGGCCTGCGCCGCCGGCGTCGCGATGATGCCGATGGAAATCCCGAGTTCCGAGACGACGCGCGGCAGGGCCTCGACGGCGTGGCACGGACAGCCCGAGAACTCGCGGCCGACCTTCGCGGGGTCCTTGTCGAACGCCGCCCGGACGCTCAGACGCCTCCACCTGCCCGCGAAATGCGCCAGGAGCGCCCGCCCCAGGTTTCCGACGCCCACCAGCGCGACCTTCTGAAAGGTGGGCGGGTAAAGGAATTCATCGATGCTGTCCAGCAGGTCGCCGGCATCGTAACCCCCGTTCGGCACGCCCACACAGCCGAGTTGCATGATATCCCGGCGGACCTGCGCAGCGTTCACGCGCGCCATCGCGGCCAGTTGATGGGAGAAGATCATGGCGGCGCCTTCGGCGCGGACTTGGAGGAGGATGCGCCGGTAGAGGCTGAGCCGCTCGATCGTTTTTTCAGGCACCATGGGTTGCATCTAGGATTTCGTGTTTAACGGACTAAACATTCGTTAAGGTTTCAATACCTACCGTTAGGTATATGCTCATTCCTTAAGTAAACAGCGTATTCGTGAATCCATGCACAACTGAAGGATATCACAAAGCAATTCCGATTGCAAGCACGAATTTCCACGAATTCAAGGAAACCCGAGCGGCGGTCTCGTCAGACGGCGACAGCGCCAGGATGCCTGGGTGTGCGGATGGCGTGGGAGACGGGCTCGCAGGGGCGGGGCGGTCTCACGAACCTGGGCCGCGTCGGCGGCGCGCAGTTGTGTTTTCCGTATCGGCCCAGTATGATCCGCGCCTCGTGGAATGCGGTTGGAGGCCCGTATGGGTGTGGCGACGCCAGACAAAGTGCCTATTGCCGTCGATTGTCATTACATGGGGATTGCCCGGCGTGCGGCGGCGTATCTTCTCATCGAGGACGGGCGCGCAGCCCTCGTGGACAACAACACGAACCGGGCGGTGCCCTTGCTGCTTGACGCGCTCGCGGCGTCGGATCTCGCGCCGGACGCGGTCGAATACGTCATCGTAACGCATGTCCATCTTGATCATGCCGGTGGCACGGCGGCGCTGTTGAAGCATTGCCCGAACGCGACCGTTCTGGCGCATCCCCGGGCGGCGCGCCACTTGGTTGATCCGTCGCGGCTCGTGGCGGGGGCGAAGGGGGTCTACGGCGAGGAGACGTTCGCGAAGCTGTACGGCGTCATCGAGGGCGTCCCGGAGGCGCGGGTACGGACCTTCGACGACGGCGAAAGCCTTGCGTGGGGAACGCGCACGCTGCGATTCCTGCATACGCGCGGTCATGCGAACCACCACTTCTGCATCCATGACAGCGGCGCGAACTGCGTACTGGCGGGCGATGCTTTCGGAATCGGAAGGTCGAGTTGCGAGCGGCAGGGTCCGTCGTTCCTCATTGCGGCGACGGCGCCGACGGATTTTGACCCGGCGTTGGCGCGGGATGCGGTGCGGCGGATCGTGGAGACCGGCGCGGCATCGGTCTACGTGACGCATTACGGCCGCTTTGACGAGGTGGGGGAGGACGCGGAGAAGTTGATCCGCTGCATCGATCTGCATGAGGCAATCGTGGACGCGGCGGTTGAGCAGCGCCTCGAGGGGGGCGACTTATATGCGTTTTGTCTGGAGCAAACGTCGGCGGCGCTGGATGAGCACCTGCGTTGGTGCGGCGTGCTGGATTTCGAGGGGGATCGTTGTTTTGTCGAGGGGGATATAGCGTTGAACGCGATGGGTCTCGCGCATGTTGCGCGGAAGCGCATCGAGACGGGATAGAGACGAGATGTCGGCGGGGGCTGTGTTTTTCGGTAGAATACGGGTACGAACAGGAGAGGAACGGCGTTATGTATTCGGGAATCACGCGGTTGAGCGGCGGCAGGACGCGGCGGGCGTCTTCGTATGACGTGTCGGGACGGAACGCGGACTGCTGGTTCATCGAGCCGGGCGAGACGCGGGTGCTGGCGGATATCCGGGGTCCGGGGCGGATCACGCACATCTGGATGACCCAGCCGCGGCATTATCGCAGCGTGCTGCTGAAGATGACTTGGGACGATGCGAAGTACCCGAGCGTGCTTGTTCCGCTGGGCGATTTCTTCTGCCTGGGCCACACGATCGTGAACAGTTTTCAGAACGCGCTGTTTTGCGCGTCCACGTTCCACAACAACAAGATGGAGAACGGCTGCGCGCTGAACTGCTATGTTGCAATGCCGTTCCGCGAGGGCGCGCGCATCGAACTCGTCAACGAATCCGGCGAGCGGCATCCGCAGTACTTCTACATCGACTACGAGACTTACGATAGGCCGCTGCCCGAGGACGAGGGGTACTTCCATGCCGAATTCCGGCGTCAGAACCCGTTCGGGGGCTGGGCGCACGAGATCATCGTGAACACGCCCGAGGCGAACGTGGTGAACAAGAGTCGCCTCGCGTATAACAACAATTACGTGATCCTCGACACGAAAGGCCGGGGCCACTACATCGGCTGCAACATGAGCATCACGAACTTCCAGAACACGTGGTGGGGCGAAGGCGACGACATGATCTGGGTGGACGGCTACCACTGGCCGCCGGACCTGCACGGCACGGGCAGCGAAGATTACTTCAACCACGCATGGGGAATGCAGAAGAACACGTTCCTGCGCAACGGGTCGTCGATTCACGAATCCGACACCGGCGGGTATCAGACGAGTTACGTGCTGCACCTCGAAAACCCCGTGCGGTTCCGCAAGGAGATCAAGGTCACCATCGAGCACGGGCACGCGAACCACCTGTGCAACGAGGTGAGCAGCGTCGCGTACTGGTACGCGGCCGAGCCCACGCGGATTATCGCGCCGCCGCCCGCGAGCAAGCGCGCGCCCGTGATGCGGGAGTCGGCGCACGTCTGGGCGCAAGACGCCAAGTCGCAGGTGACGACGCAGCGCGTGAAACTTACGCCCGAGATGCGGCGCATGAAGGCGTTGTGGCGGAAACTGCGCGTGCAGCCGTATGAGGCCCTTGAGAAGGAGCGCAAGAAGGCGGACAAGTCTTGAGGCACGCAAATCGGGGAGAGAAGAACATGTTTCGTCGCGTCATGTTTCGAGTTTCATTGGTTCTGCTTGTTGGCCTGACAGTGACGGCCATCGCGCAGGAGAAGCCCTACGATCAGGTCGTCGACCACGTTTACGCGACCATCGACGGCGCGGATTTCCACATGGATGTCTTTGTCCCGAACGGGAAGGCGCGCAAGGATTTCTACGCGCCCAACGACAACGGGTTCGGCCTCGGGATCGTGGATGTGGCCAGCGGCGCGTGGCACTCGGACCGCGGCAAGATCAGGGACCACGAACAGTCGCAGGTCTATGCGATATTCTGCGCGCGCGGTTACACGGTGTTCGCGGTGCGGCCCGGCACGCGGCCCCGCTATACCGCGAAGGAGATGGTCGCTCACATCAAGCATGCGATCCGCGATATCAAAGCGAACGCGGACCAGTGGAGGATCGACCCGGACCGTCTGGGCATCGTGGGCGCGTCCGCGGGCGGGCACCTGGCGTTGCTCACCGTGCTGACGGCCGAGGAGGGGGACCCGAGCGCCGCGGACGCCCTGTTGCGGCAGGATACGCGAGTGAAGGCGGCGGCGGTATTCTTCCCGCCAACGGATTTTCTGGACTGGCCGGGGAAGGACCTGAACGGCGTGGCGGAGTTGGTGGGCGACATTCTGTTCAAGGGCGGCGCGGCGGGGCGCAGCCTCGAAGAAGTGCGCGTCGAGGCCGAGGCCATCTCGCCGCGGCGGCTCGTGCGCGGCAAGACCCCGCCGATGCTGTTCGCTCACGGGGACGCGGACCCGCTCGTGCCGCTGCAGCAGTCGAAGATCATGGTCGAGGCGCTGCGCCAGGCCGGCAACGAAGCCGATCTAATCGTCAAGGAAGGCGGCGGCCATCCCTGGATCACTATTCCCTTCGAGGTCATCCAGTTCGCCGACTTTATGGACAAGCACCTGGCCGGCAAGTGACACCGGCGCGGCTTGCATCACGCGCGCGACTCGCCTGCGCATTCGTTGTATTGGAGGGGCGCGTCGTGCGGTGAATTCAGTCGCGAGGGTCATTTGACAGGGCCGTGTTGTTGGGGTATACTGACGTTACCATCTACTCCCCGCGGGACTTGCCGAAAGGCCTCTTGCGGGGTTATCAATTTAGCGGGCAATGAGATCGATTTCCGGGGAGGGACCATGCTCACTGAGCCCAGTGTGAAGCGGGCCTACGCATTTGTTGACGGTCAGAATCTCTTCTACGCGGCCAAGAAGGCCTTCGGTTACTCGTATCCGAACTACGACCCGAGTGCGCTCGCCCGCGCTGTCTGCATCTGAAAAGGCTGGCGTCTGGACGGCATCTATTTCTATACGGGCATACCACGCATTCGGGACGACGCGCACTGGAACCATTTCTGGACGGCCAAATTGCGCAGTATGGGTAAGCGCGGGATTCATACGTTCACACGGCATTTGCATTATCGCAATCAGAGCATAGTTCTCCCGGACGGCAGGGAATCCACGGTTCTTGTCGGCCAGGAGAAGGGCATTGACATTCGAATCGCCCTTGATGTAGTGCGCATGGCCCGTGAAGATCGCTTTGACGTGGCCATCTTGTTCAGTCAGGACCAAGACCTGTCAGAGGTCGCCACGGAAGTTCGCAGGATTGCCAAGGCACAGGACCGCTGGATCAAGATAGCCTGCGCGTTTCCGGTCAGTCCGACCTACGCCAATGAGCGTGGCATCGACCGCACGGATTGGATATCCATTGATCGCGCGACGTACAACGCGTGCCTCGATCCGAATGACTACAGATTGAAATCAAGAGGCTGAATAGACGAATTCCGGGTGCCTCAAGTGGACGAGGAAGACGCGGAATCGCGTCGTGGGGGCATTGTGGTGTCTTGAAGATGATGGTGACGGCGCTGCGTCAGGGGGGCAACGACGCTGACCCAATCGTAAAGGAAGGCGGCGGTCATCCCTGGATCACGGTATCCTTCGAGGTTATCCAGTTCGCGGATTTTATGGACAAGCACTTGGTCGGAAAATAACAGCGGCGCGGCTTGCATCGCGCGCGCGGCGCGTCTACACTAAAGTTTCACGCGGGGAAGAAGTGTAGTCCGTCGTTTCTCTCGTGGTTTGGAAGAGGGATTCCGTAATGCTTGCTCGATTGGCGCCATGGACGGCCTTTATGCTTGCGGCGGTTTTCGCGGTTGGCCATAACTATTACATCCAGCAGACGTTCTGGATGCCCGACGATGCCTACATCTCGATGCGGTACGCGGAGAATTTCGCGGCGGGCAAGGGGCTGGTTTACAACGAGGGCGAGCGGGTCGAGGGTTACACGACATTCCTCTGGGTGGTGCTGTTAGGCGGAGGCGCCTTCGTCGGGCTGGACCTCGAGGCCCTCGCGCAGGCGATCGGCATCACCTTTAGTCTTGGCGCGCTGTTCCTCGTTTCGCGGGCGCACCGTTTCGCACCGGGGCTGTCGCCCTGGAGTTCCGCGCTCGCCGTACTGATGATGGGCACGTGCGGCGTATTCACGACCTGGCTCATGGCGGGTATGGAGACGCCGCTCGTGGCGTTCTGGTGCGTTCTGGCGGTGCTGCTCAACGAGCAGGTGCGGGCACAACCGCGCGCGCCGGGGCTGCTCGTGCTGTTGGGCGTGTGTTGCGCGCTTGCGGCGATGACGCGGCCCAACATGGGACTGGTCTTCGTCGTGCTGCTGCTTGACCGGTTCATCGACGCGGTGCGGACGCGCAACGCCTCATTTCTCTTGTTCCCGCTTACATTCGGCGCATTATTCGGCGCCTATTTCCTCTGGCGGTATACGTATTACGGCTTTCTCTTGCCGAATACGTTCTACGTGAAGGTGGGCGGCACCTGGGCGCAGGCGATGCGCGGCATGGATTACACGGGCCGTTTCCTTGGGGCGACGTTCTTCATCGCGGCCTCGGCGCTAGCCGCATACCTCATTCCGAAACGGGCGTTTGGGGCGCCGGGTCTGCGGCGCGTGCTGCTGACGCTACTCACGGTCCACGCCGCCTACGTCGTGATCGTCGGCGGAGATTTCATGCCGTCGTTTCGCTTCTTCGCATCGGTGTTCCCGCTCCTGGCCCTGCTCGCGGCGATGAGCGTGGCGGCGATGCGCCCGCATGCCGCGGTGGCGCTCATTTTCGTCGCGCTCGCGCATAACGGCATGATGCTGGTCAGTCATCGCGACATCGGCGACCGCGCGGGCAAGGGCAACGTCGGCCGGTACGGGAAGCGCGTTGGGCTGTGGCTGCGGGAGCACGCGCCGCCGGACGCGCTGCTCGCCACGAATACGGCGGGCAGCATCCCCTTCTTTTCGAAATTGCCCGCGATCGACATGTTGGGGCTCTGCGACGCCGTCATCGCCCATCGAGACTTGCCGGTGGGCCGCGGCACGCCGGGACACGAAAAGGGCGACGGGCGCTATGTGCTGTCGCGCAAACCGGACTACATCCAGTTCGGGTCCGCATCGGGCTCGGTGCGGCCCGTGTTCCGCGGCGACCGGGAAATCTTTCAGGCGGCGGAATTCAAGCGCGACTATGTGTCGCGGACCTACGCGATCGGCGGCGGCGGGGTGGTGCGGCTGTACGTGCGCAAGCCGGCGGCGGGCGGCAAACCGTTGAGCGCGGTCTCTTCCGAAGAGACCGCAGCGCGGAAAAAAGAAGTGTGGAAGCCGTCCGGCTAGGAGTGGGCGGATAAGTCCTGGAAGTGGCGGGCCATGTGGTTTGTTGTGCTACACTCGCCGTATCTCGCATGAAACTTGTGACAAGACGTGGAGGACGCAACCATGAGTCAGAAAACCTGCTCAGGAATCTTTTTGTGCGCGTTGCTAGTCGCGGGGACGGCGTTGTCGGGGTGTGGCGGCCAGAAGGCCGAAGCGCCCGCGGCGCCCGCGCCGGCTGGGGCGGCGACGGCGAGCGATGCCGTCGGCGCGAAGGTCGCAGAGACGATCATCGAGCAATCGGCGAAGGCGCAGGGCGAAGATGTGGACGTGCAGATAGGGTCGTCCGGCGACGCGATGAGTATCAGTGTGAAGGGGGCGCAGGGAGACTACCAGATGACGACGGGGGCGTTCAGCAGCCTGCCGCAGGGGTTCCCGGAGGATGTGCCGGTGTATCCCGGCCTGAAACTCCAGATGACGAACGTGCTGCCGGGGGAGCAAACGTTCAGCGTCGTCGGCCAGACGGACGCGAAGCACGATGTCGTCTTCGCGTATTACCAGAAGGAATTGCCGGCGCGTGGCTGGACGCAGCAGTCGGTGATGCAGCAGACGGCGGAATCTCAGCCGATGTCCATGCTGCAATGCACGAAGGACTCGCGGACGGTGCACGTGCTGGTGATGACGGACGACGAGGCCACCACGGTGAGCCTCACGACGGGCGTAGAGGAATAGTCACTCGGGCCGGGGCGCGCCGAGGTGTTTCTCTACGAAATCGGTAAGCGCCTCGATGTCAATCTCGTGGCCGCCGTCGTGGACGTGGAGGGTGACGTTGTCTTCCGCGTTCAGGTCCCGATAAATGGGTCGAATCTCCGCGAGGGCCTGCTTGGCCAGAGAGACGGTGAACTGGGTCTCGGGTTCTTGGCGTCCATTCTGGCATTGGAGCGGGCGCGGCGCGACGAGGGCGTAGATATCCGCGAAATCGACGCGTTCGCGCAGCCCGTCGAACTTCCAGCACATGCAGTGGTTCTGTTCCATCTGGTCCATTACGGTGAGGAAGCCGCAACTCGACGTCGCCGTGACGCGCGGGTCCATTGCGCCGAGCCACATGGCCATCTCGCCGCCGAGCGACAGTCCCGCGCAGCCGATGCGCCGCGCGTCCACCTCGGGCAGCGTGTGGAGGTAGTCGACGCACCTTATCAGGTCCCATAGCCGCTCGCCCATGAGCGTACGGCCCGGTTCGTACACTTCGTGTTGCCCCACGTCCGTGCTGATTACGACGTAGCCGCGTCGGGCCAGGACCTCGCCGAACAGTCTGTATTCCTTTTTCGCGGGGTCGAACGGCGTCATGCGGTTCCCGCCGTGGCCGTGAATACACACGACTGCCGCGAGCGGCGCCTCGACCCGCTCCGGGCGGACAACGACCGCGGTGAAGGTGCGCCCCGGCGTCGCGCGCAGGCTCACCGTCTCGAGCGCATAGCCGTCGCGCCCTTCCCGGGTCCGCGTCTCGGGTTCGAGGGGGACGGCGTCGCGTTTGCCCGCCAGGTCATCGATGTGCAGCAACGTCGCGAGTTCCGCGCGGACGCGCTCCTGCCATGCGCGCGCGGCCTCGGGCGTACCCGGTTCGTAGCGCATGGCGCGCAGCGGATCCGCGGGGGCCGTCGCCGCCCCAACGAGCAGCGCGGCGGCCACGGTCATAATCACGAAGGGGTCTTCTTTCCTCATCGCCGCATTCTCCCTTCCGTCGGTCCCATTCGGCGGATCCCGTTCGCCTACCCGAGCGCCACGTCGAGCATCATCATCGTCGCGAAGCCGATGAGCGCGCCCGCGGTTACCTCGTGCGTGTTCTTCCCGAGTTGGGCCTCGGGGATCAACTCCTCGACGACGACGTAGATCATGGCCCCGGCGGCGAAGGCGAGGGCGTAAGGGAGCATGGGCCGCATCAGGAGCACCGCCGCCGCGCCCAATACGCCGGCCACCGGCTCGACCATACCCGAGGCCTGGCCGTATTGAAAGCTTTTCCAGCGGCTCATGCCCTCGCGTCGCAACGGCACAGCCACGGCGGCGCCTTCCGGGAAGTTCTGGATGCCGATGCCGAGCGCCAGCGCGATCGCGCCCGCCAACGACGCGGTGGGCAGCCCCGCACCCACCGCGCCAAACGCCACGCCGACCGCCAGCCCTTCGGGGATGTTGTGCAACGTGATGGCCAGCACGAGCAGTACGCTCCGCCGCCACGTGGTCTGGATGCCCTCCGCCTCCTCGCGCGGGAAGCCGAGGTGCAAGTGGGGAACGACGCTGTCCGCCGCCCACAGAAAGACGCCGCCGATCAGGAAGCCGATGACCGCGGGAATCCACGCGGGCAGGGGACCGTCCTCGGCCATCGCGATGGCCGGGGCGAGCAACGACCAGAAACTCGCCGCGATCATGACCCCTGCGGCGAAGCCGAGCATCGTGTCCAGCGTGCGCCGGTGAATCGTCTTGAAGACGAATACGGCCGCCGCGCCGAGGGCTGTCATGCCCCATGTGAAGCACGTCGCCAGAAACGCCTGCCCGACAGGGTGCAGTTCGGTGAACCAGGATATCGCCATATGACCTACCTCGTGTTTGGGGCAACCCCGCTCCCCTGACGGACCGGCGGCATTCTACCGACCCGCCGTATCGCGCGCAATGCTTGAAATCATGGTGCGGGGCGTGTAGGCTTCCGGGCGCTGCTCCCGGCGGCGCGGTATGCCGCGGGGGCGGGAATCCAACACAAGCAGAGCCGGTCCAATTTCATGTCTTCTGAAACACGTTCCCCCCTCGATGTCTTTGAAGCGGTCTGTTCCGATTTCTATGCGGCGGCGCGGGAGGCGGCGGCGCACGGCCGGAAGATCGCCGGATTTCTCTGCTCGTATGCGCCGCAGGAGCTGGCGCATGCGGCGGGGTATATGCCCGTGCGCGTGCTCGGGCGGCCCGGGGGCACGCCGCGGGCCGACGAATTGATCCAGCCTTTCGCGTGCAGCTTCGCGCGGAGCAGCTTCGACAGCGCCCTGGCGGATGAGTTGGATTTCCTCGATCTGGTCGTGTTCTCGCACACGTGCGACACGATGCAGAACGTGGCGGACCTCTGGAGGCGCAAGAAGCCGGAACACAACGCGTTAATCGTGTCGTTGCCGACTCATACGCAAGGGACCGCCGCGCGCGCGTATTTTCGCGCCGAGTTGCAGCGGGTGCGCGAGCGCATCGAGGCGCTGGCGGGCGCGATCGACGACGAGACCCTCCGTTCAAGCATCGGTCTCTACCAGCGCCACCGGAATGCGATGAATCGGCTGTATGCGGTGCGCCGCGAGCATCCCGACCACCTGAACGGGCGGCAGGTGTTGTCCGCCGTCGTATCGTCACTGTTGATGCCGAAGGAAGAACACCTGCCGTTGCTCGAAACGCTCGTTGCTCACGTCGAGACCACGCCAGCGGGCGATGACACGGGCGAGACGCCCGTGCCACGTGTCTTCGTAGCCGGTAGCGTGTGCCAGAACATGGGATTCATCGCGGCCATCGAGGAAGCGGGCTGCGCGGTGGTGGACGACGACCTCTGCATGGGCTCGCGCCAGTTCTGCATGGAATATGCGGACGCGGCGGACCCGCTCGATGCGCTGGCTGAGATGTACCTGTCGCGTAGACCCTGCCCGGCGTTCCACGCGCCGGGATTCGACCCCGGGCGGCATCTCGTCGAAAAGGCCCGGACCGCCCGCGCGGACGGAGTCGTGTTCCTCCTGACCAAGTTCTGCGATCCGTGGTTCTTCGACTATCCCCACGTGAACCAGGCCCTCGAGGATGCCGGCATCCCGACGCTGCTTGTCGAGGTCGAACAGCATTTGCCTGTGCCGGAGCAGTTCCGCACGCGCATCCAAGCCTTTTTCGAAATGCTCGCGGCGAGATAGGCACTTTCCCATTCGTTGCCACGACAAGCAGCCTCCAGGTCCCGCTGGCGGTGCGGCTCTTCGCGAAAGCGCATCCAGACGTTTGCACGGAGTGCGGCTCCATCCTGTTTCCTACGCCCTGAAACGCGTGCCATATGTCGTGGCCAGTCGGTCGGCGATATCCGAGGGGCGGCGGGAAATCATTAGTATCTTGATTGACAAATGGTGAATTCTGTGAAATAATCCCTTGTGGCGATGGGCTGCAAGCGCCACAGGCGCGAAGATGAGGAGGGATTTGAGATGAAAGTCTCTTGCAGCGGACTGGTAGTTGCTTTCGCAGCCACCTTCCTAACGGCGACTGCGTCCGCTGGCGATACCGCGACTATCCTCCGTAGCGGGCAATTCCGTGAAATCACGGACGGGGAGAATGCGGGCTATCGCGTCACGTATCTTCGCATGAGCGCCGACGGGAGCCGTATAGTCTTCACCACCCACCCGAGTCTGGCCAATTTTCACGACACACTGCGCATCATTGACGCGGACGGTTCGAACGAGCGCGTCATCTTTCAAGACGCGGGACCCGAGCTGGGCGATTTCCCGAAAGTGACCACGGCCTTCGCCATCAGCGCCGACGGATCGAAGGTCGTATATGCGCGTCGAAACGCCAACGCCTTGTATGACATCTACGTCTATGACGCGGAGACGAGTCAGAGCGCGCCGCTATTGACGCATACACCGTTTTTGAGCTCGAATGAGACGTCGAGTCGACCGTTGGAAGCGTACGCTTTCATGGAGTACTTCACCCTGTCCGGGAACGGGGAGTGGCTCTTCTTCATCAATCGCTTCGGTCCCATCGGATATTTCAACACGGAACCGGAACTGGCACCGGACGGGATGACCTTGTACCGGGTCCACGTGCCCACCGGCGCGGCCCAGCGCGTGTATTCGCAGGCTGACCTTCGTTCCACGCCCGGAGTCCCCGAGAACGCCGTGGACGTACTGACCGCGAACGGTCTGGTCGCGACCAATCACACCGGCAGTATCCTCATGTTGCCCGTTGGGGGTTCGGGCGCTTCGGCCCATCCGCCGCGCAGCCTCTTGCGCATTGACCCGGCGGCCGGGGCATCGAGCGCGACGGTGGTGCTCGATTTGCGGAACACGGTGTTTCACGGGCCGAGTCTCAACGCCGACGGCGACCGAATGGTCGCTACATGGTCCGGCGAAGACCTCGAGGATCGGGGCCTGTTCGTCATGGACACCGACGGGCAGAACC
This sequence comes from Candidatus Hydrogenedentota bacterium, assembly GCA_029556545.1. Classification (GTDB taxonomy): domain Bacteria; phylum Hydrogenedentota; class Hydrogenedentia; order Hydrogenedentales; family JAGMZX01; genus JAGMZX01. The sequence continues at coordinate 147,845 of JAKQEQ010000153.1, forward strand.
GATTCCTGCTGGACGACGGGGTGTCAAGTAACTTTCCGCTCCGTCCGGAACTGAGCGCGGACGGGTCGGCGGTTGCGTTTCAGGCGGGCAGCCAATCCGACGTGTACTGGGCGCCGACGGACCGTTTCGGGCCGCTTCCCGTCGGGACGCAAGTCATGAACGGCATCGGGCGGCGCTTGTCCATCAGCGCGGACGGGCGGCGTATTGCGTTCATCGCGGGGGTGCGGTACGACAGCCGGGCGCTTATCACGGGATTTCACCACGAGGTTGTGCTTTTTGACTGGAGTGCGGGACCGGCTAAGGAAGGCATCCCGGGGATTGCGGAAGTCGTGGGCGTTCCCGATTTCGAGTTGGTTCCGACGCCGACATTGCAGGCTCAGCCGAAATTCTCGCGCACGTGGCAGTATTTCATCTCCGGGGAGAATCTGGGCGACCTATGGAGTCAGGGCTTTGGCAGCAACGGCAGGCCGATCAACGGATTCTTCGGTATGGGCGCTGCTTATGGTCTGCGCGATGATGGTGAATGGGACGATCAAACGGCGGGCGACGGCCATATCGACGACGTGAACATCTGGGCAAGCGTTGACCTCCCCCCCGGCGAGTACACGGGCCGCGGCGGACTGACGACGGAAGACGGCAAGGCGGCCATTGTCGATTTCGCCGTGCCGGTGCGCGCGCCGGTATCGCCGGCAGCCGATTTCACGGCATCCCCGATGGGCGGCGGAGCGCCCCTGAGCGTGACCTTCACGAACACGTCGAGCGGCGATTTCACGACGGGCCGATGGGACATCGATAATAATGGGTCCTTCAATATCACCTCCGCCGAAGACCCGGTGAATTACGTCTACAATACGCCCGGGGTGTATAGCGTCCGGCTGGAAGTGGAGTTCTTCGGCGATAAGAGCGAGACCGTCAAGACCGGTCTGATTATTGTCACGGAACCTGGCACGGAGGGCGAAGGGGAAGGAGAGGGGGAAGGCGAGGGCGAAGGCGAGGGCGAACTGCCGGAACCGCTCAGTATCGTCACGCATCCAAGCAGTACCGCGCTGTACGAAGGCGCTTCTCATGCGTTCAGAATCGTGGTTGCAGGTGGGGTAGGCGCGATTCAGTACGACTGGAAGAAGGGCGGCGTAAGTCTTGGTGCGCCAAGCCAGTCCACCTATGCGATTGTTTCCGCGACGCAGGACCACCAAGGCGACTATTGGTGCACCGTTTCTGATGACTTAACATTGCTCGATTCGAACGAAGCCGTTCTGGCGGTATATTCGCGACCGGAGGAAGGAAGTCACGGGGCGGACCAGGATGCGGATTTCCTAATCAGCGTGACCGAACTCCTCCGAGTTATCCAGTTCTACAACTCGGGCGGCTTCCACTGCGCCGTGAACCCCGGCGACACGGAAGACGGATACGTGCCGGGTCCGGGCGCGAATCAATCGTGCGCGCCGCACGCGAGCGACTTTGCGCCACCCAATTGGATCGTCGAACTTGCCGAATTGCTCCGCCTCATCCAGTTCTACAATTCCAACGGCTACCATCCCAACTGTGGCACGGAGGACGATTTCGCGCCGGCTCCAGGCATCGCTCAGCCATGTGACGCTGAGGGGGAATAGACGTCTCCGACTCCTGGCCGCGCGATGTGCGTGGCGGGTTGTCGCTTGCGCGGGAGTAATGGAGGGACTGGCTAAGCCGGTCCAACCTGCCGTCAGGGATTTTCCCGCCACCCATCCGGTTGAAATAGGGCGGGGCGGCGTGTAGGCTTTGGGCGGGCGCGGTCTTGACGGACCTTGCAGGGCGCTCGCCGTGTAGTCATCACCCGGGAATCAGTAGTCGGATGTCCGTGAATCTCAATCTTCCCAACGAAACGCTAGATGCCGTGAGGGCCGCGCGGTGAGCGGGGTGTTACTATTCGCGGGGGTGGACGTCGGGTCGGCGACGACGAAGGCCGTACTGGTGGACGTCGAGGGCCGGGTCGTGGCGCACACGGTGATCCCGAGCGGGGGGAAACTGGCGGCGGCGGCGACCGTCGTCCTCGAGCGCGTGCTGGGGGAGGCGCGCGTGACGATGGAAAACGTTGCGGCGCTGGTCTCTACGGGTTACGGACGCGAGAGCGTGTCGGGGCGAACGAAGGCGGTCACGGAAATTACCTGCCACGCGCGGGGCGCGCACACGTTGAATCCGGCGGTGCGATCGGTGATCGACATCGGCGGGCAGGATTCGAAGGCGATCGCGCTGGACGAGCGCGGCGGCGTGCGGCGTTTCGAGATGAACGACAAGTGCGCGGCGGGCACGGGCCGCTTTCTCGAGGTCATGGCGCGGACGCTGCAAGTCGGCCTCGACGAGATCGGGCCGTTGGCGCTGAGCGCGGAGTCGCCCGCGCGGATTTCCTCGACTTGCACCGTCTTCGCGGAGAGCGAGGTCATCTCGCTGCTTGCGCAGGACGAGAGCATCCCGAGCATCCTCGCGGGGTTATGCACGGCCATCGCGCAGCGGGTGAATTCGCTGGCGGCGCGGGTGGGCATGATGCCCGAGGTCATGATGACCGGGGGGGTTGCGAAGAACGTTGGGGTGGTCCGGGGCCTCGAACAGGCGGTTGGATTGCCGTTGATAACGCCGGAGGAACCGCAGATTGTGGGCGCGCTGGGCGCGGCTTTGATCGCGCGCGACCTCGGCGCGAGAAGACAGGACGCAACAGCATGAGTGAAAAGCGCGTGAGGATTCGGTCGGCGGAGAAGATGAAGGAGATGATGACGCTTTATTACATGACAGCCAAGATGGCCGAGCAGGAGAAGAGCCCGAAGATCGCGTGGATTACCAGCGGGGGACCGGTCGAAATCCTGCACGCCGCGGGCGTCATCCCGATCTACCCTGAGAACCACGCGGCCATGTGCGGGACGGTCCGCATGGCGGACCGGCTTTGTGGCGTGGCCGAGGACCGGGGCTACTCGCGCGACCTGTGCTCGTACGCGCGATCGGACATTGGTTCGATCCTGAGCGGCGAGAGCCCGATAGGCGGGTCGCCGAAGCCGGACTTTCTGGTGTGCTGTAACAACATCTGCGGCACGGTGACCAAGTGGTACCAAGCGCTCCAGCGCATGTTCAATGTGCCGCTCATTTTCATCGACGCGCCGTACCAGTACGAGGCGGATCGGCCCGAGGCGCTGGCGTATATGAAGGCGCAACTCGAAGAAATGATTCAGACCGTGGGTGAGATCACGGGCAAGCCGATCAAACCGGATACGCTCACGGAGACCCTGCTGCGGTCTGAAGAGGCGGTGCAATTGTGGCGGGACATCCAGGATTTGCTGCGCCACCGGCCCGCGCCGATGAACTCGTTCGATACGTTTATTCATCTAGCGCCCATCGTGACCCTGCGCGGCACGCCCGAGTGCATCGATTACTACAAGGAACTCAAGGCCGAGATGGAGGAGCGGGTTCGCGACGGTGTCGCCGCGGTCCCGGGCGAGCAATTCCGGCTCGGTTGGGACAATCTGGCCATCTGGTACAAGGTGAAGTTTCTTGCGGACAAGTTCGCCGAGCACCACGCGGCCCTGGTGGTCTCCACGTACACGGAGAACTTCTGTTACCAGGCGCCCGACCGCCGGGAAGACGACCTGCTCTGGACCATGGCCGCGAATTACCTTGGCGGTTATATCAATCATGGACTGGACTACCGCGAGCGCGAATTGACGGAGATGGCGGAGAACTTCCACCTGGACGGGTTCGTGATGCACTCGAACCGCAGTTGCCGCGCCTACTCGTTCGGCCAATATGAACTTGCGCAGAGCCTGGAGCGGAAACGCGGCATCCCTACGCTCATGATCGAGGCCGACCAGAGCGATACGCGCGCCTGGTCCGACGAACAGGTTGCCACGCGCATCGACGCCTTCATGGAGTCGCTTGCCGCGCGCCGCGTGGCGGTCTGAAGGAGAGGGGCGGGTAGGTCGGACGGGTCGGACGGGTCGGACAGGTCGGACGGGTCGGCGTTTCTTGCGTGCATGGGGGCCATGCGCTATAGTGGCGTGACCGCATCCTCCGCGCAGGGCCGCGCCGTGGGGTTGCGGGCTGCGGGCGGCACGGGAGGGTAAGGAGCGTGGAAGGCATGGAGACTACCGCGGGCGCTGGGGCGGAGCCTGAAGGGCGCGTGACGCGAATCCCCGGGACCTACTCGATGGCCGCCTATGTCCTGGTGGCGATAGTGCTGATTCTCGGAGCGGTGACGCCGCTGCTCGAACGCACTGATTTCGGCGAATACCGCCCCTTTTTCGCGAACCTGCGCCTCCTCGATGACGAATCCGTGCCGACGCTGGTAAAGGTATTGCTGGTGTATCCCGCCGCGGCGGGCGTGGCCGTGATTATCGCCGCGGCGTGCGCGGGCGGCGCGGTGCGGGCCGTGATCATTCATCTGCTTGGCGTGGCGCCGTTCCTGGCTTACTATTCAGATGAGGCGGTGCGCCGCAGCTTCGGCGCGCCCTTCGACATGCCCGTGTTCCTGAACCTGTTTCTGCCTTTCGGCGGTGCGTTCGCGCTCATCGGCGTGGCGGGGCTGTACGCGGGCGGGCGCATCCGCCGGGCGTTTCCCGAGCACCGGGCCGGTGCGATTGCGGGGGGCATCGGCGGGGCCTACTTCCTGCTGTCGTTGATTGTGCCGCTCGAGGCACCTGAGACCGGCGCCTACCCGTTGATCGCGCCGTTCAAGTTGATGTTCGAGGACCAGGGCCTCTGGTCGATGCAACTGATCGGTGTCTCGCGCCTGTTCATTATGCTGCTCCTGGCGACGGCGTCGATCCTGGCGCTGCAATCCGCGCCCGCGTGTCCGGATGCCGCCGTGCGCGCGCGTCTGCTGAATCGGCTGTGGAACGGGCACCTGATCCTCTTGCTGCTCGCGCCCGCGGTGGTGCTGTTGTTCGTGGGCTTCGGCAAGGCCGGCGACGGCGACCTTCTGGCGCATCTCTCTTACGTGCTTAAGACGGCGCTGACTACGCTGGGGCTGCTGTTCCTGTTGTTGATGGGCGCGGTGGACCTGATCGTCATCGGCGCGGATGTGAAGCAGTCGGGAGGCTGAGGTCGCGAATCGGGTCGTTCTTGGCGAAGCCTGCGCCCGGAATGCCTTACTTGCCTCGCCGCAGGGGGATGACGCCGCGGAATCCGACGGTGGCCAGGCGCGACTCGGGAAACAGGCCTTTCCGTGCGGTGCAGGCGAGTTCCTCCGGTTTCGAACTCCAGCAACCGCCGCGTACGGCTCTCCTGGGGGCGTTCGGCGGTCCGTTGCCGCCAGGGCGCCGCGCCACGGGGTAGGGCACAAACGGGTCCTTCGTCCATTCCATGACGTTGCCGGCCATGTCCTGAATGCCTTCGGGGGTGGCGCCGGATTCGTGCATCGCGATAATCGAGGGCATCCCGAGGTTCTCGCCGAAGTTGCAGCGCGTCGGGTCGGGGGGAAGGCTGCCCCAGGGATAGCGCCGGTTTTCCTTGCCGCGCGCGGCGAACTCCCATTGCGCCTCCGTGGGGAGGTCCTTACCCAGCCACTGCGCGTAGGCGAAGGCCTCGGCCCACGTGACGCCGACGACGGGCTGATCGGGCCCGTTGTATTGCGGGTCGCGCCAGTATTTCGGTTCGGGACGGCCGGTGGCCTCAAGAAACCGGGCGAACTCGGCGACAGTCACCGGATGCACGTCCATCCAGAATGGCGCGACATATACTTCCTCTTCCGGAGCTTCGTCGCGGACCTCGTTGTTTCCCATGAGGAAATTGCCGCCCTCGATATAGACCATACCGTCCGTCGAAGGCTGTTTGTCACCGTTGGGCGTCAGTACCTGGACCGTGGTCACCCCGTATGCCGTCTCGAACGCTTCCTCGAGGGCGACGCGGAACTCCGTGGCGGACTGCCAACGTCGCTCTTTCTCCTCGGCGACGGCGCGGTCCAGCACGGCCAAGAGTCCGGGCGACACGTCCTCGCGCACTTGCGGGGTCGGCACGTAGTCGTCCAACGGCGTGCGAAGGGTCAGCAGTTCATAGAATAGCAGCCCCACCGAGTACAGGTCCGCGCGGAGGTCCACCGCGCGTCGGAGGCGTTGCTCGGGGGCGGAGTATCCGAGGGTGCCTACCGGGTGCCCGGAGGCGGCTGCGTCAGCGGTCGCGGTCAGGAGCTCTTCGTGCACCACTTTGGCCAGGCCGAAATCGAGGACCTTGATACGCTCGCCCGCGAGGAGGAAGACGTTTTCGGGCTTGATGTCGCGGTGAATCACCGTGCGGTGGGCGTATTCGAGGGCGGCAAGCACCTGTTTGAGCAGTGTGACGCCGAGCCGCACTTCGACGAGACGGCGGTCGGTGCGCTTCTTGCGCAAGAAGGCGCGCAGCGATTGCCCGCTCAGGAATTCCATGGAGAGGTAGAGGATGCCCTCGCTGGTCCAGGCCACGTCGTGGACGGCGACGATGTTCTCGTGACGGAGGCGCCGGGCGATCTGCGCCTCCTGGATGAACATTTGGCGGCCTTTCTCGGTGCGGAGCATCTCCGGGTGCATGAATTTGAGGGCCACCGGCTCTTTTACCAGCGCATCCAGGGCACGGTACACCACGCCCATGCCGCCCTTGCCTATGCGTTCCTCGATGATGTAGCGGTCACTCACGCGGTCGCCGCGCTCGAAGGCGAGATTGAGGTGCGTCTCGCGCAACGCGGCGCTCGGTACGCGGAGCGGCGCGCGGCAATTGAAACACACCCCCTCCTTCCCTTGTACCGTGGGCGGCGCGAGAATGCGGAGCCCGCACTGTGAACAAACGACCTCGATCATGCCTCATGTTCCGCCAAGCCGGGGCCAAGAAGTGTTATGTATAGTGTAACACCGACGCGGGGTTTGGACAAGGGACGGGAACGGGGAGGGACCAGGGACCAGGGACCAGGGAGTGCGGGACTACGGATCAACGACCGGGCGGTGCGGCGGAATGGGGGCGGCCGCGCTTTCGTCGTGCGGGTCCGCTTTGTCCGGCGTAATGCACGGGTTCTCGAAACGTGTTGACATGCCGCCGACCGGTCCGATAGGGTTGGGCTCGGTATCGTGCGCTATCCTGTGCAAAGGAGTTTTTCGTCCCGTGAGTTCCCTGAAGGCATTCTCGACAGCCGGTCGCCGGTCCGTGGTGCGGTCCCTGCCGGCCGGGCTGGCGATCGCGTTAGCGGTCGTTGCCTCCGCGCAGCCGCCGGTCACGTTCATCGTTGGCGAGGGCACGGGCAATCCGGGGGATGTTGCCGAATTGCCGGTGTCGCTTGAGAGCGGTGGAACGCGCCCGGCCGCGCTCACGCTCATCCTCGAGTACGACCCCGAGAAGGTGTCGCCCGAGGAGACCTATTACCAGTTCGTGCAGGAAGACCTTGAGGGCGAGCCGACCGTTGCGACGGCGCCGGTGCGTCCCGATCAGACGCTCTTGGACGCGCAAAAGCTGGTCTCCCACAACATTCCTTTTCCTGGCCAGTTACGGCTGGTAATTGTGGGTCTAAACACCCTCGAGATCGGGGATGGGCCCCTGGTGACCGCGGCTTTCAGGCTCGTGAGCGGCGGATCGGGCGAATTTGTCGCGGTGGTCGGCGGCGATGAGAGCAGCGCCACCTCCGCGGGCGCGGCCGAGATCCCCGTCGCCTTTGTGGACGGCGGCATTCTGGTTGGCTGCGACCCCGCGGAAGCGCCGAGCGCGGTCCAGGCAACGCAGGGATTGAAGGATCGGGTCGAGGTGACATGGGACCCCGTTGCCACGCCGGGCGCGCAATACCGCGTATATCGGAGCGACGATGCGGATCCGGCGCACGCCGTACCGCTGGGCATGGGATGGGAGAGCGCCACGCGGTTCAGCGACGTGACGGCGCGGCCCGCCCAGACTTCCGGCGGGTTCGCCTGCTGCCCGCCCGGAGAAGTGATTGTGTTCCAGTACTATTATTGGGTGAAGGCGCGAACCGCGTCGGGGTGCGAAAGCGCGTTCAGCGCCGCGCCCGCTCTCGGGTATCGCGGCGCGGCCAAGTCGCGTCCAGGCGAGGAAGCGGGCGTGATCGGGGACGGTGTCTTCCTCGGCGGCGCGATGGCGTTGCTCTTGTGCGCGCATGTGATGCGGGCGTCGGGCCGTGTCCGGCGGCCTGAAGGCCGCACTTCTCACGATAGCGGTGTGCAGTGCGGGCTCTAACCCGCCTTCAAGGGTTCAGGCGAAAGATCGGAAGGGTAAGAAGCGCTCATGTATCCGGTGCTGTTCAAGTTCTGGGTATTCGAGTTCCACACGTATACCGTGTTGATGGCCGGCGCCTTCCTGCTGGGGGTGTATCTTTTTTTCCGCCACAACGAACGGTTGGCGGAGCCCTTTCCGGTCACTCCGATCGGTGCGCTCTGGCTGTTCCTCGGGATTCTGGTCGGGTCCAAGGTCTATTACATTCTAGAGTATCGCGATGCGCGCGAACTCTTGAGCCTCGTGCGCATCTGGGAAGGGGGACTGGTGTCCTACGGGGGCATCATCGGCGGGGCGGCGGCGGTCATCTACTTACGTGTCAAGGGGGTCCCGATACTGCCGATCGGCGACCTCGTGGTGAGTTACGTGCCGCTGTGTCACGCCATCGGGCGGCTGGGTTGTTTCTTTAACGGCTGTTGCTGGGGGAGGCCGACGGACCTGCCGTGGGGCGTAGTGTATCCGGAGGGAAGCGCCCTGCATGGTTACTTGCTCCATGAGCATATCCGGCAAGGCGCGGCGCCGGGGGATGCCGGGCACCCGCACCCGGTGCACCCGACGCAACTGTATGAAAGTCTGGGCCTGTTTGTCATTTATCTTCTCTTCTGTTATGTGTACCCGCGGCGCACCCGCCAAGGCGGCTTGCTGCTCTTGTACCCAGTGTTTTACGGGGTCTTGCGCTTCCTTGTGGAGTTTTTCCGGGCGGATCCGACGCATGAGGTTCCTCTGGTGCACTTGCGGCTCTCGCAGGCGATCAGTCTTGGACTTGTAATTGCCGGTTTGCTTGTGTACATTACGGTGCGTTCCCGGTTGCCGGAGCGAGGGGCGGAGGAGGCCCCGCCGCGGGCTTGACCCGCAGGGTTTTTAGTGCTAAGATGGTTGAGGCAGACATAGGGGAAGGCAGTAATGCGAATGAGGCAGTCCATGAGTGTTGCCGAGAACGGCAAGCCCCGCGAGGCGCGGGGCTGCGTTGCCGTGCACGGTCGCGGCAGTCTATCCCCATTTCCTCCGGCAGGGGTAGCCCGCCAAAAATGCAGGGCTTTGCCCAAATAAAGTGTTGACAAGCGTGAAGAAACCGCTTTATAATACGGGACCAGGAAGTTTGGAGTGGCAGTATGGCTCTCCTCGGAGGGCATTCCTACCCCCAACGCCGGCCAATTTTGAGGGGTAGCGGAAGGATGAATGGAATGACGTGACGACCAGAGGGGCCGTTGCGGTTTTTTGAGTGTACTGTGTAGAGGAAAGGCGTAAAGGAGACTATTGTCATGGGGACCAGCAAAAAGTTAGTACTGGCGTTACTCGTCAGCCTGATGATGGTGTTAGCGCTGGGCATTGGCTTGGTACCCTCGCGTCCCGTGGATACCGCGGGCGCGGCGGACCAAAGTGGGCGGATCGACATGGTCGACCTGCTGAATCAGATTCTGGGTATTCAGCAAGTGGGCGACATCACCCTGCTATCCGCACTGGAGGGCGCGACGGTCAAGACGCCTTCGGATAATGCGGCGACTCCGCCGATCATCATTCCGGTGCAGGCGGCGCTCGCCGGCGGCGATGGCACGGAAACGGTCCACTTCGCCGCGCAGACCACGGACCAGAGCCCGTGGACCCCGCCTGACCTGTGGGTCGGCGATGATTCCCAGGTGAGTGGTGTCGTGGGCGCCGCGGAGGGATATGCGGGCCTGCTGGACATCGGGCCGGGGTTTTACCAGGCCGGCTTGGCGAACATCCAGAAGAGCATCCTTGTCTACGCCTTGGTGAACGCTTCGCAGGTGAAGGCGCAGGTCAGCCTCCAGTACGAGGCCACCAACTCCGAGGCTGAAGCAGTCGGCCTCACCCTTGCGCAGACCGAGGCTTCAGTAGACGTGGATGACAACGCACTTCCCGACGACTTGTTCAACGATGTGGCGCCGGGAGAACTCTGGGTGTCCACGCAGAACAAGGACGGCCGGGCGCGGACGATCCTCGTCGCGAATCTCGATGACACGGGCCTGGGCGGAAAAGCGGCGGGCACGTACTCCGTGCAACTCGGTTCGGACATCAAGGTTACTGCTCCGAACACGGACGCCTTGGTGGGCGAAGGTCTTGTGGACAGCGGCGAGTCCACCTTGCTCCTGGTCGAGGTTGTGGGCGACTTGGCCGCGTTGTTGGACCGCATCGACGGCGTGGACTCGCCGGTAGACCGCCAGGCATGGGCGGATGCTGTAAACGGCATTGCCCCGGCCGCCGCGCTGGCCTCGTATGTCCAGATCAGCCTCCTCTACACTTACAATAGTGGCCTGAATTACAACGAACTGAAAGACCTGACGGGTACGAGTCTTTCCGTGGGGCTCGCGCTGAGCGGGCTTGATCTTGCCGGCACGAATGCCGTGCAGTTGTGGTCGTACCCGACGATGGTGGACGACCTCGAGGGTGTTGTCTACCTGGCGAACGACCCCGACGCACAGGGTTGGCGTTTGATCGACCCGAACGCGGTGGCGGTGGACGTCGGCGCGGGCACGCTCGATGCCTCGCTCCAGACGCTGTCCGTGTTTACGCCGTTTGACTCGGGTCTCGCAATTTCGAGCATTGCGCCGTCCCGCATTCCGAGCAATTTCGCGGGCGCGGACGTGACGCTTACCGGCGTCTTCCCGACCGAGACCGGCCTTGACTTGGCCGGGGCGGCGGCCGCCTACTCCGTGACGATTGCGGGCGCGGCGGCTGACTTCCGGCTCGGACCGGCGAAGCAGGACTTCGCGGTGACCCCGTATGACGGCGTCAATCAGAACACCATGTACATCTCCTCGCCCGCGGTTGCCACGACGGGTGTGGTCGATGTTACCGTAGTCGACTTGGCCAATCCGGCCAACCAGGTTACCAGCCAACAGTTGTCCGTACAGAACGTGTACTCCGTGACGGTGGAGACGCGCGATAGCGTATCCGCCATTAGCACGCCGGGCGGTGTGGCGCTCAGTCCCGGTCAGTCCGCGGACCTGCCCGGCAACTACCCGGATCCGGCGGGCAAGTTCTTCGACGGCGACGCCATCAGCGCGAGCCTGGCCCTGGTCGGTGTCTCGCTGGTGAACTGGGAAGTCAATGGCGTCAACGCCGGCAGCAACGCCACGCTGAACCTGACCGTTACGCAAGACACGACCATTACGGCTGTGGTCCAGCCGCTGGTTGGTCTGTGCACACTGTCGGTCAGCACGATTGGTCTCGGCGTTGTCGAGCCTAACGGCGGCACGTTCCCGTGCGGTACCGGTGTGAGTTTGACGGCGATTCCGAGCTCCGGGTGGGAGTTCGTGCGGTGGGAAGGCGCCATCGGCGAAGCTGACCCGCAAGCGAACCCGATCACCGTCATCGTCAATGCCGACATCGAGGTGACGGCGGTGTTTGCGGAAGTGTCGCAGATTGACCTCGATGCCGATCCGCTCCAAGGCCCGTCCGGCGCCATCACCGAGGTTTGGCTCTTCGGCGGCGTGGTGGCGCAGGTAAGCGGTACGGGCGTGATTCCCGGAACCGTCCTTACCTTCAGCAATGCGGACGATCTCACGAATCCCGAGACCGCATCGGCCACGGTCTTCGAACGCACCGCCGGCGGTCCCCCCGAAATCGTTATCCCCGTTGCGCCGGCGAGTTGGTTCGCGGGCGGTCAGGCGGCGGTTATGACTAACCTCACCGCTACGCGCCCGGACAGCGGGACTGACACAGCGAACAATGCCTTGACGTTCAAGCAGTATGACATCGGCGCGGACGGCGTGGCGACCACGGCGTTCGTGATCAATCCGACTGTTGGCAACACGATCGGCGTGTGGGACGGCGCGTCGCCGGACAACATCACGCTCGAATTGCCGGCGCTGGGCGCGTCCGCGGGCAATGAAGTATACGGTATCGCGCGCACGGTGCAGATTCCGAATGCGAAATCGACCACCGAAGCGCTCGGCACCAGTGCGTTCGACGCGCTGCTCACCGCTCAACAGAGCGGGGCGCTGATCCCGGCGGCCTACGACTTCAGCATGCACCTCTATGGGCCGCTGCAGGTCAGCAAGACCACGCCGCCGGTCGGATCGGGCGTGTACAACAACGCGAGCGCTCTGACGACCTTCGACCGCACTGTGGACGTGAACGGCAACCCGGTCCAGACCGGCGCCGCGCTGCTCACGTTCCCGGTTACGGGTTCCGGCCTGACCGCCGCCGACGTGCGCAAGGGCCTGACCATGTGGGGCGTCGAGTTGAACTATGACTACGCGGCCGAGCAAATCGTGCCGGTCATCCCGCAAGCGGTGGCCTACCAGAGCACGCTCGTGCGGAGCGAAGTCAGCCCGGCGCTGGCCTTGGATACGCCTGACGCGACGACCATCAACCTCGTGGATCAGGCGCGCCTGTACAGCCTGAACGGCTTCAGCCTGCGCCAGAACGCCGTGTTCGACGCCGAAGTGGCCGCGGGCATCCGTCTCGCCACGGCGAGCGGCACCTTCACCGCCTCGAACACCAACGGCGGCGATGCGTTGCGCATCGTGTCCGCGTTGGGCGGCCTGGCGTGGGTGGACCGCGTCGCGTTCGTCGGCACCGCCGGGAAGATCGGCGGCGTCGTGAGCACGTTCCCGGCCGGTTCGGCTGACGGTACGACCGAGTTCGAGTTGAGCTTGCAGTCGCCCCCGAGTTCCGGCGGCGAAGCGGGCATTGTCGACCTGGTTATCTACCTGAAGTCGGCGCCGACGGTCGAGGCGGCGCGTCTCTCTCGCGTGTTCGAGTACAGGGCTGCGCCGCAGCTCAACCTGAACCTGTTGCTCCTGCTGCTTGGCCTGCTTATCGCGATCCTTGGCCTCGCGGCCGGCGGCGACAGCGGCGGCGGCGGCGGCCCGTGCTTCATCGCGACCGCGGCCTACGGCACGCCCATGGCGGCTGAGATCGACGTGCTGCGCGACCTGCGCGATCAGGTCTTCCTGAACAGCGCGGCCGGCTCGGCCTTCGTGGACACGTACTACGCCTTCAGCCCGGCCATCGCCCAGTTCGTGGCGGACAGCCCGGTCCTGGCGTCGATCATCCGTGTGGCCCTCGTGCCCGTGGTGGTCGTCAGCCGAGTCGTGCTGGCCCTGCCGATGCTGAGCGCGGCCCTCGCGCTGCTGTTCAGCGGCTGGATCGTGGCGCGCCGCATGCGCCGCGCCACGCGGTAAGCGCATCCTGACCTGTCGCTCCGGCGGGACGCCCGAGAGGGCCTCCCGCCGGAGTTTTTTGTCTGGCTGGACGCGGCGTATGAGATGTCTCCGGCGCGGGGCTGTTTGTTGGCATCGAGTTGCGCTTCCAGTTATCCTTTGGTAGGGACAAGGAAGCGTACTGGGCATCAATAGTCGGCAAAGTACGCGCAATTGAGGAAACGGCGACGGTGAAACGTGTCCTGTTCGGCATAGTGGGCGGGTTGGTGTCGCTGGCGGCGGCCGGGAACCCCGCAACCGGCGATGGCTACCTTGGATATGGTATGGAAGAGCGATTGCCCGCCTTCGCCGAGGCGCAGATCGCGCGGATGACGTTTCCGCTCGCGTATGACCCTTCGGGGGAGACGCCGTTCTCGGTCTGGCGGGAACAGGCTCGCGCGAAACTGATCGAATGCCTCCTTGAACCACCGCCCGAGGCGTCCTTCGACGCCGTCGTCGTGGACCGAAAAGACCGGGGGACCTACGAGGCGCGCAAGATCGTGTTCAACGTGTCCGGTTTCTGCCGTATCCCGGCGTACCTGCTTGTGCCCAAGGGGACCGGCCCGTTCCCGGCGATGATCGCGCTGCACGACCACGGCGCGCGGTTCTCGATCGGCAAGGAGAAAGTGGTGCGGCCCTTCGGCGTCTCGCACGAGGTCAAGCGCGACGCGCAAGAGTGGGTGGACGCCTGTTACGGCGGGCGTTGGATCGGCGACGCGCTTGCCGCGCGCGGCTACGTCGTCTTCGCGGCGGACGCACTCTTCTGGGGCGAACGGGGCCGGCGTGAAGGCGTCGCCTACGAGGAACAACAGACCCTCGCCGCGAACCTGCTGCAAGTCGGCATGACGTGGTCCGGCGTCATCACGTGGGACGACGTCCGCTGCGCCGAATTTGTCGCGACCTTGCCCGAAGTCGAACCCGCGCGCATCGGGGCCGTGGGGCTGTCGATGGGCTGCCACCGGACGTGGATGCTGAGCGCTGCCACGGACCGCATTGCGGCGGGCGCGGCCATCTGCTGGATGGGCACGACGGAGGCCCTCATGGCGCCCGGCAACAACCAGACCAAGGGCCAGTCCGCCTTCTCGATGCTGGTCCCGAACCTGCGCAACTACCTCGACTACCCCGATGTGGCCGCCATCGCGTGCCCGAAACCGACGCTGTACTACAACGGCGAGCAGGACCCCTTATTTCCCGTGCCGGGCGTCGAGGCCGCCTACGCCCGCATCCGCCGCGTCTACGAGAGCCAGGGCGCGGGCGACCGGCTCGTGACGAAACTCTGGCCGGTCCCCCACGTGTTCAACCTCGAAATGCAGGAAGAAACCTTCACGTGGCTCGACCGGCAACTCACGCCGTAGCCGCAGCGGCGGGGAGGTGGGATGGCCCAATTCCGCGTGACTTCTGGTTCTTGAATGGGAAGCGCACCGCTATGGCGGACTGCTTCGTCCTGCATCCCATCGTATACGATGCCTCACTTTCCGAAGTCCGGCAAATTATGCGGCAGCTTCGGGATCGGACGCAGCCTGATCCTCGCCTCATCGGCCACCGCGAAGTGGCCTTGCCAATCATCCCGGCTTTGGAGTACGGCGACTGTGCGTTCCGCGACGTATGTCGGCGAGGAGGGTACGAGGCGAAACAAGATCACACCACATGCAGCGGGTTTCCCCGACCTGTACGCGAGTTCGCCGAAGTCCTTGTCAAACGTGACCATGACACGCGACTCAAGCCGCGCCCGCGCAAGGACTTCCTCATCGGAGCTTCCAGCCATTTCGGTGCGTGCCCACAGTACATCGTATCCGGCCGCGCGCAGAGCGTTCACCGCCGCCAACGGAAAATTCTCGTTCGCCAACAAGTTCACTGGTGCACCAGGTATACTTTTTCCGACTTCAGCACTTCGCTTGCGTACCGCAGGCAAGCGAGTATGTCATCGTGAGTAAGACCGGGATAGTTCTCGGCCACCTGCTGTTCGGTCCAGCCCTCCGCAAGAAGCTCGACTACGAACTCGACGGCGATCCTGGTTCCGCGGATTACCGGTTTGCCGACCAGCACCTTCGGATCGATGGTGATTCTGTCTTCCCAATTCATGATCATTTCCCTTCATGCATATCGTCAAGACGCGCTCAACCGACTTCAAGACGCGAAGGGCCTTCCTTCCATCACTTCTTGCTCGGCATCGTGGTTACGGCAAGATTCGTTCTCTATCCATGCTAATCCCGACGAGCTCTTGATAGGGCTGACAGGCAACTCTTTCATAGCGTCAAACGTCACGCTTCCAGCCTTGTCCTTCACCGGGGCTCTTGCCTTTTTCCATCTGGAGTTGTGTCAACATGCATCCGAGAAAGCTGGGACAGCATCACTTTCTCTGTTCTTGGGCAATTTGAGGATAGTCGCTGTCCGGATGCGGATCAAGTGGTCCGCGCGGCTGGACCGGCAACTCACGCCATAGGGGCGGCGGGGACTTCGTGGGTGAGGCAGTGGATGGTGCCGAGGCCCCAGACGAGGTCGAGGGCGTGGATGCCGAGGACGCGGCGGTCGGGGAAGAGTTCGGCGAGGATGCCGAGGGCGATGCGGTCGTTGGCGTCGTTGAAGGTGGGGACGAGCACGACGCCGTTGCCGATGTAGAAGTTCGCGTAGCTTGCGGGGAGGCGGTGGCCGTCGAAGGTGAGGGGCGCGGGCATGGGTAGGTGCGCGACGTGGAGCCCCGCGCGACGCGGGGCGAGGCGCGCGCCCTCGAGACGCCCGCGGTTTTCGGCGAGGGCGCGGTGGTTGGCGTCTCGGGAGTTTGTCTCCTGGCAGAGGACGACGGTGTCGGGCTTGACGAAGCGGCACAGGTCGTCCACGTGGCCGTGGGTGTCGTCGCCGGCGATGCCGGCCCCGAGCCAGATGACCGTTTCGATTCCCAGGTATTGGCGGAAAATGGCTTCGTAGTCGGCGCGGGTGAATCCGGGGTTACGCACCTGGACTGCGGGATCGAGCAGGCATTCTTCCGTGGTCAGGAGCGCGCCGCAGCCGTTCCCGTCGATGGCCCCGCCCTCAAGCACGACTTTGCGTCCCTCGTGCGCGGCGTCGATCACGGGCGTGCCCAGCATGCGCGCGATGCGCACGGCCCACGAGGCGTCGCGCGCGTAGTTGCGATATTTGGCCCAACCGTTGAAGCCGAAGCGCACGGCGGTCAGGGGCGCGTCGGGGCCGTGGACGAAACACGGCGAGATGTCGCGCATCCAACCGCGGTCGAGCAGGACGTGCACGAAGGTGATCAAGTCGCTGTCGACGCCCGCGCGCCGCAAGACGCGCCGGGCGCGCGCCTCGTGCGCCGGCGACTGCACGGCGAGGTACACGCGCTCGTCCGGCAGGAGGCCCCGCACGATCTCCGCGAAGACCCACGGGATCGGCTGGAACTTGCCCGGCCAGTCGCGCGTGTTCGCGGGCCACGCGAGGAGGGTTGCGGCGTGGGGCTCCCACTCCGCAGGCATCCGCGGCGCCGTGGATGCGGTCATGATCAGGCGTCCTCGAGGAAACGCCGCTCGATGCCGTGGTAGGCGTCGATGCGGCGGTCGCGCAGGAACGGCCAGTTGCGGCGGATGGTTTCGAGATGTTCGAGATCGACCTCGGCGGTGAGCACGTCTTCCCGGTCCTCCGGCGCTTGCGCAATGATCACGCCCTGCGGGTCCGCCACGAAGGACATTCCCCAGAATTCGATGCCCGCCTGCTCGGGCACGGGCCGTTCGAAGCCGACCCGGTTCACCGCCGCGACATAGACGCCGTTCGCGATGGCGTGGCCGCGTTGTACGGTCGTCCAGGCGTCGCGCTGGGCCGCGCCGTACTGCGCCTTTTCATGCGGGTGCCAGCCGATGGCCGTCGGATAGAAGAGCATCGTCGCGCCCCGCAGCGCGGTCAGGCGCGCGGCCTCCGGGTACCACTGGTCCCAGCAGATGAGCACGCCGACGCGCCCGAATGCCGTGTCGAAGACGCGGAAGCCGAGGTCGCCGGGGGCGAAATAGAACTTCTCGTAATAGGCCGGGTCGTCCGGGACGTGCATCTTGCGGTAGAGGCCGAGCAACGCGCCGTCGGCGTCGATGACCGCCGCGCTGTTGTGGTGCACGCCGGGGGCGCGCTTCTCGAAGACCGGCACGATGATCACGGCCCGGAGTTCCGCGGCCAGCGCCTGGAACGCTTCCGTTGATGGCCCGGGCACGGGTTCCGCCAGGTCGAAGAGCCGCGCGTCCTCCTTCTGGCAGAAATACTGCGACCGGTACAACTCGGGCAGGCAGATGATCCGCGCGCCCGCCGCCGCTGCCCGCCGCGTTGCGTCTTGCGCCGCGCGCAGGTTCGCCGCGCAGTCCGGCCCCATCGTCATTTGCACGAGGCCAATGGTCACGCGCGATGGATGAGTCGTTTCCGCCATGCCGTTCTCCCGCCGCGATTCACAAGAGCACCAGGTTGTCCCGGTGGATGACCTCGTCGAAATCCTTGTGGCCGAGGATGCCCGCGATTTCGACGGTCTTCTTGCCGCGGATACGGGCCACGTCGCGGCTTGAATAGTTTACCAGACCGCGCGCGAGGTCATGCCCCGCCGCATCGCGCACGAGCACCGCCGCGCCCACGTCAAACTCGCCCCGGACCTCGACAACACCCGCCGGAAGCAGGCTCTTGCCCTGGTTCACGAGCGCCTTGCGCGCGCCGTCGTCGACGATGAGCTGTCCCTGCATGACGCGCCCGAACGCGATCCACCGCTTGCGGTGCGACAGGCTCTCCCGGGCTGGCGCGAACACCGTACACGGGACCGTGCCCTCGAGCACGCCCCGAACCACGCCCTGGCGGTTGCCGTTTGCGATGATCACGGGCACGCCCGCCGCCGCCGCGATACGCGCCGCCTCGAGTTTCGTGCGCATGCCGCCCGTCGCGGCGACGCTTCCCGCGCCGCCGGCGCACGCCGCGATCTCGTCCGTGACGCGCTCGACATAAGGGATGATTTTCGCGTCCGCGCGTTGCGCGGGATTCCCGTCGTACAGGCCGTCCACATCGCTCAGGATAATCAGGAGTCCCGCGTTGATCTTCGCGGCGATCTTCGCGGCCAAGGTGTCGTTATCGCCGAAGCGCAACTCCTCGACCGCGGTCGAGTCGTTTTCGTTCACAATGGGCACCACGGTCTTGAGGCTGAAGAGGGTGTTGAGCGTATTGCGCACATTCAAGTAACTCTGGCGCTTGTCCAAGTCCGACCACGTGAGCAGCACCTGCGCGCTGCGGAGCCCCTCGCCGTAGGTTTTCAGCAGGGTCTCATAGTAGTGCATCAATGTCGCCTGGCCCACGGCGGCGACGGCCTGTTTGTTGCGCAGGTCCGCGGGGCGTTTGGTGAGGCCGAGGGCGTTCATGCCGCAGCCGACCGCGCCCGAACTGACGATGAGCACGTTCAGGTCGTGCCGCCGCTTCAGGGCGGCGATCTCCTTCACCACCGCCTCCATGACCATGCCCTCGAAGGCCCGGCGTCCGCTGAGCAACTGCGTGCCGATCTTCACGACCAGCGTCCGTATCGTATCAGGATCGAACTTCACGACAATCCGTCCAGGTGTTGCCCCCCAGCGCGCACAGCTTACCGCGCGCCCCCCACGCGGCGCAAGCGCTTACGCCGGCCCGGCGTTAGGCTTTTCCCATGAGTCTCGGGACTCCACAAAGACAACCGAGCCGCGTGGATATGTACGGCCCTGCATTCAGATTCCAAGTGCAACATTCTTTTCGCCAACTGGGCTTTCGTTTGGAGGGGCGTGTCTCTCACCCAATTCGGAGACACGGCACTCCAAAAGAAAGCCTCTTGCGGAAGTGTCCGTAATCTGAGAACTTAGCGTGTTGCACTTGGACCTTGAATCCAGCGGCGTATCCCCCCTTGCGCGAAAGGCGAAAATGCCTTACCATGGATGCGACGTCAGGAAGCGCGGTTTGGGAAAAGGGGGTAAGAACGATGGCCGAAGCCGATATCCGCCGCCGGATGTGGGCCGTGTTCGCGATGATGGCGTGCGGCATCGCGACAGTGTTTGTAACTTTCCTGGTCTGGCGCCAGGAATTGCTTGCGGAGTCCGTAGCGAGCGCGTTCTTCTTCGGGGCGGCGCTGCTGATCGGCGGCAGCGCCATGTTGGTGGCACTTGAGACGCCGTACATTCCGAAAGTGACGCCCGCCGTATTCACTGGCGCGGCACTTGTCATCTTCTCCCAATTCATGAACGCGATAGACGAATTATCGCCTGTGCGGCGCGTGCCGTTTTTCGGGCGGGACGGCGCGCTCTACATGCCATATCTGGATGACGTCTTGCTCTTCCTGGGAATGGGTATCCTGTTCGCGAGCGCGTATCTGGCGATTCTTGACGCGTTGCTTGCGCGGGCACGGCTCATGGCGGAGAGCGAGAAACGGCAACTGGCGCTAAAGTCCGCCGAACAGTACTCTCACGCGCTGGCGTTGAGCGAGGCCCGTGCCTGGCAACAACTCGCTGAACTGGAAAACCTTTATGATACGGCGCCGGCGGGGTTATGCCTGGTGTCGCCCGAGGGACGCTTCCAACGGGTCAACCGGCGCATGGCCGAAATGGACGGTCTGTCCCCGGAAGACCACATTGGTCGGCGGGTCGAGGACTGGCTCCCCGAGACGGGCCGCACGCTGGCGCAAATCTGCAATGAAGTGACGCGCAACGGACACGCCCGCCCTAATTTTGAGTTGTCCGTGACCTCGGTCGCGAAAGGGGCCGGGCCGCGGGTGTGGCTGGCCAGTTGTTTTCCGATTTCCAGTCCGGACGGCGTAGTGGTGGGCGTGCAGATGGTGGTGCAGGATATCAGCGAACTCAAGCATGCCGAGGCCGGGCGGCGTCACCTTGAACAGCAGATGCAGCAGAGCCAGAAGCTCGAGAGCCTCGGCGTGTTGGCTGGCGGCATCGCCCACGATTTTAATAATCTGCTCACGGGAATTCTCGGCAATACGAGCCTGGCGCTCGAACGTGGTGAAGTGGATGATAAGACCCGCGCCCTACTTGAAGCCGCGGTAGAGGCCGCGCGCCGCGCGGCCGAACTGACGCAACAGATGTTGGCCTATGCCGGACAGAGCGCCATTAAACCGAGGTTTCTTGACGTGTCGCGCTTGATTCAGGACAATCTGCCGCTCCTGCGCGCCTCGGTGACCAAGCGTGCGGCACTGACGCTGGCGTGCGCGGAGGAGCTTTCTCCAATCGTGGCCGATCCGATTCAAGTCCAGCAGCTAGTCATGAATCTGGCGACCAACGCTTCGGAAGCACTTGGCGAAGACAGCGGACGCATCACTATATGCACGGGCGAGAAGGACTATAGCGAAGACGAACTGGCCCAGTGCGTTGTCTGCGAAGACCCGTGGCCAGGGCGCTATGTTTACATCGAGGTGGCTGATTCGGGGTGTGGGATCGACCCCGAGGCGCTGCCGCGCATTTTCGAGCCTTTCTATTCCACGAAATTTGCCGGGCGCGGGCTCGGCCTATCCGTCGCCGTCGGGATAGTACGCCGTCACCGCGGGGCGCTCGGCGTGGAATCGACGCCCGGCGGCGGGACCGTATTCCGCGTGTTGTTTCCCGCGGCACGGGGCCAGGTTTCCGGCGCCCCGGCGCCGGCGTCCGCGGAGACCGTCTCTTGGCGCGGTCAGGGGCTTGTGCTCGTGGTCGACGACGAAGAGATGGTCCGTATCACGGCCCAGGAAATCCTCGAAGACTTGGGCTTCGAGGTGATTTGCGCCGAGGACGGTGTCGTGGCCGAGGGACTCTTCCGCCAACACCGTGACCGGCTGGTGGCGGTCTTGCTGGACCTCACGATGCCTGGCAGGAGCGGGGCGGACACCTATCGCGCGTTTGCGTCCTACGGCGCGGCCGTACCGGTCGTTGTCTGTTCCGGGTTCTCCGAAGACCACGCGCTCCAGCAGTTTGAGGGAGAGCGTCGGGTTCGGTTCATGCACAAGCCTTACGCGTATGACACCGTCATGCGCCTCATGCGGAAATTGACGCCGAGCGCCGCGGACGCCTGAAATCGGCGGCGCCTCCCGGATCATTGGAAAGGATGCGCCGCATACATCCGCGCGAGCAGGTCTTTCGCCACGCCGTGCCACGTCGCCGCGACATCCGGCCCCGGTGAGTTTTCCTCGCCATACTGCGATTTGCCGTTATGCACAAACGGGGGGTTCGTGTCCCATTGACTTTTCGGAATGATGTAGCCGATCTCGTCGTTCGCCAGGCCGACGACGAGGTTCTGGCGACCGGCCATCAGGGAACGCAACGGCGGCGTTTCCACCGGCGCGACCTCGAAGTCGCGGCCCGGTAGCGCCTCGATACCACCCTCGACGATTTCGGGATAAACCTCGCCCGGTACGGTGAGTACGAGCACGTCGCCGATGCGGAGAAGGTTCGCCTCGCTCTTTGCGCGCCCGCCCCGGTAATAGCCTTCGTGGATCGCACCAAGCATGATGCCCCACTTAAACTTGCCGCTCATCGGGGCCAGGAACGTCTTCGCCGTAACGGCGACAAGCGGGTTCTCATTCTTCCACACCAGCGCCGGCTCGCGCAGCGCCTTGCAGGCCGCGATCGCGACATTCTCGCCGAGGGCCTCGGTCTTTTCGAAGCCGTCCTCTTTGAACTTGCGGATGCCGTCGCGATGGGGCACTTCGATGCGCAATTGCGTCATCAGGCCGCCGATCATGCCCTGAACGTAAACACATGTGCCGCCGAGACCCGCGACCCCGTTCGGATCGGGCACGCCGTTTTCGACGCCTTCACGGAGGTAGTGGCAGAAGTCGGAGGAAACGATGCAATTCCTGCCGCCGAGCGTCTCGGGATGGTTGCCCCAACTGACGAGCGTGGCGATGGTTTCGTCCGCGTCCGGCTTCGTGAAACGCCACAGATACATGTTCAGATCGAGCACATGGGGCTTGCGCGTGTCCTGCACGAAGCCTTCCTTGGGCAGCGCGACGGTCGCGCAGTACATGTCGCAATGTTCGAGCTTGCGTACGGCCTCCTCGACGGCCGCCGCGGCCTCCCGCTGCAAGTTCTCGAGATACCGGGAATCAAACCCGATAAGGGGGATATCCAGCCCCTTGATCCGCCTCCAGAAACTCCAGATCTTCATCGTGTCCGGCACTTCGTGGCAATGGGTCGAGGAAATGATGACGTGGTCGATGTCCAGCGACGGATCCACCAGTTCTCGGATGCGGATACACTCGTTGTGGAAGAGCCCGATGGCGTCCACGGACACAATGACGACCGTTACCCCGTTGTTGCGCAGCGCCAGCGCGCGGGCCCATTGCGGATCGTTGATGCCTTTGGCCGGGCGGTTTGTGCCGAAGCCGGCAATCCAGATGCCGTCGAATTTGCCGTTGCCGTTGTGGTCCGTGTAGGTGTCCACGTCGGGGTCGTACTTGCCGTTGTCATTGACGTCTACCCACGGGTCGTAGTCGTCCATGTTGACGGTGATGTCTCGCTTCGCGACACCCACTTCGAGGCGGCCCGGCGCCGGTTTCGTTCCGGGCTCCGGTTTGAGGAGGTCGCGTTCGTAGTCGTGGTACGGCCCGCGCATGCGGGAGAAGAAACAGCCGCCGCACAGCAGCGCAATCACGAGCAAGGCGGTCAGAATCTTATGACGACGCAGGAACCCGAACACGGCGTGGTTCTCCTCTTGGCTGATGGGAAGACACGAAGCTTCTTGTTGACCACCCTTCCGGCGCGAAAGTTTCACGTGTGATGCACTTCAAACGACGTAAGGGACGAAAGTGACGTAAGGGCCCGGGACAGGCAGTAGACTACGGGACAACCACCTGTTTCCGCCGGCATTCCCCGGAAGACCAGCGTCGGCTTCCGTCATTTAGGTCGCTCGCGTCCCTTTGGTCCCTTCCGCCCCTTCTCTTGCCGCCGCCCTTGTGCCCCTACCGCAACATGCGGCCCAACTCAACGAACGGCGCCGCGGACGCCAGGAACAGCCCGCGCGCGCGCGGTGAGGTGTTCACCAACGCCGCCATGCGCGGCGCATGGCGGTAATAAGCCGCGATTAAGCGACGGCCCCCCGGCGTCGCGGCCAGCGCCTTGTCCCGGAATGCGCGGAGGGCCGCCAACGCCTCCTCATTGTCGCCGAACGCGGCCTTCGCCGGGCACAGCCCGCCCGAGCCGTTACCGTCTTCGCACTCGCGTCCGGTGAGCAGATGGCACTGAATTCGCGGGAAGAAACTGCGGAAAGAAGAGTAATTATCGCGGTTTTGCGATGGGTTGGCGCAGTCGTGCGTCGGCCCATTGCTGAGCATGCCGAAGACGCGGTAATTGAGATTCGAGAACATCAGCGGGGAACCGGACGAGCCTTGCTCCGTGATCCCCTCGTCCCAGTGCACCTCCGTCTGGTTCTTGCCCAGGAATGTCGAGACATCAAGCTTGGTGACTCTGCCGAAACACGCCTTCAACGGCTTGCCCATCGGGTGGTGCGTTCCCGCGATCGCGTCGTTCAGCGCCGGCGTCCGCGTGTCCCAACCAAGCCAGGCGCGGCCCCGTGCGCCGACCGGCACGCTTTGCACCGAGAAGAACGCCCCGTCGTACACGTCGTCGCGCGCGAGCAACTGGCTGCCGACGCTGCGCGGGACTGTGTTGGGGTCGGGTACGCCGCTTCCGTTGCAGGCGGCGGCCCGGTAGTCCCACAGCACTTCGATTCCCGTTGTGTTCACGCTGCCCCCGGAGAAGCAATGGTCCGCTGTAAGCACGAGGCCCTCGAGTTCCGGTGTGTCCGGGTTATTGAGCAAAGCGCCGCTGCATTGGGCCTGCTTGTAGCCTTTGTATGGGATGAAGAGCATGCCGATGCCGGTCGAGATTTCCTGGAATACGGTGTCGCTGACGCAGTCCGCCTCGACCGGGCACGGGTACAGCGTGGCCTTCGCCGGCTCCACGAAGAAGTGGGAAAGGCCCAGCAATTGCAGCGGCGGCGGCGTGTCGTAGCTCGTGCGGACGGCCAGCACCGCCGTGTCCCCGAAGACGGTGTGCAACCAGCGGCCGCCCTCGACGGCATCCGCCGCGGTGAACGGACCGAAGGCCCGTGCCGCGTCCGGCGCGATTACCCAGAGTTCGTCTCCCGCTTCGAGCGCGCTGAGATCGACCAGCAAACGCACGGCGATGGCGTCTAGGGACGTGACAGCGGCCAGGAACACTTGGGCATCGCCGTCGTCAAGCCCTTGGTCGAACAGCGCCGCCTCATCGAGTTCGAGGGAGAAGCCTTCCGCCACACACAGCGGGAGCGCGCCCGCGTGGAAGCTCTTCAGCACATCGTTCTGCTCGGCCAACGTGTCGAATACGAACCGCGGGCACGCCTGCGCGAGCCATCCCTCGACCACAGCCCGCGGCAAGGCCTCGGTTTCGGTCTTCGACGGCGGTACAAACACATAGTCGGCGAATTCTCCCGACGCTGTTGCGACAAGGCACCATGCGGCCAACAGGATCATACAGGTTCTCATCGTGGCGTTCCTTTGTTGCTGCCTCACCGAGAATAGACAACGGGAGTGTACCATAGACGCGAATATAGGAAAAGACATGACCCGGCTTGAAGCAACCGCATTTGAACAGTGCTCGACTAATTGACTGTCTCGGCGTCCTTTCGTTATGCTTGGGGTTCTATCTTGGCCGCAGCTTGGGTTCAAGAGACCGAGTGGTGGCGAGTCTAAGACTGCTCCTCGGAAGTGAGGGGAAGAGACATGGTTCGAATACTTATCAGCGCGATATTCACGGGCGTGGTCGTTTTCGGATGCGCCACTGGCGACGACGGGCCGCCGCTCGAAATGTTGGACGACGCCGCAGTCGGTGATCAGGCGTTACCCCCCGCTGAGCCGGGACTGATGCTCGCCGCACAGCAGCGTTTTCCTGATATTCCCCTGCCGGCCAATGCGCGAGAGGACGTCGCGCGGACCTATGTCTACGAGGCGCCGGGGCTTCAAATCGGGCGGATGGTCTACTCGTCGCGCGCCTCGGTGCAGGAACTCGCGCAGTTCTACATCCGCGAGTTGCCGGCCTCCGATTGGCACCTCGAAAGCGTGACCCAGGCGGAAAGCAGTGCGGTGCTGGTGTTTACGAAGCTGGACAAGCGCCTTGAAGTCACGGTGAGCGCCCCCGGCGTCGCGCGGTCACGGGAACTCGTGCTGCATCTGGTGCCGGCGCCGCAGGCGGGCGGTCGGCCATGAAACGCGCGTCTCTTGCCGTCGTACTCTTGACGGTCGCCGCGTGCCAGTCCACCCTGCCCATTCCGGGCCTCGGGGCCAAGGCCACCGACGAGGAAAAGATCGCCGTCGTGCTGGACGATGTGCAGCGGGGCGTCGAAACCGGCAAGGTCTACAAGGTGCTGGCGCACGTATCCCCCCGTTATCACGATGCCCAGGGACGAGATTACGAGGATATCCGTGAGTACCTTGAGTTTATTCGCCGGTCGTATCGCAACGTTCGCATTACGCGAACGCGACCGCGCATAGTCGTGGAGGGCGATACAGCCCGTGCGCTGGAAGCGTTCGGCACGATTGCGGAGTCGCAAGACCCGGACGCCGCGCCGCCGGTGAATGTCCAGGGACAGGTGACGGTTCACCTCGTGCGTGAGGACGGCGAATGGAAGATTTGTGAATGGGGAGAACTGCAATAACTCGCGCTCGCGCGTAATCAAGGCGTCGGACCGCGCGATTGCGTGAACGACGCGAAGCGACCACGAACGGAAAGGAGTACCGAGTATTCTATGGCTGGAAGTCAGGTAGGAAAGAAATCGGCCGCGCGCGCAGCGGGTCCGGTGTCCGGGCGAGGCGCCCCCCGGACGGTGTCGGAAGACACCAAGGCCCTCATCGATCACGTGGCCGAGAACCCCCTGCTGTATGCCGCGGCCGCGGGGTTTGTTCTGGTCTGCATATTGGTGGCGGTCTATATCGGCGTGAGCCGAAAGGCGGCGGCTCAGGCCGAGATGACGCAACTGGCGAGCGCCGTCGAGAATGAAGACGCCGCCGCCCGCGCCGCGTTGCTCGACGGCCTGGCGAAAGAGGCCGCGGGCCGGCGGGCCGCAACAGCGGCGTATCTTGCGGGCGAAGCCGAGATTCGCGCCAGGAATTACGACAAGGCCGAGGAGCACTTCCTGCGCGTCGTCAATGAATTCCCCGAGTCGGAGCATGCCGCCGACGCCGCCGAGGCGTTGGGCTTTCTCGCTGAGAACCGGGGCGCTTACGAGGCCGCGGTCCAGCGCTACCGGCAGGTGGCCGAGCAATGGCCGAACTCGTTCGCGGCGCGCTGTGTGCCTGTCAAGCTTGGGCGCGCCCTCGAAGCCCTCGAACGCGACGTGGAAGCCGTGGACGCCTATTGCGAACAGTTCCGCAAGTTTCCGCGGGCTTGGACTACTGCCGCCGCCATGAGCGGGGTGGATACCTTGGGCAAGTCGGAGGACACTGCCGTTGCCGAGGCGGCCAAAGCGGGCTTCAAGCGGCTCAGCGAGGAATTCCCCGCCCTTTTCATGGAACTGTATCCGCAGTACTTCGTGCCTGCCGAGGAACCGGAAATCACGGTCTCGGAGACTATTCCGAGTGAGGCGTTGCCTGAGGAAGAAGCGTCTCCGGGCGAGACCACGGAACAAGCGGATGAGGCGGAAACGGAGCAGGCGACGGTCTCGCCGGAGAACGTTTCGGGTGAGACCCCTGCCGCTGAGGACACGGAAGAAACTCTCGATGGTGCGGTCGAGGAGACTTCGGAGGCTTTGGAAACGGAGGTTGCCGACGAGGCGCCCGAGGCCGTGGAAGAAGCCACCGAGACATCGGGAGATGAGGAATAGGCGGAATAGGCCCTTAAATTATTGGGTTTTGTCGGTGTACGAAGATCGAATCAGGAAGGGTCATTCGGTGCGAGGGTTCGCAATAGTGTACGGTGAGTCGCGGCGTTTACGGCTGGCGCGGACGCCGTTTTAAGGTACTTGACGAAATAGCTCGTAACGCCTATAATTGTGCAGTCGGTTTCTAACAGATTGACGGGAATTGGCTTACGGCTGAACAGGGAAGGAAAGTTCGTATGAGTAAGACAAGGGTGTTGTTTCTTCTAAGCTGCGTGACGCTGTGCTGCGCCGCGGCGCCGGTATGGGGCCAGATGGTGATGACGCGTGAGGTGGCTGGTTTGGACGCGAACGGGTGGTTGATCCCGGGGACGACGGAGTTGTCGTTCACGGTGACGTTCGACTACAGCGGCGCGGAGACGGTGACGGC
>JAKQEQ010000154.1 GCA_029556545.1 Candidatus Hydrogenedentota bacterium
GGCGGCGGCGGGAGCGGCGATTCGCGCCCACCGCGTGGATGGCGCGAAGTGGCGCGACTGCGGGCGTCTCGAAGACCTGCGCCCGCTCTGAAAATCGGGGCAAAAAAAGAGGCGGAGCGCCTACCCCTAAGCGCTCCGCCATAGCTTTCTTGTTACCCAAAAACTCCCGCTAGGCGGGAGAATCTAGCCGGGATCAAAAGAAGAAATCGTGAGGCCCTGGTCAACCATGGCGCGCGTGCACTTCTACGCACAACCGCAGTACGAAGTCTCCCCCATTGGGATCGAGTAGCCGGGGAGGATTGCCCTCCCCAGCTCTCACACCACCGGACGTGCGGTTCACGCATCCGGCGGTTCCTAAACGGATCGTCTGGCCTGGGCGGTCTGAAGTGTTTCGAGCAGACTGATGAGCCCCATCGTCGCAAACGCCTTCGCGGGCAAGGCGGCGTGCAGGTGCGAGGCTCCACTGTTGAACCACGCGCCATGTCCGTTGCCGGCGCTGGCGCGTGCCCGGTATTCCTCCAGTCCCAGCGCCCGCAGGCGCCGGTACCGGGTGCCCGGTTTCTTCCACTGACGCCAGAGGATGGCGCGCAAATGGCGCCGTACCCAGCCGTCCAGTTCCTCGGCGAAGCCTTTGGTCTCGCTGAGGCGGAAGTAGTTCATCCAGCCACGCAGCAGGGGGTTGAGCGCTTCGCGGATCAGCCGACCCACGTTGCGCCCGCGGCCCTTGCCGAACAGCTCCTTGAGTTTCTCGCGCATCTTGCGGCACGTCTTCTGTGGTACACGGATCTTCGCGGCCTTCTGGGAGGTGAAGCTGTAGCCGAGGAAGACCCGGTTGACGGGCCGGTCCACCGCGCTTTTCGCGCGGTTGACCTTCAGCTTGAGCGTTCCCTCGAGGTATCCGATCAACGCGGCCATCACCCGTGTGCCGCTACGGCGGCTGCCAACGTAGACGTTGCAGTCGTCGGCGTAGCGACAGAAGGCGTGTCCGCGCTGCTCCAGTTCCCGGTCGAGGTCGTCCAGCAGGATGTTGGAGAGCAGCGGCGACAACGGCCCGCCTTGCGGCGTGCCCTTGTCGGTCGGCTGCACCAGCCCTCCGATCATGACGCCGGCGTTCAGATACGCGCGGACGAGTTGGATCGCCCGCACATCCTTCACCCGGCGCTTCACTCGCGCGATCAGCAGATCGTGGTCGACCTCGTCGAAGAAGCTCGCGAGGTCGAGGTCCACCACCCACCGCTTCCCCTGCCGTTGGTACTCGCGCGCGGCGAGCACGGCTTGGTGCGCACTGCGGCCGGGCCGGAACCCGTAGCTGTGCGCGGAGAAGTGCGGTTCGAACAGCGCGGCGAGCACCTGGAGCAACGCCTGCTGGATGAACCGATCCATTACCGTCGGCACCCCGAGCTTGCGGGTGCCGCCGCTGGCCTTCGGGATCTCCACGCGTCGCACCGGCGCGGGACGATACGTCCCAGCCAGGAGCTGCGCTTCGATCCGCGGCCAGTCTTTGCGCAGCACGTCTTGGGTGGCCTCAATGTCGAGGCCGTCCACGCCGGGTGCGCCTTTGTTCGCTCTTACTTTCTTCCACGCGAGGTTCAGGTTCTCGCGCGCGATCATCCGCTCGATCAGTCCCTGCCCTGGCCCGGTGGCGTCTCCACAGGACGATGCCGCGCTTGCCACACCTTCAGCCCCTCGCCCGGCGTTCCGGCCGGTATCGGGGGCGATGGCGGAACGCGTTCTCCCCGCGTTCCCTTCTGCGGCGCCACGCCGGTTCATTCCCTGCGGACTCCA
>JAKQEQ010000166.1 GCA_029556545.1 Candidatus Hydrogenedentota bacterium
GGCTCGTGAACGCATAGCCGCGTTCCGCGCAGAGGTCACGCACGGTCTCGTACTCCGGCGAGGCGTCGTCATAGACGCGCACCTCCACCTCCCCGTCGAAGCGGCTGCGCTCCCGCTCCACGTCGTCCAGGAGCAAGAGCAGCGCCGCTAGCCGGGCATAGGTGATAACCGAGACGACGATGCGCGTCCGCGGCGGGAGGGCGAGCTGCCACGGCGTCTCCCGGGCGACCCGCGCCTGCTCGGCGCTGGTGTCCATAGCGCCGCCCTCCCCGCGGGAGGACGCCTGCCAGATGGTCGGTCCCCGGAACTTGCAGAGACGCAGCCAGCCGCGGCGGTGCGGGAGGACGATACGCGGGACGCCGCGGGCGTTCGCCCAGCGGGCGAGCCAGAGGTCGGCCATGTTCGGGCACTCGAAGATATCCGGCGGGACGGAAAGCGAGCGGTGCCAGGCCAGCGCGCCGGTCCCGAGGACGTGGACGGCGTGTTCGCCCTCCACCGCCGAGAGACAGTGGAATCGCGTCTCCACCGAGCGGTGGTAGTCCGCGGGATTCTCCACGAGGCGAGCGCCGTGCATCCCCACGAGCGCCCGGCGGTGGTAGCGCTCCACCCCGGCGATGAGCGTCTGTGCCCAGCCCGGCGGGTACACGAGGTCGTCGTCGCACGTCAGGTGGTAGTCGTAGTCCTCCGCCCCGGCCCAGAAGAACTTGCCCGCGTCCCCGCGGTCCCCGTGCGTCTGTGACCGCGCCACGTCGATACGCGGGTCACCGCGCAGGAACTTGGGCACGCCCGTATAGCCGTTCAGGTAGACGCCGAGGCGGTCTACCTGAGGTAGCAGGCTCTCGACGGTGTGCCGGAGCGCCGCGGACCTAGCGGGGATGGAGGCGAGGGAGGCTCGTATCATGTGGCGTCACCATAGGAACGGCGAGCCAGCCGGGAGTGGCCGGCCAGCCCGCCGCTCCATACTCCGCTACTCCGCTCAGCTACCCGTGGAAGTAGCCGCGGCGGTCACGATGCCGTCCGGCCTGAGCAGCTTCGCCCCGTAGAGCAGCAGCCCGCGGACCACGTCGGCGAAGTGCGCCTGAGAGCGGTACGCCTCGACCTCGTTGATTTGCGTCACGAGGCCGATGGCCGAAGGCGTCCCCGCCCACACGAGGTAGTCGTCTCCACCGGAGGTCACGACCGGGTTGCTGTTCGACTCGTACACGTCGAACCCGGCCGCCCGGCCGATGTGGCCGTTGAGCAGCGCGTCCGCGCTCTTGCTCCCCAGCGCCGCGTTCTTCACGAACTTCTCGTTGTTGAGCAGGAGCCCGGCGACCCACGGCGGAACCACGCACCAGCGCCCGTCGTCCGGAATGTCCTTCTCGGCGCACAGCGTCCGCATGTCGAGCAGCAGGTCGTACGCGTCGTCGCCGTCGGCGAGGTTGACCGCGCCGATATCGTTGCCGGAATCAACCCCGTCGTAGAGGTCCACAACGTACTCATCGACCGTCTTGGCGAAGCCGTATCCGGCGTTCTTGGTCGCCTCAGCGGTCAGCGTGCCGGCCATCTGCCGCTTGTCCACGTCATCGACCTCGAACGCGAAATAATGCGCTTGGTCGATGGTGATGGCCTGCTTCGTGGTGGCCAGCGTCTCCGGGTCGATATCGGTCGTGCCCGGCGTGTAGTCACCGATGGTGACCGCGCCGAGCGTGTTGATGTGGACGGTATCGCCAGCCTGCGACACGTCGCCCTCATAGTCGCGGCTCACGAGGTCGGCATAGACCAGCTTGCGCTGGAAGTTGAGCAGGAGCTTTGCCGACCAGATTTCGGGAATGAAGTTCGCGACGCTCACCAAGAGCCTCCTTGTACCTGAGGATACGGATGCCGCTTTACGCCCGTCGGCGGCCCTTGGTGGGGCATGTTCCGCGTCCCGGACCTAGCGCCGGGAACCCGTGTTTAGCGTCCCGTCGGACGTGGCTCTATGGTAAGACGTGCCGTGCCGCTAGAACGCGCTCATCATTTAGTCAACGATGCGGCCCTCGCGGTATGCGGCGTCAATCTCCTCCTCGTGCTTGGCGTACTCATCCGGCTTGCGGCTCAGCTCGGCAATCTGTGCCCGCGTCCACGTCCGCTTGCCGTCGCCGCCCTCTATCTCGGCCCCGGACCGGCTGGCGGACGCAGCCGCGCCGCCGAACAGCTCCGG
>JAKQEQ010000184.1:0-2500 GCA_029556545.1 Candidatus Hydrogenedentota bacterium
CCGGACGTCGCCGGTGACCTCGCCGCCTTCGGCGACGATCAGGCTGCCGTAGCGTATCGTGCCCGACACGCGCCCCGTCCCGTTGATGACGAGCTTCTGACGCACCGTCAATTCGCCGGTGAAATCCCCGTCGATCTCCGCGACGTCGATCGTCGCGGTACCCTTCAACGCGCCCGGCTTCGCGATCTGCATGCCCTTGCTCGCGACGCTGGCCTCGACCTGGCCTTCGACGACCACCAGTTCGCAGTCGGAAATCTCGACGCCCTTGAGCTTCACGTTGCGCCCGACGATCAGCTTGCTGCCGCCGGTGCCCGTCGCGGCAGCCGGTGCGGCCGCCGTGGCCTCGGTCGTCGTCTCGGCAGGCGCCGGTGCGCTCGCGGGGGCCTGCGGACTGGCCGGAGGTACGGCGGCAGCCGGGCCGCTGGTCGGCGCGTAACGCCCGACAGCCGAGCCGCTTCCCGGAGGAGGGTTGAGCGTCATCGACGGGCGCAGTCCATTCTTGTCGGCGGCCTTGGCATCGCCGGTGCGTTCGTTCCGATTGAAGCTGAGCATCGCGGGCCTCCGTGGTTGCCTCGGGGGGAATGGCTGAACTATGCCAATGTCATAGAACATGCTACGCCCGCATCCGGCGCGCCGCAAGTCGGCCGCTGTCCGACATCCTGTCGGTCAAGACGCCCGCGACCAGAGCGCGACGGTCGCCGCGAGGCGCTTTCCGATCGCCACCGGGCGTAGCGTCCAGCGCGCGGGATCGTAGGCTCCGGTGCCCTCGACAGCCGCGAAGTCGCGGACGACGTCGATGCCGATCTCCCGGAATGGCGCGGAGAGCCCGTCGCCGGTCGCCTTGCTCATCGCTTCCTTGCAGGTCCAGCGGCGCAGGAATGCGCAGCGCCTCGCGTCGTCGTCCAGCGATGCGACCGCCGCCCGTTCGCGCGCGGTGAGGAACTTTCGCGCCAGCGCGTCGTGGGAGACTTCGCGATCGATGCTCTCGACGTCGATGCCGACCCGCCAGCCCGGGCGCGCGAGGTGGGCGATGACCGCGACGCCCTCGGTGTGCGTCACGTTGAAGTCGAGCGTGTGCGGTGGCGCGAGCATCGGTCGTCCGCGCGGGCCGCGCAGAATCGGCACCGAGGCGGCGGCCACGCCCAGGGCGCGCCCGAGGGTCGCGCGCAGCGCGGCGCGACCGGCGACGTAGCGGCGGCGCAGGGCCTCGGTGCCGAAGCGTTCCGAACGCTCGATCTCGTCCTGCGAGAGGACGGCGCGCAACGCCGGCACGGCGTCGTCGCGCGTCTCGAGCGGGCACCACCACAGCCGCAGGTCTTCCTCCGGCGAGGACAATGCGCGGGGCGACGCTGCAGCGGCGTTGCCGTACGGGTCGATTTCGCTTAGGCTCATCGGTTGCTCGTCCTCGCGCCCCGGCCGGTCCGGGGCGCGCTCGCTTGTGCCATGGCGATCCTGCTGCGCATTCTCGCCGCATTTCCGCTGCCCGTGCTCCACGCCGTGGGTTTCGGGCTGTTCCTCGCCGCGTACTACGTGGTGCGCTGGCGCGTCCCGCTCGCGCGCGCCAACATCGACGGCTCGCTCCCCGAACTGCCTCCGAAGGAACGCCGCAGGATCCTGCGCGACTGCTACCGAAACCTCGGCGCCACGCTGCTCGAGGCGATCTGGGGCTACGGAGCGGGCGCCGATGCGCTCCGCAGCCGCGTGACCATCCTCAATCCGGAGATCGTCGAGCGCTGCAAGGCGCAAGGCCGCTCGGTGATCATGCTCGCCGGCCACGTGTGCAACTGGGAGTGGCTGCTGCTGGCGGCGGGCGCGCATCTCGGCATCCCGATCGACGTCGTCTACAAGCCGCTGCGGCTCGCGGACGTCGACGCGTACGTGCGCGACGCGCGCCGCCGCTTCGGCGCGAATCCGATCCCGCATCGCTCGTTCCTCTACGAGGTGATGCGTCGCGGCGACGAGCCGCGCGCGTACGCGCTGCTCGCCGACCAGACGCCCTTGAAGCGCATGCCGAAGCACTGGATCCGGTTCCTCAATCGCGATACCGCGTTCTTCCTCGGCCCCGAGCGCATCGCGCGCTACGCGGATGCGACGGTGGTCTACGTCGCGATGAAGCGCATCGCCCGGGGCCGCTACGAAGTCCACCTGAGCGTCATCGCCGAGCCGCCGTACGACGAGGACCACGACGCCGGAATCCGCATCGTCGAATCCTATGCCCGGCACCTCGAGGCGACGATCCGCGAGTCGCCCGCGGACTGGCTGTGGATCCACAACAAGTGGAAGTACCCGAAGCCGGCAGACGAGGAAGCGCGCTCCGGATCGCGGGCGGGAAACCGGCGACGCCGAGCGTGACACGAGGAAGGGTTGCGTGACGCGGATAATCGCGCTACAATTCCTCTTCTTCGCTGTTCGCTCGTGGCAATACCTTCCCGGCGGTGCAGAACGACCCCGGATGGTGCTCGCGCGGAGAGCCTGTTCCTTAACAATTCGCAATCGATAG